>JAFZOW010000065.1 GCA_017552715.1 Lachnospiraceae bacterium
ATAATCTTTATAATCAAACTCAAAAAGTGTTCTCATGGCTTTCCGTCAATCCACGGCTTTCCGCGCTTTCTGATCCAGTTTAGCTTTGATCCGGCACATGGCTTCTATATGCATGATCCAGTGTCTTGAAAAAGGCATTTTGATCAGTCCGCGGATATCCTTCTTACACCAGTAATCCACCAGCCAGATGGCATCTTCATCCGTACTGACGCAGCGGCTGTCGATCACTCTGTTTTTATCTTCATCAAAAAAGCTGCGTTTCAAATCCTTATAATACAGTTCAAGCAGCAGCTCATCCGTCGAATCCATTACTGTCCTGCAGTATTCATGCAGGGCTTTTATATCCAGTTTTTTCGAAAATTCCGCGATCTCTTCTCCTTTTAATTCATTTCCAGTAGTAATGATGGGACTTTTCGTCTTCTTCTTCCAGCCTCCGCTGAAAAGGATCTGTTCATCCCCCAGGATAAGGGTATGCGCCACAATATCTTCGATCCTGAAAATATGCCACATGGAATAGGCAAGCGTCTTACTGTGATAGCCTTCCGCTCCCGCGAAAGGCATACGGTAAAAAGCATCCTCCGGACAGGTATTTACTATGGAGGATATCTGCGAGAACAGATCCTTCCTTAAGTCCAACAACACATCCATTCCCTCGGCAAAACCTGCCTCTTTGCCGATAAGGGTCTGCATTCTTTTGTTTTTTTCCGACCATTCCTTATTCATAAATCATCCTCAAAAAGGCAGCGTTCAAAGATACCCAGTTCCTTTTCGTAAAAGCCCGAGGGACGTATCCCGCCTCTTTCCGGAAACATCATACGGAGATATTCTCCCCTTGCCTCGTCAAAATAGCGGATCTGCAGGAGATAACTTTCCGTATCGTCAAACGGGAGGAAGGAAAGGCCGAATACCCGGGAATCGCTTTCCAGCAGCAGTTCCGGCCATTCGCCTTCAAAGATCTGCACATCCGCATGGTCCAGTTCCTCATCACAGAGGGCTTCTTCCAGCGCGTTCATACGGGCAAGGGTCTCGTAAGCCGCCTCCGGCGGGCATTCAGGGATCCTCGCAGTTTTAGCCCAGATACCGTTTTCCAGAATGGCAGCAAGAAGCGAAAGATCCTCCGCTTCCGAAAGACTCTCTTCCGGAATGACCATATAACCCAGCTTTTCAGAAACAGACTCCGTCCAGGGCAGCGGAAGGATGCGGATCATCAGCGCTGCGGCATTCTTTTCAAGCTCCTCCAGAGCCTCCCAGTCGATCTCCAGTTCCTCATATTGCAGCATAAAGCTCCCTGTAGCGGTATCCAGTATATAAACCGGTGTACCGTCCGCGTTGATGCTGCGATAGCCGGAAACACCGGCCTCTTCACTCAGCTTTTCCAGAAAGGCGATACGCGGCAGAAGCACATATTCACAGAAGATATTCCATTCTCTCTCATCCATTGCCTGCTATACCTCCCATTTCTTCTTCAGATTGAGCTTGTTATACGTCAACGGGATCTTATCGATCGCAAAGAAATGTGTCACAAAATGCAGAGGATCCATAAGAAAGCTTCCGGTATCAAGATCATCTCCCAGTACCCCCATCTTCTGACCGGTAGACTGCTGTTCCTCGTAATGCAGCTTCCCGTATCCCCAGGGATTGCGGAGACGTATCATCTTTTTCCCATCCTTCTCCTCTATGCCCAGCAGCGTGTATTGGTGCGGCCCCGCCACCCCGTTCCGGTAGTGATTCAGATTTCCTTCCTCGTCCTCCGTTTTTCCCAGATCGCGGGTAGAAGCCACCAGGGCATATTCAGCATCCGGATCCGAAAGAGCCTTTTCGATCGAAAACAATACCGTATTTACATCGGCACCGTACTTCGCCTTTACTTCCTCTTCCGACATCTTCAGGATCTCCTTTTCCTCATCTATCTCTTCGGGCATATTCTCATCATCGTCTGAATGGGCCTTCCCGTGGAGGAAAAAGAATGATTTCTCCAACTGCGGTCCGTTGAGGATACGGAACGCCTGATCGATGGTTCCTCCGGCAACGGATTTGTAACTTCGTCCCTTGACCTCACGCACTTCTCCTGTCTTTTCATCCCTGATACTCAGATTCTCCAGCGTGCGGAAGTCTTTCGCCTGCTTCAGATCTTTCTCGGAGACCGTTACTTCCTTCCCTGCCTGCCTTTCCTCTTCTTCCTTTTTGATCAGTTCGTCAAACTTTCCGTATTGCGCTGACAGTCCGGAAGCAACATAGGCCTTCTCCAGGAGCTGCACCCAGAGTGTTTCCTTTGCGTATGAAGTGGCTACCGTCTTTTTCACTTTTACAAAGACGGCGTTTCCTTCCGGGTCAAAGAAGCGGACCATCACCGCATCCCCCAGGTCTCTCATAAGATCCTTGATAAAAGCGGGCTTTCGCTCTACGATCGTTGCCAGAGTAGCCAGAAAATAACAGTCACCCAGATGCCCCTGCATCACATCTTCTATACAGGGCTCATGAGCGAAGAGCGGCTCCTTTGTGGCATCTCTCAGCTCTTCCTTCACAAAGGGCAGTTCCGCTCCGGTAGCATCGGTGATCCCCGCCTCATCATCATCTTTTTCGCGGTAAAAGACAAAATCCGTAGCATCGATGTGCTTTTCTTCATCATTGTCCCAGTCTTTCAGCTGTCCGTTCCTGAAAGAAAGGGTCGCTTCCAGCTTCTCCAGACGTGTTCTTTCTCTTTCCCAGTCGCGAAGCTTCATATTTTTTCCTTTTTTCATCACAGTGCAGAAATATGTGCCGTTCTTCGTTTTCCTCACCTGTGAAGGGAGCACTCCTTCCGGAAGGATGAAGCGCCCGTCCTCCCCGAGCTTCACTTCCATATCCTTATAGTATGCCCGTCTGTACTCTTTATCCTCAGGTACTTTTTCCAAAGCTTTTATCCGGCTTTCGATCACAGCCTTATAGCTCTTTATCTTCTCCAGGGCAGCTGCCAGATATTCACTTTCTCTCCGGACATCGCTTTTGTGTTCGCTGCTGCTTGCGGGCTCACTCTGTATCCGGTCATATTCCTCCAGCTCCCCATCCACTGCAGCAAAGAATTCCGCCGCATCGGAAGAGTTGTCTTCTTCCCGGATCTGCTCGTAAAACTTTCTTTTTTCTTTCGAGAGTACAAGGTTAACGCTTGCCTTCTCGGCATCGATATCCGTCTGGTACCACGCATTTAAAAGGTTCAGTATCTCTTCCATGGGATCCGGACCGGCACCCTCTTCGTTCATAGCACGATAACAGCCGCTTTTTCCCCAGGTCAGCTCCCGTATCTCATCCATGATCCTGCGCTTTTCACTGAGACGATGTTTCTCCGAGTGGGAGAGCTCATTTTTCTTCTCTTCCTCTTCCGGCTTCGGATCCTCTTTTACCTCTCCTTTTCCTTTCTGTTTTCTTTTCTTCCCGAGATTCTTTTGCTGCTCCAGCTTTTTCCTCCCCAGTTCTGTCTCCAGAAGTTCGTTCTTTCGGTAATTCTGTTCCTTATCTATCAGCAGATCCGGATCCACATAATCCTTTCCGTCTCCGTCATCGCCCGCAAGTCCCGTCTTTACGGCTTCCAGGCGCTTAAAAAACGCGGTAGTCTGTTCCTCGCTCAGCTCCACCCCCAGCTCCTTAAGCTTCGCTTTCAATGTCTCCGGCTGCAGTTCCTTCAGCCGTTCCGCAAGAGAATCCCTGTATTCTTTAAATTTCTTTTTCCGCAAACTGTACTCTCTCCGATTAAATCCCATCTTAAGGGACGGAAGCTTAAGATCCCCTTCTGCTTCCTTTGCGGAGAATAACTCGTTCCCGGGGGGCATATCCAGCCAGATATTACGGATCATCAGAGTCTCCTGCCCGTGATAGATCATCGGTTCCACTTCAAAACGGATACTGTCATCTCCTCTCTGTTCTATTCCCAGGATCATATCCAGTATCCTTGCTTCATAGAGTTGCAAAAGAGCCTGATCCGAGTAACGGAGCGTCTGTTTTTTCTTTTTGGCCATTTCAATGGCCTGTGCTTTGCTTACGGTCACGGCCTCTCTGCTGACAAAGCTTCCCTCTTCGTCCGCCTTTTCAAACTGTCCGTACAAAACCGAGCCTGCAAGGCTTGCGACTGCGGAAGCCTGCACTTCCCGGTCAGCCTCTTTTTTCTCCACGATCTTTGTGTGATCTTCGTTTTCTTTTCCGTAACTTTTCAGAAGATCTCCCCAGCTGCTCACGGTCCCGGCTTTGACCATTTTTCTTATGGTATCAACATTCAGGAGTTCGTAGCGTTTCTTTTCCATTTTGATCTGCCGTATGGTCTCATTCACCACACGGTAACGGGACTCCTTTTCCCTGGACCAGGAAATATGGTTTTTCAGATACCTCTCCATATCTTCGATCACATTGTTGTATCTATGCTCCACCAGATTCCTCAGGTCATCTCCTATCACCTTATCCCGCAAGGGGATAGGCTTGCTCAGCATTTCCCTCAGCACGCGGACTCTTCCTTTTATCACCCCGATCTCCGAATCAGGTTTTCCCTTCAGGGCACTTATCCTGTTTTCCGCATTCTCGTGACCGCCGATCACATCCTGCGGGATCCGATCCCCGTATTTCGCCAGAGCTTTGTTACAGCTGCTGAGGATAGCGGCAACTCTCCGGTGTCTGGCATTTTTGGGCTCCTGACCGCGTCTGAATTTAACGGCCTTGTAACGTTCACAGGCGTCCTGGAGGGCATAAATGGCCAGCTGAAGCTTTTCACTCTTTTCTTCATCGTTAAGATTCGTTTCCGAATGAACGGCCTTTACGGCCAGCAGCTCCCTTTTCACCTGTTTCATGGCATAACTGGAGGTCCTTCCCAGTGTGGGAGCAAAGTTATCGGCTGCATCCAGGATCTGCTCCAGAGCATTTCCCTCAATATTGACGAAAGCATCCTCAAAGGAGGCATTTGCGTCCACCTCCGCTGTCTTCAGGGGATCTGCAAGCTGCTCAAGTTCCTTCTTTTCTTCCTCCTGCCGGACAGACTTCCGATCCTGCACTATGTTGTTCTGCAGATCCTTAAGCAGATCCCCCTGCTGCTTCTGCTCCTCGATCTGCCTGTTTTGCGTCTGATCCGTGCGGATCTCCTGTGCATTTTTACGAAACAGGGAACTGTTTTCCATTATGTTCTCCTCCTGTATGAACGGCAGATATGCCGTACTCCTTCTGTGGAAATACTAACGCTGATGTTTACATTGTCTGCAGGGGCTTAATACGAAGGATCCCCCGCCGTACCTTTAAGGGACCCAGATCCGGAAACAGCAGATCCAGCAGGCGTGCGCTCTCCGGGCTTCTGCAGCTCAGAAACAGCTCCTGCCCGGCTCCGCAGGCAGAATGTGCCAGGGAATAGCTGTTTTTGACCAGTTTGAGCCGATTGCTGTCTCCCGGCCTTTGAAGTTCCAGAAGAAAGGGCTCCAACAGACCGTCTTCATGCCTGAGCACCAGAAACAGACCCTCGATACCCTTGCTGCCCGTAAGAACACTGCTGATCTCCCATTCGATCCGGTCAAACCCCTTTTTCAGCCGTTCCCGGACCTCTTTATCCTCCAGCGATCCCAGAAAATCAAGTATATCCTTCTCCTTTACTGCGGCAGCTGCAACACAGCCCGGCTGCGGGCGGCTGCCCAGAAGGATCCCGCTCTCACCCAGTTCTCCCAGATTCCGGTACAGTTCATAGCTAAGAGTGTGATCAAAGCGGAAACCGTAGCTGTTAAGAAACAGCTGCAGAGCGTCGGCAGTCTCGTTTTCGGGGATTCTTCCCTCTACTTCCCGTATCCCATCCTTCGAAAGCCCGTCAAAAAAGGCCTTCATCAGGCCATCTCCGACTCCAAGGGAGCGATATTCCCCCTTTACATATATCCATAAAAGTTCCGCGCTTTCTTCGCTGCCGCCTCTTCTGTAAAGAAGCAGCGCAACGGGCTCCTTATCAACGGCAGCGATCGCACGGACGGACTGCTCTTTCAGCTGCTCCAGAAGACGCCCCGGGGCCAGCCCTGTCAGCTGATTCAGATTTCTTCCGTTTAATACCTTATACTCCATCTTTCCTGCTGCTCCGGCCTCTCCATGTTATTGACCAGATTATAGCAAAAAAACGGGTATGCCACAAGTCAGACTGTCATACCCGGAATATCTGTTTATTCACTTTTCCCGATATCGATCAAATATACATCCGCTTCCTCGCCCTCGAACAGAAAGCTTCGCTCGTATATCCCGCCGTTCTTTGTTATGGTCTTTACGGAGGGTTCATTTGTTCTCTCCACCCCAAGCTGAAGCCTCTCCATCCCGATCTCGCCGGCTCTGCGGATGATCCGCCCAAGCATCTGGGTGGCATAGCCTTTCCTTCTTTCGGAGGGTCTTACGCTGTATCCGCTGTTACCGAAGTCCTTGAGAAAATCGTTCAGCTCATGCCGGAGGTCAATGATGCCCACGATCCGCTCCTTATCATCAAAGGCAAAATACGTATCGGTAACAACCCAGGAAGGATTGACCGTATCCGGAGAGGTATTATCCGTCACAGACTTTAACCATTCATCATAGGAATCCATATGATCGAACAGCTCACTGCCGTTTATGGTTGTCTCACCCTTATCGAAAAACTCCTGCTTAAATGCCCTGGCTTCCTCTTCATATTCTTTTATAGGTCTTCTGAGTGTTATCATTTCAGCTCTCCTCCTGTCAGCTGTCTTTTTATGTTCTCCGCTATGGAGTGGATGGTTTTCGCTTTCACTGCCATGATCCTGCTCCACATTCGGACTCCCTGATAAGAAAAGAGGATCAGGTTTACGAGCTCGTCCGCATCTGCCTCCCGGAATTCTCCTCTTTCGATCCCATAAAGGATCAGTTTCTTCCACTTCTTTTCGGCGGCCTTATTCAGGCGTTCCATCACATCCGATCCGACCGTCTCGGCATACTCGTACATTGCCAGACTCAGGGACTCTTCCGGATGCTTCATCTCTTCTTCCATGAGCTTCAGAGCTCTGTCCAGGATTTCAGTGGCGGACACTCCTTTATCCATTTTCCCCTGAAAATCCATCGCATCCTTTTTTGTGATCCGCTCGAGTATTGCCTCAAACAGCGGAGCCGTGCCCGAAAAATGGCTGTACAGGCCCCCCCGGCTCATACCTGTGACTTCACACACATCCTTCATGTTTACCTGCTTATAACCTTTCTTTGCAAATAGAGCATAGGAAGCATCCAGTATGGACTCTCTTGTTTTTTTGCCTTTGTCTGTCATCGCGCCTCTCCATTTTCGACACTCGTGTCGATTTCTATTTTAGACACACGTGTCGATTTTGTCAAGAACAAAAAAACCGGCGATCTCTGTCGCCGGTTTTTTCCTCTGTTCCTCTTATGGTACTTCAATACTCATCCATAAAATTATGCCTTACCCCGTTCTTCTTATACTCTATTACGGTATCCAGATTGACATTCTCCACGCTCTTGAAAATATTGAACTCTATATACGGATTGGTCTTCTTAAGCTCCGCGATCAGCTTCTTGGTCTCCAAGCGTTTGCTTGAGCTTGTGCCATCCTCATGACAGGTGGTACAGGTATCCGTGAAATGACAGGCACACTGAAGAAAATGCAGTTCATTATAGTCCCTCCAGGCACAGATATCGGCTTCCCTCACCAGATACATCGGCCGGATGAGTTCCATCCCCTCAAAATTCGTACTGTGGAGTTTGGGCATCATGGTCTGTATCTGTGCTCCGTGTATCATGCCCATCAGTATCGTTTCGATCACATCATCATAATGGTGTCCGAGGGCGATCTTGTTACATCCCAGTTCCTTTGCCTTGCTGTACAGATAGCCGCGCCTCATCCTGGCGCAGAGATAACAGGGATTTTTCTCTATCGTATCCACCGCATCAAATATCGTACTCTCAAATATCGTAACGGGGATACCGAGGGCCTCCGCATTGCTTTCTATCAATGCCCGGTTTTCCCTGTTGTATCCGGGGTCCATAACAAGGAATGTCAGATCAAACTCAACCTGCCTGTGACGCTTGATCTCCTGAAAGAGCTTTGCCATGAGCATGGAATCCTTGCCGCCGGATATGCAGACCGCGATATGATCCCCTTCTTCGATAAGCTTATATGTCTTGCAGGCCTTGGCAAAGGGCGAAAAAAGCTGCTTGTGGTATTTCTTCTGAATACTCTCCTCCGCACGCTTCCTTTTTGCTTCTTTATCCGTCGGATCTTTCATTCCCGATCGGATGTAACCGACATAGCCTTCGGCAAGGCTATAGCATTGCCGGCCCTCCAGAAATTCAAGGGTATCGTCGATCTCCCTGGACCTGCGCCCTATCTCGCAGTAAAAAACCAGTTTCTTATCCTGCGGAATTTCTGCCAGTTCCCTGCTGTTCTCCAGCTCATCCACAAAGATATGGATGGCCCCGGGTATCATACCGTAAGCGGTAAGTCCCTCGTCTCTGATATCTATCAGCTTGTAGGAATCATCCGCTAAAGCTTTAAGTTCCTCATATGTTATTTCTTTCATATTTCCGTATCTTCCTTACAGTTTTTTTCCAATGTATTGCGGATATACTGCCTCATCCTTTCACTCAGCAATTCATCCTCTGACATCCGGCAGATCTCCTCTGCCGAAAGCCATCTGTAGGCTATGGTCTCACCTTCCTGCAGCCTAATACTGTCTTTGTCACAGTCTGTTACACAAAGATACTCCACATAAAAGCTGTGTGTCAGGTCCCGGGCAAACCGCCGGATCTCTTTCAGTCCGGAAGCCGTGATCCCCGTTTCTTCCCTTAATTCCCGAGCAGCACATTCAGGAGCCGTTTCACCCTTCAGTGCGGAACCGCCGGCAGAAGCTTCCCACATCCCGGGATAGGCCTTTCGCAGATCCCGCTGCATGATAAGGTATGTACCATCCGTATGTTTTACAAGAACATTACATACAAGGTGGTATACTCCTTCCGGGATCGAAGCCTCTTCCCCGCGGACAAGAGTCATCCCGTCAATGATCTTCTGATCCCTGTCATATGCATCCCATATTTCCATTATATTTCTCCTTATTAAGAAAACAGTTATCGGACGGGACCCTACTAATTTAGCATAACATTCCGCCCATGTCACTCATATCCTGAAGATCTCGGAACAGATCTTCTCCAGGGACTTCTTATATATAATGTAACTGTTGATCACAGGCGTATTAAAATCGATGAGAGGGACGCGTCTTAAACGCTTTTCCTTTATATACGGTTCCGCCATGTCCTTGGGAAGAAAGGTATAGTTATCCTGATGCAGCAGATACGGAACGATCTTCATACAATCATCGATCTCCAGTTCAAACTGATGGTATCTGGGAAAGAGCTTGCGTATGTACTGTCCCACATCCTGCAGTGCAAAGTTGCACATCAGGTATTTTTCTTCCAGCAGTTTCTCCACCGTGATCCCTTTTTTGTATTTTTCATTTTCTATATCCGTTACCAGAACCAGCGTATCCTGCTTATACTGTTTACACTGCAGGGAATTTTTGCGCAGCGGAAGATAGGTAAATACCACATCCTGCATGTCCTTCTGGATCTGTTCCAGCAGGTGATCCGTAAGCCCGATGGATATCCTCAGAAAATCCTTCGGATGAGTCTTTCTGTGCTTAAGCAGAAGAGCTGCCAGATGTCCTTCATATATGGAATCCGCACAGCCTATGCGCAGGTAATGATCGTATTTCCGCCCCGACGAGATATCCGCCAGAGATGTATCCGTGAGCTCGATCACTTTTTCGGCATAGATCCTGAACTGCTCACCTTCGGGGGTGAGGTCCACACTCCGGTTTGTTCTTTTGAACAGAAGAAAACCCAGTTCTTTTTCCAGCTCGTTGATACGGTTTGTGACCGTGGACTGGGCCACAAAAAGCTGATCCGCCGTCCGGGTATAGTTTCTGGTATGTGCAAGCACCATAAAGGTTTTGATCGATTCGATATCCATATATTCCCTGTTCCCATTCTTTAATTATTCGAAATTCGAATGATTACAATTGATTTTATTCATTTTACAAATAATAGTATATATGCTAAAAAAAGTAAACAGGAAAAAACACATAAACAGCGGGACAATAACGAACGGGGAGGAAAGCCATGCGGGATATCAGACTGAGCAGCAAAACAAACAAACTGGAGCAGGATCCGTACATCTATCAGCTTCAGGATACGGCCGAGCCGGAATTATTCCGAGAGATCTTCCCGTACACGGAAACACCCAAGATCGCATTCAATTACCGACGGGTACCCGAGAACATGCCGGAAGATATCTTCATCACGGATACCACCTTCCGTGACGGCCAGCAATCCAGAACCCCTTATACCACCGAACAGATGGTGCATATCTACAAGCTGCTGCATAAGCTGGGCGGTCCAAATGGAATGATCCGGCAGACAGAGTTCTTTGCCTATTCGGATAAGGACCGGAAGGCTCTGGAAAAGTGCATGGAACTGGGCTATGAATTTCCCGAGATCACGACCTGGATCCGGGCGAACAAACAGGATTTTGAACTGGTAAGATCCATCGGGATCAAAGAGACCGGTATCCTGGTCAGCTGTTCCGATTACCATATCTTCCATAAAATGGGGCTCAACAGAAGACAGGCACTGGATAAGTATCTGGGAATCGTGAAAGAGTGCATCGAGGCGGGACTTCGTCCCAGATGTCATTTCGAAGACATCACCCGGGCCGATTTTTACGGTTTTGTCGTACCCTTTGCAAGCAGTCTTATGGAGCTTTCGCGTGAGAGCGGAGTCCCCATCAAGATCCGCGCCTGCGATACCATGGGTTACGGCGTTCCTTACCCCGGGGCAGCCCTTCCCAGAAGCGTATCCGGTATCATATACGGCTTGCAGCATCATTCGGATGTTCCTTCCGAAATGATCGAGTGGCACGGACATAACGATTTTTATAAGGGCGTTGTAAATGCCACGACTGCCTGGATGTACGGAGCCAGTGCCGTAAACTGTTCCCTTCTGGGGATAGGTGAGCGAACGGGAAACGTTCCCCTGGAGGCCATGGTATTTGAATATGCATCCTTAAGGGGACATTTAAACGGTATGAACACCCGGGTGATCACCGAGCTGGCTGAATATATCAGCTCCGAAACAGGCTATGATATCCCCCCCATGACTCCTTTTGTGGGCGAGAACTTCAACCTCACCCGGGCCGGCATACATGCAGACGGTATGATGAAGGATCCCGAGATCTACAATATCTTCGATACGGAAGCCCTGCTTGCACGTCCGCCTAAGGTTTCCATAAACAATGCCTCCGGTCTGGCCGGAGTTGCCTACTGGGTAAATGATTACAGGTCCAGGCATGGCGAGGCCGTTCTTTCAAAGAAAGACGCCCTGATCCGGAAGATCTATGACTGGATCAGTAAGGAATATGAAAACGGCCGGGTGACGGTGATCAGCGAGCGTGAGCTGACCGAGCGCTATACGGAATACGCGGCGGAAGTATCGTAAAAACGGCCGGGTCCGACAGCCGAACATTAAATAAGGAAAGACTTTTGCGCTTTACTATACAAGTTGTCCTCACTTTGATATAATTACACTGCATGATGAGGGAGGATCAAACAGATGAAAAAATGGAAAATCTGGCAGATCGTTCTTTTTACTGCTATGTGTGTATGTCTGAATATCGGCGGCAAGTTCCTGTCCGTCTGGCTGGAACTTCCCCTGTGGCTTGACTCCTTCGGCACCGCCCTTTGTGCCTATATCGCCGGCCCTTTCTGCGGTGCCATGGTGGGCTTTACTGCCAATCTGGCCTACAGTGTTGTCAATCATCTCTCAGCCGCTTATTCCCTGACCAGTATCGCCCTGGGCATCATCATAGGTATCGCCGCCCGCCGGAAATCGTTCGATCAGTTTTACGGCTTTATGAAGACCGCTTCCCTGGCTGTATTTACGGGCCTGATCGTGTCCGTGCCCGTAAACCTCCTTTTTGATTCCGGTCGTACGGGAAATAAATGGGGTAACGGAGTGATCGCTTATCTTGAGGGCAAAGGCTGGACTCCTTTCCTGTGCATAATTCTGGGCCAGCTGGCGCTGGAATTTGCCGACAAGGTCCTTACCATCACCGCCGTTTATCTGGTCATCCAGATCCGCCGCGGCAGCCGCAGCAACGCCAAGGCCCTGCAGCGTACCGGTACCGCGGCAGGCGCTGTGCTCCTGGGCCTGTCATGGGGCCTTTCCCTTTTCACCCCCCTCAGGGCCGATGCGGCTCCCTCAGCGGAAAGCACAGATTATAACGATTATGTTCAGAGCGTCTACAGCAGCAACAACGGTCTGCCCTGCGGCGAAGCCAATGACATCGCACAGACCAACGACGGTGTGCTCTGGATCGGTACCTACGCCGGCCTGTACCGCTATAACGGACGGGAGTTCCGCTGGGTGGACGATTACGAATCCGTCAAGAACGTGAACTGTCTGTATGTGGACGAAGAAGGCCGCTTATGGATCGGGACCAACGACAACGGCCTCTCCATCGTGATCCGGGAAAAGGTCGTAAATGTTCTGGATGATACCAGCGGGCTTCCCTCCAATTCCGTCCGTTGTATAACGCGTGCATCAGACGGTTACTACTACATCGGCACCACCGGCAGCCTGCAGATCCTGGTAATGAATAACGGACTGAAGGCCACAAATACTCTTGACGAAGTGAATTATGCCGACAGCATCACTGCCGACGAAAATGGTCATGTGGCAGCCATAGCCTCCGACGGGCGGCTTTTCCTTATGAAACAGGGAAACATTCTGTGTACGCTTCAGCTGCCGGACGGTGAAGAATTATTCAACTGCTGCGCTTTCGCTCCCGACGGGACCCTGATGGTGGGCAGCTCCACCAATCACATATACAGCTACGATATTTCCGATGACAGCTTTACGGAACTTAAGATCCAGACCTGCGAGGATGTAAGCAGCATCAACAATCTGAACTATTTAAGTGACGGGACCTTATTCATCTCCACGGACAGCGGTGTATCCTATATCGATGCAAAGGGCTATCACCGTATAAACACCAATGATTTCAATAACTCCATTGATAATATGCTGTACGATTATCAGGGTAACCTCTGGTTTACGTCCTCGCGTCTCGGGCTCCTGCGGCTGGCAAAATCTCCTTTTAAAGATGTTTACGGCGCCATCGGCATGGACCGACGGGTAGTCAACGCCATTGTTTCCTGGCAGGACAGCTATTACATCGGTACCGATAAGGGATTGGATATAGTTGATGCCTCCTGCCATAAACAGATCACCAACAAACTGACCGATTCGCTTGACGGCAAGCGCATCCGCTGCATGTATGTGGATGCAAAGGACCATCTGTGGGTCTGCACTTACGGCAGCGGTCTGGTGGAGTTTTCGCCGGAAGGTGAAAGCTGGGAGTACAACGCGGATAACGGCAGCTTCGGAAACCGCGCCCGCATCGTAACAGGTCTTTCCGACGGCACCATCCTTGCCGCCGGTGATACGGGTGTGAGCTACATTCAGGATCATAAGATCAGCCGGACCATCCGTAATGAAGACGGTCTGATCAATTCCATGATCCTTACCCTTACCGAACGCAGTGACGGTACCATCCTCGCGGGAACCGACGGGGACGGCATTGCCGTGCTCAGGGACGGCGAAGTAGCGGACATGCTCACCCGCGAGGACGGACTCTCCAGCGGTGTAATACTGCGCACGGTCAAGGATCCCAAATCCGAGGGCGTGTTCATCGTTACCAGCAACAGCCTCTGTTACCTTGATCCGGAGGGCTCCATCCGTGTACTGGATAAATTTCCCTACTTCAACAATTACGATATCTGGGTAAAAGATGAGGATACGCTTTTCGTCATGTCCAGCGCCGGGATCTATGTAGTGGAACGGGACGAACTGGTAGAAGGCGGTGATATGGCCTGGGAGCTTCTGGACGCCAGACGGGGGCTTGGTACTTCCCTTACAGCCAATTCCTGGAACTACTATAACGGAAACGGGGAACTGTTTCTTTCCTGCGATACCGGTGTTTATATCATAGACGTGGAAAAATACAATACGGATGTCCGTTCCTACCGGATGCAGCTGGCTTCCGTAAAGCTGGATAATATAGTGCAACCCCTCGCCCGCAGCGGATCCATCACCATCGGGCAGGGGGTGAAGCGTATCGAACTGTCTCCCGAGATCCTGAACTATACCATTCAGGAACCCAATGTAGGCTACATTCTCGAAGGTTTTGACGATCAGTGGACGAAGGTCACCCAGAACAACTTAAACAACATCATCTACGGCAATATCCCCGCAGGTAAATACACTTTCCGTCTGGCAATACTGGACAGCGCCGGGGAGCGTATTCTTGAGGAGCGCAAGTTTGAGCTGATCAAGGAAGGCGAGTTCTATGAAAGCTCCGGCTTCCTGTTCTATATGCTGCTGCTCCTTTCCCTGATGCTCATCTGGTTCACCTGGCTTGTGGTACAGAGACAGCTGAACCAGCAGCAGATCAAACTGAACATGGCAAACGAAACCGTTATGGCTATCGCAAACGCCGTCGATGCCAAGGATGTCCGAACCCATGAGCACTCCCAGCGGGTTGCCCAGTATTCGGTACTGATCGCCCAGGAAATGAAATGCTTTAAATGGTGGGAACGCCGGAAAGCCCTTTCCAATCTGGAAAAGGCCGCCAAACTGCATGATATCGGAAAGATCGGCGTCCCGGACAGAGTCCTGAACAAGGTGGGACGCCTGACAGACGAAGAGTATGCCGAGATGAAATCCCATGTGACCCGCGGTGCGGATATATTGAAGGATTTCACCCTGGTAGAGCATGTTGAGGAAGGGGCCCGTTTTCATCATGAACGCTACGACGGAAAAGGTTACCCCGACGGCTTAAAGGAAGCAGAAATCCCTCTCTTTGCCCGCATCATCAGTGTTGCCGACACTTTCGATGCCATGACATCCAACCGGGTCTATCGCAATCACATGGACACCGATTATGTCATGAACGAAATGAAACGCGGCCGGGGCACACAGTTTGATCCCGAGGCACTGGATGCATTTTTCCGTCTGATCGATAAGAAAGTGATAAATCTGGAAGAGATCTACGCACAAAAGCGTGCTGAGATCCGACATGCGGATCAGGAAGCTCAGAAAGAGCTGGCGCGCCGTGTTGAGGAAGATAAAAAGATCCAGGCAGCTGAAATGAAAAGCGAAGATGGCAAGGATGAAAAGAAAGGAGGCGAAGAATGAAACGGGTATATATCACAACTACGCTGACCTGTCTCGTCATACTGGGCGCTCTCATTACCTGTTTCCGTCTTTTAAACCTTTCCGGCGGCAGAGAAAGCTTAAAGATCGGCTTCATCTACGACAATGACGAAAGCACCCCCTATACTTACAACTTTTCACTGGCCAAAGACGCCGTACAGAAGAAATACGGCGAACGGGTAGAGATCCTAAGCTGCAGCAATGTGCTGGATGAAGAGATGGAAGAACCCCTGCGGGAACTGGCGGAAGAAGGCTGCGACATCATCTTTTTCAACGGCTACAGCGAACTGGTCATGGAACTCGCCCCGGAATATCCCGGGATCCAGTTCTGTCAGGCTTCCTATATGGACATGAGCGATCAGACCGTTCCCGCAAACTACCATAGCTTTAAGGGAGAAGCCTATCAGGGCCGTTATGTCAGCGGGATCGTGGCAGGCAAGAAGATCGAGGAGATGATCTCGCAGGGGATCATTTCAGAGGATGAAGCCGTTGTGGGATTTGTGGCTGCTTTCCCTACCTCGGAAGTCATTTCCGGTTATACAGCCTTTTTGCTGGGCGTGCGTTCCGTGGTTCCGACAGCCGTGATGCGTGTAAGATATACGCAAACCTGGAGCAGTTATGCCCTGGAAAAGAGTGCCGCACAGCAGCTGATCAGTGACGGCTGTGTGATCATATCTCAGCATACCGACACCATCGGCCCGGCTATCGCCTGTGAAGAAGCTTCCACCCAAAAGGATGTCTATTTTATCGGCTGGGGTCAGAGCATGTCCGAAGTAGCTCCCGGTACTTCCCTGATCACCTCCAGGATCTGCTGGGAGCCTTACATATTGGGAGCCGTGGACGCACTCATGGCAAACAAGGAGATCGAATCAGTCGTTTCCGGACATATCCACGGAAAGGATATATCCGCCGGCTTTGATAAAGGCTGGATGGAAATGGTCGATCTGAACCAGCAGCTGGTGGCAAGCGGTACGGAGGAAGCCATGAACAGCGTCATAGAACGGTTTAAACGCGGTGAAGTGGATTTTGTCTTCAGCGGGGATTACAGCGGGACCGATCCGGAGGATCCCTCCGATACCATCGATCTGCGTAGCGCATATATAGAGAACGCAAATACTTCCTATCCCATGTTTCACTATATCCTTTCGGATATCATAACGATTGAAAAATAAATTCTAAGGAGGAAGCAAAATGGCACAGGTATGTTTTAAACCCAGCGGAGTATGCTCACAAGAGATCAATTTCGAACTGGATGAAGAAGGACGCATCCATGGTCTGCGATTCACAGGAGGCTGCAACGGAAATCTGAAGGCTATCGGTCTTTTACTGGAAGGCGCCGACGCGAAAAAAGCCGCCGATACCCTCAGAGGGAACCAGTGCGGCATGAAAGGCACCTCCTGTGCCGATCAGCTTGCCAGAGCCATCGATCAGGTTTATTCTTCATAAGAGAAAGAGTGCAGAAATTTCTTAAGACGGTCCGTCCTGGGATGTTCAAAGAACTCCTTCGGCGGACCTTCTTCTATGATCCTTCCCCCGTCTATAAAGATCATGCGGTCCGCCACCGCTTTGGCGAACTGCAGCTCATGGGTCACGATGATCATGGTCCTTCCCTCCTTTGCCAGTGAAAGCACCACATCCAGAACCTCTTTTACCATCTCCGGGTCCAGGGCTGCCGTGATCTCGTCCAGAAGAAGGAGCTCGGGATGCATCATCAATGCCCGGATGATCGCAACCCTCTGCTTCTGTCCGCCGGAAAGCTGTCTGGGATAACTGTTCTTTTTGGAGCTCAGTCCCACCCTTTCCAGAAGAGCCAGGGCTTCCTTCTCGGTTTCCTTTTTATCCGCCTTCATTACTTTTAGCGGAGCCAGTGTCAGGTTCTGAAACACGGTCTTATGGGGGAAGAGTTCATAACTCTGGAAGACCATACCCACTTTTTCCCTTACCCGGCTTAGGTTTTTATTTCCGGGATTGATCACTTCCCCTTCAAGGACCACTTCTCCCCCGTCTATGCTCTCCAACGCATTCAGGGTGCGGAGCAGGGTGCTTTTTCCGCAGCCGGAAGGGCCCACGATCACTACCACTTCACCGCTCCGTACACTCATGCTCAGCTGATCCAATACGGTCAGATCTTCATATTTTTTACTTAATCCGTTAACACGCAGTATCTCTTCCATCTCAGTTTTCCCACTTCTTCTCCAGATATTTTGACAGGCAGCTGATGGGCCAGCAGGCGATAAAGTAGAGAATGAAGATCGTCAGGAACACGCCAAAGGCCGCGTTCGGAGCCGTCTTTCGATTCGCTTCTATGATCTGCTGCCCCACCTTTAATACCTCCACGATCCCTATCATCATCACCAGGCTGGTGGTCTTGATCATACGGGTGATGAGATTGATGGACAGGGGTATCATGCGCCGTATGATCTGCGGGATGATGATATAAAGATACATCTGAAAGCGGCTCAGGCCCAAAGATAAGCTGCTCTCATACTGTATCAGCGGGATCGCCTTTAAGGAGCCCCGCACCAGATCCGACATCTCCGCCGTTCCCCAGAAAGTAAAAACGATGATGGAAGCGGTCTCGGCAGAAAGATTGATGCCCATGGCCTTGGTGGCACCGAAGTAGACCAGGAACAGAAGTACCATCTGGGGCATGATACGCACGATCTCCAGATATATCCGCAAAAGCTGCTTCAATACCGGGATCTTCATGTTCATCAGCACACCGCAGGCCGTACCCAGAACGATACTGATGAGAACGGATATCATACTGATCTTCAGGGCAACAGCCAGACCCTCCAGCAGCCGTATGATATTGTTTCCCTTTAGCAGAACCTCAAATCCCATGTCTATACTCCGAGCATTTTATATCTTGCCCTCTTTTCCGCTATGCTTCCGATCAGGGATACGGGAAGGAGCATGAGGATATAAAACAGTACCAGTAAAAACAGCGCTTCCGTTGTGTTATAGTAAAGTCCTATCAGGTCCTTCGCGGTAAACATCAGATCCATCAGGCTGATGGCCGAGAATACACTGGTCTCTTTCAGCAGAAAGATAACATTGGCCACGATGGCCGGAACGCTCAAGGACAAAGCTTCGGGAAAAACGATCAGCCAAAAGACCTGAAAGTTCGTCATTCCCAGCGCCAGAGCACTTTCCGTCTGAACTTTGGATATGGCATCCAGACCGCTCCGGAAGGACTCGGACATATAGCTTCCTCCCAGAAGGCCGAGCCCGATGATACCGCAGGCCTCCGCGGACAGTGAAAAACCGATCTTAGGCAGCCCGAAATAGATAAAAAAGAGCTGCACCAGCAAAGGCGTATTCCGGAAAAGTTCCACGTAAACCCCTGCGATCCGTTTAAGGACCGGTACCTTGTAATAGCTTACAAAAGCCGTAAGGATCCCGATCCCGAAGGATAATGCTATCCCGATCCAGCCGATCCGTATGGTCAGGAAAAAGGCTTCCGCATATCCGGGCAGATATGAACGTAAAACTTCGGCATCCATATTTCTTACCGCTTTCTGTGATCCAGCTTAGCCGACAGCTTCGTCCCTATGGTCTGGATGATCTGGAAGATCACGACCAGCAGGGCTACGGTGATGAACATGATATCCGCCTGCCATCTGTAATAGCCGTAACGAACGGCAATGTCACCCAGCCCGCCTCCGCCGACGGTTCCCGACATGGCGGAATATCCCAGAAGCAATCCCGTGGTGATGGTAAAGCCCGTCATCAGCGAGGTCTTTGCTTCCACCAGCAGCACCTTCGTGATGATCTGGAAATTATCTGCTCCCATGGCTCTGGCAGCTTCGATGACTCCCGCATCCACATCCGTAAGGGAGGATTCCACTACCCTTGCGATATAGGGAGCCGCGCAGATGACCAGAGGGACTATGGTCGCCGTCGAACCGTAGCTCTGACCCACCACAAAACGGGTAAAGGGTATAAGCAGGATCAGCAGGATCAGAAAGGGTATGCTGCGGATGATATTGCAGATAAAATCCAGTATCCTGTATAACAGGCTGCAGGGCTTCAGCCCCTTCGGCCCGGATACGTAAAGCAGTATCCCCAGCGGTAGCCCGATCACATAGCCTATGATCACCGAGCCCAGGGTCATGTAAAGGGTCTCCCCTATACCTTCTGTGATCATGCTTATCACTTTTTCATCCATTTTCTTCTGCCTCCGTCACGGATAAGCCCGCCTTCTTCAACTCCGTAATGATCTCTTCCTGTATCCTTTCATCTTCCGGCAGCCCCAGGATCATCTCTCCTACGGCCTTTCCTCCTACATTCTTTGTGTCCGCTTTTAAGATATTGAGCGGCGTCTGTACCTTCAGGATCAGATTGGCTATGACCGGCTCGTAAGCGGAATTCTCACGGAAAACGATACGGATCTTCCGTCCCCCTTCCAGCTTTCTGAGGGGAGTATAACTGATCCTCGTTCCGGAGATAAGCTCCTTTGCCGCATCGGAGCGTGGATCGCGGAAGATATCTTCTACAGCTCCCTCCTCCGCCAGCCTTCCGTTATCTATGATGGCTACATTTCTGCAGATATCCGTTACCACCGACATCTGATGTGTGATGATGACCACCGTGATCCCCAGCTTTTCGTTGATCTCCCGGATCAGCTCCAATATCGAAGAAGTGGTCTGGGGATCCAGTGCGCTGGTC
>JAFZOW010000066.1 GCA_017552715.1 Lachnospiraceae bacterium
ACACGGATCGCTCCGCTGCTTCGCAGCTCCCGCGATCCTACGCTCATTCGCCTCTCCTTCTCTGCGATACACGGATCGCACCGCTGCTTCGCAGCTCCCGCGATCCTACGCTCATTCGCAATCCGCGCTGTCGCGCTTCTTGCTCATGACCGTTCGCCTCTCAAGGTCTCAGCGGCATCTGTGCAAGCACATGCCGCCGAGACTTTTCGAGGCTTGTATCGCTACACGTTAAAACATGATCCTCCAACAAACTCCCTGATGATGGAATTGTTGGGAAGGTTTTCGCTGCTCACGCCCAGGAAGTATTCCAGGAACTTCAGCATGCGCTTCGCTTCCTGGTACTCCGGTTCGTCGGGCTGTACCGAAAAGAGCAGCGGCTCTGCAAACTGCTTCAATACTGCCAGCTCATAGATCAGCGCGGAATTAAAGGTCTCGTCGGCACTCTCCTGGAAGGGGAAGATGTTCTCCTCCTCGCCCCGCCGTACCGAAGGCCACATGGAGATGGTGCGCTGGGCACTGGCTCCTCTGGTCCGCGCATCCCTTACCATACGCCGCAGCAGCCGTCCGTCGGTGGTGGGGATACGGTTGTGCTCGTCGATGTTTAAGCTGGTAAGGGCCGAGATATAGATCTTGAACTTGCTCTCCACGGGCAGTGCATGGCTCATCTTGTCGTTCAGGCCATGAATACCCTCGATCACAAGAATGTCGTCCTTCCCCAGTGTCTTGAAGTTCCCCTTATACTCCCGGGTACCGGTCTTAAAGTTAAAGCTGGGCAGCTCCACCGTCTGACCCTCCAGCAGCTTGAGCATATCGCTGTTGAAAAGCTCTACATCGATGGCTTCCAGACATTCGAAATTATAATTCCCGTCTTCATCCTTCGGCGTATCGACACGGTTCTTGAAATAATCGTCCACACCGATGGGATGGGGCTTCAGTCCGTAGGAAGCCAGCTGTACGGAAAGGCGGTGGGAAAAGGTGGTCTTTCCGGAGGAAGAAGGCCCGGCGATCATGACAAACTTCACTCCGCCCCTCTTCACAATGGCATTGGCGATCTCACCGATCCTGCGTTCCTGCAGGGCCTCCTGTAAGAGCACCAGGTCACTGAGCTCCCCGGCACAGATCTTTTCGTTCAAATCTCCCACGGTGGCGATCCCCAGCTTGTAGCCCCATTCCTCCGCGGTACGCAGGGCTCCGAAAAGCTTCTCTCTGGGGCTCCACTCCGGAAGCACTTCCGGCGCACTTGCCTCCGGAAGGATCAGCATCATGCCGTCCGCATAGGTCTGCAGGCGGAAATGCTGTACACAGGATGAGTTCGGCAGCATATAGCCGTAATAGTAATCCTGGTATCCGTCCAGGGTATATACATTAACACTGGAACTGCGGCGGAAACGGAAAAGCCGCTCTTTGTCGTCCATCCCCGCTTTTGCAAAAAGCTTTCTCGCCTCGTCCGTGGGTATGCTGCGCTTGGTGATGGGATATGCCGCATCCACGATCTCATGCATACGCTCTTCCACCTTACGGGCAAAAGCCTCGTCGATGAACATCCCTTCCACGGGACTGACGTAATAACCGCAGCCCACGGCGAATTCCACCTTCACCTGCTTTTTCACATCATGCCCGCACACATCATCGATGGCCTTCACCATGATGAGTATGGCGGTACGCACATATGCCTTGTGCCCGCTGGAATCCTTTAAGGTGATAAAGCTCAGCTCAGCACCGTCCCGGACTTTCCTGGGCAGCTCCCGGAAGCGGGAATTCTCCATCACCAGCGCGATGGGTGCATCATAAGCATCCTTGAAATCCTCCGCCACCGTAAGGTAGCTGGTCCCCTCCGGATATTCCTTCTCTGTCCCATTCACACGGATCTTAACGTTAGCCATGAACCCCCTCCTTAATGAGTATTTACATTGTGACAAAAGGCTCCTTCTGGGAGGCTGCGCTCACATTGAGCTGTGGCAGCTTCCGCCGGAAGAAATCCTTCATGTACTCCACAAAGATCTTTTCGAGGCCGTAATGCCCCGCATCGATGATGCTAAGCCCGGTCGCCACGGCATCGATGCCGTCATGATGACCGATATCCCCGGTGATCAGGACTTCCGCCCCGGCTTTTATCGCATCGCTTATCATATCCTTTCCCGAGCCCGGCGAAATGGCCGCCCGGGTGATCTTCTTCTCCGGATCCCCGAAGACCCGCACATTCTCAAGAATGAACGATTCTTTGACCAGTCCGGCGCAATCCTTAAGCCGCATGGGAGCCTTGAGCCGGCCTACACGGCCTATGCCCTCTTTGGCTATGGCATCCTCACAGGTGACCTGCAGTACTTCCCGTTCCAGAAGTCCCAGCCGGTCCGCCGCCTCGTCCGCCATTCCGATCACATCAAAATTGGTATGCATCGCGTAGCAGGCCACTCCGCCGGAGATCAGCTTAAGCAGCCTCCGTCCCACGATATCCTGATCCGTGA
This sequence comes from Lachnospiraceae bacterium, assembly GCA_017552715.1. Classification (GTDB taxonomy): domain Bacteria; phylum Bacillota; class Clostridia; order Lachnospirales; family Lachnospiraceae; genus NK4A136. The sequence goes on from JAFZOW010000066.1 coordinate 2,466, forward strand.
TGTGCCGTATCTGCGGAAAGATCAGGGGATGATGGGTGAGCAGGAGTTCCGCTCCGGAAAGCACCGCCTCCTCCACCACTTCATCCGTGGCATCCACGGAAAGCAGAACGGAAGATACTTCCGCCTGGCTGTTGCCGCACATCAGGCCGCTGTTATCCCATTCCTCCGCAAAGGCGGGGGGAGACAGCTGCTCCAGTTCCGCGATCACATCCTTTAACAGCATCTTTACTCCCTTCCGTAAAACGCAAGTGCCTCCAGCAGGCAGGCGCGTTCCTCCGATATCTCTTTCAGCCGGACTGCGGCCCGTTCGCCTTCTCCGGCTTCCCGAAGCTCAGCAATGAGACCCTCAACGATCCCGAGCCTGTGGGAAAGGAAGTTTTTAAGAACAGGGTGCCTGCCTTCCAGAGCCTGCCTGCCGTAACGCAGGAAGAGCTCCTGTTCCGTGCAAGCCTCTTCCGCAGGGCGTGCCCGGAACATGGGATAATACTTCCCGTCCTCAAAGATCATATCCTCGGCTTCGATAACAAAGCCGGATCCGTACAGCCAGCTGCGAAGCGAACGGATCTCCGACTGGGGCTGCAGTATCAGTTTTTCAAAGCTGCGGGCTTTCTCCTCTTCCGTCGAGAGTATGCGCTCGATCAGCGCTCCCCCCATGCCGGCACAGATCAGGGTATCTGCCTCCCCGGCCGCTATGGCCGACAATCCATCCGACAGACGGCATTCTATACGATCGGAAAGCCCCCTCTCCTCCACGTGCTCCACGGCCGCCGCAAGAGGCCCTGGCCGCAGATCCGCAGCAATGGCCCGGCGGAAAGCACCGCCGCTCACCAGCGCGATGCTCACATAGGCGTGGTCACAGCCTATGTCCGCCAGACACTCCCCGCTACCGCAGAGCTTTGCCACCGCCGCACAGCGCTGTGACAGAAGACTCATATCAATCCAGATAATCCTTGATCCGCTTGCTGCGGCTGGGATGCCGGAGCTTGCGCAGGGCCTTGGCTTCGATCTGGCGGATACGTTCACGGGTCACGGAAAACTCCTTGCCCACTTCCTCCAGGGTCCTGGCCCGTCCGTCGATCAGACCGAAACGCAGGGTCAGTACTTTACGCTCACGATCCGTCAGGGTATCCAGGATCTCGTCCAGCTGTTCCCGCAGCAGGGTAAAGGCTGCCGCATCCGCGGGTACCGGAACATTATCGTCCTGGATAAAGTCACCCAGATGGCTGTCTTCCTCCTCACCGATGGGGGTTTCCAGAGACACGGGCTCCTGACTGATCTTAAGGATCTCACGCACACGCTCCTCCGGCATATCCATGCGCTCGGCGATCTCGGAGGGAGCCGGCTCCCTGCCCAGTTCCTGCAGGAGCTGACGGTTGATGCGTATGATCTTGTTGATGGTCTCTACCATATGCACCGGGATACGGATGGTACGGGCCTGGTCCGCGATGGCACGGGTGATGGCCTGACGGATCCACCAGGTTGCATAGGTTGAGAACTTGTAACCCTTCCGGTAATCGAACTTCTCCACCGCCTTGATCAGACCCAGGTTTCCCTCCTGGATCAGATCCAGGAAGAGCATGCCGCGGCCCACGTAACGCTTGGCGATGCTCACCACCAGACGGAGGTTCGCATTGGACAGATCCTTTCCGGCTTCTTTTCCGATACGGATCTTTTCCTCGTTCTCGGCGATCTTCTTTTCCAGTTCCTTGCGTTTCTTTGTATAATCCTGAGGCTTTTTCGAAGCATTCTTATTCTTCTTCGCCTCTTTTTCCTGTACCTTGATGCGCTCCAGCTTCTGCTTCAGATCCGGGTTCTTCTCATCGGCTTCCATCCCGGCTTCCATGCGCTTGGCCAGCTCGATCTCCTCCTCTGCGGAAAGCAGGGGCACACGGCCGATCTCTTTTAGATACATACGTACGGGATCCTCGATATTGGCGCCGTCGGTAAGGCCTGCCTCCAGACTCTCCATATCCAGCTCCAGCTCGGCACTCTCCTCCAGTGCCAGCTCTTCCTCGGGGATATCGTCGTCATCCATCTGCTCGATGCGAAGAACGATACGGTTCTTGTCCAGAGCTTCCCAGATCCGGTCAAACTGATCCTCATCCAGGTTCAGTTCGGAAAAGGCATCGATAACCTCCTGGTATTCCACAAAACCGCTCTTCTTGGCACCGTTCAGCAGATTCTTCAGTTTCTCGTCAAAGAGCGCCTGCACGGCCTCCGGGCTCAGGGGTGTATCCCCGTCATCCAGCAGGCTGTCCATGGGCATTCCGGCCTCTTCGGCCAGTGCCGGATCCTGTTTCCTGCTTTCAGCCTTCGGATTCTCCTTGGCAGTCTTCTTTTTCTCGGCGGGCTTTTCAGCCCCCTTCCTGGTCTCTGCCTTCTTCGCGGTCTCCGTCTTTTTTACGCTCTCAGTCTTCTTAACGCTCTCTGCCTTCTTTGCGCTTTCCGCCTTCTTAGCGCTGTCTGTCTTCTTTGCGCTCTCTGCTTTCTTAGCGCTCTCTGCTTTCTTAGCGCTCTCTGTCTTCTTAGTGTTCTCTGCTTTCTTCGCAGTCTCTGTCTTCTTCACGTTTTCTGTCTTCTTCATATTCTCTGTCTTCTTCGAGCCATTCTGCTTTACTGCAGCCTGTTTTGCCGCTGCCTGTTTCGCAGCAGGCTTCTTTGCCGGCTCTTCCTTCTTTTTTTCAGGGGCCGTCTTCACCGCAGCCGCTTTGGCACTGTCCGTTTTCTTCAGGGGTACCACCTTGGCTTTCGCCACGGGCTTCTTTTCCGCTTTCTTTTCCGGCTTCTTTACCGGCTCCTTAACAGCCGCTTTCTGCTTTGCAGCGTTTTTCTTTTCGTTGGGCACCGTCTTTACGGCAGCCTTCTTCGTCACTACCGTCGCCTTTGCCGGCGCTTTCTTAACATTCGCCGCCTTTGCCGCCTTGGCGGGAGCTTTGGCAGGAGCAGCCTTTACCGCTGCTTTTTTTGCCGGCTCCGCCTTCTTTAAAGGGACCACCTTTGCCTTGGGTACCGGCTTCTTTACGGTTTCCGCCTTTTTTGCCGGTGCCGCCTTTGCTGTACTCTTTTTCGGTGCTGCAGCCGCAGGCTTCTTCGCTGCTGCCGCCTTTGCCGCAGGCTTCTTCGCCGCAGCGGCCTGCCTGGCTGCCGGCTTTTTCACGTTCTTATCCGTTTTCTTAGAATCTTTAACTGCCATCTTTTCACTCCTTTTTCAGGCTGCTTTTTCCTCTCAGCTCCTCCAGCAGTTTCTGCTGCCGGAGAACCTCCGAAAGTCCCGCATGACCGTCTGTCTTTACCCGGTCAAAGCGGGCCTGTTTGATGCTCAGGACGATATCCCTGAACGCCTTTTCCCTATCCTCCCCTTCCAGTTCGGCATCCAGGCGGGTATGGAAGAGCGCGCTGGCTTCCTGTTGCTCATCTGCGTCCGAAAACATGTCGATGAGCGCCGCCGGCTCTGGCGGCCCTTTGTCCGGCTCCGCAAACATCCGCTCCGCCACGCGCCGGTATACGGGATCCGTAAAATCCTCCGCATCCACATAATCCCGGACACAGGCATATCTTTCTGCCTCCTCGGAAAGCCAGGTAAGCAAAAGTCGCTGGGCATATCGCTCATGTTCCTCATGACCGGGTCTGGAGGACTGCGCCGCAGCTAGCGGCTTCACGCTGCGTTCCTCCTTAAGCCCCTCTTTGGATGCCTCGGCGATCACTTGCTTTTTCAAAGCTTCCCGTGGGATGCCGTACTGTTCCGATACTGCTTCCAGATAGTTTTCCCGCTCCATTTCGTCGGGAAAAGCACATAAACGTTTTGCCACTTCCTGTCCGAAAGCGGTCTTATCTCCCGGATCCTCGGTATGATAGTCACGTCTGAGGATACGGATCTCGAAAAGAAAACCGTTTTCCGCCTCGTCTATGCGCTTCTGATACTCCTCCGCCCCCAGGGCTTTGATGAATTCATCCGGATCCTTATGGGGTTCCATATGGATGACCTTCCCCCGCATCCCGCAGCTGCGCAGGATCTTCAGGGCACGAAGGGCCGCGCTCACACCGGGACCGTCCGTATCGTAAGCCAGGAGCACCGGTCTGCCGAAGCGCTTCAGCATCATAGCCTGCTCCATGGTAAATGACGTCCCCAGGGAAGCCATAGCCTGATCAAAACCCGCCTGATGAAGGCTGATCACATCCATGTAGCCTTCGCACAGGATAAAGTTCGATGCCCTGGAGCTCCGGGCAAGATGCAGGCCGTAGAGGTTCTTGCGTTTTTCAAATATCTCCGTCTCCGGAGAGTTCAGATATTTCGGCTCACCCTCGCCCATAACACGGCCGCCGAAGCCGATCACCTTTCCGGTGGCATTCTGTATGGGAAACATGACACGGTTGATGAACTTGTCCCGCAGGCCGTACTTTTCGTTATACACGCAAAGTCCCGCATCCCGCAGTTCCTCGTCACTGTAGCCGAGTTTTTTCAGGCTCCTGGCCAGATCGTCGCTGTATTGCAGGGAGTAGCCCAGGCCAAAACGGCGCAGGGTCTCGTCGGATAGCTGACGTCCCCTGAAATACTTCATCCCCAGTTCTCCCTGGGGGGATCGCAATGCGCGGTAGTAATACTTTGCCGCCTCGGTATTTATAGCGTACAGCCGCTCCCTGCGGCTGCGGGCCATACGGCCTTCCTCTGTCTCGGAGATCTTCGGCAGTTCCACGCCGGCCTTCTGCGCCAGCTGCTCCACCGCCTCGGGAAAGCTTAAGCTGTCATGCTTCTGCAGGAAGGTAAACACATTACCTCCCGCATGGCAGCCGAAGCAGAAAAACATCTGCTTCGCCGGTGATACCGAAAAAGAAGGCGATTTCTCGTTATGAAAAGGGCAGAGGCCGAAATAATTCGCCCCTCTTCTTTCCAGCCTGACATAGCCGGAAATGAGATCCACGATGTCCGTACGCTGCCGGACCTCTTCAAGCAGTTCATCCGGATAGTATGGCAAAACTCCCTCCTTCAGCCGTGCCAGGACTTGGGAATGTACAACTCCTCGTAAGTGGCTATGGCAAAATGATCCGTCATGGATGCGATAAAATCACAGGCCACCCGTTCCACGCTGTCGCCTTTATCCATAAGCTTTTTATACTCCTCGGGCAGACGGTCCGCATCTTCCGAATAGTAGCTGTACAGGGTACGGATCAGAGCCTCCGCCTTGGATTCCTCTGCCTTCACCACGGGATTCTGATAAACCCGTTCAAACATGAAGTTCCGCATGCTGATCATGGCATGCTCCACCTCCGGCTCCATGAGGATATCGTCTGCATCCCTGCTGGTGGCCACGATATTATGGATCAGCGTATCCAGCCGCTCCTTCGTGGTATAACCCAGTATACGTCCGATCTCCTCCGGCACGTCCTTGTCCGTAAGGACCCGGGCCCGGATGGCATCATCCATATCATGATGGATATAGGCCAGTTTGTCGGAAAGCCGCACGATGCGCCCCTCCAGTGTATAGGGCATGGATTTCATCTGATGGTTCAGGATGCCGTCCCGCACCTCTTCCGTAAGGTTTAAGCCTTCCCCGTCGCGTTCCAGAACATCTACAACGCGTACACTCTGCTCGTTGTGCTCAAAGCCCAGGGGACAGACCTCATCCAGTGCACGCTCTCCCGCATGGCCGAAAGGGGTATGGCCCAGATCGTGGCCCAGCGCGATGGCCTCCACCAGCTCCTCGTTCATCTTGAGGGCTTTGGCGATGGTACGGGCGATCTGCGATACCTCCAGGGTATGGGTCAGACGGGTCCGGTAATGATCCCCCTCGGGGTTCAGAAAGACCTGAGTCTTATCCTTAAGCCTGCGGAAGGCCTTGGAATGAACAATGCGGTCCCTGTCCCTGGCAAAAACGGGACGGATGTCGCACATCTCCTCTTCCCGCTTCCTGCCTCTCGTGTTAACGCTGAGCGTCGCCCGGGGGCTTAAGCTTTCGCGTTCCAGTTTTTCCAGTTCTTCCCGTACAAGCATATCAACCCGAATCTTTTACTTAAAGTAGTCAACCCCGGACTCAAAGATCTGCATATCCTGCTCGCCGAAGATATTGATGGCTACGCCGTCATCCCGCCGCTCGGAATGACACATCTTTCCCAGCACCCTTCCGTCGGGAGAGGTGATGCCTTCCACCGCATATACGGATCCGTTGATGTTCCAGACCTCGTCCATGCTCACATTTCCTTCGGTGTCGCAATAGCGGGTAGCGATCTGTCCGTTTTCGAAAAGCTTCTTGTAAACCGCCTCATCCGCCACAAAACGTCCTTCTCCGTGGGATGCGGGAGCACAGTATACGCCGCCGAGTTTCGCACGGCCAAGCCAGGGGCTCAGATCCGAGCAGACCCGCAGATAAGCCATCTTGGAGATATGGCGGTTGATGGTATTATAGGTCAGGGTAGGGCTGTCGGCCTTCTGTCCGACGATACGGCCCTCCGGAACCAGTCCCAGCTTGATCAGGGCCTGGAAACCGTTACAGATCCCCAGTACCAGACCGTCCCGTTCATCCAGCAGCTTCTCCACTTCTTCCTTCATCCGTGCATTTCGGAATGCGGTAGCGAAAAACTTGGCGGAACCGTCAGGTTCGTCTCCCGCGGAAAAGCCTCCGGGGAACATGATGATCTGGGAGTGAGCGATCTCGGAAGCAAATTCCTCCGCCGCCTCCCGGATATCCTCTGCCGTACGGTTGCGGAAGATCCGCACCACAGGCTCCGCGCCGGCCCGTTCAAAGGCTCTGGCACTGTCATATTCACAGTTGCTGCCCGGGAAGACCGGGATGAACACCCGGGGCTTCGCCGTCTTATGCTTGCAGATATAAGTCTTTCCGCAGCTCTTATCCGTTTCCGTAACTTTCTCTCCGCCCTTGCAGGACTGCTCGGGGAAAACGGGATCCAGAGGCTTCCGCCAGGCTTCAAGGGCTTCTGCCTGAGCAAGGCGCATCTCTCCGTATACAAAGTCTCCGTCCGTCACGCGGCCGACCCGGAGGATATTATCGCTGATCTCTTCCGCTTCTTCGCTCTCCAAAAATGCCTTGGCATCCTCCTCGGAAAGCTCCAGCAGTATATCGCCGATACGGTTCGCGTAAAGCTCCTCCGCATCCAGCTCGTTGTCGATCTCGGCTCCCAGGCCGTTACCGAAGCCCATGAGAGACACGGCTGCAGGGATGCCGAAAGCATCCAGCACATAAGCCGCCCGGGCTTTCTTTTCCCTTATCAGTCCCTGAACCGTATCAAATACCTGCATGCAGTCTTTATAAACGGGAATATCAAATTCATCCCTGGGTACGCCAAAGAGCAGCAGAACATCCCCGGCCTGTTTGAATTCCGGAGTCGGTACCTCCTTTATATCGGCCACATCCACCGCAAAGCTTACCAGTGTAGGCGGAACATCGATATGACCGAAGGTTCCGGACATGGAATCCTTGCCGCCGATGGAGGCCAGGCCGAAGCCCAGCTGCGCATCATAAGCACCGAGCAAAGCCGCAAAAGGCTGGCTCCAGCGGGAAGGATCCTCGCTCATACGCCGGAAGTATTCCTGGAAAGTGAAATGGATCTTTTTCTGATCGCCGCCGGCTGCCACCACCTTGGAGATGGAGGAAAGCACTGCGTAGATCGCACCGTGGTACGGGCTCCAGGAAGACAGATAAGGATCAAAGCCGTAGCTCATCATGGTAACGGTATCGCAGCTGTCGTTCCCGTTCATGGGCAGCTTCGCCACCATGGTCTGAATGGGGGTATACTGGTACTTACCGCCGTAAGGCATGAGCACCGTAGCCGCACCGATGGAGGAATCGAACATCTCCACCAGGCCCTTCTGGGAGCATACGTTCAGATCCGAAAGGATCTTGAGCCAGGCCTCCTTATGTTCTCCTTCCTCAATGAACTTTCCGGCCTCCTCGCAGGCACAGCGCTTGAGGGGATTCTCCGCCTCATCCGGTATCTCCACCCGGACGCTGCATTCCTGATGGGCTCCGTTGGTATTAAGGAATTCTCTGGAAAGGTTCACGATATCCTTGCCGCGCCAGCTCAGCACCAGTCTGGGAGCCTTCGTGACCTCCGCCACCTTTGTGGCTTCCAGGTTCTCCTCCCCGGCATATTTCATGAACTCATCCACATCCCTGGGATCCACCACAACGGCCATACGCTCCTGGCTTTCCGAGATCGCCAGTTCCGTGCCGTCCAGTCCCGCATATTTCTTGGGCACCAGATCCAGATCCACCTTCAGGCCGTCGGCCAGTTCCCCGATGGCAACGGACACACCGCCCGCGCCGAAGTCATTACATTTTTTGATCAGACGGCTTACCTCGGGCCGCCGGAACAGACGCTGCAGCTTACGTTCCGTAGGTGCGTTACCCTTCTGCACCTCGGCGCCGCACTCTTCGATAGACTGCTCGGTCTGCACCTTGGAAGAACCGGTGGCACCGCCGCAGCCGTCACGCCCCGTTCTTCCGCCCAGCAGTATGATCACATCTCCCGGATCACTGGTAAGACGCTGTACGTTCTTTCTGGGTGCCGCTCCCATCACGGCACCGATCTCCATACGCTTGGCAACGTAATTGGGATGATAGATCTCCTTCACATAGCCGGTAGCCAGACCGATCTGGTTTCCGTAGGAGGAATAACCAGCAGCCGCACCGCGCACCAGCTTCTTCTGCGGAAGTTTCCCCTTAAGGGTATCCGATACGGGCACCGTGGGATCAGCTGCCCCGGTTACGCGCATGGCCTGATATACATAGGAACGGCCCGACAGGGGATCGCGGATGGCACCGCCCAGGCAGGTGGCCGCGCCGCCGAAAGGCTCGATCTCGGTAGGGTGGTTATGGGTCTCGTTCTTGAAGCTGACCAGCCACTCTTCCGTATAAGGATCCGTCCCGTCCCCGGGGGTGATCTCTACCGGTACAACGATGGAGCAGGCATTGATCTCGTCCGACTCCTCCATATCCGTAAGGATGCCGTCTGCCCGGAGCTTTTTCATGGCGATCAGCGCCAGATCCATCAGGCAGACAAATTTATCCTCTCTGTCACCGTAGAGCTCCGAACGGGTGTCCAGATAGCTCATGTAACTGGTCTCAAGAGGGGTACGGTAGTAGCCGTCTTCGAATTCCACTTCCTTAAGCTCCGTGGCAAAGGTGGTGTGACGGCAGTGATCCGACCAGTAGGTATCCAGCACACGGATCTCCGTCATGGTAGGATCGCGATGCTCCTCTTCCGAGAAATACTTCTGTATATGCTGAAAGTCCCGGAAAGTCATAGCCAGTCCGAGGCTGTCGTAAAGATCTTTCAGATCCTTCTCTTCCAGGCTGCGGAAATCCGTAAGGATCTTCACATCCTCCGGTTCATCGTAATCGGTGATCAGCGTCTCCGGCTTTTCAAAGCCGCACTCTCTGGAATCCACCGGATTGATGCAGTACTGCCTTATCCTCTCCAGTTCTTCTTCACTGAAGCTCCCGCTTATCACGTAAGCCGTGGCACAGCGTACACGGGGATCCTCGTCTTCCTTCAGGAAACGTATGCACTGTTCCGCGCTGTCCGCCCGCTGGTCATACTGTCCGGGCAGATACTCCACGGCAAAGCTTGCCGCCCCTTCGGGGATGGGGATCTCTTCCCGGTAAAGCTCGTCCACGGGAGGCTCCGAAAACACCGTATTGCAGGCTTTTTCAAAAACCTCTTCCGATACATTCTCCACATCGTAGCGGATATAGACCCGCACGCTGCTTACGCCTTTCACTCCCAGGAAGCTGTCGATCTCGCGTTTCAGCTCCTTGTCTCTGGTCGCAAAGGCTTCTTTTTTCGCTACATAAATACGTTTAACGCCGCTCATGTTCATCCTTTCCGTGGTTAATCACGTTAAATGGGCACACTGTTCTATTATATACTCTTTCATGCGCACTGTCCAGTATCAGGCAGTCCAGAAATCGATGAGTTCCTTCATGCGTTTCACCGCATGATAATACACTCCGTTACGTACACCTTCGTTCCAGACCGGCCCCTTGGTACGCCCCCGCAGAACATAGCTGGAGAGTATGGATCCGATGTTCTCGATCTCCATGATCTGGGTCTCATCGATACAGCGCAGCTCATCCTTCTCGCTCTGGATACGCAGCCGGCGATAGGCATACATATAGTTTCTGTCCATGAAGGCCGTATTCTGGGCTTTTTTGATGAAGCCCAGCAGCGTGGAATCGTAGACGGGGACCTGCATGGTATTGGCTTTCCCCTCTCCGGGATCCACCTTTTTCGTCAGATCCTCTCCCTGCTTGCCTTCCAGCCAGGGCAGGAAGCGGGCCAGTTCCTCCACATCCTTCCGGTATTTCTCCACTTTTTTACTGATGCTCTCCTTGTTCTCCTGCAGCATGGCAATACCCCCTTTGGCTCTCCGCCGTCATCAATACAGCTGTCTGATCAGTTCCAGTGCCTCGTCGTATTCAAAGTCCGCCACAGCCTTCTTTACCTCCAGAAGCTGACGGCGTATCCCCTCGTCCATGGAGTAGCTTAAGATATTATCGATCTTCCGGGATGCTTCGGACTGTTCCAGAAGCTCCAGGCTTCCCTGCAGGGCATGGAGCATATTGGAGAAGTCTTCCCAGGAAAGCTCCTCGTCCCGGGTAGGCGCCACCTCTTCCCTGAGCATACCCACGGCCCCCAGGGCATCCCTTATCAGTTCCAGCATCTTTTCGTACTGTGTAGCCAGGAAGGTTCCCTCCCGGGCCACCACCTCCAGTTTCCCGTCCCGGGCGGCAAATTCCTGCAGCCTGGCCAGTTCGGCAAGATCGGCAGCACCGATCCCGGCCATCAGGCCCTTCAGCGCATGCACTTCATAGATATACTGGCGGTAATTCCGTGAGCTTAGGCAGTCCAGGATACGGCGCACATGTCCGGGACCGTCATCATAGATATATTTGAGGATCTGCAGGTAACGGCCCATGTCTCCGCCGTAATTCGTAAGCCCCCGCTCCACGTTAACACCGGGGATGTTCAGGCGAAGATCGCTGTAATCCGCCAGTACTTCGTCCCTGTCAACGTAATGGATGATATCGGCCGGCAGGAATTTCTTCAGCACCGACTCCATGCTGGAAAGGGCGATGGGCTTGGAGATATACTCCTGAAAACCGTTCTGCAAAAACATCTCCCTGGTTCCGCTGATGGCATTGGCCGTAAGGGCGATAACAGGCAGGCTCCGCACATTCGGATCATGATGGGCTCGGATCATGGCCGTAGTCTCGATACCGTCCATCTCCGGCATCATCTGATCCATGAGGACCATATGATAATTGTTCTTCTCCAGCTTATCCAGGCACTCCCTGCCGCTCATGGCAGTATCCACGCGTACCTGATACATGTTCAGTATCCCCTGGGCCACCTTGATGTTCGTGATATTGTCATCCACCACCAGGATCTTGGCCAGGGGTGCGATAAAGCTCTTGCGTTCATGCTCCGAAGCCATAGGCAGTTCCAGGTAATCGTAATTGCCCAGAGGAGCGATATCGGCGATCTTCTGGTAATAACAGAAAGAGAATACGCTGCCTATGCCGTAGGTGCTCTCCACCCAGATCCCGCCGCCCATGCTCTCCACCAGGCGTTTGCATATGGCCAGCCCCAGGCCCGTGCCTTCAATGGTACGGTTCTTGATCATATCCGCCCGCTGGAAGCTGTCGAACAGGGTAGGCAGGCTTTCGGCCCTTATGCCGCTGCCCGTATCTTCGATGGAGCATTTGATCAGGGCCAGGCCGCTGTTCTCTTCCCAGTCCACGTTCACTCGGATATAGCCCCGCTTGGTGTACTTTGCCGCATTGGTCAGGATATTGGAATAGATCTGCCGTATCTGGGTCTCGTCCCCCAGGAAGGTCCGGGGAATGTCCTCCCTTACATGCACGATCAGCTCCACGTTCTTATCTGCCAGGCGCAGATTGATCATGTTACAGATATCCTTAAGCACCAGCCCCAGATTATACTCGGCTTCGGTGGTCTCCATCTTGCCGGTCTCGATCTTGGAAAAGTCCAGTATACCGTTGATGATGGAAAGCAGGGTATTGCTGGCAGAGCGGATGTTGTTGGCATTCTCCTCCACATGACTGTTGATATTGTCGTTCAGGATCAGCTCCGTCATACCGATGATGGCGTTCATGGGTGTACGGATCTCGTGGCTCATGTTGGCCAGGAATACGGATTTTGCCTGGTTGGCTTTTTCGGCTTCGTTCTTCAGTTCGATCAGGGTATTGGTGAACTCGTGCTCTTCGGTCTTGTCATTGATCCAGATGGTGGTACCCTTATGAGTCTCCTTATCGTAGAAGGGCACCAGGCTGATGAGGAACTGCCTCTCCGCCACCTCGATCTCCTGTTTGTCGCTCTTCTTAAGCCTGGCCACCACACCCTCTCTGGTGGCTTCATAATTCAGCTCGGGAAAGATCTCCCTGGCTTTTTCATTAACGAAAAGGATGCGGTCCAGGGCATCGATCACCACAAAGGCCTCCTCTATGGTCTCGATGATATCATCCCGGGCCATGATCATGGAATCGAACATGCGGAAGCGATAGACCGAGTATATGACAAAGCCCCAGCAGCAGATGAGTATCAGCGGCATGAGGGAATAATCAAGAAAAGGCCCTATGAAGAACTGCAGCAGTATCCCCACCGGAACGAAAAGCTGCGAAAAAGCCAGCCATCTGGTGCCGGCGTTGGTCAGGCTCACATGCCTGGTATAATAACGATGCGTGATGATGGCTCCAAAGATACCCAAAAGAGCCGTGACAGCGGCATCCGAATAAAAAACGGGGGAATAATCATAATAAACGCTCCCGGCACGGCGGCCCGCTTCCAGGAATGAAATGTTCAGCTCCGGCAGGGCCAGCACCATCGAAACATGAAGCACAAGATAAACGATCAGAGGGATGCGCAGCACCGTCGGGATGACTGTCCCCGCGGCGCGGATGGAAACAAAGGCGAGGGATATGGTAAATGCCGTGACCGCGATCCATTCCATACGGGCAGCCGCGAACACCATGCCGTCTCCCTTATCCCACAGGCCGAAACACATTCCCAAAAGCCCCAGTGCAGCGGCCAGACCCGTGAACTGAAGCCCCTTCTGGATACGGGAGGGCTCTCCCTTATTGATGATCACCATGGTCACAAGCCAGAAGATACAGCCGGCAACCCCGAGGATCTGAAACGCGATTTCCATAATATTATATTATAGCGAAAAATACACGAAATGTACAGTATTGTAATGAAATGCCTTATCCGATATAATGAAATTGCTTCCGGATACCATCCAAAGGCTTCTGCGCGTTGAGCCTACAGTACTTTAAACGGGATTCCTATATCGTCATGCGGATGTCAGGCCTCAGCAGTTATCAGTGGAAGGCAGATGTATGATTGCGGTTACCCACCTGGCGTATGTCAGGAGTCAATTTGCAGACAGCCGGTATCCGGTTTTTTAGTGGAAGCACGGCGTGCTTCCACTAAAACGGATACCGCATGTCTGCAAATTGACATGCGATTTGCCCATGCAAAATCGGCTTCGCCGATGGGCAAATCGCCGTAAAACTCGGGCAGCGCTCGCTTTCGCTCGCTAACCCTCGCGGTACTCCGATAGGCTACGTTGTTCAGATAGTAATTGCAGTAAGCCGGTGTCTGGAGGCTGTTTTTCTCAAAGTATTTCTGACTATAACGCCCAAGTGCTTCTACTCCAACAGGCTACGTTGTTCAGATAGTAATTGCAGACAGCCGGTGTCCGGAGGCTGTTTTTTTATGCTTTGAAACGGAACAGGAGGAGGTCGGAGAGGTCATCGATGACCGTTTCCAGATCGTCCACGGCGTGGCCGCATTCATCGGAAAGATCCGAAAGCGCTTCCCCGCTCCCGCTCTGCTGCACAAAGTCCAGATCATCGTAAAGATCCTGCAGAGCGTCCGCATCGGCCTGGAAGCTGTCCTTCATGCCGCTCAGCTCCTCTTTGATCTGCCGAAGCCGCTCAAGAGCTTCCTCTGCACGTCCACGTGCGGCGGCCGCAGTATCACGGATCTCTTCTTCACCGTGCCGGAGAGCACCTTCATCCCCGTCTTCCGCAAACATCTCGTCGATCACCGTTTTATCCATATCCACGATCCTTTCTTTTGGATAAAAGAGCCCCGGAGTATTAATCCGGAGCTTTTTTCTTCGCAGGGGATGAAGGAGTCGAACCCTCTTCGACGGTTTTGGAGACCGATGTTAAACCGTTTAACTAATCCCCTATATCAGTGCTCTGTTCGTTCGAGCAAAGCCGTGATCAAAAACTGACCATGGGACATTATATCCCGCAAATGTCCGGCTGTCAAGAAGTGTTTTTCAGACAGCCGCCTGCCGGTCCTTTTCTCAGTCCTCCCCCTTAAGCTGCACTACCCTGTAGCTATGTCCCATAGCCGGAAGGAACTTTTCGATCACGTCCCGGGTCTTCATCTTCAGGCTGGAAGTGTTCACACAGGGATGGCATCCCAGCTCTTCGCAAGCCAGCACATCTTCATCGATGAGCAGCTGCACCTTATGCTCCTTATCATTCATCAGTCCCATGATGCTCACGGAACCGGGTTCGATATCCAGGTACTCCAGCATGGCTTCCGGCTCCGCAAAGGAAAGCCTTGCGGAACCGATCTGTGCCGAAAGCTCCTTTGTCTTGAACTTCTTATCCCCGGGCATCATGAGCAGATAAAATGCGGTCTTCTGCCGGTTGCAGAGGAAAAGGTTCTTACAGATCAGCACCCCCAGCACCGCATCGATCTCGTTGCAGGCTTCCATATTGTTCGCCGGCTCATGATCGGTCCGCCGGTATTCTATCCCCAGTTCGTCCAGGCAGTCATAAGTCCTTATCTCCCGGGGCAAACGCCCTTCCGTGTTCTCCGGTCTTCCCTTGAAAAGCTCCATTTAAATCTTCCTCCTGCAAACGCCCCTGTCCCGGCATTCCTGTCGAAACAGAGGCGTTCATCACTTCATTGATCCATCGGGTCCATCCCTAAGGGGACATGCCCTTTACTTCAGCGCTCCGCTCATCCTTTACTCATGATCCGCAGCAGGGCAGGCTTCTTTTTGATCTTGAACTTCACGGTCTTATACCCGCCATAGTTGCCCTTGCCTCGCAGCAGCACCGTCGCCGTTCCCACTTCCGTATTGTTGGTGTAGGAGACGATGTCGTAATCTTCTGCCGTGACACTGTCTTTGGTAAAGACGATATCGTTCTTGGTCACGGTAACAGGCAGACCGGTGTATTCACGGTCGGCGATCTTCACCTTCATCTTGGCAATGCTCTTCCTGGTGATCTTGAAGAGGGCATGGGCTGCATTGCAGTAATTTCCCTTTCCGTACAGACCTACCTGCAGGGTTATGCACTGTTTATCCTTCGGAATGGGAATGATATCTCCGGGCTGTACGGCCTCACCGACTTTCCGCTGTACGTTCCCCACTTTGTTATTGTATACCGTACAATCCTCATTGTAGCGATAGGTGGTCAGCTTGGGATCGTAATCGGTCCCCGACTTAAGCTTCTTTCCGCTCCAATCCGTAATGGAGAACTTGGTCTTGTAATTGCCCGGTTTGTCCGAATACTCACGATCCTCTGCCGTAACATTCAGATAGTACAAAGGAGTCGCCTGTACGGCAAAGGTATACCTGATGGTCTGTCCCTTGAAATTGCCTTTACCCTTTACCACAAAGGAGGCGTCATTCTTATACACGCGGGAATCCGACTCGTCCACATCATAGGAGCTGGTCTTCTTGTTATTCTTATAGCTTATGGTGTAATCCACACCTTCTGTGAGGTAATAGGTATCCATTCCCGATTTAAAGGAAATGATGGAAACCTTTGCTCCTCCCTTCCTGTAATAGATCTGGTCGTCATACTCGGGTACAAAGGTAGTGATCTCCACCTTCTGGATCTTGAAGCTCTTGGTCACGCTTCCGGTCCAGCCGGACTGCTCACAACCGCGGATGGTCACCTTTGCGGTTCCGACGTTCAGGTTCTTAGCATAGCTTAAGGTATAGTCCACTCCGGCCACCAGTTCCGTACTGCTGCCCTTCTCCGTGATACGGACCTCGGGAGTCTGCGGCATACCGTTATAGAAGAAAGGTCCGATAGGTGCGATGAGGGCATCCTTCTTGACGGATTTAAGCTTTGCCCCGCTGTCCGGAACGCAGCTGGTGGTCCCGCAATAGTTCCCCTGTCCTGTGATCACAGCCTTGCCGTCCGACATCGTGTAGCTGAAATCACGATTCTGCTTCAGCTTCACTCCGTTCACGACCAGCGTGATCTTCAGTCCGCTGCTCTTATTTACTGCCGAGCATACCACTCCCGTGATATCCGTAGGGGAGATGGGGAATTCCACCGTGATCTTATCCTTGTAATTCTTCTTGAACTTGAAAATGGCAAGGGCCTGGGTGGAAACGTTCTTATTGTTCTTGTAACTGATGGTATAATCCTTCTTATAGGTAAGAAGCTTTGTACCGTCATATACCCGGAAGCAGGTAGGCTTATGTGCCTTTCCGGTATAAGTCAGGTCCTGAGGGATCGAAGCTTTGGCTACCCAGAGCCCGGTAGGGATCTCACTTCCCCAGTTCACCCGGTCTCCCGATACCACGTCGCCCCATTCATTCCCCTTATAGGTCAGCAGGCGCGTTGCGATCCCGGCACAGAGCTCGGTCCCGTCAGAGAAGGTCTTCCAGGCCGTATAATAGATATACACATTCTCCGAGATGGTAAATGGCTCCGTATACAGCTTTCCGATGGTCTTTAAGCTGTTTTCGCTGATGGTGGAATCAAAGCTTACCGAAGTATGGTAATAGATCCGCGCATCCGGGGTATCGCAGCTGAAGCTGAGAGCCTGTCCGCGGCCTACATTACCGGTATTCTCCACCTCTTCGGGCAGAAGCTTCGGGAAAGCCACGGATCTTTCCGCCACCACGTTCATGGAGACCTGCGCCTTCAGCGGATAGGTATTCGCATCCTTCCTCCGCAGATAGGTATCTTTCGGTTCCACCGTAAGTAAAGCCGTACCCACACCCACACCGGTGACTTTGGGCTGATTTGTCCCGCTGATACGTATCACGTTTTCATTACTGCTCTTAAAGACGACAGCCGTATCATCCGCCCAGGCCGGTTCCACATGAGCCTTAAGCACAAGACTTTCATCCAGGTTCAGTTTTGTACCGTCTGACGGCGTATCAAGAACTACCTTGCTGGGGTGTACCACCACGTGGAAGGTATAATTAAATGTCGTCTCCTGACTGCCCATCAGTTTGGCCTTGGCCGTTCCGGCACTGTTGCCGCTGGCCACCTTGGCCTTGATGGTCTGCTTCTTATCGCTGTTATTGTTGGTGATGGTGGCAAAATCCGTTTTACTCAGGGTCCAGTTCACCGTAGGCGGATTCTCGATATTGAACATGTTGTTGGCGTTCGGTCTGTGCTCCTTTACCCGAAGCCGGGCCGTTATCTTCGGCAGATCGGTCTCCTCGTTATACTCCAGATTCACCTTGCTGCCGGAATCCGGAGTTGAATACAGGCCCCACGCATTGATAACATTGGAGGTCACATCGATCTCCACGGTCTGGTAGTCATCGGGCTTGCCGGAATCCGTCTGTGTTCCGTAGGGATCTGCCGTGAGCAGTATGGCCCAGAAATCCTCTCCGTCAAATCTAACATGGCCCACACCGATACGTTTGTAATCCGTATTCTTATAGATCAGCTCATTCGAAGACAGACTCTGGAACAGATCGGAGGCTTTGTTCTGTCCGATATATTTGATCTCCCTCACATGTCCCTTCTGGACGGTGGGAGCCAGGATACCCTTGGAAGAATCGTCGTAATCATAACCGTTGGGTCTTGTCTCGCTGTAGCACATTGCCAGCTCTGCGGCACGGAGCTTGGCAGCCTTTTCCAGACCGTAATCCAGAGCCAGGGCCGGGATCTTTTTATCCGCACGGATCAAATTGGCCGAAGCCACAAGGTTTCTGGCTTCCGTCTGTCCGTATTTGACCTTGATCTTGATCTTATAGTTTTCCGCGCCGTCGGCTTCCCCGGGCTCTTCCGTCTCTTCCGCAGGCACTTCCGCCTCATCCTCCGAAGCGCTTTCAGCCTCTTCCTCCGGAACGTTCTCCTCTTCTTCCGCAGGGAGCACTGCTTCATCCTCGCCGTTCTCTTCCGTAACGGCAGCTTCATCATCCGCGGCATCCTCGCTCACCAAAGCATCGGGTGCTTCCTCCGCATCCTCTGCAGTGATCTCCACCGCATCCTCATCTCCGGCAAGTACCGAAAGCGGCTGTACCGCCTCCGTAAGACACATTGCCAGGATCAGGATCCAGCTCAACAGACTGCGCAGACTCTTTTCCTTAAACTTCATAGTTACCACCTTTCCTTTCTGTCCTGTCACTGTTGCTTTTAACCCTTTTTCTTCATAAAGAATTCCGAAAGCTTGTAGAGCAGTTCCTCCCGCTCGATATTCTTCAGGAGATAGCCTTCCGGTTTCAGGGCAACCACCTCCATCACGCTTTCCTTATCCCCCTTTCCCGTAAGGAAGATCACGGGGATCGTGGCCGTCTCCGGGTCGCTGCGGAGCATCTCCAGCACCTGGGGCCCGCTGGTAACAGGCATCTCATGATCCAGAAGGATCAGATCCGCCTTATTCTTTCCCAGCCATTTGATGGCCTGAAGACCGGAACTCACAGGCGAGACCTTGTAGCGTCCCTTGAGCCAGCCCCGGACCAGGTTCAGGTAGTTGGCATCATCATCCACGAGCAGGATGCTCTTCTTGGCTGTGCCGTCATCCTGACCGGAAAAATAGCCTTCCACCATCTTGATATAGCTCTCATTATCCAGCGGACGGGGGAACACCTTAAGGATAAGTTCCCCGGGAACATTGTCCGTCACACTCCTGCATTCGTTACTGTCCCCGATGAGGATCATCTGTGCATCCTCATCCATCAGGAAATCCCGAAGGAAGCGCAGGAACTCCTGAGGCAGTTCTTCCCCGTTCTCCAAAAAGCAGGTAAGCAGCATGCCTTTCTGCCAGTGGGAATGGACCACATTGATATCCGCGGCAGCAAACTCAGCCTCAAACCCGGCCTCTGTCAGCTTTTTTTCAAGCACCCGGATCAGAAAACTCTCCTTTGTTCCGCACACCATAATACGCCTTGAGCTCATTTTCGTCAAACCTCCTTAATGAGTTCTTCCATAGCATCCCAGTCAAGCTGTTGCTGAAGTTTCTTAAATTCCGCCATACGTTTGGCATCCTCAGGAGGAAGCCGCCGGCCGGCCAGTTCTCCCATGACCATCTCCACTCCGTCCAGATCCATCTGGGCCACCAGCTCCCGAAGAGCCGCATAAGCCTCCTTAAGCTCCTCGGCAGGGACCTCGTCCCCTTCCGCTTCTTCCTTATCCTCAAGGGGCGCCAGTTTCTCCCTGTAGGCGCGGTAGATCGCAAGCAGCTTCTCCGTATGCTTGTGGATATAATCCGTATCCCCGGACTTCCCTGCATCCTCCAGCTTTCTTGAAAGCTCCGAAAGCTCTCCGGCCCCGATGATGCGGGCCGAACTCTTCAGGGCATGTACCTTCACGGTATAAAGTCCCAGATCCCCCTTCTTCCAGGCGTTCTCGATCAGATGGGCCGCATCCTCCAAAGTACCCACAAAGGTCTTCAGCGCTGCGATAAAGCTTTCCGGACCGCCGCTGTAACGTAAGCCGTCGGGAACGGATATCCCCTCCGCCTTTTCCAGCCAGCGGTATTCCTCCGGCAGGGCAGGCAGTGCAGGTGCTTTTTTCTCCGGCTCGCGCTCCTGCACGATCTCCTTCGGAAGGAACTTCATGATGGTACGCTCCAGGGCCGCGCTGTCAACGGGCTTGGCCAGGTAACCGTCAAAGCCCTCGCTGCGGTAAAACGCCTCTCCGTCATTGGCCGCATTGGCCGTAAGGGCGATCACCGGAAGCTCCGTATATTTTTCCCTTATCTTTTTCAACGTTTCCAGACCGTCCATGCCGGGCATCATATGATCCAGCAGTACCAGGTTGAAGTTGCCGTAATGAAGCCTCTCCAGACACTCTTCACCGCTCTCGGCCGTGGTGATGAACACCCGGGTGGGCGCCAGCAGGCCCTTGATCACCGTAAGGTTCATGGGATTGTCGTCCACCACCAGGATCTCGGCCTCCGGTGCACAGAAGCGCGGCACATAAGGGCCCTCATCCTCGGCAGAGGCCTGCTCCGTGAACTCCCCTATGGCCTCATCATCCACGATACGCTGCGAAAGCTTAAGGCAGAACTCCGAACCCTCCCCGTAAACGCTGTCCACCGTAAGCTCCGCTCCCATGAGTTCGGCGAACTGCCGGGAGATATCCAGTCCCAGACCGGTCCCCTGTATGTTCACGTTACGTCCCTCTTCCAATCGTTCGAAGGCCGTAAAGAGCTTGTCCAGATCCTCCGGCTTTACACCTATGCCCGTATCCTTAACGGAGTAAAGCAGAAGGACCTTATCCTCCTCACGTCCCAGCACATCCAGCTTTAAGGTAAAGCCACCTTCCTGAGTATACTTTACGGCATTGGTCATGAGGTTTAAGAGTATCTGTTTGATCTTCCCCATGTCGCCCAGCAGCCGTTTGGGCAGGGCCGGATCGATCTGAACCTTGAATTTCAGGTCCTTCTGTTCCGCCCTCACGCGTATCATGGTCACCATGGAACGCAGCAGGGCTTCCGTATCGTACTCGATCTCCACCAGGTTCATCTTGCCGGACTCGATCTTGGACAGATCCAGTATGTCGTTGATCAGTCCCAGCAGGGATTCAGAAGCATCCCGTATATCCCTGGCGTAGCCGCTCACAGCAGCATGGTACGGCTTCGGAACATCGGTGGCATCTTCCCTGAGTATCATCTCATCCATACCCATGATGGTATTGATGGGGGTACGTATCTCATGGCTCATATTGGCCAGGAAGCGGGACTTGGCCCCGTTGGCCCGCTCCGCCTCTTCCTTGGCCAGACGGATCTGCTCATACTGCCTGCGGATGATGGTGCCGCTCATGATGCGCCATACGATAATGCCTACCAGCAGGGCCCCCAGCGCCACGATCAGCACACGTACCGCCAGAAGCTCCAGGAGTTTGGGCTGCTTGCGGATACGTACGCTCACATCCTGCAGCTCGTTCTTTCCGGCATTATCCAAAAGCGAGATGTGCAGGGTGTACTCCCCGCTGGGAAGATCCGTGAACTCCAGAGCCGAAAGACTGCTCTGCAGCATGGTAATACCGTCATCCTTTGCCCCATCCAGCCGGATACGGATCAGGGGATCCGAAAGACGGTAATTCAGTACACTGGCGTAGATCTGTATACGTCCCGCATCCGAAGGGATGATATAGCTTCCGTCCTCCTCCGGCTTCAGCTCCCCGGAAGAGCAGTATATGCCTTTTACTCCCAGCCGTATGGCACCGGAGCTTTCAAAGAAATTGCGGATATTGACCCGGCTTACCCCGGCCCGGCCGGAGATATAAAGGTTCCCTTCCTCATCCAGGGCACTGAAGGAATTCGCCGTCGGCACACTGGCCAGACCGTTCGGCGTGTTGTAGAGCATGTATTCCTTTATCCGGTCCGCCACCATATCCGAAGCGTTGACACAATAGAGGCCATAAGATGAAAGGACCCACAGTCTCTCGCTGTCCGCATAATAGATATCGTAATTGTTATTGTAGGGGAAGCTCTCCACCTGCCGTATCTGTCCGTCCCGCAGATACTCGATGGAATTGGAGGTGATGATCCATAAAAGATCCCTCTCCTCATCCTTCTTGATGCGCAGGATCACATCGCTGGTCAGGCCGTCGTCCCGTCCCAGATGCTGTATCCTGCTGCCGTTGATCACATAGATCCCGTCTCCGTCCGTACCGGCATAGATCACCCCGTTGATCTCGGCCAGGGTAAGAAAGACCGGATTCGCGATCCCTGACTCCGCCCCCACAACACGTTCCACTTTTCCGTTCCGGAGGATGCTCATCCCTCCGTTGGAAGCTGCATACACGGTCCCGTCTTCACCGATCAGGGTACAGCGGTTGCTGTTATCCGCCATGCCCTCCGCAGTGGTATAGCTTTTGATCTGCCCATCCGCCGAATAGCACACCAGGCCCAGATCCCCGGAATAGACCGAGATCCACAGGTTGCCCTGCCCGTCGGCATTGATGCAGCGTATACGGTTAGCTCCGATATACTCCGTCAGCTCGTTCTCCACCGGCCTTTGCTTTTCATCCAGGATCTGCAGGCCCTTATCCGTACCGATATAGAGCCTCCCCTTCAGCAGGCAGGTGCTGTTTACCACTTCGCTGCCCAGCTTTGCCTCTTCGGTAAGATCTTTGAAATTGCTGGCCACGATCTTCATGACCCCCTGCCTGGAAGAAGCAAACCAGAGATTTCCCTGATAATCCTCCGTCATGCACTCGATCCCGCTGTTTAAGGGGATGTTGTCCAGACTGTGATATTCTTCCTTCTCATCCAGCCAGCCGATCTGGCCGTCCGAGATGACCCATATGCGTCCGCAGGCATTATCAATCCAGGTGGTACCCGCGGCAGGGGAGATATCGATGTTCTGCAGGGTGGAAAAACCGTCGTCCAGGGTCCCGTACCAGAGTGCGCTGTCGGTACCGAGATACATCCGCCCCTCGTTACGAGGATCCGGATAGATCTGGGTGATGACGCCTATCCCCAGATCACCGCCGTGATAATATGCCTCCAGACGCCTGTCACGGATGCAGAACACATCCCCGTCCCAGGTATTTCCGAAGATCCCGCCTTTACCGTCCGTGGTAAGGCGTACGACATACTCATTGTTCAGCTGGGAATCATCCACCATAGACAGGAGTCCGCCCTCATCCACGTAGCAGATCCCGTTGGTGGTACCGATATAGATGCCGCCCTCCGTATCCTCCACAAAGCTCCGTATGGTGGAGGAAGGAAGACCTTCCTTATAGGTGTAGCGTATGCTCTCGTCTCCGTCCAGCAGCACCACTCCGTTATCGTTGGTACCGACCCACAGACGGCCCCTGCTGTCTTCATACAGAGCTTTTCCGCTGCTCAGGCCCCCGGAAGCATCCAGACGTTCAAAACTGTTACCGTCATAACGCAGGATCCCGCTGTAGCCGCCGATCCAGATATAACCGTCCCGGGCGGAAAGTATGGCATTGGCATCCGAGGTGGGCAGGCCGTTACTGGCATTATACAGCACGGCGGAATAGCCCATACCTTCCATCTGTCCCGTCACCGCATAACCGCCGCCGCCTTCCTTTTCCGCCTCCTCATCCGCAGCAAGACAAAAGCCGTCGCTCTCCGCAAAGAGCAGGCGCAAAAGAAGCAGACTCAGTTCGAAGATCCGGATGCTCCTCTTCACGTCACGTCCTCCCGGTATTTCTTCATCACCTGCTTTACCTCATCCAGAGACTCCATGAAAACCTCGATGCATTTCGGATCAAAATGACTGCCCGCGCCCTCCTGAAGTATGCCCAAAGCCTTCTCCAGGGGCATGCCGGGCTTGTATACCCGCTTCGAGACCAGAGCATCAAATACATCCGCCACGGCCATGACCCGGGCGGAAAGAGGGATCACCTCTCCTTTGAGATGCTCGGGATAACCGCTGCCGTCCCACTTTTCGTGATGATAGGCCGCCATATTCCGTGCTTCCTTCAGGTAATTTTCTCCCTGTACCGTGGCAATAGCACGCTCCATGATCTTACGTCCCGCGGTGGCATGGGTCTTCATGATCTCGTATTCCTCATCCGTAAGCTTCCCGGGTTTGTTCAGGATCGCATCAGGGATCGCCACCTTTCCCACATCATGAAGGGGAGCCGACATCTCCACATCGGAAATATATTTCGCCGTAAGCTTATCTGCATAGTAGCCTTTGCGCTTCAGGCCTTCCAGGATGATGCGCACATAGGCGGAAGTCTTCTGTACATGAGCCCCGGTATCGGAATCCCGGTTTTCCACCATATCCGCCATGGTGATGATGAGGCCGTTCTGCATCTGCGCCACTGCCTCGGCGTAATGACGTATATCCTTCACCTGGGTGGCGGTATTGGAGCTCATGCGGCAAAGCACATGATAAAGGTTCTCCACCTCGTCTCCGGTATGGATCTCCAGGCTGCGGATCTTCTCCACATCCCTTTCCAGATCCTCCTGCTCGTTACTCTCTTTACCGAATTCTTCCGTAACGGCAGCCAAGCTGTTGATGGGATATACCAGATACACCCGGCTCATCCACAGGCCATAGCCCAGGATCAGCATCAGATAGCCGGAAAAGATCAGGGCCGTACGCAGGAGGTAATCCCAGGTAAAGCGGGTGATCCTTTCCATGGCCACATCGGCTCCCACATAACAGACACAGCGTCCGGCATCGTTCAGCACCGGCCGGTAGACCGTCAGCACCCAGCCCGAGATATCGTTTGATTCGATGGGCTCGATCTGATGTCCGGCAAACATATCCTCCAGATAAGGTTCAAAGGCTTCCTC
This sequence comes from Lachnospiraceae bacterium, assembly GCA_017552715.1. Taxonomy (GTDB): domain Bacteria; phylum Bacillota; class Clostridia; order Lachnospirales; family Lachnospiraceae; genus NK4A136. The sequence continues at coordinate 26,964 of JAFZOW010000066.1, forward strand.
AAAGGGGATCACGGAACCGGGTTCCAGCCCTTCCTCCCCGTCCGTTCCCGGATCCACAAAGAAGTGGCAGCCGTCATCCCGCAGCACCAGTGCATAAAGATACTTTACCCCCGGGGTATTCTCCCGGATCAGGCGGAATTTCTCGTACATCTCCTCATAGCCTTCCGCCTCCCAGCCATCCTTCAGATATTCGCCTATACGGCGGGTATCGATCTCGGCCGCAGCCAGCCGTACGGCTCTCCGGGCTGCTTCCGTACGTTCTTCTTTCATGTTCTCATAATAGATCCGCAGGCTTACAAAGCCCATGATCACCGTCAGGGAAAGGGTAGCCGCAAAGAGCATTCCGCTCATGGAGCTCTGCAGGGTACGGCCTTTTTTCCTTCTTCCGCCGGTCAGGAGCTTCAGTTCATCCCTGTCCACGGGACGCTGCCGCCAGCAGGAGGTGCGGAAAGCTTCTTTTCTCTTTTCGGGCAGATAGCGCCAGATCAGATATGCCGCCAGCACCGAGATCGTCTTATCCACCAGGTTCAGCAGGAAGTTCAGCGGCAGGAAATAAAGAAGGGTATTGCCTTTGGAATGAGATACCAGGCTCTCTACCGCAACGGCGATGGCCGTATACTGGGGTCTCCCCAGCAGCGCCCACTGGATCAGTCCTCCGGGTATGCCGCCGATCAGGGCCAGCAAAAGGATAAAAAGCGCCAGGCCCGACTTCTTTTTAAGCCAGCCCCTGTCGCGGAAATATACGGCCAGAATGCCCATAAGGACATTCAAAACGCTGTAATATATGGAATACTGATTGAAAAGAGATGCCAGTGAATTGCCCAGCACCGCCACGGCTATGGCGGGAAAGAGCCCTCCCAGCTGTGCCGTTACGATGGTCCCCACCGTGTCCAGAAAGAGGGGGAGACCGAATAAGGAGCAGGGAATGTTCGGCAGCACATTAAGGACAACTCCCGCTGCGATCATCGTCAGCAGGAGCCGTCTTAACTGTCTGACCCTTTCCTCTCCCTTAGCTTCCATAAGCTTAAAGTTCTTTTACAAGCTCTCCTATCACCCCGGCCATATGGGCATCCACCAGCCCGAAGTCCATCTCACGATAGCTCCAGGCGGCACGGCCTATACCGAAACGGTCAAAGACTCTCCGGATGATCCGGTACCAGTTCAAAGCATCCTCAGGCTCCGCACGGTTGATCACACCGTATTCGCCGCAGTAAAGGGCTACACCGCGCTCCTCTGCCACTGCAACGGCTTTGGAAAAGGTACGCTCAAAGTACTCTTCTCCGAGGCTCTTCTCCGGATCCAGTCCGTCCATGGGAATGGTGATCTGGTTCAGCTGTCCTTTGGAAGCCTCATCCAGCTGCCGGTAGGAAGCCTCCAGACGGATACGGAAATTCACGTCCATCTCGGGGATCCAGGGAGCCCCCTGATGGGTAAAGATCAGGGGTTCGTAACAATGGAAATTGTAGATGATGTTCGCATCCGGCGGAAGCAGGATATCGGGCACCGACTCCACGGAATTGTTCCAGTAGCCGCCGATCAGTATCTTGGTCTCCGGTGCGAGCTTGCGGATCCGGCGCACCGCTTCCGCGGCGATATCATTCCAGATCGGTCCGTAGGATTTATCGGTGATCTCGTTTAAGAGCTCAAAAGCCACATTCTCATGAAGGCCGCCGTAACGTCTTGCCAGTTCCTCCCAGAGCCGGTAGAAGCGCTCCTGCAGCTCTTTGTTTTCGAAGAAGCCTACCTCCTTCTCTCCCGCATCAAAGGAAAAACCGCAGGTCTTATGAAGATCCAGGATGAGGTTCAGCTTATATTTTGCACACCACTCCATAGTCCTGTCGATGTATCCGAAGCCGTCTTCCTTATAATTTCCCTCTTCGTCCTCCATCAGATTGTAATCCATGGGAAGACGGATGTGATCCAGTCCCCAGCTGGCGATGCGGCGTATATCCTCTTCACGGATGAAGTTCTCGTACCGATCCCTGCTGTGGTCACACTGGGAGAGCCAGCCGCCCAGATTTACACCGTGTTCATAACCCTTCCACTTTTTCATAAGGAACCTCTCTTTCCTGTTTTTATCCTGTATCCTATTTGTATCATGAAGTACTGCCTGCGTCAATCGGAAGAAAGCACTCTGTCCAGCTCCTCCCATTCTTCCATATATTCATCCGCTTTGGCCGAAAGCTCATCCAGCTTTCCCTGCAGTTCCGTAAGCTTAACGTAATCGCTGGCATTCTGCGGATCGGAGATCTCCGCTTCCAGGGCCTCCCGCTGCGTATCGTTCTCCGCCAGCAGCTGCTCCAGACGGTCCCGCCTGCGTTCTGCCTTCGCCCTTTCTTTCCCGGGATTGCCCTTTTTCTCAGCCGGCACCTTTTTCTCTTCCTTTGCCCCGGCATCCCCGTCGATCTTCCAGAGCTGATCCGCCGCCTGCAGCTTCTCCTTCCCGTAATGCCGCTCGTATTCTTCATAGCCGAAGGGAAAATACTCCGCTCCCTCCGGTGTAAAGATCAGAAGCTCCTGTGCCAGCCGCCGGATCAGATAACGGTCATGGGAAACAAAGATCAGCGTTCCCTCATAATCCGCCAGCATCTCTTCCAGGGCTTCCTTGCCCACGATGTCCATGTGATTGGTGGGCTCATCCAGAAGCAGCAGATTGGGCCCTGTCTGCAAAAGCTTCGCAAGGCTTAAACGTACCCTTTCGCCGCCGGATATCTCCGAGACCGTTTTGAAAACGTCATCCCCGGAAAAAAGGAAACCTCCCAGGATATTACGCACTTCCGTTTCCGTAAGAGTAGGGTATTCGTCCCAGAATTCGTTCAGTACACTCTTCGTGCTCCCCACCGCAGCCATCTGCTGCTCGAAATAGCCTATATCCACGGCGTAGCCGAAGGTAAATTTCCCGCTCTTTTTCGGCAGCCTTCCGGCCACGGTCTTTAAAAAGGTGGATTTTCCCAGACCGTTACCGCCTATGATACCCAGCTTCCGCCCCCGCTGAAGGTTTAAGCTGACCCGGGCCAGGATATCGTTATAGCCCACCCCCAGGTTCTCGCAGATCAGCACATCCCGGCCGCTTTCTCTCTTCGGACGGCTCATGGCATGAAAAGCCTTAAGATCCGCCTCCTCCGGCTTTTCGATGAGCTCCATATGCTCCACGGCCTTCAGTTTGCTCTTTGCCATGGAGGCCTTGGTGGCCTTGTGGATGAAGCGCTCCGCCAGGGCTTCCAGCCGTTCTTTCTCTTTCTGCTGGGCGTTGTAGCGTATCAGCTGCTGCTCGTAATCTTCCTTCTTCCGGCGCATGTAATCGCTGTAATTGCCGATATAGCGCCTGATGCGCCCTCTTTCGATCTCGTAGACCGTCTCGGCCACCCGGTCAAGAAAAAGCCGGTCATGGCTCACCACCACCACGGCACGGGGGTATTCCGCGATATAACCCTCCAGCCAGGCAATGGTAGAGATATCCAGATGATTGGTAGGTTCGTCCAGCAGCAGGATATCCGGCCGGGACAGAAGAAGCTTGATGAATGCGATCTTGGTCCGCTGTCCCCCGGAAAAATCGGAAAGGGGACGGCTCTCCTCCTCGGGAGAAAAACCGAAGCGGCGATAGAGCTGTTCGTAATCTTTTTCGTAACGATAACCACCCAGATAGGAAAAACGTTCCTCTGCTGCCGCATACTCTTCGGCCAGCTTTTCGTCCCCTCCGTTCTTCATCTGCTCCAGCAGCTGCTCCATGCGCGCCTTCAGCGCAAGTACCGGAGCGAACACGCTTTTCAGCTCATCTCCCAGAGCGGCGTTCTCGTCCGTAAAGCTCATCTGGGACAGACAGCCTATGGTAGGGTCGCCGGTACGGGCGATCATGGGCTGGTCGTCGGAATCCCGGGGCTGGGGAGAAAGCTCCCCCGTGATCAGTTTTAAAAGGGTGGTTTTTCCGCAGCCGTTCCTTCCGACCACGGCGATCTTTTCCCCGGGCCGGATGTCAAAGGAGACATCCGTAAGGATCAGTTCGCCGCCGTAGGACACATCTGCGTTGCGGATGGAAAGTAACATATCAGTATTTGGAATAGATCTCCGTATCGATGGAGTCCTGCCCGTCACGATAGGCAAAACTGATGGGCGGAGTCTGGATGTTCAGCCCCACAAGAGAAGCAGTGGCACGGATCTTTTCATTGACCGCGAGCATCACGTCATTGATGTAATTCTTTTTGATCATATCGTCCAGATTGTCAACAAAAGTGCTGACATTCACCGGCGTGATGGTCTCCAGATCCATGGAAACCACTTTATTCTCTTCATCGGCAACTTCAAACTTCACAAGTACCACTGCCGTTGTGGGGGCAGCGGGATTCAGGCGCACCGCCAGCTGGGTCTTGACCCCCAGCTTCAGCTGTTCGCCGGGTTTTGCATTGAAGCTGTTTTCATACTTAAGGGCACGGATATTTGTTGCTCCGATGGTAACTTTTACGTCTTTCATGATTTTCTCCTATAACAGTAAGTCTGTGATTTCTTTTAATGCCGCTCCGTCCAGTTCATCCGCCCGTCCCGCATCGCAGAGAGAGGCATTGCCCGGAAGTATGGGCAGCTTTGCTACATGTTCTATACCGAATTTTGCAGCCGTTTCCTCTATACGGCTTTCCCCGAATACGGCATGACGCTTTCCGCAGTCCGGGCAGTCGAAATAGGCCATATTCTCAACGATACCCAGGATCGGCAGTTCCATGGCCTGAGCCATATGAACAGCCTTGGCCACCACCATCTCCACCAGCTCCTGGGGAGAGGTCACTACCACCAGCCCGTCCACCGGAAGGGACTGGAACACCGTAAGAGGTACATCCCCGGTGCCGGGAGGCATATCAAGCAGGAGGCAGTCCAGCTCGCCCCAGGCCACTTCGGTCCAGAACTGCCGTACCGTACTGGAAAGTATGGGTCCGCGCCATACCACCGGATCCTCCTCATTCTCCAGCAGGAGATTGATACTCATAAGCTTAAGGCCGGCGCTGCTTTCGGAGGGCAGCACACTCGTGCCGTCGCTTTCGGCCTGTCCGTGTACACCGTACATACGTGCAACGGAAGGTCCCGTGATATCCGCATCCAGAATGCCCACGCGCTTTCCCTCGCTGCGAAGGGCATTGGCCAGAAGAGCCGTAACCTGGGATTTTCCCACACCGCCTTTGCCGCTGATGACGGCGATCAGGCGTTTTACCTGCGAACCCGCATTCGGCGCATCCTTAGGTAAAGGGCCGCGCCTGGCGGCACAGCCGCTCTCGGAGCAGCCGCTGCAATCACTTTTTCCGCATTCCTCACTCATTAGTAAGAATTTGCTCCTTCAGACTGATTTTTCTTTACGATGAAAAGATCCGCGATGGCTTTTGCCAGCCGGAAAGGATAAAGCTGCAGCATCCTTGTATTGATCAGCGAGCCCATCTTGACTTCGAAGCTGATCTGTACGAAACGCTCATCCTGTGGGAAGGCATCGTTCAGATATTCACCGGGCTCCACCTGCATGGTGCTGGGAGTAGAGATATCCACCAGCTTGTTGATCATCATACCCATGGCCGTAGCCGCACTGCCCATCATCTGGTTCATGGATTCCGAGACCGCACTTAAATGCAGTTCCGAAAGCTCCTGTTCAAAGAACATCCCGTGGCCGTCGCTGCCCATCATCAGGTCGGTCATGATACGGGCATCCTCTCCCTTCAGGAAGAGCACGCTGTAACCGTCCAGCCCCTTCACATAATCCACGCGGGTCACCACGGATCTGGTAGGCATCTCCTGAACCACTTCATCCTTGTGCTTGATCTCTACAAAAGGAGTGGAGATATCGATATCATTGTGCAGCAGCACGCTCAATGCCGTCATAGCATTACCCAGGGTGATGTTGGCCACCTCCCCGATGGCCGATATCTCCATGGCATTAAAGCCTGCCTGTTCTGCTTTCTTTTTTGCCGCCTCGATCAATGCGTTGTCCATCCGTAAACCGTCCTCCCGTCATGAGCGTTTTTCGTTCCGCTTTGCGCAGCCTTCACGGTGGTCATAATACTCACCATAATTAGGTGATATTATAGCACAGTATCCCCCGTTTTCGCAATGAGTTTTTATTGCCTTTCTTTAGAGACAATATTATAATTGATTCAGAAGTAAGGAGGCAGTATGAACAAGACCGCAAAAAGGATCATCGGCATAGGGATCGCCCTGCTGATCATCGCCCTGCTCATCATCGGGCACAAGATCGGCGAGCTGGCGGACCGTATCCCGGATAACCCTCCGGAGACCGTGGGGAATACCGCCGGAAACCTGTATAACGGCGGCACCTTCTGCGAATCCGAAGGCGTCGTTTATTTTTCCAATCCCTATGACGGCGGGAGCATCTACGCCATGGATCCCGACCAGAGCAATATGCGCAAGGTGGTGACCGCAGGCGCTTCCTACATCAATGCCGGCGGCAACTATCTCTATTACTATTCCGCTTCCTCCGCGGGCCAGTCGGGCCTGGGCTATATAAGGAACGGCCGGGGGCTATACCGTGTGGACAAGGCCGGGAAGCGCAACATCCTCCTGAAGCAGACCCAGGTGGACGGCCTCTCCCTGCTTGGCAATACCATCTTCTACACCGCCTTTGCCGATAAGGAACCCAGGGATCCCAAAGCACTGACCACCATGAACACCATACGCACCAACGCCGAAAACGACCGCACCATACTCAACGGCCAGATCAAGATAGGTTCGGGGGAGTATGGGGAGCTTTACTACGCCGGCATCTCCGGGGATCATTATCTTTATGCGGCGGATTCCGCCAGCGGGGCCAGCCGCAGGATCTGTGAGCTGAACATGTACGAACCCACCCTGGTGGACGGCCGCGTATTTTTCCTGGACATGGATGACGAGATGAAGCTCAAGGTCTGGTCCACCTACGACAACAGCGTGATACAGCTTTCCGGTGAACGTATCGAAAGCTTTAACCTGTATGGGGATACCATCTACTATCAGACCATAGACGAAAGCGGGAACAACGAATACGCCTTCAAGCGCATACACACCGACGGCAGCGGCGAAGAAGTACTCCTCTACGGCGTGGTACGGGATATTCAGGTCACTTCGACCTATGTGTATTTCCGGGATTTCAATGCCGATATGCCGATCTACCAGATCCCCACGGGGGGCAGCAGCATCAGCAGCTTCGATGCCGCCATAAACGGTGTGGAAACACCTTAAAGACCGTCCGCAGAGTTACGGACAGATATGATGCTCCGAAAGACCGTCGGCCAGTTCCGCCACGGTCTTTTTATATACGGGATGCAGAAGCTCCGGTGCCAGCTCCTTAAGGGGCAGCAGCACAAAATCCCGCCGGATGAGGTCGGGATGGGGGATCACCAGCTCCTTTTCCCTGAGTACCAGATCGTCATAAAACAGTATGTCCAGATCCATCTCCCGGGGACCCCAGTGTTCCTTTCGGGCGCGGTCCAGTCCGCAGGCTTCCTCGATACGATGCAGGGCCTGCAGGAGAGGAAGGGGCTCATAGATGGTGGTAAGCTCGATGACCCCGTTATAAAAATCCGGCTGCTCCACGCCGCCGTAGGGACTGCTTACGATGGGCTCGGTGTGCTTTTTCAGGCTGATCCGCGGATCTTCGCCAAGAAGCTTAAGAGCCTTGGCTATCTGCGTGGGCGGATCCCCCACATTGGCTCCGTAGCCCAGGAACACGGAATGACGTTTTCTGAATACCGTTACCGAAACATTCCGGAATTCGGCCGCTATGGGTGCCGAAGGCTTGGCCACCGTAAGCTCCAGAGCACAGAGCTTCGGATAGGCCGAAAAAAGAGCACAGGACAGATCCTCGGCCACGGCCTCGATCAGCTGCCTGCGCTGCTTCGTAAATTCCTTTGTTATAAAGATACAGAGTTCCTCGTAGGAAATGCTCTTTTCCAGCTCGTCGCCCAGTCCCGACTCCTGCAGGGACAGAAAGAATTTCCCGGAGACTTCAAACTCCTGGCCGTTCTTTTCCTCCGCCTCATATACCCCGTGATGGGCAAAGATCTTCAACTCTTCGATCTGAATAAAATCCATCCTATCTCCCGAGCATGTGATAGAACTGCTCACGCAGCGCCGCATCCTCCGCAAAAGCTCCCCGCTCTGCCACCGTAACGGTACTGCTGCCGGGCTTCTTCACTCCCCGCATGGTCATGCAGGTATGCTCCGCTTCCACCAGTACCATAACTCCCCGGCAGGAGAGATGCTCCATAAGCGCATCGGCGATCTGCTCCGTCATGCGTTCCTGCATCTGCAGTCTTTTTGCAAAGACCTCCACGGTACGGGCCAGCTTGGAAAGCCCCACCACTCTGCCGTTGGGCAGATAAGCCACATGTACCTTCCCGAAAAAAGGCATCAGATGATGCTCGCAGGTGGAGAAGAAAGTGATATCCCTCTCCAGTACCATATCCCCGCTCCCGGCGGAAAAGGTCCTGCCCAGATGGGTTGCGGCATCCTCTTCCATTCCTGCCATGGTCTCGGCATACATGCGTGCAACACGGGCAGGGGTATCCTTCAGCCCCTCCCGCTCGGTATCTTCTCCCAGTCCTTCCAACAGCAGCCGTATCGCTTTCTCTATCTTTGCTTCGTCCGTCATTTCTCTTTTTCCTTCTTAAATGCTTTTTGCAGCCGGTCCATCCAGGAGAGGGATCCGCAGCATACGATGGGGAGCTTTCCTCCCGAAAGCAGCTCTGCCAGCTCCAGCCCTTCCTCCACGCTGTCCGCCGTGCTCACCGGCAGTGCCGGGCTGATCCGTCCGGCCGCCTCCGCCAGCTCCAGCCCGGGCAGGGCTCTCGGATTCTCCGGCGGCGTGATGCATATCAGCTGCAGGGCTAAAGGCAGCAAAAGCGCCAGTTCCTTTTCATATTCCTTATCGGCCAGAACCCCCATCAGAAAGATGCAGCCCTTCCCGGGCAGCAGGACTTTCAACGACTCAGCCAGGGCCGCAGCCCCTGCCTCGTTATGGGCACCGTCGGCAATGACGGGAGGCCGGTATTTAAGGAGGGAGAAGCGTCCGAACCATTCCGTATCAGCAAGTCCCTTCCGTAAAGCTTTCTCGCTTACGGGAAAGCCCCTGTCCTTCAGCAGCTCCGCAGCCTTCACCGCCAGGGCCGCATTCTGCGGCTGCCAGCTTCCCGCCAGAGCGATGGAAAGCTTTTTGTATCCGCCGCAGTCAAAGACTGCCCCTTTCAGGCCAAGCCGCACATGAGCCGCTTCCTCAGGATAGCACAGCCTGCCTTCCGCCGCGCTTTCCAGAACCCTTGCAGCCTCCTCCGGCTGCTTTGCGCTAAGCACGGCGCTCCCGGGCTTGATGATCCCGCTCTTTTCCTTTGCGATGGCCTTCAGGCTGTGGCCCAGAAAAGCCATATGATCCATGGATATGGGCGTAAATACCGCCAGCAGCGGCGGCGGTATGATATTGGTGGCATCTCCTGCGCCGCCCATGCCGCATTCGGTGATGACAATGTCGCAGCCAGCCGCTTCAAAGGTGCGGAAAGCCAGCAGGGTCACGGCCTCAAAGACGGTGGGCAGGGCTTCTTTCTTCGCGGCAAGTCTTTCCTCCGCTTCCCGCAGGGCCTCCAGCCCTTCTCTCCAGGCCTTCTTCGTAAGGGGCTTTCCGCCTATCCGTATGGCATCCCTTTCCTCCGACAGGGAGGGAGAGAAATAGTGCCCCGTGCGGAAGCCCGCCGCTTTCAGGATCGAAGCGAGAAACGCCCCGACAGAGCCTTTGCCGTTAGTACCGGCGATATGTACGAACTTAAGCTTCTTTTCGGGATGCCCAAGCTCCTCCGCCAGCTTAAATACCCGGTCCAGGCCGGGATGACTCCCCCGGCTCTTCAGCAGCAGCAGATAATCTTCCGCTTCACGCTCCGTCATCAAAGATCATCGGGCAGGCCGTCCCCGTCAATGTCCGGATGTCCGGCAGCGGCATAGCCTATCCCCTGCATGTTTACGGTACGGCGCTTGATCCGCTCCTTATCGGAAACCTCCAGGATATAATCCTTTACAGCCCGCGCATTACGGATATGTTTGAATTCCAGGGTCGCATCCGTGGCATCACCGGTAAAGCAGGTCACCGTTCCCAGCCCCACCAGTCTTTCCAGGAAGGTGGCATTTAAGCGCACATCCGTTACCTTGTACATGTAACAGTCATCTTCCTGCTTGTTGAGAAATCCCCGGTCAATGGTGATCATGTCCTCGCGCACATGATAGACCGTGAAGGTCCAGGGCAGGCCCAAAAAAAGCCAGCGCTTCCTTTCACGAAAAACGTCCACTCGTTTTGCCGAATTCTCTGCCATAACGCACCTCCTTCATCAGGGCCCGGAATTCTCCGCGCCTTTTTTTCCGTTAATCTTATCGATATATGCGATCACTTCTTCGTTCTTTTCGCTGCAGCGGCAGCCGTAAAGAACATACTGATCCATCTTTTCCCGGCGGATCACCTTGCCCCGCATATGCACTGCATTTCCGTCCTTTTCATTGATGGTACAGGAAACTGTCTTCCCGGTTGTGATGGCCAGACGTTTCCTTGCATCCAGAACAAAAGCGAAACCGCTGGGGCTCACATCCTTCAGGGTGGTAAAGATCTGATCCGTTATCCCCTCTATGGTAAAGATCGCCGGCTGCCACACATAAGTCCGCCGTTCGCCGCGGCGGTTTTCGATAGCCTCACTCATGGGGGTGAGGATACGGTGATAGAGCAGGCCGTTCTTTTTTACCGTGTCGATCTTGCAGTTCTTAAAGGTCCAGTTATTTCCTTCCCCGTCGGGTACCTCCATGTGGATCTGCACGCCTGTGCCGGCAAAATTCACACGCACGCCCTTATGCATGAAGGGGATCACCAACAGACTCTTATCCCCCGTCTTCATGACACGGGAAATGAACTTGGCCTGTGTGTCGCCTCCGTTGGTCACGCAGATCTGCACTTTTACCCCCATGGGGATCTCGGAACTGTTCATTTCTCCTGCGCTGTGACCTCCCAGATCATTCCGCAATACTTCGGTACACTAAGCTTCATGATACGCTCTTTCGAGCTCATGCTCTCTTTCTTTTCCTTCAGACTGCCGCCGAAACGCTCCCATCCGGTATTGAAGATGCATTTCCAGCTCTCGTCCTTTTTCTTCTTTTTCTTTTTCCCGGCTGCTTCTTTCTTCTCTTCGCTTTCCGCTTCCTCCGGATCCAGGGCAAGCTCGAAATCTTCTATATCCTCCGGGCCGAAGTTCAGCACACAGACAAGGCTTTTCTCCTTCAGCATGCGCTTAAAGACATAGAGCAGCTTATCCCCTTCCTTGCAGTACAGCCAAACATAATTATCCCGCTCATAATCCTTTTTGTAAAGGCAGGGATTTTCGCGGTAAAGGCTCTGCAGCGCGCATACACAATCGTAGAGCTTTTTATGTACGGGAAGCTCCAGCAGGTCAAAGTCCACCTGGCGGCTCTCGTTCCATTCTTCCCGTTCCCCCAGCTCGTTGCCCATGAAGGAGAGCTTCTTGCCGGGATGCATGTACATATAAGTATAGAAAGCCCGCAGCTGGGCGATCTTTTCCTCTTCGCTGCCGTGCATCTTTTCCAGTATGGTGCCGGCGCCTCCCACCACCTCGTCGTGAGAGAGGGAAAGGATGAAGCGCTCGTTATAAAAATACCACATGGAAAAAGTCAGCTTATGGTATTCCCGAAGACGCTGCTCTGCCGGCAGGGAAAGGAAATGAAGGCTGTCATACATCCAGCCCATATCCCATTTATAATCGAAGCCCAGGCCACCTTCTTCCACGGCCCTGGTCACGCCCCCCTGCCAGGAGGAGGAATCCTCCGCAAAAAGGCTTACGGAAGGGTACTTCTTCTTGATGAGGCTCGTAAGCTTTCTGGCAAAAGCCATACCGCCGGCATTCTCACCTTTTTCCTGCCGGCCGCCCCAGTAGATCAGGCAGCTCACCGCATCCACCCGAAGGCCGTCAAAGTGGAACTCTTCCAGCCAGTAATCCGCCGATGAGAGCAGGAAGCTGGCAACCTCCGGCCGCTCGTGGTTGAACATGCAGGTTCCCCACTGGCTTTCCGCCACGCCCGGACGGTAGTATTCGTAGAGCCCGGTAGTATCGTACAGCTTGAGCCCCCAGTCGTCAATGGCAAAATGAACGGGTACAAAATCCATGATCACGCCGATGCCGGCCTTATGGCAGGCGTCCACCAGGTATTTCAGATCCGCCGGCTTGCCGTAACGGGAGGTAGGTGCAAAATACCCCGTAAGCTGATAGCCCCAGGAACCGTCAAAGGGATATTCACAGAGGGGCATGAGCTCGATATGGGTATAGCCGCTCTTCTTTACGTATTCGATGAGCTTAGGCGCGATCTCCCTGTAGGAATACCAGCCGTGTTCTTCCTCCGGATTACGGATGAAAGCCCCCAGATGCACCTCGTAGACGCTCATGGGCTTGTCTTTACAGTCGCTGCGGCTCTTCATCCAGGCTTCGTCCGTAAAGCTGTATTCCGTAAGATCCGTAATGCGGGAGGCACTGCCCGGACGCAGCTCCGCCCCGAAGGCATAAGGATCCGCATGCTCCGTGCGCCAGCCGTTATTGCCGTAGATCACATATTTATACAGGTCCCCGGGCTTTGCCCCCTTCACCGTCAGGCTCCAGCAGCCTCTCTCGTCCCGTTCCATGGGAGTTTCCGTCCATCCGTTGAAATCCCCGAAGAGGTTCACACCGCTGGCTGCCGGTGCATAGGTACGGAACACCGTTGTGTTCCCGCTCACATGGGCCCCGAAATATTTCCATGCCGTAAGGCAGTTTCCTTCAAAAAAATCCTTCATGTCCGTTTCTTTGCTCATCCCGCCTGCTCCTTCAGTTTATGCTTACATATCCTACACGCAGCTCCTCCGACGCCTGCTGTGAGCGTTCCGCCGTATAGCTGCCCAGTAGTCCGGTATAATATTCGCTCCCCACATCATTGTCGGGGATCCCCTCTGCGGAAAGCTGCTTCATCATCCGTTCGGAAAGCTTTTCCCTCTCCATTACGGCAGTAAGCGTTTCCACATCCAGGCCCGTGCTCTCCCGCTCTCTGTCGCTCATCTTGAGCCACATGCGTTCTGCCTCATTCTTACAGGCCTTTTTCTCCTCGTCGTCCAGGGACAGGCCTGCCCGTCCTGCCTCAAGAGAGTATAGCAGATCCCGTTCCGCATAGTCCAGTACGGTTTTTTTTGCCATCTGACTCACATAACTGGCCTGTTCCTTTGTACTGAGTCGGAGCTTCCAGTAGGCAGAAGGGTCTTCGGGGTTATAGGCTCTGGCCTGCCGGTCTCCCTCCCGTTCGATCCGGAGGATATAATAGGCCAGCTCCCCCATAGAGATACAGGCCTTTGTCCCGTCCGCCGCCGTAAGGCTGAGAGCCGTCTCCTCCAGATGCTCTGCCAGCACATAATCCCCGGGACCAGTCGAAAGCCGCTGGGATACACTGCTGCCCAGCACAAAGATGGCCAGAGCCAGGAACACACTGCGATAACGATGCAGCACGCCTCCCACGGCACTGCGCCTTCTTCCCGCAGCCGCAACGGATACCGTCTGCGTACGGCTCAGGGTCCGCAGATTTCGTATCCTCTCTTTTCTTCTGATCTCCGCAGTATCTGTCAAGGCTTCTCTCCAAAGATCGCCGTTCCGTTCCGGCTGATGACGATATGCTCCGCATCCTTCACCGACCAGTCATTGGAGGTGTTCATGGCGGACCAGTCGCTTAAATGGATGCTGAAGTTCACCACCAGCGTATCTCCCGCTTCCAGGGAAAGGGCATCCCCGAAGCTCATGGTACAGAGGGTATCCGCATCCTGTCCGGAAGCAGCGCTGAAAGCGCCGTTCACACCCTTCAGGCCCTGATAGCTGCCACCGCTCCCCTGCAGGGCCGCATGGTAGCAGTCAAAGCTCAGTGCCGCCGTTCCCTCTTTCGTAAAGTAATAAAGGATATTCAGCTCCTTCAGGGAAAGGCTTTCGCTTCCCTGATTCTTTATCTCCATGTTTCCGGCCAGGGCCGTGGCGCTGCTTCCCATGCCATCGTAACGCACCGATACGCTTAAGCTTCCGTTATCCGCGCTCTGCGTTCCCGCTGCGGGCCCGGGGCTGCCCTGTCCCTCTGCGCCGTTTCCTCCAGCGGCGCCGGGCGCTTCCGTTACGGTCTTCCCCGCATCGGCTCCGCCTTCCGGCTCACTTCCCCAGATCAGCTCACCGCTCTCGTAAAGGCATATACCGTCCGCAGCCCGGGTCTGTCCGCTTCCTGCCAGGCAGGCAAAGGAAGGATCGTTGGAATCATCCCAGACTCCTCCGGGATTCCTAAGGCGCACCTGTATCTCTTTTTTATAATGCTCCTGCCCGCCGGGATACAGGCTTCCGTCATCAAAGACCACGGAGAGGTAATACAGATGCTTTGCCTCATCCCAGGCCTTCAGGCCGTCCACACGCCCGCCGGACATGTAATTGTTGCTGATCTCGATATTTCCGGCAGTCTGTCCCGCCGTATACAGCTCGCTCAGATCCAGATAGTAACGCAGCTCCAGATCCTCAGCCACACGGGCCGGCCAGGCCGATACGTTATAAACATAGGCCTTGATCTCGATAAAATCGTCACCGTCCACGTTCACGCCGGCTTCCGTATAAAACTCCGCCTCCGGCGTTTCAACGGCACCGAAATCCTTAATGCTCTGCCCGTGATAGACCGAATACATGGCGGCGAGCAGCCCCGTAAAGCCCGCGTTATAATCGCAGGCCACCTCGTTGGTCTGGTAATTGCTCACCTCATCAGTATAGTTATCGGAAGCATCCGGCCCGCCCACAAGAGCTCCGTATAGGATGTGCCGGTGTTCGGCCGGTTCGTTCATATTGTTGCAGTACGAACCCTGGGCCGTTCGGTGATGGGGATGGACCGGAGGGTTCTCGCCGAAACCGCATACATAGGAACGACCGCTGCTGCCCAGCGCGTAATCCGCCTGGGAAAGTGCAAAATCCCAGTAGCTGTCCTTCTTTCCTTCCGGGCACTTATCCCAGCGGCTGTATACCGCAGCCACAAATGCCGTAGTGGTGGCATAACGCAGAGGCCCCCAGCCGTCCAGCCAGGCCAGACCCTTGGGCGTGTAGGTGATGCGCTGCCCGTCGGAGGTACCCGTGGTCCAGAAGTCCAGATGCTTCTCCACATCCTCCGTATATTTCTTATCCCCGTCAAGCTGTGCCAGCAGCACCGCGGCTCCGATGTGCACGTCGTCCCAGCAGAGGCTCCAGTTAAAATCCCATTCCTTTGCGGCGTAGTCCTTCTTTGCCTTATCCAGATAGCTCTGCTCGCCGGTGGCCTTGTACAGCCAGGCTCCTGCCCAGGCAAGCTCGTCGTTAAAACCGCTCCAGGAATCGTAAAAGCCGGCGGCTCTCGTATAGCCGGCATCGGAGCGCCATTCATCCGCCATGGCATAAAGGGCCTTCGCATGGCTTAAGCAGTCGGCGGCATAGGCCGCGTCACTGTCGGAAAAAACAAGGTAAGCCGCCGCCAGACTGGCCGCCGCTTCCGCCGCCACGGCACTGCCGGGCTCTTCCTTGGTAACCTTATAGGCCGGGCGCTCCATGGGCAGCACCTCCGCCGGCCCCCACCAGGAATGATCGGCACCGCCGTCTCCCACCTGGTAGTAATATACCCCTTCCGAGGCATGGCATTTCATCAGATAGTCGTTGACCCAGCGCAGGTCACCCTGCATGAATTCCAGCTGCCCGCTGTCGATATAGGCCTGCTTATCCTCCAGAGCCGACCATGCCAGCATGGTTCCGGAATAGGCCATGGGAAGATTGAACTTCACATGGTCCCCGGCATCAAACCATCCGCCGCTTAAGTCCAGCCCCACATCGGCTCCGTCATTTACGGCACTGTCGCCGCGCCAGTTGCAGCGTACGGCTTCCGGCAGATCCCCGGAACGCTGCAGTTCGTAAAAGAGAAGTGATTTCTGCAGGGCCTCTCCGTAATTGTACTTCCCGCTGCCCTCGGTCCCTTCATATCCGCTGCCTTCTGCCGTAAGACTGCCTGTATCGCTCTTTCCGTCGGCTGCTGCCCCCGGTGCTCCTTCCGCTGTCTCTCCCGCGGCAGTCCCCGCAGGTGCAGCGGCAGCATTACCCGAAGCCGCAGTGTTTCCGGACAGAGCCGGGTCTTTCGTCCCGCAGCCGCCAAGCACTGCTCCCAAAAGCAGGGATGTGCAAAGGATCCTGCCCTTCGATCCTAATAAAAACATTCCAGTTCCTCCTGATCCAGGATCCGTATCGCATCCTTCTCCACGGCGATCAGTCCGTCCTTCTGCATGTTCATAAGCTCACGGGAAAGTGACGGCCTGGCCACACCCAGGAAATCCGCAAAATCCTCCCGCCGCATGTTCATCTCCACCCTGCCGTCCCTGCCGGCATTTTCCAGCAGATAGATCGCCAGCTTTTCCTTCAGGGAAGTTGATGTGAGCAGATGCAGCTTCTTGGTCATGGTAAAATTCCGTCCCGCCAGTATCTCCAGAAGATTCCGCGTGATCAGCTGGTGATGGCCGCAGGCATTCTCGCAGAAGCCGTAAAAGAAGCGCCAGGGTATCATGAGCACCCGTCCGGGATGCATAACGGCGGCATCATACCAGTAACGGCTCTGCCCCGAGAAAAGAAAAGCCTCTCCGAATACCTCTCCGGGCTTTACCGTGTAAAGGAGGTTACGGCGGCCGGAGGCAAAATCCTTAACCAGCCCCACTTCCCCTTCCTGTAATAAAAAAATCATCTGCGGCTTTTCTCCCTGACGGAAGATGTAATCCCCTGCAGACAATTCTTTTCTGACCGCTCTGGAACAGAGCAGCATCTTTTCGATCTCGGCCGGCTCAATATCCGAAAAAAGCCCCATGCTTAAGCCTGATCCTCATCAAACAGCGGCTGATAGATCTCCTCCCCCGTTTCCAGCAGCAGGCAGCCCAAACGGCTGGAATGGGAATTGATAGCCATACCGCAGTCCATATCGATCACATGATAGCCGCGATACTTCGTACTCTTGAAGATCATCCCCTGCCCTTCTTCATTCACATGATTCAGGCGCTGGGTAAAGATATGCCCTACGATATAGATATCGCTCTTATAGGCAAAAGGCCTCTCATCCGTCTCGGCATAAGGATCGCCGCTGCGGTCGAAGAGGGACTCCCACACGATACGTTCCGCTTCCCTTTCTCCCGCGTCTTTATAAAAGAGTTCGGTACCGAAACGGCGGGCCAGGGAATAGGAATGGGAAATATGATAACTCTTCTTACCGATCTTGATACGCTTGATCAGGCGCAGACGCCGGAGGTAATCCTCCATGGCATCCTGCTCCGCCTTGGGAAGATTATAGAAATCCTCCCAGGTCTCCTCTCCCCCGTTGGCAGGATGGGTCCACAGTTCATACGGCGTAAGGCGGTCGTCAAAAGGATCCGGCTCGATGAGACCCGAACGCCGCTGCCGTTCAAAATCAATGGCATTGAGCATCATGAGCTCGTGATTGCCCATGAAAAGCTCCATATTCTTCTGTTTCATGAGGAAACGCAGGAGCTGTATCCCGTCGCGTCCGCGATCGATCACATCCCCCACCACATACATGAAGTCCTCCGGCGCAAAGTCGATACGTCGCAGCAGCCTCATGAACGTATCGAAATGACCGTGTATGTCGCTGACGACAAATGTCCTCATCACTTCAAATCCTCAATGTCCGCCTCGTTCACGCAGATCACCGGACGTATCCCCATCTCCTCGTTCAGTTTCCACAGGATCAGGTGATCATCCTCCATGGCATGACCTTCAAAGTTTTCCGCGCACTTGTAGCTGTCTTTCCCGTCGATATGCCCGCGGCTGCGCAGTCCGAAGCTGGAGTGCGAGAGCAGACGGTCCGCCAGAGCCGCCACATACTGGGAACAGGGTGAAGGCTGCACCACCCTTTTCTCCCTGGGCATGCCGCGTACCAGCGTAAGGTCGATATCAAAGCCCTGCCGTATCTCTTCGATGGAAGGCAGGTAAACCTTATCGTAAGTGATATGCTCCGAAAAACCCGAAATGGGCGTGGAGATCTTGGTCACATTGAGCAGGCCTCTCTCCTCTTCGGTAAAGGCGATCTTCTTAAAGCGGGAATTGAGCCATTCGCGGATCTCGCTTCTCTCCCAGTAGATGCCGCTGCGTATCTTCATGATCTCGCGGTCGTTCATGTTCAGATATTCTTTTTTATCGAAGGGCCTGTATTCGATGATGTATTCGCTCTGCAGCGTCACACGGCCTCCCCGGTTCTGAACGATACGCCAGGAGAGCATATTGAACTTGAAATAGCGGTAACTGTCGGGTACCAGCTCTACCTTGGAATTGCGGCGCACATTGAAGATATCCTTGGGATCCGCTTCCTTGTTTTGCCGCACGATGATACGCATATAACGCTCCCCGTCCAGGGTGGCGATATTGTCCTCGTCATATTCGGCATAGATGATGTCGCTGGTGAGCTGGGAACCGGTGATCTCGTTCATGGGATATTCGCCGAACCAGATCCTCTCGTTCCTGTCCTTCAGGATATGGGGACCTTCCTGGGCCGAAACGATGGGAACGCTCTTCTCGTCCGGATAGATGCCGTACAGATCCTTGTACAGTTCCCCTATGCTCTGCTGGCGGTCCTGGGGTTTCATGGAAAGCCCCTTCATAATGGCCCGGGCCAGCTTCTTGTCGATCTGTATGGTATACTGGGCCAGATCCACCAGTTCGTCTTTTTCGTTACGCTCGTAGGAGGATTGGGGCACATCCCCGGTCATCATGCAGTAAAGCGTGGCGCAGATCCCGTAGATATCCGTCCAGGGCCCCTGCTCGGAAAGCTTCGAGAGCATCTGCTCCAGCGGCGCAAAGCCCCATTTGCCCAGAAAGACCTGCTGGTTCGCAACGCCGATACGTCTCGAACCGCCGAAATCGATGAGCTTGATGCTGCCGTCATCGTCCATCATGATATTGTCGGGGCTGATATCGCGGTGAAGCAGGCCGGATTTGTGGAGCTTGCCGAGTATGCTGATCACGGGCTCCATAAGGCGCAGGCTCTCCTCCACGGACAGCCAGCCTCCCTGCTCATCGATGTATTTACGAAGGTTACCGCTCTGGAGATATTCCATGATCAGGTAACCCGTATTATTCTCGTAGAAAAGGTCCTTGATGGCAACGATACCGGGGAACTTGGAGAACTCCGCCAGGACCCGGGCCTCCCGCAGGTACGCCTTGGTCTCACGGTCGTATTCCTCGGCGTTCACCTCATCCAGTACCAGTACTGTCTTGCCGTCTTCCGCACGGTCAACCATCTCATCGGGGAAGAACTCCTTCACGGCCACAGGATACTCCAGCAGCATGTCATACCCGATGTAGGTTATGCCATAGCCGCCCTTACCCAGGATATTTCCGATGAGGATCTTGCTGTTTAAGATCGTACCGGGTGCCAGTGCCTTTGACCAGGTCTGCTGCCCGCACTTCTCATGGCTGCAATAAGGGCAGATGCCCTCCTGATCACTGACTTTCATGCATCGGAGACAGATCTTTCCGATCTCTGATAATTCCATTTCTTCCCCCGCCAACAAGAATAAATATTCTGCCGAAAAACATTATACACGAAGTACTCGGAAAATGCCAGTATAATCTGTAGCTTTTTCTGATTAGATCATTCCGCCCGGATAGCTGCCAGAGGAGAAAGCTTCATGGCCCGTACCGAAGGGAAGAAGCCCGCGATCATGGCGATCAGGATCGCAAACAGGATGGAAAGAGTCGCCAGCCACAGGGGTATGCGGGAAATATCCACTCCCGCCCCGAAGCCAAGCACATCGGCACCGCCGGCCAGTTTGTTCAGCACCATGGAGATCAGGTAGCTGAAGAGCACCCCGACCGTCCCTCCGATCAGGCCGATATAGCCCGCCTCGATGAGGAAGAGGGCCTGTATATCCCGGATCCGGCAGCCGATGACCTTCATGATGCCGATCTCCTTGGTCCGCTCATAGATGCTCATCATCATGGTGTTGGTGATGCCTATGGCCGCCACCAGCAGGGAGATACCGCCGATGCCTCCCAGAACCGCCTGGATGATGTTCATCATCTGCATGTCGGATTCGATCCATTCGGCACTGGAATAGGTCTGATAGCCCATATCATTGATGATCTGCTGCACTTCCTCCACGCTTTCCATGGTATCGCAGGAAACATTGACCGTACTGTAGAAGAATTCCTTATAGGGCTTGCCGTTCTTGCGGGTGGGCTGCCCCGGTATGGTCCTGCCCTTGAACTCCCGCGTCAGCGTTGTTTTCAGTGCTTCCAGATTACAATATACATAATAGGAATGCTGGCTCCAGTCCTCCGGACCGCCGGCCATCACACCCGCCGTCTTCACCAGATGCTTCTTGGGCATGGGAATGACCTGACCGTTTTCGTCCGTACTGCCGCCGTTGTAGTAATTATCCATATCAAAAATGGCAAAAATGGAATCCTTGGTGAGGTCGATGGGAGGCAGTTCCCCGGTCTCCCAATAGCTTTCGTCGTTCCCGCCCCTTTCCTTGGAAAAGTTGACCAGTACCGTGTTTCCGTACAGAAAGCTCAGCTCCGTTTCCGAAGTGGGGAGCTCCCCGCTGGCCAGCTCGATCTTCTGGTTCTTAAGATACTCCGGCGTGACTCCTTTGATCTCGCCCCAGCCTATATACCCGTTGCACTTTAAAAAGGCGGAACAGCTCACCTCGGGATCCACCGATACCACATGATCCAACTGGGAGAGCGCCTCCACCAGGGCATCGTCCAGGTGCAGCTCCTCCTTCTTTTTATCATCGCCGCCGTCCCCGTCATAGTAACGGTTCTGTTCCGTCACCTCGATATTGGTGAGGCTGGCATAGCTCTGCATCTCATCCAGCAGCGCGGCTTTCATCCCGATACCCAGGCTGATCATCACCACGATGGAGGTGGTTCCGATCACCACGCCCAGCACGGTCAGTATGGTACGCACTTTCCGCTTAAACAAGCTGGAGAGGCTCATTTGCAGCAGATCCAGGATCTTCATCAGGCAGTCACCTGCCTGATGAAGGCGATCCCGCCATGCATAATCCCGCTGCGCGGGATGGCGTGATCGCCGCAAAACTCGGGCATCGCTTCGCTAACCCTCGCGGGATATTCGCCCTGTATATTCCCGGTATAATTCTTAGGATCGGTAGTCTTATACGTCATCATATCCGCCATCTTCATCGTCATCGTCATCAAGATCCACGATATCGTCGTCCAGTGCATCCTGTTCCGCCTGGGCCTTCTTCTTCTTTTTACGCTTGCCCACGATGATCCCCGTGACCACGCCGGCGGCGATGATCAGCAGGATACCTCCGAAGAGCAGCCCCCAGGGGAACTTCTTCTCGTTCATATCCATATCATCACCCCAGTCGCCATAGTCCGGCTCACCGTATTCCGGCTCGTAAACAAAGATGGTCAGTTCCTTTTCAATGGTGGTCACATTCCCGGCCTCATCCTCAAAGCTCACGATGGCCTTCACGATGCCGTCATCCATGGTGGGAGCCACTGCATTGAGCATGGCATCCACATTCCCGGTGGCTCCGGGATCCAGCTTACCCACGAAGGTCATGCCGCCTTCAATGGAATCCCCTTCGAAATCCGCCTGCACATTATAAAGGGTGGTCTTGCCCTTGTTATAGATCGAATACATGACATTGACGGTGCCGCCCACTTCCACCGCGGAAGGCAGGATCTCGGCATCCCCGGTATCCACTCTCGCCTCCTGGTGCACCGGGATGGATACGCTGGTGCTGGCGGTGTAGGGATTGTTCTTGTCATCCTCATAGGCAGCGTCCAGATCGATGACATAGGGCTTCTGTGTCAGATCGCTGCGGGCCGTCATCTCGATGTTCAGATCCGCGGACTGTCCGGCCCCGATACGGCTAACGAAGATGGTGGCACTGCCCGAAGTGGGAAGGAAAGCTTCATAGGTAGTATTTTCTCCGGTGCCCTCCTTGGCAGCTTTCAGGTCGAACTGGATATTGTTCACCGCCGTGGTAGCGGAAGTATTCTGCACATTGATGGTCAGATGGAAGGTGTCCCCTGCATAGACCTTGGCCGGATCCGTGGAAAAGCCCGTCACGATGATACGTGGCGTGGAAGTCTTTCCGTCGGGGGCGCTCTCGCTCAAGCTGCCGTTGCCCGGTGCACCGGTGATGTTGGCATAGGTGACCAGATCCGTCTCCTCGATGGCACCGTCACGGTAATACTTTACATGGAAGGTGAGGGGATAAGTGCCGGTCTTGGCATCCCCCGAGACCAGGAAGTTCCAGTTCACGGTCTGGGACCATTTATCCGCCTCGTCGATCTTCTTTACAGGCTCCAGACGGTAGATCTTCCGGGTATCCTGGGCCGAGGTGATCTTGAAGGGCCACTTGTCCGGATCCGTGCTCACCACCGGCGTGATGATCACATCCTGCAGCAGGGTCTTTCCGAAGTTCACCACCGAAAGGCTCACGGTGGTGTACTGGTCATAGATCCCCGAAGGTACTCTGGTATCGTTGGTCAGGAAGATGAACTGATTGGCGCCGGGAACGTTCATCCCCGCTGCTGCCGTCAGGTTCGCTTCCACCTCGTTCATATAAGCCACCAGCTGCCCCACGGTAAGCTGGGTCTCAGCGATAAAGCAGTTTGCCTCGTACCAGAGCTCGTTCATGCGCTTTGCCGCATCCGGAGACAGATCATACAGGGTGGACAGTGTATTCATATGATCCAGGATCCAGTAATAAGCCACATTACGGTCCTCATCGGTGATGAACTCGTCCTCACCTTTGGTGACCAGCAGCGTGGCATCGAAATAAGCCTGGGCCTCTTTGGCCGGAAGCCCCGGCAGCGGTGCCATAAACAGTGCACCGGCTGTAAATGCTGCCGCGCAGACGCGGATGATGGTACTAAGAATCCTGTTCTTCATGTTTTTCCTCCGTATTTATCTCAGCTTCGTTAGCAGAAGCCGTCTCCCCCTCGCCGGCCTTCTCTGCCGCGAGCTGTCTTTCCAGCCTCTTATCCTCGATCTTTAATATCTTTCCGTCACGGATATGGATGATGCGGTCACCGTAGCTTGCCAGATTGTTATCGTGGGTGACCATGATCATGGTCTGCTTCTGTTCATGCACGATACGCTGGATCAGGTGCAGCATCTCCATGGTGGTATTGGAATCCAGGTTTCCCGTGGGTTCGTCCGCAAAAACGATCTCGGGATTCACCACCAGGGCTCTGGCTATACCCACGCGCTGCTGCTGGCCGCCGCTCATCTCCCCGGGACGGTGGGTCATATATTTCGAAAGCCCCACCAGCTTCAGCATCTTTTTCGCCCGCTGCTCCCGCTCCGCCTTGCCTACTCCCTGAAAGGTCAGGGGCATGGCCACGTTCTCCACGGCGGTCAGGTTCTGCATAAGGTTGTAGGACTGGAAGATAAAACCCACATGTGCCTGGCGGAAATTCACCAGCTGTGATTCGTTCTTCTTCTCGATATGTTCCCCGGCGATGATGATCTCTCCCCGGGTGGGCGGCTCAAGGCCGGCCATCATGTTCAGAAGCGTGGATTTTCCGGAACCGGAAGTACCGACGATACAGCAGAACTCCCCCTTGGAGATCGTGAAACTGACTCCGTTCAGGGCACGTACCTTGTTGGTACCGAGTATATAAATCTTGTAAAGATCCTTTACCTGGATCACAGGGCGTGCCATGTCGCGATCTGTCTCCCGTCGATGCCTTTTTCCGCCAGGTTTACCGTAAGAAAATTAAATTAACCCAACGGCATCATTATAACATGCCACGCTACAAAATCAAGTTACAAATTTATGAAGAAACACAAAATACTGTATTAATATTTTATAAAACAGGAAACATAAAGATCAGGCCGGCTCGGAAACCGACTCCTTTAAGATATCCAGATAGTCCTGCAGAGCTCTTTTTTCTCTTTCCCTGCCCAGCTCGGCCTTATAAACTGCCAGCCGCTCCTCCTTAAGCCGCGTCTGCCTGCGGAATATGAAAGGAAGCAGGATCAGCCTTATGACCGTCGGTATGGTGATCAGGCACGAAAGGGCGCCCAGAATATAATGCCCGCTGAAAAAAAGGAAAAAAGTGAGGGGCAGGGGGATCACGCAGACAATGATGCCCAGGATCTCCGTCACACTCATCCCGTCGGAAAGGTCACGCTCGATCCCTTCCGTTTCTTTTTCCAGCCGCGCTATGGTTTCCTCCGAACGCAGCTCACAGCGCCCGTCGGCATACAAACGCTGCCGCACATCCGGCGGAGCCAGCTCCAGGGCATGCTTCCATGCCGGGTCATCTTCCGCTGCAGTCTCCTCCTTTAAGGGTCCTTCCCCTTCAAAGGGGTAATCCTCCGAGAAATCCTCCTCCGCTTTGGGCGCAGCCATTCCGGCCAGCCAAAGCCCCAGCCAGCCCCGGTGATCCTCCGGATAGGTCTTGGTCATCTTCTCAAAGGTCTCGGCGGCACTTCCGACTTCCTTCAGCTCCAGCTGCACGATGCCGCGCCGGATCAGCACCTCTCTGGCCGGATCCGGATCCGCAAAGGTGGCATTCTGTATATAATTGGTATTCTTCGTCACAAACTGCATGATGGCTTTTTCGACCACATAAGGCGTCTTGCAGAAAGGACAGATCGCAGCATCCCTGTCCTTATCTACCTGAAGTATACCGCCGCAGTTTGTGCAGGAAGCTTTTACCAGAGGCATCCCTTTACCCTCAACTCTCCTTCATGTCAGGATCGGTCTTTAAGATTATACCACAATCCGGGAGAATTTCCACTTAAGTCCAAAAGGCCTCCGGCGGGACAGCTTTCAGCCCTCCAGGAACTTATACAGCAGGAGGTAGAGTTCCTTTGCCTCCTTTTCCGAAAGAGGCGAAGGACCGGCAGCAAGCTTCACGGGGATATCCTTGCACTTTTCCTTCAGGGCATTCCCCTTCTTCGTAATGCTCACCACCGTGACCCGCTCGTCCTCTTTCGAACGCTCCCGGGTGATATAGCCCTCTTTTTCCAGATGTTTTAAGAGGGGGGTAAGGGTTCCCGCATCCAGATGAAGGATGCTTCCAAGCTGCCCCACACTTACGCTTTCCTTCTCCCAGAGCACCATGAAGACCACGTACTGGGTGTAGGTTAGCCCCAGGGGTTTCAGGTAAGGTGTGTAGGCAGCCACGATCTTTCTTCCGCAGGCATACAGGGGGAAGCATAATTGGTTTTTCAGTAAGAGCTGTTCATATTCCTGCGCCATGGATCTTCTCCTTATATAAGAGCCTCAACACACTTGTCCACATCCGACATCTTTGCGGTAGGCTCAAACCTGGCTACCACATTTCCGCTGCGGTCCACCACGAACTTCGTGAAGTTCCATTTGATCTCGGCATTATTCTTGTAATCCTTATCGATCTTGGACAGCATCACGCTCATGGCCATGGCCGCCGCTCCCTTTCCGAAGCCTTCAAAGCCCTTCTGCTCCTTCAGGTACTTAAACAGGGGAATGGCATTCTCCCCGTTCACATCCGCCTTCTTCATCTGGGGAAACTGCGTATTATACTTCAGCGCACAGAATTCGTGGATCTCTTCATCCGTTCCGGGAGTCTGTCCCGCGAACTGGTTGCAGGGCACATCCACCACTTCAAAGCCCCTGTCGTGATACTTCTCGTACATAGCCTCGATATCCTTGTAGTGCGGAGTAAAGCCGCAGCCCGTAGCGGTATTGACCACCAGCACCACCTTTCCTTCAAAATCCTTCATGGATATCTCTTCGCCCGTTGCAGCAGTAACGCTCTGATCATAAAATCCCATTATCATTTCCTCCTTCGTATATATCTGAACTGTTGTTTTCCGGCATCCGCATCTTGTATTTGACCACATTATATTTTGTCAAATGTATTTTGTCAAGAGGATTTTTCATATTTTTCTCTGCTTACTTTGCCTGGAAGGTTTTGGGACCGATCCTGCTGACCAGCAGGTCCCCCAGAAGAATATACAGCCCCGTAAGCACCATGCAGGCCAGCGTCAGCTGCAGGGCCGAGAGTCTTGTAAAAGGCAGGATGAAGCAGACGATACAGAGCACGAAGTTTAAGAACTCCGTAAGCCTGGACCTGCCCGGGATATTGCCCGCAAAGGGCTGGATCAGGTAATAGATGATCAGGTAGCGGACGGAGATAAATACCTGCATCAGCAGGACCGCCAGCACGGTAAAACCGTACTGGAAGAAGTACTCCTGCCCTCCGGTAAGGGCGATCACCGCAACGCTGTGACCCGCGATCAGAAGGGCGGGGATGAGATTGTAACGGATCACCGATACAAGACGCAGGCGGAACATCTTCCGGAGGGCCACCGGTGAACGGTAGAAGGAAAACTTGAGCAGCGAGGAATCGCAGTTCGCATACATCACCCGGGTCATAAAGCCTCCCGCATTAAGAGTGAGCAGGAGGATCGGAAAGACTCCGGGATGCCGGCATACGATAAAGCGCAGGACCGAATCCTTAACATTCTCTGCTTCCTTCAGTTCTCCCCGCAGGAAAAGCGAAGTGAGCGCCAGCCCCGCCGCCGTAAAGAGGATCATCAGAAACATCCTCCCCCACAGGATCTTTCTGTGGCGCTTCAGGAACAGCTCATTCAGGAAGCGGTATCCTCCCGCCCCGCTCCGTATCCCCTCCGTAGGGCTGATCTCCAGCTCTGGATTCTTCTTTTTCTTCTCCTTTTCCTTCGTGATCTGCATGCTCCTGTATTCCGCATTCATGGCCGTACGGTACAGACCGTAGGGAAAGCTGCGGATCAGCTTAAGCCCCGGGATCAGAAGAAGAGCCGAAAGCAAAAGCAGTATCACCGTAAAAGGATACAGGTCAAGATAGACCACAAAGGGACCGGCAATGAAGCCTGCGACGGAAATGACGGTCACAAGAAAAAGGGTAAGGTAGCTGTTCCCCTCGATCAGGATCTCTTCCCCTTTTCCGCCTTTCCGCTTAAGCCCCGCCTGCTTTGCGGCATAAGCCTTCATCCGCAGGCCCAGGGCGGCGGCCCGGAAGCCCGCGCCGGAAAGGGGGATCAGCAGAGCCAGGTACCAGGGAACCCCCGCAAGCATGGCCGAAGGGATGCCGAAAAGGATGTATCCGGCCACCGCCGTAAAAGTCTTCAGGATAAACAGAGCCCGGATATACTGCTTTGCATCCATCCCCAGCGAGAAAACCGTATCCCTGCCGGCCTGATCCGCCTGGAAGTAATACTGCAACAGCGTCCCCAGCAGGCATAGAAAAAGAAAGCCGTACAGATATACCGTCCTCTGCGAATAGTCATTTAGGGAACTGATGGCCCCCGATGCCAGAAAGAGAAAAACGAACATACAGAAACGTCCGAAAAAGGCGGTGAAGATCCCCCGCAGGAGGGAGATCAAAAACGCCGCCAGCTTAAGGATCTGCATGCCGTAGATCCTGTCGCTTAAGTACTTTCCGATGATAGGAAGATGCCTTATGCCATAGAGGATCCCGTTCACGGAAACCGTAGTCCGTATATTCAGGATGATCCCGATGGTTTCAGCTGACTTCCGCATCTTTCAACGCCTCTATGATCTTGGTCTTGAAATCATCATCGTTCAGGTCTGCCTTGTCCACCGCCTCCAGCCGGCCGTGGTTCAGCAGTACGATCTCGTCACAGACATCCACCGCGATATCCAGAAGATGGGTCGAAAAGATCAGCACCCTTCCGGCTTTCTGGCTTTTCAGGATATCCTTCATCTCCTCCGCCACCACCACATCCAGGGAAGTCAGCGGTTCATCCAGCAGCATAAGACGCGGCCCCGCTATGATATTAACGAGCATCTGCATCTTGTTCCGCGTCCCGTGAGAATAGTCTTTCATGAGCCGGTCCCGTGTATCCTGCGGGATCATCATAAAATCCATGTACTGATCGATGCTCTTCGGATCGCGTATCCTCTCTGCATGGATGTCCATAAAAAACTTCAGGAATTCCCGTCCGGTCATAAAATCCGGAACCGTGGGCGTGGAAAGGACGTAGCCTATATCCTCGGCATTCACCGGCTCCGTACGGTCCCCTTCCCGGAAATAAAAACTCCCCGCATCAACTTCCATATCACTGTTCAGACAGTTGAACAGGGTCGTCTTGCCGGCGCCGTTCCGCCCCAGCAGGCCGTAGATCTTTCCTTCCTCAAAAGCATGATCCACATCCCTCAGCACCTGATGCTTTCCGTAGCTTTTGGACAGATGTGAGATGACAAATTCCATTTCTTTTTTCCTTTCGCTTTATGGGATCCTTATTGCACCACCAGCGTATACTCTGCCACAAGCTTACCGTCGGCGCTGCTCACATAGACGGTGGCCGTTTTCCCGGCTGCATTTTTATCCACCCGGATCTTTCCGCTGCTGCTTACCGTAAGCACCGCGGTGTCAGAGCTGCGGAAGAATACGGTGGTATCCGTATACTTCTTATACTTTTTGTACAGGCTCTTGCTGTCTCCGGTATTCTCCGTACCGTTGATGTCCACATATGCATTCAGCTTAAGACTGCCGCCGGCCTTCATGATACCTGTATATTTACCTTCTTCCACAAGGGTCACATCATTTACACCCTTCTTTCCGGCCGAGGTCTTCAGGCGGATCCGGGTCTCACGGCCCCGTACGATGACAGAGCAGCCGGCCTTCTTCCCGGGATCGCCTGCGGCTGCTGCCGTGAGCTTCGTCACTCCGGGTTTCAGACCTTTCACTGCCAGCATACAGCCTTCTGCCGTGGTAACGCCCTTCCCGGCTTCGGCAAAGTCAGCCTCTGCCGCATCGCTACCAAGAGGGATCGCTGCCAGCTGTACATTTTCGTTATCCGCCGTCCACTCAAGGGCACAGCCTTCCGCTCCTTCCGGAAGGATCGTAGCGATGCCGATGCTTCCGCAGCAGCTTTCCTCCCTTGTACCGATGACCAGCTTCTTCCTGTCAAGCTTTACGCCCTTATCGCTCTTCCGGCCGAGCTTAAGCTCCGAGCCTTCCTTCCCTACGCTTATGGAGATGACAGTCTTCTTTTTGCTCCCGTCGCTTGCACTGATCGTGAGCTTCGCTTTCCCGGCAGCCATTCCGATGACCGTTGCGCTCATGGTATCTTCCGCCACTTCGAGCTTCACATTTTCGTTGTTTACACTCCATTCCAGCTTCTGCTCCGCCGTGAAGGGAAGGAGCTGCGCCCGGACCGTAAAGCTCCCGCCGATGCCCAGGCTTGCCTTTTTCACATCCGTCCGCACCGCGGTGACCGCTTCCTTCACATTCACTACACAGCAGGCGATCATTCCGGGTTCTTCTTCGCTCATCGCACAGATCCGCACACTTCCGGCACTCTGCGCCTTCACCATTCCTTTCCTGCTGACCGTGGCGATATCCGGATTTTCACTGTACCATATCACTCTCTTATTACGGATACTGCTGTCGGCAAATACCGGCACCAGGGTAAAACTCTTTCCCGGGAAAATGTCCTTTTCGCTGCAGGGAGTGAGCTTCTTCTTCAGCTTTTCCGATAAGCTGAGACTCTGCAGGCTGATGCTGACCCGGATCCTTACATCCTCATAATTCTGCATCTTCGCAGTGATCTCGATGCTGCCGCTCTTTTCCGCATTCTCTGCAGCGATCGTATAGGAAAGCACTCCTTCCGCAAGCGCGGGCTCTGTTTTGTAGACGATCCCGCCGCTCCTTTCCGGCGTGCCGAAGCTTACGTCCCCGCAGTCCGAAGGAAGGATATTGCGCAGATCGATGCTGTCCGAAGACTCTTCCTTATAAGGATAATACTTCTCGAGCTCCAGGATACCCTCCGTCGCCCCATCGGTCACGGCTTTTGCGATGGTGACCGTCCCCAGCTTCTCCGCTGCAAGAACGCCCTCCGTGCGGTACCATACATCATAGCTTCCCGCAGCCGTTGCTTCAGGGACCTCGATACTCCAGTTTCTCTCGTCAAGACTGTATTCCGGAGTACCGACCGTCAGCTCAGCGGCTGTCAGCAGCTGCTGACTCTTACCGTTATAGACAAGGCCCTCCTTCAGTACCGGGAGCTTTCCGTAGACTGCCGTGACCGTGGCATTCTTTGACGGCATACGGTAAGTCGTCCCGGCACTCTTCGCATCGGCAAAGCTGCCGCCGTCCGCGCTGATCCAGAGGATAAAGTCCAGTCCTTCAGGAGCAGGATCCGCTGTGATGCTTACCTCTTTCCCTGCCGCATAGCTCCCGCTCCCGCTGCCATTCTCCACGGTAAGCCGGTGTTTTGCGGGCGAAGGAGGATTCGGAGACGTATTTTCCTTCCACCGGGCGTAGAGGGTAAGATCCCCTGTCAGTGTAACTTCCGCTCCGTCCGAGTAAGAAAGGTCGCCGCTTCCGTCAGCTGCCGTATTCCAGCCGTCGAAGCTGTAATTGCTACGGGTATAGGCATTGGCTGTCAGCGGGGCTGTCAGCGGGTCAGCGCCGGTAAGTAAAACGACCTGGGGCTCCATGGTCCCGCTGCCGCCGTTCGGCATAAAGATGATGCGGTAGCCGCGACGGGCAAGAGCAGCCTCCGTGTCGGATTGCACTACGGAAAAAGCAGCATTATCGCTGGAGAAATTGGTGAGTGTCCCCTTTGGGGAAGAGCCAAGACTCAATCCGTTCGTAAACACCCGTGGATCATCAGCTTCTGTCGTCACACCGATCCTTGCAGAAGCACCCAATCCGCTGGTATCAAATTGGATCATTTTCCCGGATTTCAGAAAAACATTATCGGCCGCATCACCATAATCCTCTTTCCTTATGTTATCGAAGATCTCAGCTGCTCCGGAAGGTTTGAAGACGGACCAGTCGTACGCAGCAATATATACTCCGCCACCATTCGCCGCTGTTTCACCCTCCCCCTGCAATTTTGAATCACAGACATTCAGCCGGATGCTCCCTCCCTTCATTTCGAATTTACCATTACAATAAACACCACCACCCTGATATGCACGGTTCGCGCTGATGCTTCCGCCTTCCAATTTAAAACCGTCACCAACAGAAAGAGAATAAGTATACAGGCCCCCACCACAAACTGCCAGATTATTACAGATACTGCCACCGCTCATAGAAAACGTATAATTCGAATACATACCGCCGCCTTGCGTCGCCTTATTATCGCAGATCACTCCACCGTACATTTTGAGAGTTCCATTATTATTCACGCCTCCGCCATTCGTCGCCTGATTACCGTAGATCATTCCGCCGTACATTGTGAAAGTTCCATTAGTATCATTTATCACACCTCCGCCGAACGCACCTGTGCCCTCAACAGTATTACCGCAGATCGCTCCGTCGTACATTTCGAAAGTTCCACTGTTACGCACACCTCCGCCAAAATCCGACTTATTACCGCAGATCGCTCCGCCGTACATTTTGAAAGTTCCATTAGGTTCATTTATCACACCACTTTGCCAGCCGCCGTTGATGATACCACCATATATAATAACGCTGGCTGATGTGATCGGATCCGTATAAGTATTCTCTGCATCCGGCCGGCTGTCTGTCAGACTCAGTGTTGCGTCGGGCATGATATCAACAACATACCCGTAATGCGTAGACGTACTCCCCCGGTCGATCACGTGCCCGTTGAGATCAAGATATACCTCTCCGCGAATCAGAAGCGGAGAACTGAGCTCGATATCCGAAGTAAGCTGGTAATAGTGGGTTCCCCCAGCTGTTCCGAGAGAAGTGACGGGAGGATTTATATAGCTGTCGGTGGGGACAGACGGCAATGTTACGGGCGGGACGTCTGGGAAGTCCAGGTTGCCTGGGTCCCCTGAAATACCAAGACTGGCAGGATCAGTAATAGAGGTACTGTCACCATCCCCGGTTCTGATCGTCCCACTGTTCCATGTAAAGCTATTACTAAAAAGCATATATACATTATCATTAAAAAGCTTAAACTCATTATTGATATAGGTCCCCTTATAATTTCCACTGATGATACCGCCGTTCATATTGAAAGCTTTTGCTGTATATACACCACCGCCGTGCGCATCTTCTTCCTCAACAGTATTCTCAACAGTATTCCCGCAGATCTCACCACCGTACATATTGAAAGTCCCTTGCGTAGTATATACACCGCCACCTCTTTTTGAAGTATTCCCACAGATCGCGCCGCCAAACATGTTGAAAGTTCCGTCATTCGACACTCCTCCGCCGTGGTCAGATGTAACATTATTGCAGATCGTACCCCCGTACATGTTGAAAACCCCATATGTACCAGGAGTAATCTCAGCAACAGTTATCCCTCCGCCATAGCTGCCGTTTCCGCCGGTGATGATGCCGCCGCATACATTGACATTATCCGATGTGATGGGATCTGTATATGTGATCGCCGGAGTATGCTTCGCATCCGGCCGGCTGTCTTTCAGGTTCAGTGTTGCACCGGGCTCGATCCAGATAACAGATGCTACAACCGCAGCCGAATCCAGCCCCCGGTCGATCACATGACCGTTCAGATCCAGCGTGACGGTCGTTCCCGTGGGGATCACAAGTGTCTCTGTCTTATGCGCTTCTCCATCCTCTCCTTCTCCATACTTTATATCCCCAGTCAGGATAATCTCCCCGCCCTCCTGCAGCGCATCGTAAAGCTCGCTCCAGCTATCAACCTCTGTTTCTCCGGCCGCCAGCGCCCTGCCCGGCAGCAGCACAAAGAATGCCAGCAGTAAGGGTAACAACAGTTTCCAAACACTTTTCTTTTTCATCGCCTTCTCCCCTCTTTTTTTGTTTTTCCCGGAGCATTCACTCTCATATTCTTTCATCACTTTCCATATTCTCATAACAAGCCCCTCCATTGTCAGTTTCAACGGCTTAAGGATCGATACAGCGGCAATTCCGCCATACTGTATCATTATATCACAAGTTTGCACCAAAAAAACGAGACTTGCATAATTGTAAGTCCCGTTTCGCGTTTCGCCCCCCGTATCATATAACTCATTAATATCGTTTATACCGCGGTCAGCGGTCTGCTTTTATGCCAGGGCCTCCACTTTCTCTCTCTCCCTGTACATTTCTTTGAACAGATCATCCTGAAAAGCATCATCATATGTTGAACGCTTGAGGTCTTCCCATCGGTCCTGCCCGATCAGCCAACTGTTCAGGTCATTAATCTCTTTTCGCTTCTGTTCCATTCCTTCTTCCATTCCTTCTTCCCTGAACATTTCTGCAAATCCTTCCATTGTCTTTACCTCCTCTGCGATCTGTGGTCTGCTTTCTATATCCACATACTTTTTGACCACTTCTGTTTTTCCCTTGTTTACACCTTCGATATATTCAAAAACACTGTCTTCCGGGACTTCATTCCCCAGACGGATAAACACCACACTCAGCAGGTCATAGTTCTCAGCCTCATCCGGGGTCTCCCCGATCAGATCCCGCTTCTTTAACTCTATAAGACTTACACTGTTCTGCATCTCCTCCGGAACATTCCTGACCATCACCCAGATGCTGTAACACTTTTCCAACGCACCATAGTCTGTCACATGGGTGCCGTAAGAAAGCTGTGAACACAATTCCCTTGCCACATAGTAAACTGCTCTCTTTTCTGTACGGCTGTAAAACTCGGTACCGCGATCCTCAGACATCCCTCCTTTCGGACTACGGCAAGAGAGTATAATGGACGCTATCTTCTTCCTCTCCCGCCTTCGGTTTTAACGGTAACAAAGCACGGGAGATTTTGATTCACAGAACTTGCAGAAAGTTTGAATGTCTGATCTGTCCTTGCTTCAGAATGAGTATAGCATACAGCGGAAAATGCTGCAAGATATGATTTTTTCCTTACTGTCCCTACCGAAACACAGCCATCAGCAGTGTAATGGTAAAGAGGGAGACCGCCGTGGTCAGGGCCACTCCGGAGGAGAGGATCTTCGTATCCTCCCCGATCTTTTCGGCCCGGATCAGCGGGAGGGTGCCCACGGGCACCGCCCCCATAAGGCACAGAGCCAGGGTGGTACTTTCATCAAAAGAAACAGCCCGGAGGATCAGGGCGACCGCCGCGGGGAAGAGCAGCATACGGAGCAGGATATAAGCCCAGATCCGCAGATCCTTAAGCGCATCCCCCAGCCGGAAGCGGGCTACGGAAACGCCCAGGAGCGTCATTGACAGGAACACCGTGGCATTCCCTATATGGATCACGGTACCGGAAAGGATCAGCGGCAGCTTCAGATCAAACCAGAAAACCACAAGACTGAAGAGCGCCATGACCGTTCCGGGATTCAGCACGCGCAGCAGGGGATGCTTCTTCTCCCCTTCCCTGCCGCCGCCCAGGATCAGAAAGCCGTGGGTATAGAAGAGCAGGCTGTAAAACACATTGATCACGATCACATACAGGATCGCATTGGGCGGAAGTATCGCCTTTGCCAGCGGGATCCCCAGGAAACCGACATTGGAATACACCGTCATCAGATTGTAAAAGCGGCGGTTCTCCGGCTTCGACCGGAGGATATAGGGCATGATAAAACCAAGGATGACCAGCACAGTATAAAATACAGCCCCCAGCAGGATCGCATTCAGCAGATCCTTATGTGTGGCAGTGATGCCGCCCGAAAGGATGGAGGACAGGATCAGCGCCGGATTACAGACATCCACCACAAGAGCCGACAATCTGGCGGAAGCCGCTTCATCAATGATCTTTTTCTTCTGAAGAGCAAAGCCGATACCGGCAAGGATAAAGATCACTCCCATTTGCTGCAAGAGAACAGGCAGACTCATTTCTCACACTCCGCATCTGATATTTAACGACGCCACTTCACGGCTTCCCGTTCTCACCGCAAGGAGCGCTACCGCAAAGGCGGTAAAGGGGACCAGAACAAAAGCCAGTCGCCAGTCAAGTATAAACCTGAATCCCGCGGCGCCCAGGGAAGCAAGCATCATCCCTGCGATCTGCTGCCCAAGAAAGACCCCCAGCAGGATCCCCAGGGCAAGCCCGCCCACGATATAGATAAAGCTCCGCTTAAGATACTCCCTGCGTATATGGGAACTGCTTATCCCCAGCGCCTTCTTTAAGGATATGTCACTTTTCTCCTGCCAGATCATAAGCCGCACAAAGAGGACGATAACGATAAAGATGATAAGGCAGGATACCGCAAACGACAGAATCGCCGCGTTCCGTATCCGTTTTATCGTCTGCCCGTAGGTCCCTTCCATATACCGCGCGATATCGCTGATCTTAACGGAATTTCCGTATTCGCTGCAGTATGTCCGGTATTCTTCCGTAAAAGCCTCTGTATCTCCCTCTTCCTTAAGAGAGACATATATGATGCTCCACATGAGGGGGATATCTTCCGCCGTCAGCGTCTCCGCATCTCCGAAAATCTTTGCCGTCTTCCCGCCGTTGGTTATATCCGAGTAAATGCCGCAGACCGTATAAGCTTCTTCTTTCCCCTTCCTTTGAAGAAGGATCCCGTCACCCACTGCGCAGCCCAGTTCCTCGGAATTAAGCTTTGACAGTGCGATCTCTCCGGCCTTCTTCGGGGATGCTCCCTCAATATACTGCAGCGGGAAAGCTTCGTGATCCCCCATTTCCGTAAGGAGATTCACATTACTCCCATCCTTAAGTACCGCCCGGAAGCTTCCTGTCTGCATGAGCGAATACTTATCTACACGTTTATCATTTTTTATCTTTTCGGTCAAGCCTTTCGAGATCCCTGCGATATCTTCGCACTGGCGTATGTCCATTCGGATCCGGCTCTGCCCCACTCCCATGTAGCTCACAAATTTCTCGGAAGATATGGTGCTGGACAGATTGACCGGAACAAGGATCAGAAAGATGGCGGCTGCGGTAACGGCGCCGATCCATATAAAGCTGTCCTTTTTCTTTCCGTGATGGTTCTCGCGCTCGCTGATCACCTGTACCGCCGACAGGTTGTCATTCTTTTTCAGGTTCCGCTTGATGGACATCAGTACGATCGCTTCCGTCAGCACTATGCCGGCCAGCGAGAAAACAAGGGTCCATGCATTGCCGCCGGCCGCCCCATAGAGCTCTCTCATCTGCATGCTTAAAGGCTTCGAGATGATAAGTGCAGCGATGGCACCGATCATGCCCCCCGCAAAGGACAGGAGCTCATACTTGAGCAGACAGATCTTCCGCACATCCTTTCCGCCCAGGCCCAGGGCTTTGAGCATCCCGGCCTCTTTTCTGTCTTTCTCCATTCCGGTCAGCACGATGTATCGTATACATATCAGGGATATGGCCAGTATCACTATGCCGGCCAGAAAGATCACCAGGATCATCATGCCGTCCGACAGAGCGTTCATCAAACGGATAAGCGGTGCGGTGATGGTGGGCCCGTTGGAGGGAAGACCGGCATCCGTATAGGCCGTAGCAAAAGCATCAATATCATATCCGTCCTTTATAAGGAATTCGATCAGATATTCCGGGCTGCCCTGCCCTTCCAGCCGATCGTAGTCTTCCGGATTCACAAGAAAGCGCTTGGAGGAGGCCATCATGGAATTCATCTGCGAATCCCTCAAAAAACCTTCAATGACCAGTGCAGTACTTCCGATCTCCATGGTCTGCCCCGCTTCCAGATCGTATTCACTCTTATAACATACGGGAACATAAACTCTGCCCGGCCCGGGATGAAGGAGCTCATTATCCGTGCCGAGAAGATGATCGAAATTCTCGTTCTGTATGCAAAGGCCGTTATCCTGGGTACTGTCGGCGAGGGATCTTCCGTTTAAGGTGATCGTGCTGTTCTCGATGTTCAGAAAGCTGCCGATCAGCATGTCCTCCACATCCGGCCGGGAAGCCGCAAAAGCCCTGAGCGCCTCGGCATCAAGCTCTCCTGCATGCATCTGCAGGAAATCGCAGGTTTTCGCCTCCTTCATCAGCGCATCGATGGAACCCAGCAGGCTCCCGGCAAGCAGCACGGTAAGCGCGATGAAGGCAGCCGAGACTGCCATGAAGATACAGGCAGCCGCCGAAACCAGCTTATTCTTTTTCTGATCGTTTCTGATCATCCTGAAATACATATCGGACCTCCGTTTTCAAAGCAGCTTCTACCAGCCGAAGGAATTGAGCCAGCCGTTGATCTTTTTCTGCCGTTCTTCCTCTTTCGATGGCTCGTATTTTCCCAGCGCCAGCTCTCCTCGCAGTTCACCGTCAAGGATGTACAGGACACGGTCACACTTAAGAGCCACCTTGCTGTCGTGGGTGACCATAAGGATCGTTGCCCCTTCCCGGTTGATCTTCAGGAAGGAATCGATGACCGTTCCCGCCGCCCGCTGATTAAGTGCACCGGTGGGTTCATCGGCAAAGAGGATCTCGGGATCCATCATCATGCTCCGGAGTATGCAGGCCCGCTGGAGCTGTCCCCCGGAAACTTCATTGGTCATATGATCCGCGATATCGCTGATCCCGAACTCTTCCAGAAGCTTATCCGCCTTCTCCCGGATTTCTTTTTCATGTTTCTTTCCCCGGGCATAACGGGCAGTGAACATGATGTTATCCACCACATTGAGATTCGAAAGGACATTCATCTGCTGGAAAACAAAGCCCATACGGTGAAGCCGCAAGCTTGACTTTTCTTCCTCCGACAGCCCCGTAAGCTCGGTATCCTTAAGCCGCACCTCTCCGCCATCCGTCTTATCCATTCCGGAAACACAGTAGAGGAGCGTTGACTTCCCCGAGCCCGAAGGTCCCATGATGGCGATCATCTCGCCCTTATATACCGAAAAACTGATGCCGTTCAGAATATTGTTCTTGCTCAGGTTTTCCACTTTCAATAATTCCTGCATGTGCTTTCTCCTGTGTTTTCTGTATGGGTTTCGCTATAACCCGGCTTATTCTGTTTCTTTTTCCAGAAGCTGCTTCACAAATGCCATCGAGCCCGGCTGTGCGTTCAGTATCTTTTCGATCACATCGATGAATACCCGTACTTCCGCATCCGCATTGTCCGCATCCTGAAAAAGCCTGCTACCGATGATCATGATCATCTTAACCCTCAGCTCTATATCTTCGCAGGATGCGAGCCCTGCGGAAACAGCCTGTTCCACCACCTTCGAGATGATGGGAACCGAGCGCTCCAGGAGCTTCTCATTGATCTTTTCATGCATCACGATATTCTCCGGCCGGTGCATTGCATCACCTATCGCCTGCTCACTCTCATCCGGCCGGAAGCACATCATGGCCCCGATCAGCTTGGCCGGCACGGGAAGATCCTGCTCAAGCACTGCCTCCGCCCGGGCCGCCATCTGATCGATCATCATGCTGATCACTTCTTCCAGCATATCTTCCTTGCTGGCAAAATAATAATAATAGGTGCCCTTGGCTATGCCGGCTTCCTCGATGATCTCGTCCACGCTGGTATTGTCATATCCCCTGGTGCGGAACATCCGATATGCTATCTTTAAGAGCTCCTGTTTTCTTCTTTCTCCTTTTTTCATACGATCCTGTGCCCTTTCCGCTTGGATTATCTGTTTTTTCTCTGCAGGCTCTTCTGATTTCCTGCGTACTTTATTCATCGACTGTTGGTCGATTTTTATTATATGCCGCCCGCGGTGTTTTGTCAACAGAATTTTCGACTATTGGTCGATTTTATGGATTATATTTCTAATACTGTTTTTATCCGTAGTTTTTCGGTTTGGTGCCATCATAAAAAACTGCGACCGACACAGCGGGCACTTCCCCCCTTAGTGTCAGCCGCAAACATACAGCTTAGTAATTTCAGCCATATGACTAGCCGTTTATGGCCTTCCATTCCTTTCCCAGTTCTTCGACGAGCTCATACAGCGTCCATCCCAGATTCGTCGGCGTCACGACGGCTTTCCGCGTTTCTTTGACTTTATCCGCCGCATCGCTTACAACGATACTTTCACCACCGAATCCACCGCTTTCAATGCAAAAGGAGATCTTATTCCTGCCCCGTGCCGGCAAGCCCTATCTCCGCGGCATGAGCCTTCATTCCGTCAATGCAGATCTCCGCGACCTCCGACACTTCCATGCCCAGCATCTCACAGCCTTTTTTGATCGTATCGCGGTCACACTTGGCCGCAAATTTCTTATCCTTGAACTTCTTCATGAAGCTTTTCACTTCCAGATCCGTGATCCCGTTCGGACGCATCCTGGCACAGGCCTGTATGATCCCGGTAAGCTCATCCACCGTAAACAGGCTCTTTTCCATCTCCGTCAGCGGTTCCACATCATTAACGATGCTGTAGCCATGGGCCATTATGGCGCGAACATCCTCCTCGGATACGCCTGCCGCCAGCAGCGGTTCCTCCGTATGCTTCAAATGCTCTTCGGGATACTTTTCATAATCATAGTCATGCAGGTAGCCCACTGCCATCCAGTGCTCCTCATCCGCTCCGAAATGCCTGGCCATCGCTCCCATGGCATAGCAGACATTCAGGGAGTGAATGATAAGATGCTCCTCCGTCACCGCATCCCTGTTCAGTTCTTTTGCTCTTTCCATTGTCAGATCCATGTACTTATCCTCCCGTTTTTCTTTATCTGTACATCCATTAAGTTACATTCCCATCCTCTCGCTTATCCTCGTCTTTCCCGGACGGGCCGGAAACGGCTCCGGGAAAGAAGCTGCCTTGAAAAGCCTGTTTTGTAAACTCCTGCATGACATGTTTCGTCACATCGCCGGAATTCTTCAGCCGCTGCTGTACCGCCTTGAAACCGTCCCAGCCCTGAGTGATCAGATCCTCCAGAGTCCGGGCACCTCCGGCCGTGACGGCTTCATATATCTCCGCCAGGAATACTTTACGCTCCTCAATACTCGTTTGCGCGATCCATTTGGCAATAAAATCACTGAGCCGGATGCTGAGAGGATGATTTTTCTCCGTAAGAGCGATCTTTCCGTGATCGATGCCCCAGGTGATGGGGGCATGCTGAAACATCCCTTTGGCAAATGACTTTATGATCTTTGTATCCGGAATATCCATATCAAACAATTTTCCGACCACGGAGAATTCCGGCAGGATACGGGTGGTCTTTTCCAATACAGCGGCATCCGGACCGCCTTCCATAACCTCTTCACACAATCCCGGCCCGTCCAGATCATAGATCCTCTCCACGTGCTCAAAAAGCTCCCGGCCCATGGTACTTCCCGCATACAGTGCAAGATTTCCGCCTTTGGAATGACCACCCATAAACCATCTTCTTTCCGGCTCCGCCGCGATCAGAGCGGCTGCGTATTCTTTCGCCTTCAGCTGTGCCCCGGTGATGGTAAAGCTCGCGATCGAATCTTCGTACCATCCGGCCAGAGTATCATCCGTTCCCCTGAATGCGATGAATGCAAAATCCCTGTCATCACGGAAGGTTACGGAAGCATACTGCACCGGCGGTTCTTCACAGAGGATATCGATATAATCCGCGATCCTGAGATCCCCGAAACGTACCGAATCTACAGCCGCCTGCAGCAGCTCCTTATATTTCTTATCCCTTATCGCGATCTTCTCTTCCACCTGATCCGTATCGATGAGCTTCTGACAGTCGCGTACCGTAAGCTCTTTATCCTCCCCTTCAAAAAGCGGAGAGAGATCGATATAAACCAGATTGCATAATACAAGTACGTCCGCATCGCGAAGTCCCGTCATGGAAATCGGAAAGTCACTCATCCACAGTACATATTCCGTCAGTCTGTCCATTCTGTCGTCAATCTCCTTATCTTTGTCTTCCCGAAGGTGATCATCCTATGCGATAGAGAAGACGGGGCGATGTAAAATATACACCGCCCCGGTTTTTTTGTTTGAAATCTCTGAACTGTTTGTTAATCGATCGTCTTTTCCAGTCGGTTTAACATGGATTCCTTGTCAACATAGGGTAACGATGACAGGGCATCACCGGCCAGGTTATTGGTCTCTGCATTCAGCTTCTCTTCATATTCCTCGGGGCTTACTTCCACATCATTCCAGTACCATTTCATGTGTTCGGTATCGTCGGGGCCTGAATAACCGTCCAAAACCTCAGTACGCCCGGTAGCATACAGTGTAACATGTCCGTCGTCCAGCAGATATACATAATCGACCGGATTGTTTTCAGGGGCATTATTGGTGCGCTCATACAGTATACCTGTTTGAGGAACATAATAAAAAGTTCCCCTGTAGCCGCCTGCGCTGGCCACGCCATCGCTTAAGCCTTCATTCAATTCTGCACCTGCTTTACTGCGGGTAATGATCATATATTCGTTAAGGTCGTTTATACCCGGCTCCGAACTTGAAATAACCACATCCGGGAAGCTGTCCTGGTCAACATAGACAAACACGAACTGATCCCACTTTTCATCCAGACCGGATATGATATCATAATACTGCTGATACAGGAATTCCAGATCTTCCTCTTCCGTTGCTTCTTCAGGCTCCTCTCCTTCCGGATCCTCTTCGGAGTTCACTTCTTCCGTTTTCTCTTCCGTTTCGGTAATAGCAGGCTTTTCGTCATTTTTTACTTCTTCTTTTTCTTCTTTGGTGTCGGCCTCTTCCTCTATGGGAGTATCCTTTGCAGGTTTCTCCTCATTTGCACCGTTGCATCCGCTCATAAGCAGCATACCGCTCATTATGAGTCCTCCCAGTAAATACTTTGTCTTTTTCATAATCTCTCCTTTTCCCTTATAGTTCTTTCGTTTCCGGTAAGCACCATATGTAACCGCGATACCTTGCAAATTCTATCACATACACACACATACGGAAAGAGGCTTTTTTCGTTCGGATCTCTCTTCTCCCTCTCCTATGCAATTGCCTGATTCAATCCTTCCCAAAGATCATCAAACAGAGAACCCATGACCTTCCTCCTGCTTCTCAAACCGGTATTCCTGCATGATATCCGGATACTTTCCCCGGTCCACCTTCTCCATGAACATCTCATATGGGCGGGCATATACCCGGAAGTCACCATATAGTGCCTGATATACCATCAACTTTTCGCCGCTTTCCGTATGTTCCGCTTCGCCAATAACACGATACAGATATTTATTTGTCGCCTTCTCTTCCGGAGAGAGCATCTCACGCTTGAAATGTCTAACGATATCCCCGGAATGAAAACATTCTCTTTCCATCATCCTTCCCCCTCTTCAGAGATCCTCTGAAAGATCTCCAGCAACTCGTCCTTACCGATCCGGACCCCTTCCCCATAGGGATTGATATAAAGTCCGGTCATATCTGCATTCATTAACACGGCACGGATCATCTCCCCATAGTAGATCCTGACCGATTTCAAAGCCTTTCGATCATCGTTTCGGAGCGTTCTTTCAAAAATCCGCTTAAAAATGTATCATACAATCCTTCCCATCCGGGGTCATTATTTCGGATAAGATCAGCTTTTTCCTTTACGGCTCTCAAACCGCGCAACCGGAGGGCACTTATGTATTCTCAGAATATGACGCGTGTTCCATCCCAAGCAAAACAAACGAGTAACAAACATCTTTGTGATATCATTATGGACAATCTTAAATGCCATAGCTTTACGTCTTAAACAGATACTTTCCTTTACCTTTACCCTTCATAGGATAGACCAGATTCATATCCAGCATCTTCTTTATCAGGGCCGATGCCGGCGAAGCAGTGATGCTTAATACCTTCATAACCTCTGTTCTGCCAAAGAATCTTTCATATCCAAATTCAGCAAAAAGATCCTTAATATGTTGTTTTGTCTTATTTCCCAGCCCATCCGGAATCTGAATATCCTGTTTTGATATCTCAATGTCCTGTTTTACTGTTTTCCACCTGACATGCAGATATCGGTTTTTCAGCTCGTTCTTCTCACCAAGCAGAAGATTTCGCAAAAACAGTTCCAGAAACTCCGTCGTCTCTCGAATATCCTTCGTGTAATCGTTGTAATTCGCTCTTACAAGGGCATTCCTGAAATACCACGAATTCTTTGCAAACAAGTCATTTGTCACATCAAACCCAAGAGATCTCAGATATTTGATAAAGAATACAGCCGTTGTCCGCGTATTTCCTTCCCCAAAAGCGTGAATCTGCCATAGTCTTGACACAAACTTAGCCAGATGAGGAACCATTTCCGGAATACCGTCAAGCGAGTATTCATACTCCTTTTCCATCCGCAGATCATACTCTAACAGCGCTCTGAGCTCCAAAGCATTTCCGTAGTGTACGGATGCACCATCCAATACCCATTCATGTTTCGATATGTTATAATCCCTGATCTTTCCGGCGTGAGAAAAAACACCCATGAACAGCCTTTTATGGATGCCCACATACTGCGGAAACGAAAACGTAAAGGCATTCTCTGACAGTATTGTAGCAATTCGGCCAGTAACAGTGTCAGCCTCTCTGCTCCTGTCCTTATCCCTCTCTGTTGATTCCTCGTAATAAGTTTCGATCAGCTTATTTGCTTCAGTCAGAGTGATCTTACCGTCA
The DNA here is from genome assembly GCA_017552715.1 of Lachnospiraceae bacterium. Lineage (GTDB taxonomy): Bacteria > Bacillota > Clostridia > Lachnospirales > Lachnospiraceae > NK4A136. Next base: position 70,361 of record JAFZOW010000066.1, read on the forward strand.
ATGTTATCCCTGGCGATATCTTTAAGATGCTCAGACGGCTCCAACCCATCAACCGCCTGTAGCCCCATAGCCGTATACCAGGCATAGCCTAGCTCCTTCTTGGACGGTTCTGTCTGTCTAATATACTCCTCAAAAGGGTCCTTCTTTATATCATCCATAAAATCCACCTTTTCCGTTCGTTAGTACTATCCGGATACTTTCTCAAACCGGTATTCCTGCATAATATCCGGATACTTTTCCCGATCCACCTTCTTCATAAACATCTCATACGGACGGGCATATACCCGGAAGTTTATGTTTTTTCTCAGTATCTCTGTTGCATCTTTTGCTTCCATAATCCCTATCCTTATCGCTTATACTGATGGACTTAAGGATCCTACCCGCATCAGCCATAATAGTACATATACTCACAACAGCGCCTTCAGCTTCTGCGCCTCTTCTTCCGTTAGCGTTATTCCCTTGCCCATTTTGGTATGATCGGGTGACCATTCCCGAATATCGATCTTAGGCTCTCTGTCGTTCCAGGAGACCCGGTTGATCTCTTTCGTCCAACCTTTGGAGCCTTCTGATAAGACTCCGATATGCTCTGTGATCTCAAACTTGATGTCCGCCATATTATATTACCCTCATGTGTTAACTATCAAAAGCCCCTTCCAGCCATAACACTCTAATATTATAGCATATTTATGGATGTTTTAACACGAAGACAGTGTTATCTTCTTCCCAATGAAAAACGAAAAACCCTTGACAATACTGGAAAAAACTGTATAATAGCAAAAGTGTGATGCGTGCGGGTGTAGTTCAATGGTAGAATGACAGCCTTCCAAGCTGTATACGGGGGTCCGATTCCCCTCACCCGCTGCAAAAAAAGAGCCTTGCTGAGCAAGGCTTTTTCTTTTGCTTTTTATTTATCCGCGGAGCTTCACTCCTTATCGTATTCTCCGTACTCGCAGCCGATGTGGGTGGCTTCGATCTCATCCACAAGCACAAGGCCCGCAGGGCTCTTGTCGTAGAGCTTTACCGTCCCCCAACCCGTGCCGCCGTTCCAGAGCCTGTTGTGCTTCTTGCTCCCGTCGGGAGCTTCGTAATTGACCAGCAGCATCTCGCTCTTCCTGCAGAACACTTCCGTCTCCATCAGGGCATATCTGTTTTCCTGCCTTACATGCCAGATCACCAGATCCTCCTTCTCTTCGAAGGAGAAGTCCGTCTTTACCTTCAGGTGGAGTTTGGAAAAGTTAAAATCATACTCCTTCCCCTCATAATAGAATACACCCAGGAGTCGCCGGTCCAGAGGCACAAAGTAGATCTTCGGGCGGCCGCCTCCTATATCAAACACACTGTTCATAAGCTGCTTCCCGCTCTTTCGGCTCTTTAAGCAATTGGATGACAGCCACACCCAGGGGCTTGTAAAATCCCGGCCCCAGTTCTTATCCGCATATCCGTAGGACTTATCGGTACTCACGATATACGTTCTGCCGTTACAGACGATCTTTCCGCTGTAGGCACTCTTCATGCCCTCCGCATGCCAGTACATCGCAAAGGCCTCGATGTCACGAAGCGGCTTGCTTGCTCCATAGCCCACGTTGAAGGCGATCTGCTTATCTATATGCAGATCCCAGGCCATCTCACCGGCATCGCACATCCACTCGGGATGAGCAGCCGCCTCAGCGGCGGATATTTTTATCCTTCCCTGAAGCCTTGTTTCGGATGCGATACAGTCATCTGCCTTCAGCTTATAGGGCGCATCCGGAGCCAGATGCACGGCTTTCCATCCGAAGAACCTGTGAAGCTGGAAATGCTCTTCTCCCCAGGTACCGGCCTTTACCATCAGGTAGGAAGGCTTTTTTCCCGCTGCCCTGTTCTCCGGCAGCTGACCGAATACCGGCTGATCTTCTCCCGAGGACGGATTGCAGATAAAGTATTCCACAAAAAACGCCTTATCTTCCCCCGTCTTCGCATCCTGCGCCGTGAAGGAATGCCACCACCAGTCATAGCCCTTATAGGCAAGCGGCCCCCGCAGCATACAGGCATTCCTTGTGATATCGTGCCGGTTAAACATCTGTCTTCTCCTTATCTGTAGCCTTCAGCACAGAAATGCTCCGCCCCGCCTCACTCATGCAGGATCCGGATCTTTTTCATACCCTGATATCATAAAGACTTATTCCCAGCGATAGCGCCGGAACTCACCCGGTGTAAGGATCAGTTCGGCCACCATCTCCTCATGTCTTTCAAAGTCTTCATGCACGATCTTCTTTGTGGCGGGGATACGCTCGCCGCTTGTTACATCCAGCAGGGTCTGCGCCTTCTTCCGGGTGTGAACGCTCACCCGTTCCGTACGCAGGGGCGCTTTCACATAGCGGTACAGGATAAAGCTCCCGTCATCATAGATAAAGCTGGAGAAGCCCGTTCCGCTCACATAGTCATCCCCCGTGAGTACCCGTTTGCACACATCCACTGCTTCCCGTGGAAGCTTGTAAAGATCGGAATCGTGATCCGGGATCGAAAGGATATACAGCCTTCCCTTTCCATAGGTACTCCGCAGGAGGAGGGAGGTATGCAGATCCCCTTCCCCGCCGTTTAAGAGCGACCAGGATTCGTTATTCCCGTGCAGCAGCTCGGGGAAGACGATCCCTTCGTTCTGCTCGAGATAGCCGGCATAATCCCCGGTCACATGATACCGGGTCACCGTATACTTTTTACCCGTAAGCCGGGCTTCCGTCAGTCCGATCCGCTTCAGTTCGTCCTGGACCTCCGCAAGAAAACCGGTGGTGATCACGGCATCCCCGCCGTCTCTTACATACTTTTCCAGCTTGCCGAGGATCTCCTTATCCGCCAGTGCCGACTTTGTAAGGAAAAGCTTCGGCGCATCGCCGGGGAAGCGGTTAACGGCTTCCATGGGGAAACCCAGCATCCCAAGGCGCATCTCCAGATGATTCTCGCCGCAGGAAGCATAAGGAAGATATACTGGGATCCCGCAGGCTTTCCCTGTCCCTTCCATCATCTCATCGATCTTTTTCAGCTGCATCCCCATGGCTGTCACGAAACGGTTTTCGATCAGGTCGCCCCACTGGAAATGCATGAGTTCCTTCGCCTGGGCAAAGGCTGTAAGATAGGCCTGCTCCAGATATCTGTCGGAGGACCAGCACTGGTACGGATCGAACCAGCCGCCTCCGCATCTGCCCTGCCAGGCATTATCCATATAGCGTACCAGCATATAACTCAGGTATTCCGGAAGATGCTGGTCGGTATAAGCCGGGCTGCGGGTCTCGGTGCCGATATAGGTAGCGTCAAAGATCTTTTCCTGCTCCTCCGGCACATAGCCCGTAAAGTGATAGGATTCCCGCCAGTTCGGATACTTGACGATGAGCTTTGCCTTCGGATTGATCTTCTTTGCCGGCCCCACGATCAGGTTCTCGGAAACATCCTTCATCAGCTCACGCCGGAAGGTCACCCAGTCCCTGTCCCCTTTGGCCTGTATGCAGCGCTCACAGCTGCAGTTCGTGAAGTAGAAATCATCCAGTATGATCTCGTCAAAGATCCCCGCCGTATATTCGGAGATCTTCTTTATCCGCTCCCGCATGGCCGGATCGGAATAGCAGAGGGTATTAAAGAGCCTTCTCTTCCCGCCTTCGGCTCCTTCAAAATCCCCCGAGGTGGTGGTGATGCCGCCGGAGACTTCCACTCCCTTCTCCTCGAGAAAGTCTTTGATCAAACGCAGCCGTTCCTCGGGAACATCCCTGTCCCGGTATGTTTCGAGATAGACCTTGTCCAGCCCGATATACTTCTCCAGGAAAGCATAGTCTTTTTCCAGCTTCTCCTTCGTGAGTCTGGCGGCCTCCCACGCCGGGAGATATACAACGGTTTTGAAATTCTTATAATGCGCGCTCATGAATACCTCCGGGATCTTTTTTGATCATCCTATCGTATCTTCATCCGCTTTTCCGCTCAGATTCTGTCATCGGAAGATTCAGCTTTTGATATGTCAGTTTCCGGACAGGGCCACCACCAGCTTCACCCGGTCATGTATCCCTGTCTTATCGTAAATAGAAGAGATGTAATTCTTGACCGTCCCCTCGGAGATATAGAGTTTGTCGGCGATCTGCCGGTTTGTCAGGCCCTCGGTCAGAAGTGTTGCGATCTCACGTTCCCGCTCGGTCATTTCCTCGCAGAGGTCGGGGGTACTGTTTTTGTTCATCAGCGAGGTCAGGCGCATCATGACCTTGGGATCCAGCACGCTCACCCCGTGCATCAGCTGTCCCACAGCCCCCAGTATGGCATCCTTCCCGCTGTCCTTTAAGAGATAGCCGTCGGCGCCGTTACTGATGGCATCCGTGATGTTCTTGTCGTCATAAAAGGTCGTGAGCACCAGGATCTTCACATCCGGGTACATGCGTTTCATATGACCGATCAGTTCGATCCCTCCCATGCCCTTCATGTTCAGATCCACCAGGGCGATATCGCAGGCAGCCGAGCGCAGGATATCCAGCGCCTCATGCCCGTCATGGGCTTTGCCGATTATCTCATAATCATTTACGGACAGGATGATCTCCAGACTGTCCAGAAGCATATTTTCATCATCCACCAGTAAAACCCTGTTCATCATTCTCCTCTTTCATCAGTTGGCGATAGGCAGCTCGATCACGCTGTGGAAGCCGTTGTCTTCATAAAAATCGGTGTGCCCGCCGCAGCGTTCCGCATAGGAAGCGAGTTTTTTCAGACCGAAGCCGTTTCGTATGCAGTCCTCCAGCTTCTCCTTATCATAATCATTTTTCCCGTTATCCGCAAGCTCCAGACGCACATGGGCACTGTCAGCGGAAAGCTTTATGACAAAACGGCTCGCCCCGCCGTGCTTTACGCCATTGGTGAGCAGCTCGCTCAAAGCGCCCGTAAGGAACTCTGCATGTTCTCTGGGAAGCAGATATTCTTCCGAATAAACATCATAGAAACGATCGCAGCTGCGCTCCGTGTCCATCATGAACTCGTTCAGGATATTGTCGAAGTAGCAGAGCAGATCCTTGACACTCACATCCTCCCCTTCCGCATCCAGGGCCCGCACGGCACTGCGTATGGATTCCAGGCTGCCCCGTATGCGTTCCGCCGCATCGTTCATCCTCTTATGGGCTTCTTCAGGCTTCTTCTCAAAGAGTACGTCCGCTGCATCCAGAGCCATTATGGCAGCTGTGATAGAATGGCCGACACTGTTATGAATGTTCCTGCTGATATTCTCCCGCTCGATGAGCCTTGCATTCTTATCCGCATAAAAGCTCTGTCTCCTCAGTTCCCGGTTCCTCCGCACCTCGTGCATCTCACTTAAGCCGTAGGACAGGATCCTCCGTCTGTCCTCCTCCCTTTTCTGGCTGATCCGATACAGCAGCTTTCTGCACAGCACAACGAAAAGCATTATCATATCCAGCACAAAGAGAAGAACAAAAAGGAAGGCAATACGGTATCCGATACTCTGTCCCGAAGGCTCCGTATTACGGATAAGGGGGAGGAGAAAGTATTGTGCCGCCAATGCCACATCCGCCATAAGGAAGAGCTGCCACGCGCTTAAGGGCAGCAGGACAAAAACAATACAGCCCCAGAAGGAGCCGCTGCATATGGCAAAGAGAAAAGCAAAGGAAAGCTGCAGGAATTTAAGCAGCTTTCCCTCGTCCTCCTTTACGGCTCCCATGGTGATCAGGATCATCAGGCTGCCTCCCAGGGCCGGCATCAGATAACCGGAGCCGGAGAAAACAGCCGCAAGGATCGTCAGCAGGAGCAGCAGTATGTTTGACAGCATCACTTGGATCATAGGATCTTATTCCAGATTAAATTCGAATCTTCCGTCCTCACATTTGCCGTCTGTCTCAACAATGATGTAGATCTTCCCCTCATCGGAAAGGATCTGCGAAGCTTCCAGCTCATCGCCTTCCTCCACCTTGAACCACTCGGTCTTCGTCCCGTTCACATCATAGTATACGGTGGCGGAACCGCTTCCCAGTTTCGCATGATAACTCACTTCGCCCCTGGTCCCGTTCTTATTCTTCAATGTAAAAACCTTTGTTCCTTCAAAGGAATCGAAGCTTACGCTTGCGGAATCCGAAAGGTTGTTTGAGATCATTATGGTTCCCACTCCGCTGGAAACATAAGAGCTGCAGCCTCCCAGACAGAATGCGGACAGCAGGGTGAACAGTACCAGTGTGCATGTGATCCTTCTTTTCATTGTTTTTTCCTCCTCTATGATCATTGTTTTGTAAGATCCCTCTATCTTTTTCTCTTGTTCTGTATCTCATTATACCCTGTCATCCATCCCCGGGGAAGTGACTGCGGTCACGATCTGCGCTCCGGAAACATGACCGCGGTCATATCTTCAGAACCGGGTGACATCGCCCTTGCTCATGGCGTGCCCTTTTAAAAGGATAGTGGGCAGCACCACCAGGATATCCGACAGCAGGAAGCCGAAGAAGCCGGTATGAGTATAGTAAGGCAGATACTGTCCCGCCGGGATATATATCAGTTCGTTCATAAGGAAGCTGAATGTCAGTATCAGTATCCCCCCGCAGACTATGGCGATCAGGTCCATCATGAGGATCTCCGCCGCCACCTTACGAAAGATCCTTCCTCTCGACATACCGATGGCCCGGTATACCCCAAACTCGTAGGTCCTTGCGATGAACTGTCCCGTGATCACCGTATTCACGATCACCGAGATGATCAGCGCCAGCATCAGTGTGACTATCCCGAAGATCAGGTCAAAGGGAACAAATTGCTTATTGATCTCTTCCCGCATGGTGCTTCCGATGTCCGCTTTTCGCCCCGCCACCACAGAGGCGATATGCTCCCGCAGTTCATTTCCGGTCAGATCCCTGCCCAGGATGTTCAGCCGCAGCGGATCCCCCTCACTTTTGAGCACATAGTAGAGGATATAGCTGTCATCCTCGATCAGTGCCGCCACCCGGTAGCTGCCGCTTATCCCCTCTGCCACCGTTGCATCCAGTATGTCCCCCTTCTTCAGTCCGTACTGTCGCGCCAGTGCCGTGGAAAGCACCACCGTTTGGTCTTTTACCTCGCTCATATCACATTGGATGCCGAAACGTTCAAAGGCTGTCTTCATATCCTCCGGCGTATCAAAGACCATGGATACGGCGCCCATCTCGAAGCCCATGGTGCAGGTCCATGACAATCCCCGGAGGCCCCAGGGAGATCTGGGCAGAACGATCAGCTCCTCATCGGCTTTCAGATCTTCATAGATCTGCGCAAATTCCTTAAAATCCTCATCCGTGGACAGCGCGCTTACCACATACATCTTATCGAAGTACTCACAGCTCCGTTCCCAGTAATAATAGGTACTGTCCACATAGTTCCCCGCAAGGAACATACAGGTCGTAAGGAACAGAAGAAAGATGATGATCAGCGCTCTCCCTTTATTCTCTTTTATATAATACCATGCAGATAATGCTTTCATCGGCTCAGCTCCCCGTCCCAGATCTCTATGATGCGTTCCGCGTCCTTTAAGATGCTCTTATCATGGGTGACCACCAGGACCAGTCTGTCATCGGAATACTCTTTCAGGATGCTCATTACATTGTAGGCGTTTTCATGATCCAGGGATGCCGTGGGCTCATCGGCAAAGATCACCTTCGGATCGTTGATCATGGCTCTTGCGATAGCCACCCTCTGGCACTGTCCGCCGGAAAGCTTAGCGGGCTTCTTACCGAATTCCTTTTCCGATAATCCCAGTTCCCGCAGGAAATCCGGCGCCTTCGCAGCTGCAGCTTTATCGACAGCTCCTACCTGCACATTATCGACAGCATTCATATAGGGTACCAGATAATGCTTCTGGAAGATAAACCCAAACTCCCTCCGGCGAAGCTGTTCCCTTTCCCGGTTTCCCACATGGGTAAGCTCCTTCCCGTTATAAAGTATGCTTCCCTCCGTGGGCTCCTTCAGCGTGGAAAGGCAGTACATCAGAGTGCTTTTTCCGCTGCCCGAAGGCCCGATGATCCCCACCAGTCCCCGGTCCGGGAGCTCCAGATCCACACTTTTCAGTGCATAGGTCATGGCATCCGTATTCATGTCATAGATCATGGAAACATTTTTCATTTCAAACATCGTTCTTCCTCCCCCTTCTAATCCTCAATATTATCAATGGTCTTTATCCGGCTTAAACATACCAGCGTCGGGATCTGCAGTATCCCCATGATGAACAGGTTCACGGACAGGATCTTTAAGATCTGATCCGTATAGAAGACCTTTCCCACCAGTCCCCGGGGCAGTATGACCAGTTCGTTGAGCAGGGCCGCCGAAAGAAGGGACAGGAGAAATCCGGTGCATGTGCCGATCAGGAAAAGGATGAGCATCTCCTTAAGGATCATACAGTAGATCTCGTAGCGGCCGTAACCTATGGAAGAATATAGGTTATACTCATTCACCCGGTTCCTCATAAAGGAGACATATGCCACCATCACCAGTATGCTCAGGAAGATCATGACCACCAAACAGATCCCCGTGATCACCATATCGATGGTGTCCTGAACATCCTTCTTATAGGCTTCCCGGTAGCTTGCCGCATCCCAGATCGTGTCCGCTTCCGTAAGCTCTATCCCCTGTTCCTTTAGCATACCCGTCAGATCCGTAGTATTCTCATCATTGCATACGACGATATAGAAGCCGCTGTTGGTATAACCCATGGGAGTCCCCATGCTGATCAGATACTCGGATCTTATCACACCCACGATGCGGAACACTTCCCCGTACCAGTCCGGCATAAACCAGCCTCCCAGTTCATAGCCGGAGTTTTTCATGATCGTGGCATCCACCAGCATCTCGCCGTCCCCTGCCGGCAGCCGTCCTTCAATGAGCTCCGCATCCATGTGCTTAAGGAAAGAAGGTATCCTTTCCGGCTCCATGAGGGGCACTTCGAAAGTGTACTGCCCCATCACGGCCTGATACTTACTGTTCAGGATCTGGGTATAGAACGCATCCTCGATCCCGGGCTTCTGCTTCAGCGCATCCATGAGCTCCTGCTGTTTACTGTCATATGCCGCCATATACTCTTCATCCGTTTCATAATCCTCTCCTTTAAGTCCGTAGGCTTTCCCGGAAAGATCGGCAAAGGATACGCGGGTGGGCATTTTCAGCATGACGGGCTTGAAGCTCTCCGCTGAGGTCTGCATCAGCACAAAGATCACATACATGGCCACAAAGGCAAGGGCCAGAGCCAGGACCATGACCCCGGTGACCCGCTTATTGTTTTTCACATATTTCCATGCCGACAGTTTCATCTTTCACTCCTCCGCATTGGCATCGTTCTCATCTTATGGGCTTATCATACTTTTTCCCGGAAAACAAAAAAAGTGACCGCAGTCATGAGTTTGTTTTTCTTCACATGACTGCAGTCACAAGAATGCCGGGATCCTTCAATCCCTGTGATATACACTGTTCTCCTCATTATTCTTAAGAAGCCTGCGCATGGCGTAATAATGCTCATCTTCCCGCCAGCCCCCGGCAAGGGAATTGATCCCGGCGGTCACGATCTTCACTCCGGGACGCTTTTTACGCAGGGCCGCTATGTCTTCCGTGGAGGCAGCGGTCTCCATGAAGGTCACACGCCGCAGCTTCGGAAGCTCCTCTATGGGCGAGATATCCGCCACCGGATTGCGGCTGAAATTCAGGTCTTCCAGTTCTTCCAGGTACTTAAGCGCTTCCAGATCCGTGATGGAGTTTTTGAAGATCTCCAGATAACGGAGCTGCGGGGCATACTTCAGCATGGAGATATCACAGAGTCCGGGATTGTCCACCATGATGAACACCTGAAGCTCATGCATGTACTGGAGAAAACTGAAGTCGTAGATGGCATTATGTCCCAGATCCAGGCCCACCATATCCCGGCAATATCGCAGATAATAGGCATCTTTTTCGGAGAGGGGCTGATCCAGGTCTCCGCCCCGGAAAGTAGAAAAGCCCACCGCATCGGTCCGCAGCTTTCTTCTGGAAAACTTTATCTCCCAGATGATGCGTACTCCGGGATGGGCATCCTGCAGGCGTGCATAACCTTCATTATCCAGCCCGCAGTCGATCATGACTATCTTTTCAAGCCGGTCCATAGCGGCAAAGAGCTTATCCATGTCACAGGCACTCAGATCGATGCCCGACAGATCAAGGGATCTGGCATGAAGCGGGATCAGGCGTTCCCCGATCTTTAAAGTCCGGCCGGGACCTTCTTCCAGCACGGGAGCAGGCTCTTCCTGCCCGTCCTCGTCTCCGGCCCGGGCAGTAAGAGGCAGGGCAAAGAATATCAGCATCAGTACGAAGAGTATCCTTTTCATATCCCGCCGGCTGTCCTCCTGCCTTTATAAGAACACACCCTTCACAAAGATCTCGATCCCTATGCCGATCAGGATGATACCGCCCAGGATATTGGCTTTTCCGGCAATCTTTGTCCCGATCTTTTTACCGATGACCAGCCCCGTCATACAGATGACAAAGGTAAGCAGCGCGATGATGAAGGCACAGATCAAAGCCATCGGCAGTCCATAATCCGCTATGGTAAAGCCCACCGAAAGTGCATCGATGGAGGTGGCAACACCCTGGATCAGAAGAGAGGCAAAGCCCAGGCCTTTGAACTCATCCTCTCCGGAACCGCCCCGTCTCCCCTCCAGGATCATCTTCCCGCCGATGAACAGAAGCAGTACCAGGGCTATCCAGGGAATACATTTTTCAAAAGACTTAAAAACCGTGGCGATGGTGTGTACGCAGATCCAGCCGATCATGGGCATCAGTCCCTGAAAGCCCGCAAACACACCGGCGATGATGGACATCCGCCCCTTCTTCATGCCCGGCTCATTAAGACCGTTGGTCAGGGAAACGGAAAAGGCATCCATGGCCAGTCCCACTCCCAGCAGTATGCTGTTGATGAAGAATACGATCAGCGATCCCATTTCCGTCCTGCCACCGTCCGTTTATCCCTCAGCTCAATCCTCGTAGAAGGATACTTCACCGTTCTTGTCCACATTGAACATCACGGGATCCGACAGATAATAATCCCCGTAGATATCGTCGATGCAGAAGGAATACATGTAATCCCCGCTCTCCATAAAGTCGTAATAGATCTCGGGATCGCCGGTAAATACATATTCGTCTCCCACGTATTCGAATTCGTCATCATCATCAATACCGTAGGCGTAATAGGCCGGGATGATCACATCCCCTTTCTGCAGTTTGATGATCTCGCGGGAGGCGGCACCGTATTCGTCTATGCCGTCCCAGGCTCCTTCGATCACCACCGAGCCGTCGGAGTAATACTGCTTCAGACGCAGATTGGTCTCCTCCCCGTTCAGATATACCGGCGAGGTATAGATCACGTAATCCTCCGTATCCTCAACGATGTAGGTAGCCAGATTCTGCCCATCCGGCAGGGAAAGCCAGTAGCCGTCAAAATTATCATAAAAGATACCGGTCTCCCAGTCCCCGTTCACGTCCACGGTCTCCCCCAGCTCGATCATGGTCTCCATATCTTCCGTAAGCTCATACACGATGGCACTCACGGCCATGGCATTGTACCAGCCGTTGTCGTCCAGTTCAAACCAGAAGGTGCCGTCCTCATCCAGGATCGGCTCCTGGGCAAAGGTGATGAAGCGGCTTTCCCCGGTCTGCTCATAATCATCCAGATAGTCCCAGTAATCGTCGTCCTCGGAATCCCCCCAGCTCCAGTCTCCGTCATCATCGAACCAGCTGTTGTCATCGTAATCCTCATCGTCCAATGCACCCGCACCGGTCTGGTTCTGCCGGTCCACAAAGGAAAGGTAATAGGGGCTGATGCAGATCTCACCGAAGATCCCCAGCTCGTTGGAACCGCCCACACTCAGGGGGTAATACATGGACATACCGGAAGCCCCTTTATGTACTGGACCGGAAACCGAATATACCACGGCGGCATCCAGTGCCTTCTGTACCGCAGCCGCACTGTCGGTATAGGCTCCGCAGGCCTCGATGATCCCGCCCATATCCACCATGTTCGTATAACCTTCGCTCTTGTTGTTTCCGCCGAAATTGTCCGCATCCTCAATGCCGCGGACCATCTCCGCCCGCATGGAAGCATCCTCTCCGGCTTCATACATTTCTTTTGCAAAATCGTTAAAGCTCACCAGCAGATCGTCCATCTTTGACAGATCGATAACGGAAAGGGTGGTCAGATCGTCTTCATCCTGTGCCTTGCATGCAGCCAGAAAGCTGTCACAGACCGTCTTCCCCAGGGCCGCTCCGTCAGCGTCGGGATCGTTTACAAGGAAGTCTCCAATGGCCGTATAATCCCAGCCGCTTCCGGGCTCCGTCTCTTCCGAGCCGTACATGTAGTCCGCATAAGTGGCCAGTATATTGGCACATTCCACATTTCCCATCAGACAGGCATCAAAGCCGACAAAGTCAAGCTTTCTGCCCAGCCGTTCATAACAGGCATAGAAGGCCTCATCCAGTTCCTTAAGGCTTAATGAATCATAACCCGCCGTCTCGTCGAAGCAGACTCCCGTGATGCTCCCGCCGCCGTGGTTCCAGAGTATCACTCCCATGTGCTCGGAAGCATAGTTTTCCGTGCCCCAGATCAGGAAATCGGAAAGCGTATTGCTCTTTCCCATCCCTGCATCCGACTCTTCGTCCACCAGGCTGATATCATCCGAAGTCACAAGATAACGCTGGATCTTTCCGTCTTCCACCACGTCATTGTTCCATTCGTTGGTGCCGCCGGTCTGTACCACGAAACGCACACCGTCGCCTTCATCCATCTCCAGCATCTCTTCCAGGTCTCCTGTACCCATGCCGGCATCGGATTCCAGATCGGTACCGCAAAGGTAAACAAAGATGGTCCAGCCGCTCTCTCCGGCTGCAGCGCTTCCCGTAGCCCTGGAACGCTTGATCTCCAGCTTTCCGTTATCACGGTTCACATTCATGGAGAGGCCGCGTACGGGCGTTTCCTCTTTCGCATCGCCGCCGGAAAGCTTCTGCGGTTCGCCTTCCTCCGGCACATCCTCCTCTTCCGTCGTTTCCTCTGCCTCCGGCTCCTCATCCCATTCGTCGTCCAGACAGCCCGTGCAGGTAAAGAGCACGGTGAACGCCGCCAGCAGACCCAAAAACCTTTTCTTCACTTTCATATTCCTCCCGACTGTTTAACTTCCGGCCTCTTCTTTATCCACAAAAAAATACTCACCCTCGCGGACATGTTTTCTCTCCTTATAATATGATCCCGAACTCCTTACAGCTTTGCCAATGCCCTGCGGGCCAGAAGCCAGGCCATCACGTGTACGGACTGGGCAAAACTGCCGTTTTTGATGGCGGCCTCGATCTCGCCGGCGGAATGCAGCTCCATGGAAAGAAACTCCGTCTCGTCCAGGACCTGACCGCTCACCTTTTCGCAGCCCCGGGCCAGGAACACATGGGCGATATTGTCCGCCATGGTGGCATTGGAGGGGATGCTGATGAGATGGATCCACTGGGAGGCCACATATCCTGTCTCCTCGCTCAGCTCCCGTCTGGCGGCTTCCAGCGTATCCTCCGCCGCTTCATTCCCACGGCCTGCACGGTATTCCTTTCCGTCATTTCGTTCGATCCCGCCTGCGGGGAATTCCAGGGTCACCTGCCCTATACCCTGCCTAAACTGCCTCACGCAGATATATTTCCCGTGGGTATCCACGGGTACGATCACGCAGTAGTCACGCCGGCTGTAACTGTAATAGGGTTCGAACACGGTACCGTCGGGAAAACGATACGCGCTGCGGCGGAAATCGATCCACTCGTCCTCCACGATATGCTCGCGGCTCACTTCCTCCCACATAAGGGAGCGGTTCAGTTCTTCGATGTCTCTCTTAGATGCCATAGGCTAATGATATCCGTTTCGGGCCGTTTTTGCAAGTTGAAAAAAAGCCTGTCCCTGTGATATAATGCTCCCCATGAGTGTAACGGGCTTTGCATTTTTCCGCTTTGTAGCGGTGCTTTTCCTTATATATTATATCGTACCCAAAAAGTTTCAGTGGCCGCTGCTCCTGCTGGGAAGCGGGTTCTTTTATTATTTCTGCGGACTGAATTCCTGCCTGCTGCTGGCAGGGGCCGTACTGCTCTCCTGGGGCACGGGACTGTTACTGGAGAAGATAAAGCACAAGGGCATACTCCTGGCCGGCATCAGCCTCATCTTTCTGTGCTGGCTGGTGTTTATGCGTCTGCCCTTCCGCATCCCCTTAAAATCCGTACTGATCCCCGCGGGCCTTTCCTTCTTCGGCCTGCAATGCATAGGCTATTGTGTGGAAGTTTACCGGGGCAATGCAGCGGCGGAACGCAATCCCTTACGCTACGCCCTGTACATCTCCTTTTTCCCTCATGTGCTGCAGGGACCTTTTGCCGACTACAATAACTTAAAGAAACAGCTGGATGCCCCCCACGACTTCGATTATGAACGCACGGTACAGGCCCTCTTCCGCATCGCCTACGGCCTGATGAAAAAGCTGGTGATAGCGGACCGGCTGAACATAGTGCTGGCCACACCCTTTTATACCGGCGAAGGCTACTACGGGGCCACGGTGCTGCTGATCCTTATCCTTTATGCCCTCCAGCTTTATGCCGATTTCTCCGGCTATATGGATATCGCACTGGGAGTGGCCAGACTCTTCGGCATCGAACTGACGGAAAACTTCGACGTACCTTACGCCTCCAAGTCCATGGCGGAGTTCTGGCGCCGCTGGCACCGCTCCCTGGGACTGTATTTCCGTTCCTATGTCTTCTTCCCCATCCTGCGTTCCCGTCCCTGCACGGCACTGCAGAAGCATTTCAAAAAGAAGGGGAACAAATATCTGATGAAAGTCCTGCCCCTGACCATCGCCCTGGCGGTGAACTGGACTCTTATCGGCATCTGGCACGGGCTGCGCCCCACCTATATGGTATACGACTGGTTCTGCGGTGCCTTCATCATCCTGGCCGAGGTATTGAAGCCCCTTTACGACAGGATCAACAACAGTGCACCGAAGTTTTTCAAAAGCCGCTTCATGGACGGCGTACGGGTGGTCCGTACCTTCCTGCTGGTGGCTTTCAGCTTTGTCTTTTTCCGGCCGGAGACCCTCGAGACCAGCTTTACCCTGATCCGTAACCTGTTCTCGGCTCCGGGTGTATGGGAAGCGGCGCAGTTCATCTACATGAACATACTGGACCTCTTCCTGCTCATCGTTCCCGTGCTGGTCATGGGGATCACGGATATCTGCCGTTACAGGAATATCAACATCTGCGAAAAGCTGCACCGCCTGCCGCTGCCCCTGCGCTGGCTCATTTATATCTGCGGTGTGCTGCTGATCGTCATCTCCCGGGGAGACCGCGGGGAAGTGGGATTTGCTTATGCTGTCTTCTGAAAAGAAAAACTGCATAAAGGGACTGCTGAAGCTGCTGATCCGGGGAGCTTTGCTTGCTCTGCTCTGCTATCTGGGGCACTGCCTGCTCTTCGACCTGCTCTGGCTGGAGCCCGATGCTCCCATCGCCTACGACATATCCTATGAGAAGGGCCTGCTTAAGCAGGTTCACGCCCTGCAGTCTAAGCGTGAAGATAATGTCATAATCTTCGGAGCCTCCTATGTCTCCTTCGGCATCGATGCTGCGGAAATGGAAAGTATACTGGGCCAGCCGGTACAGACTCTGGGAGTTGAAGCCTCCATGGGCATACCCGTGCTCATCGACCTGCTGAAAAAAACTGCCCAGCCCGGTGATACTGTGATCTATATGCTGGGAGAAGCCAATTCCAGCGCCGAGAATTCCATTGCCATCTGCGCCGCCCTGGAATCCGACAAGGAACTGCTCTACTCCTATATCGCCAGCCGGGACGGACTGAAGGATAAACGCAGTAATCTGATCTGGCGCAAGCTCTACGCTCTGACCATAGGCAAACCGGTGATCCGCATGGAGGCCCTGCTCTCCAAAAAGAAGCAGGTCTACTCCATCGACTCCTTCGATGAACGGGGCAACATGGTCGTGGACCGTCCCGGTCCTCTCGACACTCTGGTCATCCCTTTCGAAAAACTGGATATGGAGGATATCGAGCTGGAGACCATGGATAAGCTGAACCTCTTTATCGACTGGTGCGGGGCAAATGAAGTGAACTTCGTGGTCGCTTATGCCCCCTTTATGGAAGAAAGCCTGGATAACAGTTCCGAGGAACTGGACGCTTTCCATGAAGAGATCTCGGCCTACCTGCATGCGGATTTCATCGATAAGCCCCAGGATACACTCCTTCCTGCGGACCGTTTTTATAATCACCCGTCACATTTAAATTCCGTCGGTGCGAAGGAATACTCCCATGACCTGGCGGAAAGACTGAAAAAATACCGCGAGGAAAAGTCATGCGATTCATCGAATTGAAAAAACTGTCCCGTTCCGACGCATCTGCCCTGCCGGAGCTGCGCTGCGTACTTCTTGGAGACTGTGCCACACAGCATCTGGCCACGGCTCTTAAAGGTCAGGCTGTTGCGGAAGGACTGCGGCTGGAGCTGCTGGATACGGATTACGACCAGCTCAGGGCCCAGATCACCGATCCCGGCTCGGAGCTTTATGCCCATAAGCCGGAAGCCGTGATCCTGGCCTGCTGTACGGAACGGCTCTATGCGGCCTATCATGACACTCCTGCGGCAGAGCGGGAAAGCTTTGCCGAGAATAAGCTCGCCGAACTCTGCGCTTACTGGGAACGGCTGCTTAGCGTCCCGGGCCTTCGTGTGCTGCAGTTCAGCTTTCCGGAGCTGGACGACGGGATCTACGGCGACCTGGCTGCCCAGATAAAGAGCTCCTTTCTTTACCAGCAGCGCCTGCTGAACTTAAAGCTTGCGGATGCCGCGGCAGAGCACGCCGGAGTATTCATCATCGATATTGCTGCTCTTCAGGGGCGAATCGGACGCAGGGCTCTTCATGATGAACGGCTCTACGCCAGCGCAAAGATCTCCTTCATGCCCGAAGCCCTGCCCTTTGTGGCGGAGAAAACGGTGGCCATGCTCCGTGCCCTGAAGGGTTATATCAAAAAATGCGTGGTGCTGGATCTGGACAACACCCTCTGGGGCGGTGTGGTAGGTGATGACGGCCTGGAAGGCATACAGATCGGGGAGCTTGGCAGCGGCCATGCTTTCTATGACTTCCAGCTGTGGCTTAAGGAGCTGAAGGAACGTGGGATGCTTCTGGCCGTCTGTTCCAAGAATGACGAAGATAAGGCAAAAGAGCCTTTTGAAAAGCACCCGGAGATGGTGCTGAAGCTGACGGATTTTGCGGTCTTTGTGGCCAACTGGGAGGACAAAGCCGGAAACATCCGCCATATACGGGAGCTGCTGGATCTGGGTCTGGACAGCTTTGTCTTCATCGATGACAATCCCTTCGAGCGGGAGCTGGTGCGCAGCATGCTGCCGGAGGTAACGGTGCCCGAGCTGCCGGAAGACCCGGCTTTGTATGTGGAATACCTCTCCTCCCTGAACCTTTTTGAGACCGCAAGCCACTCCGCTGCCGATGCCGCACGTACCGGCCAGTACCGGGCCGAAGCCGCCCGCCGCAGCACTCAGGCGGAATATGCCGATTACGATGATTATCTGAAAGCTCTGGAGATGCAGGCGGAATGTGCATCCTTTACGCCCTTCCATTATCCCCGCATCGCCCAGCTTTCCCAGCGTTCCAACCAGTTCAACCTGCGCACGGTACGCTATACGGAAGAGGATATACGCCGGATCGCGGAAGATGAACAGTACAGTACCATTTATTTCTGCTTAAAGGATAAATTCGGGGATCACGGACTCATCAGTGCCGTGATCATGAAAAGGGAAGGTGAAGATTTTTTCATCGATACCTGGATCATGAGCTGCCGCGTGCTGAAGCGGGGCATGGAGGAATTCATCATCAACAAAGTGATGGAAGAAGCGGCAAAAGCCGGTGCCAAACGGGTCATCGGCGAGTACCTGCCCACGCCCAAGAACGGCATGGTAAAAGAGATCTATTCTAAGATGGGCTTTACCCCGGAAGGGGAAGGACGCTTTATCGCGGAATGTGCCGGCTTTACGGCGCGGAAATGCTATATCACTGCGACAGCTCCGGAAACGCAGGCTTAAAGAACGTTTATAACGCCACCCTGCGGATCACGCCGTTTTCCTTTATATTTTCTCCCAGGAGTTCATCCAGTACAGGCAGAAGATCCGCAGGGACAAGGAGTCTGCCCGCCGGGGCCTGTGCGATGTTCATCTCCCGTATCCGCGGGTCTATGGTATTTAAGAATTTTGTGTCCATCATCTCCGGCGCGATGCCGTTGATGTGAAGCTTTTCCGAGCCGTATTCGGCGGCTGCGGCTTTCATGGCCCCCATCAGGGCATACTTTGCCACCACATAATCCGTCATATATTTCGGAGGCAGCTCATCCAGCACATAGCTGGTGAGCATCACCGCAACATTCCCGCCCGTCTTTTTCATCCCTGGCAGAAAAGCCCTGCAGATCAGCAGGAAGGCCTCGGCACCGACAGAGATGCCGGGCTTTAAACAGCCGCTTTCATATTCCTTTACACGCCGGTAAGCAAAGGGAGGGGCCGGCAGGAAAAGGATGCGGGAAGGTGTGCAGCCTTCGGCTTTCAGCTCTTCTATCATCCGCTCCGTTTCCGAAGGGTCCGAAAGATCTGCCCGAAAGGTATGGAGTTCCCTCTCCGGGCCGCCGGGAAAGGCTTCCCGGATCTTCTCGTCCGTGGTGAAATAATGTGAGAATACACGGACGTGTTCATTTTTATCCTGATCTTTATTCAGATGACGGAGATATTCCAGGCCCACATCAGATGAGGAGCCGATGATCAAAGCATCCATTATTACTCCTTATGGTTTACATCGCAAGGAATCCCCCCTCTGCGAGGGTCCCCCCTTGCGAATGTCCTAAGGGATCCTCCCGCTTACGCGGGCCCCTCCTTAGGACGTATACTTGCCCATATTTCGGCTGTTGAGACCTTTTTTCCTTCCTGGTTGCGTATCGTGGCGGTGATGCGTATGCGCTGAAAACCTTCGTGGCGTTCCTTTACGGTACCTTCCACGGTGAGGGTGTCTCCCACAAAGACCGGTGCACGGAAGCGGCTGTTCACCTCCTGCAGCAGGCAGCGCTCCCCTGGGAGATAAACTCCCGCCAGGGTGGAATAAAAGGAAGCCGTGAGCATACCGTAGACCACCCGGTCCGGGAATCCGCTCTCTTTCGCATACTCCGCATCACAGTGCAGGGGATTTTCGTCCCCGCTCATGCGCCGGAATGCTTCCAGCATCTCTTCCGTAACCGTCACATTAAAACTCTCGCTTACGCCTTCCTTCAGTTCTTCGAAGCTGTAATACTTCATTTTGTGGCGCTCGCTTCAATGATGGTGAGCATCTCGCCCACATCCTTCATACCCACCACGTCCTTCATCTGGAAACGGAAACCGAAGGCACTCTCGATCTCGCTGATCAGGGTGATGTGCATCAGGCTGTCCCAGTCTTCGATATCATTGGCCGTAGTGCTTTCCGTCACTACGATATCATCATCCTCAAAGACCTCTTTAAAGATCTCGTTTACCTTTTCCAGGATCTCACTTCTGCTCATGTTCTTCCTCCCTATGTTTATGATGTTGCGGCCGGGGGCCGCTCAGCTCTTACAGAAAGCGGTTTTCACAGATGGAATCTTCTCCCTCCTTCAGCTCGATCACTCCGTAGCTGAAACGTCTGTTGGCCTGACGGGGATAGCACAGCGAACCGGGATTCATGATCCATACTCCCTTCTCCCTGTGGACCTCCGGTACATGGGTGTGTCCGTAGAGAGCGATATCCGCACCGAAACCGGCGGCTTCGGAACAGAGCTCCTCGGTATTGAAATTCACACCCAGCCGGTGCCCATGACAGGCAAAGATCTTATGCCCCTCCGCTTCCACCAGCTTATATTCCGGCAGCCCCCAGGAAAAATCCATATTGCCGCAAACGATATGACAGGGACAGCCCGCCATGACCTCCAGCATTCCCTCGTCACCGCAGATATCTCCGCAGTGGATCACCGCATCCGGCTTGCCTTCCTTCTTTAAAACCGATTCAAACCTTCCCACATGCCCGTGGGTATCACTGATCACAAGGATCTTCATAACAGCCCCTCCGAGACCAGTTTATCCCTCATGGCCCGCAGAGCTTTACCCCTGTGGCTGATGGCATTCTTCTGCTCCCGGCTCATCTCGGCGGTGGTGCAGCCGAATTCAGGCACATAGAAGAAGGGATCGTAGCCGAAGCCCTCGCTGCCCTTCATCTCCCTTGCGATGATGCCTTCCACGTTCTCCTGCACCGTCATATCCTCATGCCCCGGGACTACAGCAGCTATGGCACAGGTAAAGCGTGCCGTACGTTTTTCATCCGGAAGCCCCTTCATATCCCCGATGATGTCCTGCATGGCCTGCGGATAAGTACGATCCCCCAGCCAGCGGTGGGACTGCACTCCGGGCATGCCGCCCATGGCGTCGATACACAAGCCGGAATCATCCGCCAGCACATAGGCCTCCGCATACTCCGGCTTATCCTTTAAGTATTCTGCCACGGCCCTTGCTTTGATCAGGGCATTGTCCCTGAAACTCTCTCCGTTCTCCTCGATATCCTCCTGAAAGCCCGTCTCACTCATGGCCTTCAGTTCCACATCAAGGCCTGCAAGGATCTCGCGTATCTCCACCAGCTTATCTTTGTTCCCCGTCGCAAATATGATGGTTTTCATTCTTCTCCTTACTCTGTCCTGTCCAAGGATCCACGGGATCAGGGCAGCTGCTCCGACCAGAAGCTGTTATTGTAGATATCCGTAAATTTATAGGAGGCGATATAGCCGCTGCCCACCTCGGTGTTGCTGATCTGCGGCTCGCCGCTCACCACCCAGGGTTCTCCCAGGAAGTAGCTGTCCTGGAAAGCTCCGCTGTAGGAATAGTAATCGCAGAGGAAATCCACCGTATCTCCGTCCTTCAGCTCCACAAGGCCCCTGGCGATGGTCTCGGTGGTGGTCTCTTCGTAATCCGGATCTGCCCCTGCGATATAGCCGTAAGGCTTTTCATCGGTAAAGAGCAGGATCAGGTTCACCCGCTCGCCGTTGAGCATGGCGGGCACACGTCCGCTGATGGTGTAGTGATTGCCGTCTTCCACGGTATCCAGATGGTAATAGGCTACGGGCTGGCTGTTGATGGAAAGCCAGGTGCCGTCCACATCCGCCACCAGATCCCCTTTATCATTAAATTCAAATACATTGTCCAGACCAAGATCCACATAGCCGCTGCCGTCGTCCACAAACATGCTCAGATCCACGGAATGGACCAGCTCCCATTCCTCCTCGGAAAGGTCGATGGTATAGCTTCCTCCGCTCTTCTTCCATGTCAGCTTCGATGCATCCAGCTGATGGGAGGAGACATATTCCGCCGCATCCTCATCGCTTAAAGCCCGTCCGTCAAAGCCGCCCATGCCGGATACCAGGGAGAGTATGCTCTCCAGGCTCTGAAGGGTGTCGCCGCCTCCGCCGCTCAACATGGAGAAGGGCGAAACTCCCATACCGCCGCCGTTTGCCTGACCTGCTGCCTGGCCCACACCCTGCAGTCCGGCGAATTCACGGATGCAGTCGGAGTACTCGGAATCCACGCCGATCTGGGCATACAGATTGCTGGCGGTCTTCACCTTGGAACTCTTACGGTACGGGAAATAGACCGAGATGCCGTAAGCATTCGTCATGTTGGAAGAGGTGCGGTTATATTTCACCGCGCTGCGGAGGGTTTCGGAAAGGCCTCTTGCTTCCTCCGTATCCAGATTCTCCGCAAAGTGCACCAGGTCGATCTGGTCGATGGCCGAAGACTGGGCAAACTCGCGGCTGCCGCTGCGGGCACCGGATACCAGCGCATACTTATCCTCTTTGATCAGATTGGTCGTGCTCTGGGAGAAGGCCTTGAAATCATCCGGCAGGGTCTGGGAAAGTTCCGCCAGATCCACCAGGGAAAGGGTGGTCTTCTGCCCCGGACAGCTCTTGGCGCAGACATTCACAAAATCGTCGGCGATCATCTGTCCCAGCTCGATGGTGGGCATGGAAGTGTCCTTGGAAAGACTGGTGAGCCAGTTGGTATAATACCAGCCCACACCGGGTTCCGTCTCTTCGGACGCGATGATGTAATCCGCGTAGTTGGCACACATCAGATCCGTCTCCACCGTAGCCATCAGGCAGGCATCAAAGCCGATGAAGTCGAACTTAAGTCCCGCCGAGCTTAAGGCCTGGTTGATCTGCCCCAGGTTCATGGAACCGCTCTTCGCGTAGAGCTCGTCATAACCGAAACCGGAAAGGGAACCCCCGCCGTGATCCCAGAAGATCAGCATATTACGGTTGGCCGGATAATTACTGCTGCAGTACCTGATGAAAGCCGTCAGGTTCGCGGGATCCGTCATGGCCCCGCTGCCGGTGCTCTTCTCCAGCAGGTTCATCTTTCCGCCTTTGATCTGCCAGATCTGGTGGGAGCTGTTGGATATGCCATTGGTCTTCCAGGCCTTGCAGCCCCCGGTATAGACCAGCAGATTTACTTTATCCGAAAGGGTAGCCGACATCATCTCCTTTAAGTCGTTGCTGCCCATGCCGTACTTGGATTCCAGATCCGTACCGCACATATAGACCATGAGGGTGACCGTATCCTTGCCGCCTCCCAGGATATCCGTATACTTTATACGGGCTTCCGGGGAAACATCACGGTTCAGCTTTCCGCTGGTGGAACCCTCTACCCAGCCGGCCGAGCTGCCGGTAAAAGCTGCGGGCAGGCTGCCCGTATAGCTGCTGCTGCCGGTCGTACTTCCTACAGCCGGCTCGCTTCCCGTGTCAGAACCTCCCGAAAAACCGCCCAGGAAATTGCCCAGACCGCCGCCGCCGCCCAAAAGCACTATGGCGATCACGATGATCAGGCCAAGCTTGCTCCCGCCACCGCCGCTGCGCTGGGGACCGCCGCCTCCGCTGCTGCCGCCGCCGGGAAAGCTGCCGCCTCCCACCGGGCCGCTGCCCAGGCCGCTGCCTCTTCTGTGAACGCCGGCACCTCCGCCGGTAACGTTTTTCTCTCTGCCTCTGGGTCTGTCTGCCATTATCTCTCTCCTTTATCCAAAGCTTTGATGATGCCTTCCGCCAGGCCTTCCGCGGCCTTTTCCTCATAATCCGCGGCTTCCCGGCTGCTCACGCCTTCCTCATCCCTGTGCCAGCCGAAGTTCAATGCACAGGCCGGTATCTTCATATCATTGAGCGCATCCTCCTCCGAAAGCCGGACGATATCTCCCGCCGGTCCTCCAAGACTCTTCAGCACACTGCCCTCGACCAGATCCGCCAGTACCACGCTGTCCAGCCCCGGGATATAGTAATCCGTATCGCAGGCCGCAAAGGTGGGCGCCCGGTCACAGTCGTCATCGGCCACCGCAAGCCGCAGGAAGATGTCTGCATCAAAATATGCGCTGTAATCTGCCGCCTCTTCCGTATCCGCCCCCAGGCAGAATACGGTAAGTTCCGGTCTTTGCTCCTTCAAAAGCTCCGCCGTGCGTTCCATGATACCTGCGGCAGAAGAGGCGCTGTCCGCCGCTCCGCCGTCCCGCATCACAAGCACGGGGCCGCTCTTCTTCCATTCCTTTAAGGGAGTGAGGCGTATCCTCGTGGCATCGGGCTGCGCATCCGTTTCATCCACGCACATCTCGCTGAGCCGGAAGCTGAAGATCTTGTCCTCGCCCTCCTGATAAAGCTCGGCGGATGAGAGCAGTTCCGGATCCGCACTTACGGTGACCTCGTCCCCTTCCGTTTCTCCGCTGCCTTCCCGGGTCAGGATCACGGTTAGAGTCTTTCCCGGCACATCCGCACGGACTCTTACCCTGTCTCCCCCCGGGAGCAGTAAAAGACCGGCTTCGGAGCTGTCATGCACGATGAGCCTGCGGGAACGACGGGTATTTGCCGCATTCTGCACCTCATCATAGGGTACCGCCGCAAAAACCTCCCCGTTCAAAAGCCCGCTGTACCAAAGCCAGCCCAGTCCGGGAAGCAGCAGGAAAACCAGGATCAGGGATACGGTAAAGAGTATCCTCATCTCGGGCGCTGCCCGGCGTTTTCTTTTACGCCTGCGCCCCATTATGCTTCACGGGAGGCTTGGCCCCGGCATACTGCAGAAAATAAGTTTTGAGCATCCCGTTATAGATCTTGCGGTTCTTATCCGCCTTGCGTCCCAGATCCCGTTCCGCGTCCGCATAGGAAGTGATGAGATACATGGACCAGTCCTGCAGGGCCCGGTAACGCTCCCCTATGGTGCGGTACAGCTCCGGCAGGGCTTCCTTCTCCTCCAGACGCTCGCCGTAGGGAGGATTGCTGATGATAAAGCCGTAACGCTTCGGATGGGACAGCTTCGCCACATCCCTGCACTGGAAATGGATGAGCTTATCAACTCCCGCACGCTTCGCATTTTCCCTTGCAGCTTTGATGATGGCATCATCCGCGTCATAGCCCTGAATGTCCGTCTCTACGGAAAGATCCTCTTCACTCTTCGCCTCTTCCCGGGCATCCTTCCACATATGGGCGGGGATGAGCTCCGGCCACTGCATGGCCGTAAACTCCCGCTTTACTCCGGGCATGATATGGGCCGCCATCATGGCTGCCTCTATAGGGAAGGTGCCGCTGCCGCAGAAGGGATCCACCAGGATGCGGTCCCCCCTCCAGGGCGTGAGGGCGATCAGTGCCGCCGCCAGATTCTCCGCAATGGGTGCCTTTGCAGCCAGCAGGCGGTAACCCCGCTTGTGCAGGGAATCCCCGCTGGTATCCAGCCCCACGCTCACGATATCTTTTTTGATGAACACACGGAAAGGATAGGCGGCACCGCTCTCCGGGAAACGAGTGATCCCGTATTTTTCCCCCAGGCGGTCCACCATGGCCTTTTTCATCACCGACTGTATATCCGAAGGGGAGAACAGCGCGCTCTTCACCCCGGCAGCCTTCGCCACCCAGAAACGGGCATCCTTCGGAAGGAAGCGCTCCAGCGGCAGGGCTTTCGTTCCCTGATAGAGCTCTTCAAAGGAAGTTGCGGGAAAGCTCCCCACCTTGATGAGCAGGCGCTCCGCCGTACGGGAGCAGATGTTCACCCGGCAGACTGCCTCCGCGTCTCCCGCAAAGGTCACCCGGCCGTCCTCCACTTCCGTCACGTCATAACCCAGATCCGTGATCTCTCTTTTCAGAACCGCCTCCAGTCCGAAATGGCAGGGGGCGATGATATCAAAACGCTCCATAACGCGTAACAGTATAGCACAACAAGCCCCCTTGAACAAGCATCCGCCTTCCCCGAAAATGTTCCAAAGCATCTTGTTATTTCAGCCTGTTTTCTGTATAATCGAATACGCTTAGCAATTATTTTATCCTTTTTTAGAAAAAAACGATTAAATCAAAGGAGAAATGCGCATGAAATTTGGTCATTTTGATGACGCCAACAGAGAATACGTCATCACCACCCCCAGAACCCCTTATCCCTGGATCAACTATCTGGGAACACAGGGTTTCTTTTCACTGATCTCCAACACCGCCGGCGGCTATTCATTCTATAAGGATGCACGTCTCCGCCGCATCACCCGTTACCGTTACAATAACGTTCCCATCGATATGGGCGGACGTTATTTCTATATCAACGACAACGGTACCGTATGGAACCCCGGCTGGTCTCCCGTTAAGACGGAGCTTGACGCTTTCGAGTGCCGTCACGGCATGGGCTATACGGTCATCTGCGGCAAAAAGGCGGATCTTAAAGCCGAAGTAACCTTCTTCGTACCCCAGGATTTTGACGGTGAAGTACAGCAGCTGGTGCTCACCAATGAGGGCAGCGCGGAAAAGAGCTTCTCGCTCTTCTCCTTCGCGGAATGGTGCCTCTGGGATGCACAGGACGATTCCAACAACTTCCAGCGTAACTTCTCCACCGGCCGCGTGGAGGTGGACGGCTCCGTGATCTATCATAAGACCGAATACCGTGACCGCCGCAACCACTACGCTTTCTATTCCGTAAACGACAGCATCGACGGTTACGATACCGACCGCGATTCCTTCATCGGCCTTTACAACGGTTTCAACAATCCCGAGGCCGTGCTTGCAGGCAAGGCAACGGATTCCTTCGCAGACGGCTGGGCTCCCATCGCTTCCCATTACAAGAAGATCACCCTGAAGCCCGGCGAGTCCAAGGCTCTGGTCTTTGTGCTGGGTTATGTGGAGATGCCCGTGGATCAGAAGTTCGAGGCCGACGGCAAGACCATCAACAAGGTCAAGGCCAAAGAGATGATCGCAAAATACGATACCCCGGAGAAGTTCGCCGCCGGAATGAAAGAGCTGCGTGCTTACTGGGATAAGCTGCTGGGCATCTTAAGCGTGGATACGCCGGACGACAAGGTCAACCGCATGGTCAATATCTGGAACCAGTACCAGTGCATGGTCACCTTCAACCTGTCCCGTTCCGCTTCCTATTTCGAATCCGGCATCGGCCGCGGCATGGGCTTCCGCGATTCCAACCAGGATATCCTGGGCTTCGTGCACCAGATCCCCGACCGTGCCAAGGAGCGCATCATCGATATCGCCTCCACCCAGTTCCCCGACGGCGGCTGCTACCATCAGTACCAGCCCCTTACCAAGAAGGGCAACGCAGATATCGGCGGCGATTTCTCCGACGATCCCCTGTGGCTCATCCTTTCGGTGGCGGCCTACATCAAGGAGACCGGCGACTGGTCCATCCTGGACGAGCAGGTTCCTTACGACAACGATATGTCCGTTGCCCAGTCCATGCTGGAGCACCTGCGTGTTTCCTTCTATCATATCGTGAATAACTTAGGACCTCACGGACTGCCTCTGGCCATGCGTGCCGACTGGAACGACTGCATCAACCTTTCCTGCTATTCCGACACGCCGGGTGAGTCCTTCCAGACTTATACCAATCCGAAGTTCGCAGCCGAGGGCGGCTACTCCAAGGTAGCCGAGTCCGTAATGGTGGCTGCACTCTTCACCTATACCGGTCCCAACTATGTGGCCATCCTCAGGCATCTCGGTAAGGATGACGAGGCTGCAGCCGCACAGGCCGAGATTGACAAGATGAAGAAGAACATGATGGAATCCGCCTGGGACGGCGACTGGTTCCTGCGTGCCTACGATGCCAACGGCGAGAAGATGGGCTCCAAGGAATGCGAGGAAGGCCAGATCTTCATCGAGCCCCAGGGCTTTGCCATCATGTCGGATGTGGGCAAGGAGCAGGGTACCGACCTTAAGACCCTGGCTGCCATTGATGAGCGCCTGAACACCGAGTTCGGTCTGGTGCTCAACAATCCCGCCTTCTCCAAGTACTACATCCAGTACGGCGAGATCTCCACTTATCCCGGCGGATATAAGGAGAACGCGGGTATCTTCACCCACAACAATGCCTGGATCATCTGCGCCGCCGCTTATGCCGGCCAGGGCGATCAGGCCTTCAAGTACTATTCCGAGATTGCTCCCGCCTTCACGGAAGAGACCTCCGATATCCACAAGACCGAGCCCTATGTATACGGTCAGATGATCGGCGGTAAGGATGCGGGTTCCGATATCGGACGTACCGGCAAGAACTTCGGTCAGGGCAAGAACTCCTGGCTTACCGGTACCGCCGCCTGGAACATGGTCGCCATCTCCCAGTACATCCTGGGTGTACAGCCCGATTTCGACGGCCTGCGCATCGATCCTTCCATTCCTTCCGCCTGGGACGGACTGAAGGCTACGAGACAGTTCCGTGGCGCCACCTACGAGATCAAGGTGAGCAATCCTTCCCACGTCTGCAAGGGCGTAAAGAGCGTTACCGTGGACGGTGCCGCTGTGGAAGGCAACCTCATCCCCGCTTACAGCGACGGCAAGACCCATGTGGTGGAAGTCGTGATGGGCTGAGGAAAGAGCCGAAAAGAACAATAAAGAACCCCGTCGGGAAACCGGCGGGGTTTTCTTTTACTCTTATGATCCGTAAGGAACGCTTACACGTCCTCTTTCAGCTTACTGCCACTGGCCGTTGTTGTTCATGGGAGCCTGGCCCTGCTGGAACTGCTGCTGGGGCATCTGGCCCTGGAACTGCTGAGGCTGCTGCATCTGCTGCATCTGCTGCATCTGAGGCTGAGCGCCGGGATAGAAGAACTTCTCAACAAAAGCACCGACGAAAGGAAGCTTGATCCTGCCGCCCTTGGCCACCTTCAGAAGGGTGGTTACAAAGAGCACGAAGAAGATCACGCTGAGAGCGGTACTGACATATCCGACGATATCCATCTTGCCGGTCATCAGGATATAGGTCTCATAGTAATCCTCGCTGAAGAAGCCCCAGAACCAGTTCCAGAAGCGGTCAACGTAACCGACTGCGCTGAGGACGATGCTGAATACCGCTTCGAGCAATGCCCACTGGCATACGTTTGACTTGGTCTCCACTGCGACATCACAGATGAGGAAAGCAAGCAGTATCACCACCGTTGCCAGCCCCAATCCCGTATAGTGGATGCAGGCGATGCCCAGTACAGACAGAAGTATCGGATGTGCCTTGATCTCTTTCATATCATTCACCTCTTTCCGCCGTATGTACGGCTAAATTGTTTTCAGCCGCATGTCAACATACAGCCAAAAAAATTATATTATATCCTCCGGCAAATGTAAAGCGTTGACCTTGGCAGGGAGGGCCGGTCTTACTCTCAGGGCTCTTCCCTTCTCTCCGCTTCTTTTCTTACGGCTTCCGCACTCTCCTGCCAGGAGGCATAACCCGCTTCTCCTCGGTGATCCGGCAGTTCGTAACGGGCTTTCAGTTCTCCCCCGAGGTACTCGGTAAACTTTCTTGCCCCCCAGTAATTCAAGTGGGACCAGTCACTGAAATCCGTTTCGAAATCCAGCCCGATCTCGTCGTAATCGTAATTCGTACTGTTGAACTGCAGCTCATAGACCTCCGCTATGGAACGCAGACGGTTATAGATCACCTCGTCCTCATTGGTGGTGATATAGGGCGTAACGATCAGGAAGAGCTCTATCCCCTGCTCCTTGGCAAACTGCATGATACGCATCAGGTAATCCTCGGATTTGACCGTAACGCTCATGCTGGCAGTCTCGTCCAGCTCCGGCCGCTCCTGAGCCTCCTGATTAAAATACGGAGAAAAACCCTTGAAGCTTCCCAGTGTCCGGGCTGCCGTAAAAGGAAAGAGCAGATCCTCCGATGTAAGGTCCCTGAGCCTGTCATGATAACTAACGAAGGAGGGGAAAAAGTCCGGGATACGCTCCGGCTCCACACTGTCCATGAGCATCTGAAGTTTGTTCATGGACAGGCGCATTCCCTGCAGGTTTTCATCCAGCCACAGATACTGGTAATCCTCTTTGAAACGCGCCGGAGCAAAAAGATCCAGCACCACCACCTTAGGCTTCTGGTATTTGCAGATCTCTTTCAGATAATAATAGGTGCACCACAGAGGCTGCTCTGCCGCGCTGTAATCGTAGGCGGTGATACCGTATTCCTCCCACAACAGTCCCGTATCGATATCGCAGTGGATATGGCTGGAGCCCATCATGACCACATCGATACTGTTGGGAGGCTGGTAATACAGGGCCCGCGCCTGATCGATCCCGTGCTTCGATTTCACGCAGAGCACACCGTTCAGATACCACAGGCTGAACAGTGTCAATATCACAAAGAAAAGTTGTACGAGTCTTTTCTTTACCAAAACCTAAAACTCCATATACATAAAGCTGCCCGCATCATAGCCCGGGCCGTAGATACCGAAGACAAAGATGATAAGGATCGCCGCATAATATACCAGGTAGCGGTATCCGTAGGGCCAGTTCCGTATCGTCTCCGGGAAGGCCTGTCCGCTCCGTTCTGACACGATATCGGTCAGAAGGACCAGAAGAACCGAAAGGAGCAGGATCACGATCTCGGTTCCGTCGATCCCCAGAAGCGCGGCACCCCCGGAAAACTCCGGCAGCCTGCCCAGTCCGGAAAGGAAAGTGCGTATGTACCCCACAGCCTTTCCGAGGCTTTCTGAGCCGAAAAAGACCCAGGCGAAGGAAACCGCCGCAAAACACCCCACCCTGTCCAGGCCTTTGCGCAGGCGGCTTTTTTCCTTTTTACGGAATATAAGGATATCCGCCACGGAATACAGCCCGTGGAGCAGCCCCCAGGCTAAAAACTGCAGCCCGTTTCCGTGCCAGAGTCCGCAGATGACAAAAACAACGGCAACATGCATGCACTGCCGGAGCTTCCCTTTACGGTTCCCGCCCAGAGGGATATAGACCATGTCCCGCAGCCAGCTGCTTAAAGAGATATGCCAGCGGCGCCAGAAATCCGAAATGCTCTCCGCCAGATAGGGAGAGCGGAAATTCTGTGTCAGTTCCAGACCGAAAAGCCGTCCCACGCCGATGGCTATGGCGGAATAGCCCGCAAAATCGCAGTAGATCTGCAGGGTGTACATCAATGCCCCCAGCAGGAGCCAGAGACTGTTGTAATCGGGATAGCCCGCAAAAAGGCTGTCGGTATAGATAGCCAGCCGGTCCGCCACCACGGTCTTTAAAAAGTATCCGTACAGGAGCCAGGAAAAAGAAGAGGACATCCGGTTCTTTTCGAAGAGCCGGACAAACTTAAGCCGCTTAAGCTGGGGCAGGAACTTCTGTGCCTGCTCAATGGGGCCGCTTAAGAATTTCGGGAAGAAACACATGTACAGGGCGAAATGAAACAGGTTCTTCTCAGCCGGCATCGCATCCCGGGAAACGTCCTTCAGATAGGCAATAGCCTGGAAAAGATAGTAGGACATACCCAGGGGAAGGATGAGATTTTTCAGTATCCCGGCTTTTGCTGTTTCGGAAACGGGAAGAACGGGGACGGCAAAAGGAAGCCACTTAAGCCCCGCCAGCAAAAGGATCAGCAGGATGATCGCCGCATTCCCGGCTTTGCGGGCGCGCGAGTCTTTTCCTTCGCCTTTCAGCCTTTCACACAGGAGGGCTGCCCCGTAAACAAAGAGTGTACAGAGCAGGGCAGCGATACAGGACTTCAGGTCCAGTACGGCCAGCCAGATAAGGCCTGCAGCCAGGAGCAGGTGAGGTCTTACCGCATTCCGTATCCCGTAAAACGACGCAAGTACCAGTAATAAAAAAAGGAAAGTAAATATCGAAAAAGTCAAATCCGGCCTCCATATGAAGCGGTGAATCCTCTTTACCGATTCTATCAGCCAAGGCCTCGAAAGTCAACGGGACGGGCGCTTGCCCTGTGAGCCAAAAAGGACTATAATGAAACAGATACGTACTCCGATCAGGGGTATCCGGGAACGGGACTACGACAGATCAGGGAGGATTCATGTTATGGACGGACAATTCGGAAATATGAACTTTCCTTCGGGAGATAACGGAGTGGGCCGCACGCTTGCCGCCCCCAATGCAGCGGCAATGCCCGCCGGTACTGCGGACAGCATAGGCAGGACCACGGCGGCAGCATCCGGGATGCCGGGGATCCCGGGGGATCCGGCTTCTGCAGCCGCTATCATGCCGGGAGCAATGCCCATGCCGGGACAGACTCCCGTTCCCGGACAGATGCCCATGCCTGGACAAGCTCCCATCCAGGGACAGATGCCCGTGCCGGGGCAGCCTCCCATCCAGGGACAGGTGCCCGTACCGGGGCAGATGCCAGCGCCCAACGGAATGCCCTTCCCCGCTGCCGGGGCCATGCCCGGAATGATGCCCAATGCAGCCTGGCCGCAGCCGGAGGAAAAAAAGAAAGTGAACGCGGGAGTAGTGGTACTTATCGTAACGCTGTTCCTGCTGCTCATCGCCGGCGGAGTGGTGGCCTTTCTGATCTTCGGTCCCAAAAAGGAGATCACCTTAAGCAAGTCCTCCCTTCACCTGGAGGTGGACGAAACCGGTGATGTAAAGGTAGAAAACTATGATTCGGACTTAAGCGGCATCCATCTGGATTACACCGTGGAGGATACGGACATAGCCCGGATAAGCAAGGAGTTTTACGACGGCTTTTATGTGGAGGGGATCTCCGAAGGGCAGACCACCATCACCGTCAGCGGCCGGGGCTGCGAGAGCGTCGTCATCAAAGTAAAGGTTACGGAGTAAGCCATGAACAGATCCGCCATTGAGATCGAGCGTTGTTTTATCAGTGCCATCGATGCAGCAAAAGAATATGTGGAATATAACGAGTGGACCATTGATCCCGACGGAGAGATCTTCTCTTATATCCTGCAGCTCTTCGCACACAATTACGATTCAGTCAGTGCCAAAACGGCACGCTTTGCCGAGGATTCCTTCCTTGCTCAGATCCTGCCGGATGAACCCGACGGCTTTGATGCTTTTGTGGATGTGATCACCGACGAGATGCACGAGCTCTTAAAGGAAGCTTACGGTCTGCAGCCCGGCAGCGGCCTTTTCGTCTACGCCACCGTGGAAGAACAGCCCATCGTCGCTTTCTTCAAGCTCAATTACCAGAGCCGTTTTACCTGCGACAAAAAGGACGGGCGGGTGGTCTGGAAAAAGGATATGCGCCTCCTGCCCTCCCACACCCAGAAGGAATACGATTTCTTCTTTGTGAACGTATACGACCGCAGGGCCTGGATGTCGGATATGCGCTGCATGATCGGCACCGAGAGCGTAAACTACATGGCCGAGCGCATACTGAAGCTGGATCTGCGGGTCTCGGAAAAAGAGACGGTGGACAGCTTCCAGGAAGCCGTGATCGAGACCATCAAAGAGTGTTACGAGGACGAGGCTCCGAAAAAGCTGTTTGATTACCGGCAGGCCGTGGCAGAAGAAGCCCGGGAGCGCGGCGAGATCAATCCGGTTAAGATCCCGGAACGGCTCTTTTCCGACAATGCCAAGGCACAGGAACGCTACGAGCAGCGTACGGAGGAGACCGAGATCCCGGATGCTCCCATGTACGTAAGCCCCAAGACCCGCCGGAGCCTGAACCGCAAACAGAAGATCGTTACCGAAAACGGCATCGAGATCCTGGTGCCCCTGGAATACCTGGACGATAAAAACGTGTTTGACTTCCGCCAGGAAAACGGCATGGTGAGCATCACGATCCACGATGTGAACGGGACTTTGAAATGAGCACAGTCATAAACGACACAAAAAAACAACAGACCGGGTCCGTGAGCTGCCCGGTCTGTTTTCATCATTGTGAACTGAAGGAAGGACAGCGGGGACGCTGTCTTGCCAGAGTCTGCCGTGACGGCAAAAGCCGCTGCGACAACTACGGTCTCCTCAGCTCCCTGGCCCTGGATCCCATCGAAAAGAAGCCGCTTGCCCGTTTCTTTCCCGGCAGCCGCATCCTTTCCGTCGGAAGCTACGGCTGCAACCTCCATTGTCCCTTCTGCCAGAATCACGAGATCTCCCATCCGGCAGACTTAAACTCCCTGAAGGAGCAGTGCCGCTACGTTTCCCCGGAAGAACTCTGCGCCCTTGCGGAAGAATACGTCCCCCGCGGGAACATCGGCGTAGCCTTCACCTATAACGAACCCCTGGTGGGCTATGAATACGTTCTGGACTGCGCGGAGCTTTTGCACGCCAGAGGCTTAAAAACGGTACTTGTAACGGCGGGGCTGGCGGATAAAACAGTGGCGGAGGCGCTGCGCGGAAAGATCGACGCCATGAACATCGATCTTAAATCCTTCCGGGAAGGCTTTTATACGGATCTGGTACGGGGTGATCTGGAAACGGTAAAGCAGTTCATCCGTACGGCAGCGGAATATGCCCACGTGGAACTGACCAAGCTCATCATCCCGGGTGAAAATGACAGCGCAGAAGAAATGGAGGAAATGGCAGACTGGATCGCATCCCTCCCCGGCGGGAGCGATATCCCCCTGCACGTAAGCCGCTTCTTCCCCCGCTACCGTATGACGGACCGGCCCCCCACGGATACGGACCTCGTCTACCGCCTTGCGGATACGGCACGGAAAAAACTCCGCTACGTCTATACCGGGAACTGCTGAAAAAATCATTGACTTTTTTCCCGTAGTATGCTATCTTATCTTGCGGACGCTGAAAGGAAGCAGTCCATGTGCGCGTAGCTCAGCTGGATAGAGCGTCTGGCTACGGACCAGAAGGTCGTGGGTTCGAATCCTGTCGCGCACGCATTACGGAGGTGTCTTGCGAAAGGCACCTCCGTTTTTTTATCCGCTGGAACGGGCGGCACATTTATGTTATAGTATGGATATGTACAAAGCCAAAGGGAAACTCCTTCTTTTGTTCATACTGCTCAGCCTCACTCTCTGTGCCTGCGGCATGGAGACCTGTGATTTCTGTGGCGAAAAGAAATTCTGCAAACAGTTCGACATCCTGGGCGTGACCCGTTTTATCTGTAACGACTGCCTGAACAACCCTCTCGTAGCGGTTTCCGGCAATATGGTACGGACATATTCCGAAAAATATGAAGACGGTACCCTGGAGTATCCGGAAGGCTCCCCCCTGCGTGCGGATGCCGGAACGGTCTCGGAAGACAGCCCCTCGGAGGCTGCCCTGCCCTCTCTCACTCCGGACATTCACGTGGAGAATCCCGAACCTCCGTTTGATACCAGCGCCATTCCCAACGGCACGGAACCGACGCCGGTGGTGACCGCTCCCACTCCCACAGCCGCTGCTGCCGGAACCAGCGGAAGCGCTCTCACCGATGCCCTGAATGCGGCTCTCGCCGCCGATAACATGCTGCTGGTCCCCAAGGACGGGGAGGGCAAAGAATTTCTGATCTATTCCGGAAATAACGATCTGCATCTTGCCGTCACCCGCACGGAAGGCAGTTCCGCCGGCAAGGACGGACTGGTGGTGGCCCAGAACAACGGTGCCTCCTCCTCGGACTATGTAAAAGCCGCGATCCGTTCCATCCTCACCTGCATCCAGAGCGAGGATTACGACGGCCTGGGCCACGACATCTACAACCAGGCCATACAGAAAGGTGAATTCCGCTATAACGGAGTCATCTTCCGTTCCACTGTCCATACCGCAGACGAAGTGGAAAAGGGCGCCCCTGTTGCCGAATTCTCCATTCTGCCCTGATTCTTTTGTCTATTTTTACCAAAAATGCTATCCGCCTATACTTTTTTATGGCAAATTGTCATGATTTCTGTTATACTGACATTTGGGTGTCTGTGCAATTCTGACAGAATAATTTCAGAAAGGTGGTTTGATTATGGCGGCAGGTACAAACGCTTATTACAGAGAGATCATGTCTCTTCATGGTCTTGAAGATTTCAAGGAGGTCATCGAGCAATGGCAGCGCCTGAGTGAGAATATCACAAAGTTCCATGCCAAGCAGAAACTGGTGCTCCCCAATATGCTCTGGGCTACGGATAACGGTCTGAACCGTGAACATCTCCTTGCCCTTCTGACCAATTTCATGTACAGTTCCGGAAACCTTCTGGATTTCTACGGGAACGTACGCTGCCTGGAATACTTCATGGATTACGTCCCTGCGGATAAGGAATGTCACGAGATCGAAAAGATCGGTGAAAAGATCCGAGACGCTGCCGGTTTCCGTTCGGAATACCGCGGCCTGCTTTCCGTGGATGTGAGTGAATGGACGGGGCATTTTGAGGATGCCCATTTCATCGATATCATGAAATATCTGGCCACCATGGATGAAGATATCTGCTATATCTTCCAGATCCCGAATTACAACCCTCAGGCCGTTCAGCAGCTGACACAGCTTCTGGTGCTCTTCTTCCGCATCCAGCCCATTCAGATGAACCTGCCGGATTCCGAAGAGCTCTGCAATTACATCCGCGGCGAGATCTCCGATTTCGGCTTAAACCTGGATCAGGAAGCCGAGGCCATGATCATCGCGGCAGTGAACCGCCTGCGTGAAGATCAGTATTTTGCCGGCTACGAAATGCTGGATCGTCTGGCTTCGGATATCGTTTATTCCGTATATACCTCCACCCCGCCTTATGACGGGATCGTGACCAAAGGTATGATCAGTGCCTTTGCACCCGACGGTTTCTATGTTTCGGAGCTGATCCAGAATAACGCCCGCGTCTTTACCGCACAGTTCAACTACTGATGCCCGGGGCCAAAAACGTTTCTATTTCTTTAATTAGGAGGAAGATATGAGCAGTTCACAGATCAAAAACACAAGATACAAAAGTAATATGGGAACCACCCGCTGGGCTACGGTGGAAGAGATGCAGCGTTCCGCCACCAGAGTGGATATCGATGCTCCCGTATATCCCATCGGCGGGATCCCGGTCATGAGCGACGGCCGCACGGCTTATGTGGACGGCCGCGACACCCATACCCTGATCTTCGGTGCCACCGGTTCCAAGAAGACCCGTATCTTCTGTATGCCTACGCTGAATATGTTCATCCGCTCCGGCGAATCCTTTGTGGTCACCGACCCCAAGGCCGAGCTTTATGTGCGTACCGGCGGCTTTGCCAAGGAGCATGGCTACAAGACGGTAGTGCTGAACTTCCGTGATATCGGTTACGGCGACATGTGGGATCCTCTGGCCCTGCCTTATGAGTATTACCGTACCGGCCGTAAGGACGAAGCCAACAACCTGGTAAACGACCTGGCAGCCACGCTTTCCGCCCGTCAGAAGGAAAACACCACCGACCTTCTGTATCCTCTGATGGCTGAAACGCTGCTGACCGCTAATATGTATCTGCTCTTCGAAGCAGCCGCGGCAGAGAACGCCGTGAACATGCGCTCCTTAACGGCCCTCTGCTCCCAGGCTTCTCTGGAATCCTTAAAGACCCTGGCCGGTAAGATGAGCACACAGAATACCATCGGAATGCTCTTCAAAGGTACGCTGCTGGGCGAGAACGAAAAGACCATCTCCTCCATCATGAGCGTGCTTTACGGTATGGTCTCCATCTTCAACCTGAACAAGCGTCTGACGGATATGCTCTGCCACAACACCTTCGACATCCGCATGTTCGGCCACGAAAAGACTGCCGTATACGTCATCGTCCCCGATGAAAAGACCACCTGCCACTTCCTGGTGACCATGTTCATCAAACAGGTTTACGAGATCCTGATCGGTGAGGCACAGCGTCAGGCTTCCCTCTCCCTTCCCATCCGCGTAAACTTCGTTCTGGACGAGTTCTGTAACATCCCCAAGGTGCCGGATATGCCTTCCATGATATCCGCTGCCCGTAGCCGTAACATGCGCTTCTATCTGGTGGTACAGTCTCTGCATCAGCTGAAGGGCCGCTACGGTGAAGATGCGGATACCATCAAGGGTAACTGCGATAACTGGATCTTCTTAACCAGCCGTGAGCGCGACCTGCTCACCGAGATGAGCTTCCTCTGCGGCGAGATCGATGCCTGGGGTCCGGGAGGCGCCGAGAAACGAAAACTGATCTCCGTTACGGAGCTGCAACGCTTCAGTAAAGAGAAAGGCGAATGCCTGATACTGCATGGCCGTGAATATCCCTTCATTACCTATATGGCGGATATCGACCAGTACCCCGCCTTCGCCAATTACAAGGTGGTGCCGATCCCGCCCATCGAGATCCCGCATCCGCCTACTTTCGACGTTATCAAGTTCACGACCAAGTTCGCCTTCATCGCCGACGGCGTACCCTTCGCGAACCCGGATTAAGCATCCTGAAAGAAGCCCCCGAGCGGGGCTTCTTTTTTTTGTGATATCCCTGCAATAAAAAAGCGACGGAAGATCCCGCCGCTTTTATAACTTCTGTTTATGTGCCTTACTCTTCGCCCCAGATCTTCCGGTTCAGGGCATCTTCCTGAAGGCCGATCATGGAAAGCACCGCACGGGCCTTCCCCTGCTCCTCGGCTGCCTTCACCTCATCCCGGATCAGCAGCTCCAGGCTTCCGGAGACGGTATCGATATTGTTCTTGAACTCCTCCACCATCTGGGCGGTACGCTGCTGTGCCACCTTGATCACTTCTTCCTTATAAGCGATGAACTGCTCCACGGTCTGGGAGTTGAATGCACGCTCCAGATCCCGCTTGTAGGCCTTCTTATCCATGGTATTGAAGATCAGGATGGCCTTCTGTTCGTTGATGTAGTCGTTCATCTTCAGGGCGCCGATCTCGGAAGGTGCGATCTCCGTATCCGAGATGTTGGTGATACGGCTGATCAGTTCCTCATCGATCCCCTTGTACTCACGGATCTTACCGATGATGATGAGCTTAAGCTCCAGCACCTGGGCTGCCAGGATATCCCGGCGGATACGCTTGTAGTAGTCGTCGATCTCCTGCAGGTAGCGGTTCAGCTCGCTGATGATGATATTGTTCTTGTTTTCGAAGATCTCCGGCTTCAGGGCAATCCACTGCATCTTATCCGCCTGACGGCTGGCCAGCTCCTGACGCTTCTCGATCTCCTTGACCAGAGCCTTGATCTCTTCCACCTGGGTCTCCAGAGAGTCATCGGTGATGCGGGCCACAAACTCCTCATGGGCTGCTTCGATATCATGCATCATGCTGGTCTTCATGATGGTGATGTTCTGCTCGATCTGTTCCTTGGAATGCCTTGCCTGGGATTCCAGTGCACGGTAATCCGTACGAACGAAATCGATGAGGCCCTCAATGCCGTCGTAGAGGCTCTTGGCCTTCACTGCCAGGGCATATTTCTGGGCATATTTGATGATCTCCTGCTCGATGGCATACATGCCGGAATTAACGTAGATACGGTGGATAACGCCCTCCAGGGTATTATCGCACTGCGCGGAAGCACGGTCCGAATCGGCAAGCAGCTGTCTTGTCTCGAAATCCGCATCCGCCAGTTTGTCATAGCGGTAGAACACACCGTTGTCGGAAGAGATACTGGCCGGCCGGTCCGTAAAGGGATCCGGGGTGGGCTCGTTATTGATCTCGTTCTTGTGATTAGCGAGCCAGGTACGCTCATCCTCCAGATCCACGTTGCCTTCGATGGCCTTACTGATATAAGCCGCCTTGGAAGAAACGAAGAAGAGCCTGGCCGCCGCCAGATCGATCTCCATATCCTCCTCGCCGTAGATCTTGTCCTCTTCCTTCAGGCTCACCATCACCTTGCGGTTACGCAGGGCCTTCAGATCTTTGCTGGACTTGGTATCCGCCTGGTTGATCACGTGGAAGGAACGGTCCAGGTCGATGGACACACCGTTCTCCGATGAGCGGTTATTACGGAAGCCTCCGATCAGCTTGTAGAGCATGGAATTACCCGTGCCCTCCATCTTGGTAGGCTCATAGATCACGATAAGAATGGAATTGGTCTGCTGCTGCAGGGCTTCCTTTAAGATCAGCAGATGCTCACCCGCGTTGGAATCCGTACCCGGTGTATCAAAGAAGGTGAAATTGATGTTCTTGCACAGCGGGAT
Source organism: Lachnospiraceae bacterium (assembly GCA_017552715.1). Lineage (GTDB taxonomy): Bacteria > Bacillota > Clostridia > Lachnospirales > Lachnospiraceae > NK4A136. The sequence continues at coordinate 109,656 of JAFZOW010000066.1, forward strand.
GGGGAAGCCCACTTCGATGATGCCGCTGACATAACCGGAGCCGTCCTTCTGCTCGTGATTCGGCACGTCATTGAGCTTCTTCAGCAGACGGCAGAGCTGCTCATGCTGTTTGAGACCCAGCTCGGCCGCAGAGGAAGCTTCCAGCTCCAGCTGCCTGCGGATATGATCCTCCCCGTTGCCCATGCTGCGGGTCACCTCGAACTGGCCGATGGCCTCGTTCCAGTTGATCACCACATGGTCGGGCCGTGTATCCTTCATGGTAAAGATATCAAAGGAGACCCTGGGAATGGCTTCGTTTCTGATCTTGAACATCTTAGCCGTTTCGGAATTGATGCTCTCCGGCAGGATGCGCTTTCCGATGATGGCGTTGATGAAGGTAGATTTTCCGGAAGAATAAGTACCCACCAGACAGAGGTTCACTTCGTTATTGTTCAGGGCATCCTTGCGCTCCTCAAAGAGGACCTTGCGCTTATGGAACATCTGCTTGGTATCGTTGTTTTCCAGCTCCTCCTCCAGTCTGCGTATGCTCTCGTCACAGAATTTGAGGATCAGCTCGTATATCTCGGAAACACTGGGAAGTTCGATATATTCCGCGATCTTGAAGATCTGCTTGCCGCGGGTCTCGTTGTAATCCTGGATCTTTTTCTGCAGGTCATCATAATCGATGCGCGTACCCTTGAAGGTGATGTTCACATTATCCCGGGTAAACTGCTCCCAGATGTCGTCGAAAAAATGATTTCCCTGGTTCTGAAGGAGGAATTCCGTCCCGGGCCCGTATTTCTGGAGCCTGGGGCATTCCTCGTAAGGGATCTCAACAAACTCTCCCTTAAATCGCCCAAAGAAACGTATCTCCTTTTTAACCGGATGATACTTGATCATCAATTCCTTCATCTGAACAAAACCTCCCCCTTATTGATCCAGACCGGCAGCAGTCTTTAAAGCCACTTCCATCATCTGAGTAAATGTATTCTGCCGCTCTTCCGCGGAAAGAGCATCCCCCGTAAGGATATGGTCCGAAACCGTAAACATCCCCAATGCCTTCCTACCGGCTTTGGCCGCATTCATGTACAGGCCTGCGGTCTCCATCTCGATGGCCAGAAGCCCCATCTTGATCCAGCGCTCGTTGGCATCCTCCTGAGCATCATAAAAGGTATCCGAAGAAAGGATATTCCCCACATGGTAGCTCGCCCCAAGCGCCTCCGCCTGCTTTACAGCCGCGGAAAGGAGCCCGAAATCAGCAATGGGAGCAAAAGTTCCGGGCAGCTCAAACTGTCTGGCATAATTACTGTTGGTCGAAGCCCCCATGGCAAAGACCAGATCCCGCACCTTCACATCAGGATGAATGGAACCGGCGGATCCTATGCGGATGATATTCTCCACCCCAAAGACATTATACAACTCCCAGCTGTAAATGCCAATAGACGGAATGCCCATTCCGCTTGCCATGACCGTAACTTTTTTTCCTTCATAGGTCCCTGTATAGCCCTGAACGCCCCGCACGTTGTTCACGAGCTTCGCATCCGTAAGGAAATTCTCCGCGATATACTTGGAACGCAGAGGATCCCCGGGCATGAGCACGGTCTTAGCAAAATCTTCCGGTGTTGCCGCGATATGCGGTGTAGGATATGCTGCCATTTCTTTCCCCCCTTAAATACAGCTTTTTATAAGCTCAACCGCTTTGTCGATCCCCAGCTTGCCCGTATTCAGGCAAAGGTCGTAATAACGGCTATCGCCCCATTCATGGTCTGCATAATAATTATAATAGGCTGCGCGGTCTTTATCTCCCTTCAGGCAGAGGACTTCCGCCTCTTTGCGGGATATCTTCTCCCACTCCATCACCCGGCCGGCACGGAAGTCCATATCCGCATGGATAAAGACATGCAGCGTATCCGGCATATCCGCAAGGACATAATCGGCACAGCGCCCGATGAAGATCCCCGGACCTTCCTCCGCCAGTTTCCGCATGGTATTGAACTGGGCCAGATAAAGCTCCAGTGCCAGGGGTCTCTGATAATTCGCCCCGAAATTCCCGATCCCCATAGCCAGCGCATAAAGAAAGCTGTTGGTGGGTTTTTCGTCATGCTTCTCCAGGATCTCGCGGCTGTATCCGCTCTTCTCCGCCGCCTTGCTCAGGAGCTCCCGGTCATAAAAAGGAATACCCAGCTCCTTCGAAAGCCTGCGGCCGATCTCACGGCCTCCGCTGCCTAGCTGACGTCCGATAGTGATGATCTGTTTTTCCTTCATGTAATCCCCCCTTTACCGCACAAGTGTAGTATATCAAAAAACGAAAAAAAAAGATAGACAAAAGCTAAAATATGTTGTAGTATATTCGTAGTGCATCGCGAGTTTGTATGTTTGCGCTTATATTTTGTTTGATGAGGAGTATGAATCATGGCCAAGATACTTGTAGTTGATGATGCGGCTTTCATGCGCATGATGATCAAGGACATCCTGACAAAGAACGGATATGAAGTTGCAGGCGAGGCTGAAAATGGTGCCATTGCAGTTGCCAAGTACGGTGAGTTAAAGCCGGATCTGGTACTTATGGATATCACGATGCCCGAAAAAGACGGTATTCAGGCTCTTAAGGATATCAAGGCCAGCGATGGCGGTGCAAAGGTTATCATGTGTTCCGCTATGGGTCAGCAGGCCATGGTTATCGAGGCGATCCAGTCCGGTGCCAAGGACTTCATCGTTAAGCCTTTCCAGGCCGACCGTGTTATCGAGGCCGTAAAGAAGGTAGTCGGCTGAGTTTTACATCGATCATTTCAAAAGCCCCTGCAATGCAGCAATGTTATTAAGTTAAGATAACAGAAGGAAGAGTTCTATATCATAAGTGATATAGGGCTCTTTTTTTTATAAAAAAGCTTGACATGTAGGTCAGAATGTGCGGCCGCTTTCGCTACTGATTGTATTTATGAGGTAGCGA
>JAFZOW010000067.1 GCA_017552715.1 Lachnospiraceae bacterium
CGTCTGCCCCATTGCTTTCTGTATGTTCAGGCCGCATTTCCCGGTACAGAAGGCTCCGTATTTTCCGAATGCCACTTCCTTTCCGCAATTCGGGCAGTGCCCCAGAACTTCAGACACGGGGCGGAACATCTGCTTTTCTTCTTCCGTTACGGAATGATAAGTACCGACCAGTTCCCGCACCATGTCTTCAATGGAACGCATAAACTCAAAAGCTGTCTTCTCTCCCTTAGCGACCAGCGTCAGATCGTTCTCCCATTCTGCCGTGAGCTTTGCTGATTTCACCTTATCCGGAAGGATCGTGATCAGCTTCTCCCCATCCTCTGTAGAGATCAGCATTTTCTTCTCGCGCTTTAAGAATCCGTCTTTGATCAGTTTCTCAATGATATCCGCCCTGGTAGCCGTAGTGCCCAGACCTTTACGCTCCGCTTCCTCACAGATCTCATCAGCCCCGGCATGTTCCATCGCCGTAAGGATCGTGGCCTCCGTGAAGTGCGCAGGCGGCTTTGTAAAGCCTTCAACCACATCAATCTGTAAGTTGCTATAAGAGTCTTTTAATTCTTCAAAGACATCCTCCTGCGCCGTCTCATCACCCTCTTCCGGCTCTTCATCAGCCAGTTCTTTAGTCAGGCGGTATCCGGCCTTCATCTGTTCCTCATAGGCTTTCCAGCCTTTCTCCAGCCCGCGCTTTCCCTTTAAGGTGAATATGATCCCTCCGCAGTCTGCCTTTGCAGTCATGCTCTCATAACGGTACTTATCCGCCGTCGCGCAGAGCAGCCTGCAGGCGATCAGGTTCAGGATCTTAATCTCATCGTCCGACAATTCCTTCAGATCCGTGTTTTCGATCTTCATCGTGGGAATGATCGCATGGTGGTCCGTCACCTTTTTACTGTCCAGAACTCCGGAAGTATCCGGCACATAAGGTGCTCCTGCATTCATAAGAATGTTCTCCATCACCGCTTTACATACATCCTTTACGATCTGTCCCATATCGTCTGATAAATAGCGGCTGTCGGTTCTCGGATAGGTGACCAGTCCTTTTTCATATAACGCCTGTGTCAGATCCAGCGTCTGTTTTGCCGTATATCCGAATGTCCTGTTCGCATCCCGCTGCAGGGATGTCAGATCATAAAGCTTCGGGGGCCTGACTGCCTTTTCCTCACGCACTACATCACGGATCACGGCTTCTTTTCCGATGCAGCCCGCAGCTGCATTTTCCGCTTCTTCCTGCGATGCATACTTATCCGATACTGCCGTATAACCGCCCAGTTTCATCTGTATCGTGTAATACGGTGTCTTCTTAAAACTCCGTATCGCCACCTCACGGTCCACGACCATCGCCAGCGTAGGCGTCTGTACCCGTCCGACTTTCAACGCCCTGCCCTGATAGAGCACGGTAAAAAGTCTCGTTCCGTTAAGCCCTACCAGCCAGTCGGCACACTGCCTGCATCTTGCGGAGTTATAAAGGTTATCCAGTAAACTTCCGGGCTTTAATTCCTCCATGCCTTTCTGGATCGCGCTGTCTTCCATGGAGTTGATCCAGAGCCTGCGGATCGGTTTATCACACCCTGCCTGCTCATATACCAGACGGAAGATCAGCTCTCCTTCCCGTCCGCAGTCGGTCGCTTCCACCACTTCCGTGACCCGCCCATCATTCATCAGGCTCTTTAAGATCCCGAACTGTTCCTTCGTATCTTCCTTTACCTGATACTTCCACTGTGAAGGAATGATCGGTAGCGTTTCATACTTCCATTCCTTATAGGCCTCGTCATAATCTTCAGGATAGACCGGCTCCACCAGATGCCCGAAACACCAGGATATGATCCGGCCATTTCCTTCCAGATATCCGTTCTTCTTTTCCGTCACGCCAAGCACCCTGGCTAAAGTCATTGCCACGCTCGGCTTTTCCGTAATGATCAGCTGCATTTATCCTTCCTCACTTTCCTCACGGTCATCATCCCGGACCATAACCTCATCCACATCATCGTTATCATCCTCGTCTTCATCCTCATCATGGCGTACTTTGGGCTTCTTGTTCCCCAGTTTGAGATATGCCAGTGCGCCGCCAAAGAGCAGGATGCATCCGCCTAC
>JAFZOW010000068.1 GCA_017552715.1 Lachnospiraceae bacterium
ATTCCGGAACATGGTTGTAACATAAAGATTCCGAGACTCCGATTTTAAATACTCCGGACGGGATCTGCTCATCAGATAGATCAAGATGAATCTCCCGCTCCAGCTGAAGCATTTTCTCTGCATAAGCGACGAGCCTCTCCCCTTGGGAAGTAAGCACAATTGTCTTTCCCAGCCGGTCAAACAACCTGCAGTCAAGCTCTTCCTCGAGCTGCTTAATTTGCGTCGTCACCGTTGACTGTGCATATCCCAGACTGCTTGCTGCCGCCGAGAAGCTGCCCTTTTCGGTAATATTTAAAAATGTTTCCAGTTGTGTAATCGTCATATTTATGCCCAGCCCTTCGTGGTTGTGTCAATCCGTTTCATCTATTATGTACTCTTCACCCACAAAGCGTTTCAGATAATCTTCTACCCCTGCCCAATCTATCCGACGCTTACTGCTGAATATGATCCTGACAACCTTCTGTCCTTTTTCATTCACTATGATGTCCGGCATATTCTTCGCTTTTCCTTCAGTTATTATGAATATTTTATTCAAATATTTCAATTTTACTGATATTAATTTTGATGCTATTATACGTTCATAGATAATATTAATCAAGGAGAAATACCAAATGAATGAACTATGTATGATCATCAAGGATACTGTAAAACCCAATTTCCTGAATATAAGGACTTCCATACGAGCCTATGATCGTGACGCCGACTGTCTTGGTGCTCCCTGCTGGCGTTGGGCATATCATGCACTGCACTCAGCCGACAAATGGTTTATCAACCCTTTCGATTACGTAGAACCTTCTTTCCATGTAGAAGGATTGGACAACCCTGATAATCCGAGTAATGTAATACTATCAGACGAAGAACTGCTGGCATATCTTGATTCCATTGAAAAGAAAACACTTGATTATCTTGATACATTGACGGACCAAATGCTCTATGAAAAACCGGACGGCTGTAAATATACCAGATTGGAACTGGTGCTCCGTCAATACCGGCATCTCTCCTTCCATACCGGTATGCTAAACGGTCAAACCGCCCTTACCACCGGAAAGTTTCCGATGTGGGTATCAGAAACCGATCAGTATCTGGATGATGGCATCCTTTTTGGCAGATACCGCAAATATAAGGTGTGATTGTCTTAATTCAATTACTCCCCGCTTTTTTCGAGCGGGGAGATTCTTTTATGCATCAAAATAATGCTTTCCCTATCTACCCGTTTCACTGCCTTCTGCGTCTTTGATACGATAGTAGTCTTCCATCTTAACGCTAAGTTTCACGTAAGAATCCGCTTTTCGGTTGCTCACGCGCTCAAGAAGCGCGGCAACTTCCACATGGCTTGTTTGCGGGAACATATCGCAGGCCCTGTATTTCTCCAGATGGTAGCCGCCTTCCGTAAAACGGTGCAGATCGCGGGCGAGGGTGGCAGGATCACAGCTGACATAAACGATACGCTGCGGTGCTGCGGAAAGGATCGTCTCCAGACAGGCACTGTCCAGGCCCTTGCGGGGAGGATCCACCACGACCACATCCGGACGTGCCCGCAGAAGCAGCTCCGGCGCAAGCTCTTCGGCAGCGCCGCAATGGAATTCCGCATTTTCGATCCCATTGTGTACGGCATTCTTCCGGGCATCCTCTATAGCCTGGGGTACGATCTCCACACCGTAAACCTTTCCCGCTTTCTTCGCCATAAACAGGGATATGGTCCCTATGCCGCAGTACAGATCCCAGACCACTTCGTTACCCGTAAGCCCGGCGTATTCCAGCGCTGTAGCATAGAGTTTCTCGGTCTGCAGGGGATTGACCTGGTAAAAGGAAAGGGGAGATATGGCATACTCGATCGTATCTTCCGAAACCTCATCGCCCTTCTGTACCGAGCAGCGAAGGCCGTCCGTGATACGTTCCTCTCCCCACAGCGTACAGCTGCTCTCTCCCATGATCACATTTGTCTGCTCCATGTTCACGCTGTACGAAATACTGTGCATCCCCGGGATACCGGCAAGTCCGCTTACCAGCTCCTTCTCCCTGGGAAGAGACGTATCGTTGATCACAAGGCAGACCATGAGCTGCCCCTTTGTGTGGCTTTTCCGTATCAGCACATGACGCAGCAGTCCCGTTCCCTTTTCTTCATCGTACGGAGCGATAGCATATTCTTCCATCCATTTCCTGACAGCCGACAGTACGGGCCGGCTCTCATCCGCCCCCAGGAGACAGTCTTCGCAGGGAACTATGCGGTGACTGTGTGTTGCATAAAAACCGAAGACCGTATTCCCATCACGGTCACTCCCAAAAGGATACTGGGCCTTATTTCTGTAGCGCATGGTCTCATCGGCTGCAAGGATCGGTCTGTGGGCCTGTTCCAGGAGCTTTTCATCCAGGCCGCCGATACGCCGTAACACGTCGCGGACCTTCTTTTCCTTATAACGCAGCTGAGCTTCATAACTCAAATGCATCAGCTGACAGCCGCCACAGCGCCCGAATGCGGGACAGGCTGGCTCCACACGGTCCGGAGAGGGCGTAAGTATCCGAAGGATACGGGCATAACCGTATGTCTTTTTCAGCTTGGTTATACCGGCCTCGATCACATCTCCTGCCAGAGCACCTTTTACAAAAAAAGGAAAGCCATCGAGCTTTCCGATGCCTTCCCCTTCCGATCCCAGATCGCTTATACTTAATTGTATCACATCATTCTTTTTATACATATCTTAAGTCCGTCGCACATTACTGTCCAGGAATTTGGAAAAACCGAGCCATCCGTCACGATCGTTATTCTCCAGAAGCTCCGTAAAGGTTTCTATCTTGGCGTCCAGATTGTCCGCCATGGAAAGAGCCAGGGCTTCGATCAGGGCAGGCTTTTTCGGTGAACCGAATTCCAGTTCGCCGTGATGGGCCAGGATGCAGTGTTCCAGATCGGTACGCAGCTGATCCGGGAAACCTTCAATGGCCTTGGACTTTTCATTCACCAGCATGGCTCCCATAACGATATGACCCAGCAGCTGCCCTTCGTCGGTATAGTCGTTAGCCGGGAAAGCGGAAATCTCATCGATCTTTCCTATATCATGCAGCATGGCGGCAGAAAGCAGCAGGTCCCGCTTAAGGATGGGATACTTCGTACACAGATGATCACAGAGAGATGCCACGCTTAAGGAATGCTCCAGAAGACCGCCGATGAAACCGTGATGCACGGTCTTGGCAGCGGAAGCTTTCCTGAACTTTTCGGCAAAACTCTCATCCTCAAAAAAAGCCTTCAGCAGCTGTTTATAATAGGGATCCTCTACCGAATCCACCAGGGCCAGCAGCTGCGTATACATCTCGTCGATGTTCTTTTTTGTCATGGGCATATAATCTGCCGGATCGTACTCCCCTTTATGACACTTCCGGATACGGGTCAGCTTGCCCTGCTTGGCATTATTGAAGATCACCACTTCTCCGGCAACATCAATGAAATCCCCGGCCTCGTACTCACCGATCCCTGCACTGTTGGGATCCCATACCTTGGTATCCAGTGTACCTGTCCGGTCCTGAAGGATCAGGCTGTCATAAGGCTTTCCGTTCTTGGTTACCGTAGAAGTCTTGGATTTGCAGAAATAGATATCCTGCAGCCGGCTTCCTTCTCCCAGATCTTTGATATAACGCATGTTTCTTCTCCTTTTATCTGCTGCCGGGGCTTAACTGTACTTCCATCTCGCGGTAGGCCTGCCCGTCATATCTGGCAAAACGCACCGTCGTTTCTTCTTCCGGCTTCATGGCTTCTATGGCTTTCGTATAATCCGTGGGGCTGGGGGTTGCACTCTCTCCGATCTGCAGGATGATATCCCCGCGGGAGATCCCTGCACCCATGGCCGGAGAATCCATCTCCACCCGGCTTACATATACACCCCGCGGGATAGACAGAGCCGTCGCCGCTTCCGGCAGCACTTCGCCTATCTGCAATCCCAGATATGCACGTTCATGCCCGTTTGAAAGATCCTCGATCAGCTTACGTATACTGCTGATACCGTAAGCATGGATCATGTTCTCCATACCCGCTTCGTTATATGACTGACAGATAAAACCTGCCACCTGTCCGCGTATGTTAACGATCACACCGCTTGCATCCGCACTTCCGTATATATCCGTGGATAGAAGCTGATAAGATGCATCCGTCATATTCACCATACGGTCCGTGCTGGTCACGGCTCCGTAACAGATAGACGTGCTTCCCAGAGGCCGACCTACCGCCATCACCGCATTTCCCAGTATGCTGCTGGTATAAGAGCTTCCCAGGATCACAGCCGTTGCGCTCCCCTTGGTGTCCTCATCCAGTTCGGATAAAGGTATGCCGTAGATCGCAAGATGAGTATTCTCATCTACTGCTTTTTCCCGCAGAACACCCCGTTTGCCGTTACTGAAGCTGACCTGCACTTCCTTACCTGCAGAGAGACGGGATGAATCAGCCAGGATCAGAAGCTCATAGCCGTTATCGGCAACCACCATTCCCACGGTCTGATAATCGCTGGCTGCCGTTTCAAAGGACCAGTCCACATCTTCCGGCACGGAGGTTATCGTGACCAGACTTCGGGTCACATCCTGTGAAAGGGCATAAAGCTTACGATACAGCTGACGGTAATCCTCCAGCTCCAGGGGCACCTGCTCATAGACCACGGTGGTTTCGGGCACGGGTGTGGGCTGGGGTTCTGTCTGCTGCGCATCGTTATCGCTGGCGCTGTCCTCCTCGGCTCCGGGAACATCGGCATCGCTCAGGCTCATCTCCTCAAGAGGAGTTTCGATCACCAGCTGTTCCGGTTCTTCCTCCTCGGAGGGCTGGACATGTTCATCGTATTGTACTTCTTCCTCACGGTTCTCGGGCAGACTGACCACCTTCAGCTCCATATCCTCTTCGGAGGACAGCCAGCGGCTGAGAAGGGGTTCCAGCACCAGAATGGTAAGACAGGCTACCAGACCAAAAAAGATCGCCAGACCGGCAGTGAGTATAAAACGCCCTACCAGCTTTTTCCGATCGATGGGACGCTCTCTTATCTGTTCCCGGATAAAATCAAAATCACTGGTTGCCTCGGGCTTTTTCAGCTCTTCCTTTTTCTCTTTTTCGGGATCGGCGGACTCCTTTTTGAGCTCCTTTTCCTCTTCCTTTTTTTCTTCTTTTTCAGGCTTCATACGCTATAGTATAGCGGAAAGCGGGACCGTTGACAAGTCTCGTCCGGGTATGGTAGAATATACGCTGTTTGGGGATATAGCTCAGTTGGGAGAGCGATGCGTTCGCAACGCATAGGTCAGGGGTTCGAGTCCCCCTATCTCCATTTTTCAGCCCATCCGCGCAGGATGGGCTTTTTCACGCAAACCCGCGCCAGTATTGCGTTTCAGTCGTTTTTATTCTTGTACGATATTCTAACATTTTGCACGATTTTACACCGATTTTTACCACCATTCCACACGAAATTCCACACGAAATTCCACACTTCGTTCCAGCATCTGCTTTGCATTATTGCCTTTTCTTATATCTATCTATTCCACACACCACGTGCAAAGAGCCCCCGGTTTCCCGGAGGCTCCTGCTATAAGGAAGGCCCATACAATGATAATGTCATAAGTCATCCGCAAGTAGTGCCATAATGATTATCAGTAATGCTATTATGACAAACACAATCGCTTTCATTCTGCCTTCAGTTCGATCTTATTACCCCTGACCGTTTGTTCAATCCTGGTATTGAGCCAATATGAGAAGCTTCCGTACTGGTCAGCCAGCAGCTCCTGCGTCTTCTTGTCAATCAGCATATTCGCATTCTTTTTTGCCCTCAGATAGTTCCATATCTGTTCCTCTGCCGTTTGCACCGGTGCAATCTGCTGCTCTCCCATTGCGTTCAATATATCCCTTTCGATATTCCCGTTTGCATGGAGGTTTTTGAGATATGGGCCCGGGCAGGCGGTAGCCTGGAACATATAGTGACACGTCAGCGTTCCTTCCTTTGTCCCGGTAAAATGCGGAGTGATTCCGTATCTCTTACATATATCCGCCGCAAGCGCTATCATGGACTTATACGCCTTGTCTGAAATCTCCCAATTCGGCTCTCCCTTGCAGTTTGCGACCTCAAAGGTTATTGCTACATAGTCCTGACTGCTGCCGCTTGTCCACGCTCTCCGATCTTCGGAAACACCACCACAAATCGTGCCGTCATTTCCTATATAGTAGTTAGCCGAAGCCTGCTGAGAACCGTCACGATGACCTCTTGCCACCGTAGCCGCATCTGCTCCAACAACAGCCATATGATGGATCGTGATCTTCGTTATAGGTTCCATTCTCGGATTGCTATTCTTTGTGCCGAAATCCACAATCTGCGTTGCCAGTGATGAATATATGCTCATCCTTTTGCTCCTCCGTTATTCTGTGGAAAATCCTGAAATTCCTCCGTCATCGTCAGTTGCTGTTCTCCCATAAGCGCCTTGAGCTTGATCATATTCTCCGCACGCGCCTTCCAATAATAGAAACCGGTCGCTGATGCCAATTCTGCAAAAATCCCCGGAACAATGTAAGCCAGCGGTGTCAGATCCATTGTTTTGAACATCAGAACAAACGATGCCACCACAATAGCAATTGTCGCCAATGCTACCACCGCAAGGATTACTTTTGAAAATTCCGGCTTCTGTGCTGTCTTGGCCATCTCATCGATATACTGGTCAAGATCCGATGTTTCCATTCCCAGAGCCGCCATTGCATCCGTGACCATATCCGACGCTGTAGCCAGATCCATTCCACCTGCTGCTGCCAGATCCAATACCTTCGGTAATGTTTCAGCCGATTTTGCTGCGTCATATCCCGCTAGCGCCAAATAATTCAGTGCTTCTGCCGCTTCCGATGCTGAATATTTCGTTGTCTCGCCGCACTTTTTAGCAGCTGCTTCCAATGTCTTATAATCGTTTGATCCGTTTCGGATCGCGTCCGAAGTGATCCCCATTGTCGCAGCCACCTGGCTCATGGACGCTTCAAACTCTTCCCCTGTGCCCACAGCCGCGCTCGCTATTTCTTTGATTCCATTTGCAAGTGCTTTTATACCTGAAATGATCGCCTGTGATGCCACGGTTGCATCGATTACTTTTCCCAGATCAGCTACATCGCCGCCTGTCGTTCTGGCAGCATTTCCTATCCCTAATAATCCCCTGGCGCTTTTTTCACTTTCCGCGGTGACCCTATCAAGCTCTTTGTCTGTCTCTGCCAGTTCTCCGCTCAACTTAAAAAGGCCTGCTTCCGTATTGTTCGCTTCTGTATTATATTTCTGTATTGCCCTTCCAGCAGCTTCATACTGCGCCTCGCTCTTCTCGATCGCCCTCCTTAGTTCATCAGTCGAATTAACATGGACGTCAACTGCTTCCGCAGCTTTTTTCTGTTCTTCCGTCAGCTTCCCTGTTCCCTCTTTTGCCTCTTCCAGGATCTTTTTCAGCTTCTCTGTTGTATTTCCATACTTTTGCTGCGCTTCCGAAGCGTTTTTGACCATGTTCTTCTGCTCTGCAAGTTTTGATTTTTGCAGTTCAATCTCTCTCGAGAGCAGCTCACTTTTCTTTTTAAGAGCATCAGCGCTTTTCTCAGCCCCTTTGAATTGAGCCTGAGTTTTTTTCATTTCACTTTGTAGTTCTTTTTCTGCAGCGGATATATCCTTTATTGCTTGTTTGTATTCCGGTGCACCGTCTACAGATATGCTTACTCTTACATTTCCTTTTTTCGCCATCTCTTACCTCAACTCATCCAAACTGCTTTCTTCTTCCTGTTCGTCAATAGTAAAAACTGCTCTCTTGATCTGCATATTGTTCCATTTCTTATATTCTTCAAACATGTCCCTGAACTGACCCAAATACAAAAAACCGGCCTGTTCCAGAGTCATCCCCATACGCAGCGCCGTCACTTTGAACCAGGCGAAGTTGAGCGCCTTTTGCTCTTCCCATTTTCCTCGCCTGGTATAGATTTTTTTACAGATTGGCAACGCTCCATTTCCCGATTGATAATGTTTAACATGTAATTCTTTTCAATCTCGCATTCCATCAATATCTGTTCAGGATCCATCGGATCATATGGCTTTTTCTGTTCATATGCTTCCGCTTTCAGCCCTTCATTGATCATAAGCGGCAGAATAAAATTCATTGCCTTCATTGACGGTTTTGTTATCTCCGGGATGGGTTTTCCTTCATCGTCATACTCATACTTTCCATCGTCCATTCTCTTCCATCGGAATCCAAGCAGCTCCATTCGGAATCTTTCCAGCGTTTCAAATTCCTCCTCAATCTCCTCGATCACGTTGTAATCAATTCGGATCGGGAGATCCCTGTCTCCGATTCGGATCCTCTCCAGTTTCATATTCTGTTCTCCTTCTTCAAAGATGCCTGCAGGTGTTATCAAAGTGTCACCTGCAGGCGTTTATTGGGGGCTACAATGGTCAGCTGGCTTCGTAATAAGTCTTCTGAGCATCCACAGTCGTGTCTGTGGTCAGCGTGTAGGTATAATTCGGATCCGTCCCGGATCTCTCATACCATCCCAGTGCCTTCGGGTTATCGCCCGATGCCGGAACCACTGCGGTATAGGTCAGATCGATGCCGAGCTTCGTCTTCAGCCATACCTCAGCTTCACGCACGGTATCGTACTTCGGGCTGCTGATCTGCCAGTCGCCGTTTGCCTTTGCTGTCGCAGATCCGGAAAGAGTCGGAGTTGCAAAGGTGATATTCTCGCCCTTAGTCTGGAAAGATGTCTGACCCTCGGTGAACTTCACCTTGTAAAGCAGGCAGCCCTGATACTTCTTGACACCATCCTCCATGGATGCCTGCCAGAAGCCATACCCTACGTACTTGGAGCTGTCGTTCGAGTTCTTCACTTCCTCTCCGCTTCCATTCGTGGTGTGACCGAAAAGGATAGGACCTGCCGCTGCAGGGATCCTGTCAGTGCCTACCTCTACGGCAGCATTTACGAACTCGTCCACACGCTCCGCCTCGCTGTTGTCAGCGTACAGAGAAGCTGTGGAGTAGTTCGGAGTGATGCTCGTGCTGATTGCCTTACCAAGCTTCATACCGTTGCTGTACGTTTCCGCATCGGCATCGAACTGAGCAATGTAAGGACTTGAAAGACCAAAATATGCCATTTTTCATTACCTCCTTTAGTTATCTGCTCCCGTATAATAACAGGAGAATATTGTACGTCTTGCGCGATCCGTCCCGGCCGCCACATCGTCCAGCCAGGTCTCTATATGTTCAACAGTAAAACCCTGATCCTTCAAGGCCTGCTTAATAAGTTTTTTGTCGGCAAAATAGTTGTACTTCTGTGGGGTTATGAACTGCACCTGGATCTTGACGGTGATCTCTTCCTCGTCATTGTCCGCATAGTATGATGCTCTTTCGTCCTCGTATGAGAATACGAGGAACTTGTCCTCTTTCCCCTCATAGATATCCTGCTTGCACGGATATCCGACTGCCTCGCCGACTGCTTTCATCATGGGATTGATATTCATTCGCCCACCCTCTTATCAAAGACATCCTGCATTGCATCCAAGGCTTCCGTCTCCGCTGCTGCCGTTGCCTGCTCAATGAAAGGCTGTGCCGGTATTCCCCTGGAAGGGATCCCGTACTCTTTCCATACCGCTTTCAGCGCATTGGACACAGCATATTTCCCCCGGTGCGTTTTCGTGTGCCTGTATGTCTTTGTCTTTGAGCTCCCCTTGAAGTAAGCGGATACTATAAAGTCTCCCCACTTTCCTTTCTTCGGTTTGCTCATCGTCACTGATTTCACGAGTTCTGATTCTCCCTCGTGTCTCACGACTCCCTGCACAGCTTTCTTTGTCTTTTCTACGAGTATCGGGCCTGCCGCCTCTACCATCTCGATACCGACCTCATCGATATCCGGCATCATATCTGAAAGTCCTGAAAACTCAAATGTCATGCCCATGGTCTGCCTCCTCAGCGGACAGCTCTACCTCTCCCATGTCTGTCCTGTACTGACGCACTATCCTGTACCGTATCCCGTCGTACTCTACAGCCCACGGCCGGATGATCCGTCCTCGTACATCTGTCCTGTTTGCAAGTGCCAGGTCGTCACGATCCACACAGAAGATATATTTCAGCTCCATCCCTTCGGTATATGCCTGGTAGAACTCGGAAGATCGGACGGATTTCACTCTCGCCCATATCTCCGTTTCATCCTCCAGCTCATCCGTCGGAAATCCGCTTTCATCTTCTGTGATCCCTGTTTTTGTAATCAGCCTGATCAGTTCGTCTCGCATCTGTATTCTCCGCTCAGGCTCATCGCATCCCGAAGCTTCTCAAAGCTCTGCTGATACTGTGAGCCTTTGCCGTTGTAATCCTCCGCTGCCATCACATGGTAACGGATTGCCGTCAGGATCAGCTCATCATCCCTGATCTCGTTCTCCTCATATACGGAGACGCCCGCCCTTGTCAGTTCGAGCGTCCCCGCATTGATATCATCGGTGATGGTATCATCCAGAGCATTATGCCGTATCCTCATGTAGTTCTTTATTTTCGTCAATAATGCCGCTGCAGTCATCAGCCACCTCCGGAATTCTCTCCTGCTGCCGCCTGTGCCGCAAGGAACGATGTGATCAGGTCTGCTTTTGTGCTTCCGCTGATCGTGTACCCCAGGCTGGCCGCCAGCTTCTTGATCTCTGCTATCGTGAGCGCTCCAAGCTCTTCGGCATCATAGTCGCCGCTGCTGTCCGAGTCTGCTCCTGATATGTCTGCCTCCTGCTTCGTTGTCTGCGCTGTCAGGAAACTCGTGATCAATGCTGCTTTCGTATCGCCTGTGATAGTGTATCCCAGCGTTGTCGCAAGCTCTTTGATCTCATAAATTGTCATCGTCTCGAGCTCCGCCTTCGTGTATTCCTCATCGGCGTTCGCATCTGCTGCCGCTTCATCAGCCGCTTCTGCGGTGCTCTGCGCGCTCAAAAAGCTCGTGATCAGTTCGGCCTTTGTGCTTCCGCTGATCGTGTATCCGTTACGCTCGGCCAGCGTCCGGATCTGGATCTCAGTCAGGGCGGACAACTCCTCACTGGAGAAGTGTCCGTCCTTATTCACGTCAGCGACTACGAGTTTTTTACCGTCAGAGTGACCAGACTGTTGTTGTCGATCACCTTGCCATCAGCAAGCATGATGCATTTGGTCACTTCGTCATCGGTATCCTCATCGGTATACTTCTTCACGGTGGGCTGCATGTTCGTGTTGAGCATGTAGTCCTTCATGCGGAAGAGGAATGCCACGATCGTGTCAGCTGTCACGGTACCGCCGATATATGCAGCTACCTGGGTAGTGAACTCGACATGGCGGCCAAACAGGGTATATGCAGGCTTGCCATCAATACCGCTGTCGATCCTTGCGATCGGCTGACCGTTGTCATCTACCATGCCCAGGACCTGAGAAACGAATGTCTTCTTGTTCATGACATAGATGGCATCGTCATATCCTTCCGGAAGCAGAGCTTCCATACCGATCAGGTTTGCATAGGTGATTGCATTCTCCTCCGTCACGTTCACGTTCTGGCCTGAAATGAGGTTGCTGGACTTCAGGATACCTTCGGGCTCGTGATAGGTAGTGGTGCCACGACCGTTGATGATTGCACTGTCCAGAGCTCTTGCGATAGCCTCGGACAGCTGATTGATCAGTGTACGCTCGAAGATATCCAGCGTCACCACGCTCACCTCAAGGGATACAGCCACCTTTACCTTCAGCTTGTTGTATGCGAATGTCACGGATCCGGTTGTCTTCTCCTGGGAGTCAACATCACCACGCTCTGCCACCCAGCTTGCAGTCGGCTTTGCTGAAGAGGTAGGCACTACCACACCGCCCTTGTAGTAGGTGCGGGTAACAAGGTTCAGGATGTTCCCGACCTTCTCGATCTTTTCCACGATCCGGTTCAAAACCGTCTGAGGAATGACCGCTCCCACTTCGCTGGTGGTCGTCACTTCGTCCGTGTTCTTCATGATCGGAGTCCCCTTCATGACGTAATTCATGAAGGCCATACGATACTCCAGCTCCTTGTCGTTGCCGTCCTTGGACACAACGCTCTCCGAAGCCATGGCGACCGGAGGCTTCACTGCACCCTTGAGGGCATTCAGATCAGCCTGCTGCTGTGCGCTCTTCTCGAACTTTGCATCCAGGTCTTCCACCTCTTTGGCCTTGGCCTCGTAGGTCTCGGAATCGCCGGCCTCAATAGCTGCCTGAGCAGCTTCGAGAAGCTCGTTGCGTTTCTTCAGATACTCTTCTCTGTTCATAAAACTTTACCTCCTTTTAGTTTGAGCAAGTTCAGCCTTGCCTGTGCCTTCTGGCTGTCGAATTCCGGGCTTTTCTTCCCGGCAAACTCCAGCCTGATCTTTTCTTTCACCTCGTCGCTTATGATAAAAGCGCCGTGGGCGTTGTATATTGAGATCGGCCGCGCAAGGCTGCCGTTGTCTCCTATGATCTCGTCGATGAATCCATATTCCTTTGCTTCTTTGGCGTCCATCCACTTTCCCATGTTTCCTGTTCCGGTAGACATCATCCCCAGGATGGTCTTTTCATCCAAGCCGGTCTTCTGCTGATATACATTAGCCACAGACCTGTCAGCTGCTTTCAGAACACTAGCCATGGTTTCCATGTCGCGGTGGTCTCCGCCCTGCCATGTGCTGACATTATGGATCATATACTGGATCCCGGCGTTTGCTCTCACCGTATCAGCTCCACAGCATATAACTGTGGCCGCACTCGCAGCATACCCTGTGATCTCGGCCACCGTCTTACCCTTGTATCGCTTCAGAGCCGAATAGATCTCATTTCCTGCATCGAGATCCCCGCCTCCTGAATTGACCAGGACCGTCACATCATCCTCACCTGCATCCTGCAGCGCTTTGATAATGTCCTTCGGACAGCAGGATTCCACCTCAAACCAGTCATATATCCATTTGTCATCATTACTGACGATCGTTCCGTTTATTGTGATCTCTTTCATTCGTTCTCACCTCCTTCCGATCTGTCATCTCCCATGTATCCTGTATCTTTACGGAGCAGTGCCACATCGCCGCCCGGGATCGGCACCAGATTCAGGTATCCTCTCACCTCATTCGGTGTCATGATCCCTCTGTCAACAAACTGCACCAGCTCCAGCTTGCTCTTCATGCTTGCAAAAGTCAGTGCACTCGACTCAAACACGATCTGATTGCCGCGGCTCCTCTCAAGTCGGGAAAACAGTTTCCTGCTGTACTCCCGCGACATCTGCGCCGCGATGGGCTCTACGGCCTGCTCGTAGTATGAGATCCACTCGTCTTCCGTGTAGGTCGAGTGCACGATTTTTTCATTCGTCCCAAAATACGCATATATACGTTCAATCTGCTCCTTCGTCTGAGCAGCATTCGGTACATAATCATGCGGAGTGACCTGTATGGCTTCCGCTTTGGCATCTGTTGCCGCTACACCCAGGCCTCCGCTCTCAACGCTCAGATAGTCTTCTGCAAAGCGTTTCGTCGCTTCTTTCATGTCTTCAGGTCTGAGCGCTGATGTGAATTTGAGCAGCCATCTGACCACGGAGCTGTTCTTTATCGCATTCTTCATCCCCTGGTCCGACGTGTTCACAGAATCCATGATATCCGCCAGGGATTCCTGCGGTACTTCCCCGAACAGGTCATTGTTGATATAGTCTTCCCGGATGTGAATGATATCTTCATACCGGAAGGAATCATTCCTCCCGTTGTCGTAGTAGAATTTCAGCCACAGTTCATCATATTCGTCATACTTTGCTTCTACCGTTGATGCCGGGATCGGATACAGACCTGCCGGGACGCCATTTGCATCCCGCATGATCAGGATGAATGCGTTCCCGTTAAGTGACAGCTGGTTCGCTACCTTCTCCTGCATCATCTGGCCGGACATGTACTTGTTCGGTTCTTCCAGCAAAAAGCGGATATTGACTACAGGATTGACCTCCACCTTTTTTTCCGTTCCGTTATCTCCCTGCACCACTGTTGTCCTGACATGCTTTGCCACGCATTTTCCCAGCGCCTTTGTCCTTGGCTTGATGCAGGCTCTCACGATGTCAGAGTGATACAGTTTCCCGTTCCAGGAATAAAACCCGTTTCCACGGTCCACCACCATACGGTATATAGTCTTCTCTTCTTTGCTTTTCGCTTTTTTCTTGAATAATCCCATGGCCTTACCTCATGCACCGGTGCAATTTCACATGATCGTCTTGTACTCTTCCAGATATCTGTCCCGGATCACATATGCATCCAGGAGAGAAGCCACACCGTCGATTCTTCTTGTTGTCCGGCCTTCGTTGACCTTGGCCGGCTGTATATTGTCATTCTTGTCCACATCCACGGAGGTGTTCGTCAGACACCACTTCAGGATTGGATTGTTGTTATATATGACCAGCTTCTTCGTTAAATCCGCTCCCAGGCTCTTCATCGGAGCACTCAGTGTTTTCTTTCCCTGGATGACCGGCTCCATTACTGTCTTGCCGAACTCATTTTCCATGTCATCCACAAAATACTTTGCACTCCAGCTGTCGTATCCGCAGCGCCAGAGGTATATGTCCCTCTTCTCCTGCTGCTCCCTGAACCAGTCCACGATCAATCTGTAATTGATCTTGTTGCCTGGAGAGATCCTGCACCATCCCTGTTCGATCCAGATATCATACGGTATCTTGTCCTCATGGATCCTCTTTTCCAGATTGTCCTCCGGGATCCAGTACATCTGCTCCACATATAGCCGTTCGTCAGCTCTTACCTGGAAGAGCAGTGTCGCACATGTAAGATCCACACACGATGAAAGGTCAACGCCTCCCACTCCATAGCGAGGTTTCAATTTCCCGATATCGAACTTCTCACGGTTGTCCAGCTGTTCAAATGTCAGCCAGGCTTCGGCCGAAGTCTCACGAATATTGAACTGCTTGCACACAAGGTTCTTCACAAGCAGCGGTTCCTGCATTGCTTTTTCCACCTCATGCCGCAATATATCAATGTTCTTTATGGTCCCAAGTCCCGGATTTGCCTTTTTCCAGCAGCTTTCATCCGTCCACTCTGCCCTTTTGTCAAGCTCGTAGACTATTACAAGCGTCCGTTCGTCTTTGTATCCGTTCGGATCGTCGTATCCATTTACGATGCGCTCACACTGATCATAGACATCATCGTAAATATCATCCCGGACAGTTCCTGCAGTCGATGTGATGAATATCAGCGGCTGTTCCCTGGCTGAAACACCGTCCGCTATAATGTCATACAGCGCTCTGCCGTTCTTCCACTGGTGGATCTCATCCATGAGTGCGCAGTGTATGTTTAGGCCGTCTAGGGTATTCGTATCGCTTGCCAGCGGTTTGAATGTTCCGGCGTTAAAGCTTTCACTGGAAAGCTCTGCCACAAGCGGCTTGATCCTCTTCCGAAGCACCGGCGATTTATTCACCATCCGTTTTGCCTCTTTCCAGATGATGCTCGCCTGATCTCTCTTTGTTGCCACCGCATACACTTCCGGTCCAGCTTCGCCGTCCCCGATCAGCATGTAATTTCCAACACCGGACGCCAGAAGACTCTTTCCGTTCTTTTTCCCAACAATCAGCACAACCCTTCTGTACTTCCGTAATCCGTTCTCATCTACGAATCCGAATGCTGCTGCCAGCATGGCCTTTTCCCAGAGCTCCAGGATCACAAGCTGTCCGCCTGCTTTTCCTTTGCTGTGATGGCAATAATTTTCAAAGAACTCGATAACATGTTTTGCCCTCTTCGGGCTGTAGTGATATGTTCCCGGATGATCGAGCTCGTCAACGAGCATCTTATATGTCCTGCGCACCTTATCGCTTACAACTTCCCGGCCATCGCATATCCGCTGATAATATGTCTTGATCGGGTTATAGTTCGCCGGATATCTAATCATCGTCCCCGCGCTCCACTATGAAATCGTCAAACTTATCATCCACCTCTTTGACTTCCGTCTTCGGCTGGCATTCAAGCAGGACCTTCATGGCAGCGTTCAGTTTCTGACTCATCTGCAGGTAACTGACTACCGCAGGACTCTGTTTCGTTCCGTACTGGTTCTCCCCGTTCTTATACTCGACCTCAGTTCCTTCTTTTGCGATCTGATCACGGAGTTCCTGCATCGTGACAGTCAGGAATGCAGCATCTTCCACTGTGGCCTTTACCAGTCGCCGTTTTTCCGAGGGAATATCCTTCAGCGAATCACCCAGGCGCCGGATCTCGTTCTTGATAAGCCTTTTCCGCTTCTTTTCCGAATCCTCCGACACCGTTTTCGCTGTCTTCGCATAGCGTTCCGCTGTCTTCTGTTCGTCTTTTCGTTTCTTTTCGGCGCTTTCGGTCTTCTTTTTTGTCGTTTTGGGCCGTGATTTCGTCACGGTTTTGGCCGTTTTTGTGGTCTTCGTTTTTTTGGCGTTAGTTGAAGGTTTCCTTCCGACTGCTGCCATATACCACACCCCCTATATGTGTGCCTGCGCGTTGAATCAACCTGCGGGGTCGGTCTGGAAGGGTCTGCCGCTGAGACCGGAACAGGGGGGAGGTATGCCTCCCATGTCGTGGTCAGGATCGCTCAAGCTCTGTCAATCTCCCGCAGCGAAACAGGATTACCTTCCTCGTCAAACGTACACCATGCTTTTGCTTTCCCTTTTCCCGCTGCTCCATGGCCCTCAAAGCTGTCATGACAACTCTTGCAAACATATTCCAGATTCTCAAAGTTCAAACTCACATTCAAATCATTAACATTCTTTTCTGTCAGAATAATCTTGTGATGAACTATGAATCCCGGGCTGTGGTGGCACTCTTCGCAGAGTCCTCCATCAATCATCATTCTCGTCTTGATATATAGCTCTCTCGTCTTTACCCATGCGAGGGAGTTATAGAAGGGCCGGGCCCATGTCTGTGCCATACTTATTCTCCTCCGTGCAGCTTCTGCATCTGCAAAAGCTGCACATGCCCTGAAGAAAGGAGACGGCAGGAACTCGGCAGTGCCCTCCCGCTGATATCATCCTATCAAATTCAAACACAAAAAAACGGCCATCTTTTCAGATGACCGTTACTATCATTTTTATTTGTTTATCAGATCAATGCAAGCAGGAAAAGTATTCCGAAGAAGGCTATTACCGGTATCAAATACCATAGAAAATCGCCTTTTTGATACTGCTTTTTTATGCTCTTCTTTTGGGTCCTTATCGGATAAATGAAGATCATATCCTTTCCCTCTCTTTCTGGCTATATTATATCACAGCGGCGGGCTGTCTGCAATGATTTTTCATTCGATCTCACCCAGTTCCTTCCCGGTATAGCAGATCATCCGATAGCAGATCCTGCGCATCTGACGCGGCGAATATCCGGTGTCCCACATCTGTTCATAGCTCTTGTTCTTTTCCTGGTCCGTCCAGAAGCGTTCTGATATCACGGCCTGTTCCGCTTCACTGAAGAATGAGAATGCCATCTCCACAGCGTTGATCTCCCGGATCAACCTATCCCGATAGATTGACGCTTCACAACAGCTCTCCAGTTCTTTTTTGCACTCCGGATACTCCCGGAGGATCCTCTGGATAATGTTCCAGCGGTTTGGCGATATCCTCACTTTACTTCATTCCTCTTTCTTTTATGCCACTCATTTGCCCTGTTGCTGCACTCCGTACAGGTCTTCTTTCCCTGCCTTGCCGGTTTCTTTGCACATATTGAGCACAGCCCTTTTTCCTTTGCCGCTTCCCTTCTCTTCCGCTGTGCTATCCTGGAGATCGTCCTTCTGTACTCCATGAAGTCCTCTCTTGTCCAGTCATGTATTACTCCCTGCTTCGGTTTTTCGTTCATGCTTTTCTCTCCACCTTTCGCATTCACTGTCTCCCGGTACTGCATCGCACCAGATGCATGTGCATCCATAGCACTTATCGTACTCTTTTGGCACATCATCCAGCATGTTGATCCACTTGGGAACAACCGTACATAATACCGTGATCAGGATCATAGCCCACAAGATCAGGATCATTTGACCCTCCCCGCCGCTCTCGCTATGAGATATTTCCCATAGCTCATTCCTGCTTCCCTTGCCTTCCTGGCTATATCGTCAATACTCTCTTCCGGTTGTGACCGCATATTCTTCTCTGTCTTAACCGCTTCACGGCGCTTTCTCGCCTTGTGTGCCTCTTTCGTGCTCACATAGCAATCCCAGCACGTACTCATTCCCGGCTCTGCCGGTTTACTTTTGCAGCAGTTGCACATTTTTGTTGAGATCATTTCACCTTCCATTCTCTTTGAACTCCCCTCTTTCTATCCAACTCTTGTATGCTCCATTTGCAAGGCATTCCAGTGCGTACAGCCTTCGGTCCTTTTCCGTCCTTAACCACGGCTGCTCTTTTGCATGTTCCGTGAGCGCTTTCAGCAGATCCGTATCTCCGTTTTCAACTGCCCGCTCCTCGCACAGCTTCATCCAGTCCTCGATCAGGATCTTCTTGCGGTTAATCTCAAAACATTCCACCATACGGTATTTCCTTTTCAGCTGTCCATTCCGACCTCTCGTGAATCCTGCCTCAACATAATCACAGCACCGGACGCCTGGCTCTATATCCGCATATCCGCCGAAAAAGAAGAAAAACATGTTTACTTTCCTCCCGTAACCTTTCTCCAAAATTCACCTTTCCCGGGCGGGTACTCCATGTATCGCAGATATGACATCCCCGTGATCGCGTTCACTCCCTGATGCCACGACTCTTTGTCCACAACATATCCCTTCGTGCGGAATCTGTTCGGCTTAGTATTCATCCCTTCCGCCTGAAGCTCCAGAATGGCCTTCATTGTCCAATGCATGAATACCTTCTTCTCCGGGCAAGGTCTGATCAGATTGCGGCTGCTGCCGAAGTTCAGGATCTCCTTTACCTCTTCCTTGCTCAAAAGTGTCCCATCCTCGAGTTGCATAGGCTGCTCCTTTGCGATGTACTCCGCAAGCCTCTGACCATCCCCCACCTCACGAACGTGATCCAGATGAGCAAGACCATCCGCCGGGCAGAGTCCATCCTCCAGCATATCCTCCACCGGCGTCATCCCCCTGGCTCTCATCCATGCATCCGATATCATGAGATCCGCTTTCGGATCATTCAGTCTGTTCATCACAAGGTGGACATGTATCCCGCCCAGCTTCCCGATCTCGATGGAGTATATATACTTCATCTCCTCGCCTTCCTTGCGGAATCTGTCTCTCATCTTTCGGACGAACCTCTTGAAATCTTCCTTGACCTCCTGGATTGGCTTTCTCGTCCCTTTGGGATATTTCAGTGTCAGCCACAGATCCCCCTGCCTGAAGTTGAGCTGTATCGTCCTCCGGATGTAATTCACCTTATTTCTGTGATTCTGCCTCTTGATCTGATCCGGAGTCGCCTTTGTCCTCTCTGCTCTCTTCTCTCCCTTTCCACCTCTTTTGCCTGCATAGGTGAAAACATGTTCTATTCCCCATGGCGATCTGTAAATGTATTCTGTAAAGGCCATCGTTCGTCCCAACTTTAATATGGTTAATAGTGCACTTAACGGCGTATCCGCCTTTTTCTTCTTTTATATAGAAGAAATCACAAATAACTCTTTCCGAAGATCTCCCGGAATTCTTCGTTCGCCTCTTCACTCTCGTGGAGATGCTTCGCGTATCGTCTCTCCCAGGCGTACTGTCCTTTTCTCTTCAGCCACAGGTCTGCGCCTGTGTTCGGATTGCTGTGCACAGCTCCGCTGCTGCCGTTTTCGTCTCCTGTATGGTGATATTTACACAGATATACCTTCAGGCCGTACTTCTCGGAGGCCTTCCTGTTTATCCCCTCGAATATGTGATGCTCTTCCAGGGCTCTGTGCGGATTCCCCAGCAGATCGTAGCGGATCTTCGGCGGTGTTGGTGCTGTTTCGTAATGCTTGCATATAAAGCACTGTTCTTCCCGCTTGTTCTGCAATATGCTCTTCACACCGAAACTCCTTCCTCCGTCACGGCAGTCCTCTTCATTTCGATCCCGCCCTTCGTTGTCCTTCTTGCCGATGCCTTTACAGAACCGTCTGCTGTTTCTACATTCAGGGATATTGCTTTCAGCTTTCCTACCGCAAGTCCTAATACAGATGTGCTGATCACCGCCTGTGCTTCCGGGAGATCTGCGAAAAGCTTTTTACATTCTTCCTCGGCCTCCTCAGCCTGCTTGATCCCTCTGCGATAATGCAGGCCTTCATTGCATGTACACTGTCTTGTTGCCTGTTCATTCAGGGCTTCCATCGGAGCCATCCCTTTTTTTATCAGTTCGAGCGCACAATCTCCGTTTTCGTATCCAATAACGTGGATCTGTTTACAAAACCTGCATGTCCCCGTATGCTCCTGCAATTCTTCAACCATTTCTTCAGATAATTCTCTTACCATTCTCTTTTATCCTTTCCGCCTCCTCTAAGGCTTCCTTTTTTGCGTACTTCCTTTTCGTCGTATGGAAGCACAGATCCTGGCAGGCTGTCTTGCTGCACTCTGTATTCTTTCCCGGATCGCAAATGTATATTCCCGGCAGCATTTCCTTGCTGTCATGGTACTTGATTGTCTTTTCCATCTGCTTCCTCCTCGATATCAATGATCAGCTTCACTGTCTGCAACATCTTCTCCAGCTTCGTACGCATGGCCTTATACTGCTTTTCATCATTCATTCGTTTCAAAGCGTTGATATCTGCTGTCAGCCCCGCCTTGTACCCTCTTATCGTTTCCTTGTTGATCCAGCTGCTCTTCTGTTCTTCGTCTTCTTCCTCTGCTGCCGGGATTGCATCTTCCGGTTCGTTCATGATGTCGTCCGCTGTCGGTTTTTGCTGTTCTTTGTCGTTTTTTGCCGATTCCTGCCTGTTTTTATCGGTCTTTGCAGCTTCTGGCTTCTTCTCCGTAGTCTTCTTTGCTGGCTTTGCGACCGATACCTTGCTCTCTTTCTTTTGCACCGGTGCATTTCTCGGGAATTCTTCCCCGTACAGCCTCTCCCATATCTCTTCCGAATCTTTTATCTCGTTGTCCGTCTTTTCGATCACCCTGTCCATTAGTAAGGCCAGGGCTTCGCCGATATCATCCTTTGAGAATTCCTGCCGTTCCGATGTGACCATGTTCGTGGCTGTAGCAAAACCGTTACGGACATTCAGCGTTATCCTGCCCATCCCCGGGATCCGGACCATATACAGTTTCGTCCCTGTCGGCGCCATTGTCTTCATGATCTTTGACTCGTCAGGCTTCAGCGTGAAACCTTCCTCCCGCAGGATCTCGGCCATCATCTTCGGCTCTGCTTTTCCGATCTCGAACAGGATCTTCTCCAGGTATCCCATCTCTGCCGTTTCGCCCGGATCCTCCACCATTCTCTCGATCGGTGTGATCTTTTCCTCTTCCCTTACCTCTTCCGCAATGGCCGTGATCTCTGCCTTCGTCATGTCCGGAGAGAGCTGGTCGTTGACATGATCCGGAAGTGTGAGCATGATCCCCAGTTTGGCCACGCCGTATTCCTTGAAATCGTCCCGCAACTCCTCCGGGTTCTCCGGCTTCGAAAATCTCTCGGATATCGCAATAAAGCGTGATACCTGTGACTCTTCCAAGTGGTATTCCGTCCGTGCGAATTCCGTATAGCTTTCATACGGCGATTCCTTCAGGATATCCGTGTCTCTTGCCTGCTTCAACAGATATCCGATCCGCACAAAGCTGTTTGCCGCCCTGTTCAGCTCGTAATCCAGCTCTGTTTTGAACTGCTGATAATTCTGCGTGTAGATGATAGCGTGCTCTTCCATGTCTCCTTACCCCACTTTCTTCTTTTTCTTTTCCTGCAGATGCTTCATGTATCTGTTCAGCCATGGTTGTATGCTCTTCCTGTCCGGCTGTTTGTCATAAGCTTCGTACCATTGAAGCACGGTTCCTTTCGATGAAAGCTCCACTGTGGCCAGCGGCTTCTCCGGCTCTTTCGCATTCCGCAGGAACAGGATGTAGCTCGTCCCTTTTGAGTGCTTCTGGAAGTATGTGTCTGATGATCCTACGCAATGATGCAGAACCCTGCCTTCCTCTACGATCTCCATGGCATTCATTGCCGGTCTGATCAGATATTTCCCGCTCTTATAGCTGTATTTTCTGTCCAGTTTATTGGACTTTTCCCTGATCTTCGGCCATTTCTTCTCCATCTGCTCCTTATACTCATCGTTTCTCTTCTTTTCCAGCATCCGGACCATCTCGTCATGCCTTCTCCTGAGATCCTTCGGGAAAAGATACACCTCGTTGCTCAGATCGTACCCTGCCCTCTGTCTCATGCGGATATAATCCAGATATGTATGCTCGTATATATTCTTTTTTCGTTGTGATTCGATATAAGCGAGCAGCTTATGGAGGTTCGTGTGCATTAAGATAAGTTCATAGGTCTTTCTGTCTGTCGGCCCGTGCTTTTTGGCCAGAAACAGCCTTTCTTCGATCTGTTCTCTTGTGAAGCGTGTCTTGTTCTTCCTTTCTTCCTGGAAGATGTGGAGATATGTGAGATCCCCTTTTCTTTCCCGGAGTTCCTTCAGTCGGTCTTTGTTTACCCTCAGACGGTCCGCTATGGTCTTCCCCCTCGGGTTGATATTCGCCCCGTACTGGCAGAGCAGTGCATACATCAGATCCGTCATTCCTGCTTTCTGCACGAGTTCAAAATCCGGATATCTTGAAAAGGCCGAATAATAATAGATAAGGTCATATCTCTCCGGATCCCCGTATTTCAGCATCGGTGTCTTTTCGATCTCTTTCAGTGTTCCCGGCCAGTAATGGTTTCTGCTAATCTTGCATTCGCCGTACCAGGACGGGTTCCCTTCGTACCAGTATTCCTGTCCGTAATAACTGCGGTGCCACCATTCCATTGCTTTCTTTCCTTTCGAGAGATAAATGCGGGCATATTCCGTCATCTCCTCCTCGTCTTTTAAGTTTTTCCTGCTCTTTCTCTTGATTGAGAAGGCTCGAAAAACAAAATCATCCCCCAGATTCTGCCCAACAACAAAATCTGTCCACTTCTCATAGGCGAAGCTCTTCACTCTACCTTCCGCCTTGTATATCCCCGGTGCTCCGCACTTCTCGCACTTCCCTTCGGTGTTGTGCATCGGCAGATCTATCACCTTCACAAGGCTCTTTTCGATCTCCATTGGCCGCTCTATAAGCCCTGTATATGTCTGTCCGCAGGCCGCACAGGTCACTGTCGCGCTTTTCCCAAAGCGCTTGTAATACAGATTGTGATGTGATGGCAGGAGGGAATGCGCATATTTTTCCACATCCTTCGGGACCGGTTTTACCTTTGGAGGCTGCTCCAGCGTCTTGCTCATATGTAATACCTCCTGATGATCTCCTTGGCCGTGGCCATCCCCGGCGCTCCGAATCCCACTTCATTCGGTACCCTTCCGCTTGGCGATTTGATCGAACCGGCAGCACTGCTTATCGCTCTATCGATCATATACATATGCTCCGCAGACCACTTCAGGATCGCTCCCAGGCATCCCACGAGACTCTTGCTCTTCCTGCGGACCGCCTTGGCAAATTCTTCATCCTCCATGACTTCGCTCTCTATGTAATCGATCCAGTCCCCGATCAGCTCCGGAGCCTCGATCGCATTCTGTTCGATCACAAGCTTTCCGATCGCCGCCGTTGTCACTGTAAAGAGCTGCGGCATCACTCCGTCCGCATAATCGAGTGCATCCATTTCGTCCAGCCCGTTCTCCGCTGCCAGGATCTTCAGGCTCTCGATATCCCCCTCTGCCTTCAGGCCCTCTGCTGATGCGTTAAGCTCTTCCGCACTTCCAAATTCTCCAAACTTATCAAACATTTCTTTTTCTCCTTCCTTCTTCTGTTCTCATCTTCCAGCCAGTTTGTGAATTCACCCTTATCTGCCGTATAAGTGATGATATGGCCTTCCGATCTGTCTGATATTGCTTTGTACCAGGGCGATACCTCCTCTCCTTTGGAATTCTTCCATCCGTTTTCCCGCCATGCCGGCATCCATTCCGTCAGTGCCGTGACTGTCTGCATGACATTCACATGGATCACGATCTCACACTTCTCTCTGTATCTGTCCAGTGCCTGCGCGATCAGCATCAGCTCCGAGGTCGTCTTTGTGGCCTTCTTCAGCTCGCAGGTCTCGTCCATCGTTCCCAGCTGCCCGTTTGCCGCCTTGTAGACCAGCAGATATGTTCCGTATCCGTCTGCCGCCTTAATGGAACCCACTGCCGAATATATGTATATCTCCGTTTTCTTCATCTGTGTCCCGGCGCCTTCTCCCTGTTCGCTGTAGCCTTCCTCACGCGTTCTGCGTACTCGTTCAGCACCAGCACGGCCATCTCCTGCGCCTCTCCGTTCAGCCTGTAATGAAAGCTATGCAGCATATTTGACACAAGATTTTCAAAGCGTCTCATCACTTCATCCTGCACCAGCTCTCCGTCCACTCTGGCTCTTGTCACTGCCTCTGCTGCCCGCGGGAATATCCCTTCGTTTTCTTCATCCCCTGAATACCACAGTGCATCCCTTCCGGTCAGGATCCCGATGTGCTGTGCAAAATTGAATACCGCATCACTCGTATCCTTTATATAGGCGGCGGCCTGGTACTTGCCTTCTTCAAAGCGTTCCTTGAACTCCGCCGCATTGTCCGTGAGATATCCTTTTGTTAAGACCCGGAGGTTGTTCATGATTGTGGGGCTTCTGATCTCGTCTTCCATGGTCACCTCCCGTCATCTTCCGTCAAATGTCTGCGAAAATCGTTCTTCGGGATTCCCATGTTGATGTCTGCCGGGATAGTCGGCTCTTCGTGCTCATATTCCGGTAGATCCGGATGATTCAGCAGCAGCTTCTCATCCTCGTCCAGGATATTCCGCAGCCGCTGTATGAGCTCCAGCTGATATATATACAGGCCTTTCTTGACGCCCTCCGTGAATGTCTCTACCTCTAAGATCTTCGAGATCGGTGTGGTACCGCCTTCGTCCATTATGGCCAGCTCCGCACGTTCCTGGTGCAGGGCTTTCGCAAAGTATTTCACCGTCTTGTACTCGTCAAAGATATCGATCAGCTCCTTCATCGCTTCCCCCCTTAATATGTCTCCGTTTCCATCTTCATTTCCCTGTACCAGTTCCTTTTTGTAAGGACCATATACAGTCCTGTAATGATCCCGACTCCCAGCACCAGCCCCCACTCAAACTGCCCGTATCGGTATGAAAGGATCCACCATGCAAAAATGGAGAGGAGGCTGATCAGAGTGCCCGTGAGCTTCTGACGCAGCATCTCGTTTTTATAAAAAAGCCGGTCCTGCTTCTGCCTTGCCAGTGCATGCTCTATTTCTCTCAGTGTCCTCTCCCTGTTGTTCATATCCTTCCGCCTTCCTTGTATATCCTGTACATCTTTTCTACAGCATCCAGCTGCTTTTCCTTCTCTCTTGCTACCATTCCGGCCATTCCGTACATGTCCGTCATTCTCTTCAGTTCATTCCGAAGGTCTGTTCTCATATCATTCAGCCCCTTGATGAATATATCTTCTTTCATTCCCCCGCCCATATCTTCCTCGCCTCCATTGCTATCACCAGTGCCTTTGTGGCTTCTTCCAGCTTGCATACCGCCAGATGGGCCACCATATAATCATCATTCGCCAGTGCCGTTTTATATGTCTCCAGAAGGCTCTCTATGTCTGCCCTTATCAGCTTCGGATCCATTCCTATTCCTCCACCCATTTGATATATACGTGATCCCCGTAAAGCCCTATCAGCTCCCATGCTCTGTCCATATCGTTCCGGAATACATCTATCGCCTGTCCCGACATCAGCAGAGGATTGCTTCCTACATCGTGGCATTCCCATACGGCCACCACATTCAGATCCTTGTCGTACATGATGCATTTTTGCCCCATGTGTTCCCAGTTCGCCGCACAGATCCCTTCATATGGGATCGTTCCGTCCGCCGTACAGTTCCCGGTCGGCAGGTAACAGGAAAGCCGCACCCATATCAGACCGTGTTCTTCGATGAATCTCAGCTTCTCTTCATCCTGCGGCTCCGGCTGCCAGTTCATCACCGGAATACAGATTGTCGGTTCTGCCTCTTCCGTTGGTGCCGGCGTACATGTCGGCGTCGGTTCCGGTGCCTTGGTCGGTAACGGTGTTGGGATCCTTGTCGGAGTTGCCGCTGCTGCCGTTGGGATCACCTCTTCTTCCTCTATCACGATCTCCTGCTTTTCTTCCTGCAGAAGTACCGGAGCAAAGAACATGCCTGCCAATATCAGGATCACCGCTGCTATACTCAGATCATTCATCTATTTCTTCCTCGAATACCAGCTTTGCGGCGCCTTCGCACGGATAGGATTCATTGAATACCATTCTGAAAGGCTTCTCCCATTCCACATGCAGCGCTTTTCCGTCCTCCAGCTCCTCCCACCAGGTGATGATCCCGCCGCCTTCCCTTCTCCATCCGATGATCCGTTCCGGCCTCTCCCGCAGTGCGTTGGCGATCCTCTCCACCTCTTCGATAGTCGGCGCGCATTTTCCGCTTTCAATCGTCCGCAAAACAGGCAGCGATATTTCCGCTATGATGGCCAGCTGCCCCGGAGTGTACCCCTTCTTCTTTCGGAACATTGCTATGCTCCTTCCGATTTCGTTACGCATTCAGCACCACCTCCGCAATCTGCTCCGTGCTCATGTGCGTCACCCTGGCGATCTCCTGCAGCTCCCTCAGGGTCATGCTTCCGATGTTCTTCATGCGGTTGTACATGGTCGCCCTCTTTATCCCGGTCCTCCTGCTCAGATCCGGGATCGTGTTGATGCGCACTGCCGACATGCTGCATCTGATCGTTGTACATGCATCCATATGCTTCTCCTTTCTTCAGTGTTCTTTTACATATCCCTGTCAAGGGATATGTAAACCGTGATATCCGTAGGATAGCACGGGAACAAATTTAATTTGTTTCCTCTTGCATAAAAATAATACGGTCGAGCGGGATACCGAAAAACGCTGCAAGTCTTCTAGCTTGAGATATCGTCGGCTCACTGGTGCCTTTTTCCCAGTTCACAACCGTATTCGGAGTTACATGAAGTTCTTTAGATACATCTGACTGCTTCAATCCGGCATTAACCCGTGCAGCCGCAAGTGAGATCTGGAAGTTGTCCATTTCCTTGTTCCCTCCTTCCTGTTCTATATTTTGTGGTGATATTTGCAATATAAAACAAATTTAATTTGTTGTCAATATCCAAATCAAATTATTTTTGTTGTTTTTATTGTTTTATTTGTTTTTCTAGTGTATTATGTGACTACGGGAGGTGATTGATATGACAGAATCCGAGCAGAAAAAGGTATTTGCAAATAATCTCCTCGATGAGCTGAGACGCAGCAGAAAACAGCAAATTGATGTAGCAAAGGCTATCGGAGTGTCACAACAAACTTTCAATACATGGTGCCGCGGAATCGCTCTTCCTCGTATAGGGAAGATTGAGAAGCTTGCGCAGTATTTTCATATTCAGAAATCAGATCTTCTTGACCCTCATATTACTCCTTCCCACGCTGCGACACCTTTTGCTCCTGACGAAATTGCTCTGATCCGCGATTATAACAAGCTTAATGAACTCGGTAAGGAAGAGGCCCGGAAGCGCATCGCAGAACTGGCAGAGATCCAGAAGTATACTGAAGATGAATTTCAAAAAGACGCCAAAGTATCCGGATGATCCCAGCTATATAGTCAGTTCATTACATTATGTGATAATTAACCAATGGAGGTGTTTATAATGAATGCTCACGATCAGCCACTACTCGATTCCAAACAACAAATTGAACATATGAAAGGTAAAGGTATACATTTCGATATTATTTCGGACGCTGATGCCGAATCCTATCTTCGTGAAAATAACAATTATTTCAAAATCCGAGCTTACAGAAAAAATTTTGATAAATATGTCGGTGGTAAAAACGATGGCAAATATATCGATCTGGATTTTGCTGCATTGAAAGATCTCTCTATTATTGATATGCGCCTTCGCTATGCTGTGATCCATATGGCCCTTGATACAGAACATTTTTTGAAGGTAAAGCTTCTCCAGAAGGTAGAATTGAATCGTGAGGACGGATATAAAATTGTATCTGATTATTTTTCCGATCTCCAGAACAGAGATATGGCTAACGGAACACATTTTTACAATCAGCTTACCGATGAACTGAACCGAAATAAGAATAATCCCTATTGTGGCGGAATAATCAATGCATGTTCTGATGGTTATTCCGTATGGGCATTTATTGAAGTTATTCCCCTCGGCTCGTTACTTTCCTTTTACATTTTTTGTGCTAATCGCTTTCACGATCGAAGTATGGTCAATGACTACCACTTGATGAAAGATATTCGCGAGTTACGAAATGCTGCCGCCCATAACAACTGTATTCTTCACGATATGAAAGTCCACGATCAACGACATGCCCCAAATCTAAATATGCTTTCCGCTATTTCATCAATTTCAAAATCCACACGTCAAAAGAGACTTTCTAACGAAAGAATGCGACAGCTTTGCACCCTTTTATACGCTCACCGCATGTTAGTTTCCAGCCCTGGTGTTCTTGATCATACATCTACGGTATTGCATCAGCTCATTGACCGTATGTTTAAGCATAAAAACTACTATAGCCAAACATCTCCTGTGCTGGCAAGCTTTTCCTTCTTTCAAAAAATCGTAGAGATTTTTTACAAAAAAACTTGACATAACATTATCGATTTACATATAATACAGTCACATGGAAAAAAGCGCAAGCTTTTTAAAGAGCGTGACTGTGCAAGCGGTCGTGCTCTATTTTTTTGGGGGGTATTCATATGGCGAAAGCAAAGAAACTGAAATCCGGATCCTGGAGAGTCCAGGTATTCTCCCATTGGGAATATGTTGACGGCAAAAAGGTGAAGCGTCAGCGTTCTTTTACTGCCCCCACAAAGGCGGAGGCCGAAATGAAGGCGGCGAAGTTCGCCTCCGATAAAGACCGCTTCTCCTCCTGCTCTTATACCGTTGGCGAGGCCGTAGACATCTACATCCGTTCGAAGGGGGCTGTACTGTCTCCCTCTACGGTGCGCGGCTATAATGTGATCCGCCAGCGCCTCGGATTCATCGAGGACATCCGCGTTGACGCTCTCAGCAATGCCGATCTGCAGCATTGGATCAGCACGCTCAGCTCCCAGGTATCTGCAAAGACCGTGAAGAACTCCTACGCCCTTGTGTCTGCTGCCGTGTCTGTCTTCTCTGATCGTGTCTTCAAAGTCACTCTTCCGACCCGTCAGCCGCTCCAGTACAATGTACCCACGGACGAGGATGTGCAGCACCTCATGGACGAGGCCCGCCCGGATCTCCGGCTTGCCATTGCCCTGGCTGCCATAGGCACTCTTCGACGCGGTGAGATCTGCGGCCTTAAATACAAGGATGTGCTTTACGACTTCAAGGCTGTATTTGTGCACACAGACATGGTGCAGGCTCTTGATAATTCATGGATCCACAAAGAGATACCGAAGACCTCCGATTCCGTCCGGCGTGTTGTTCTCCCGAAGGAAGTCATGGATCTGATCGGCGAAGGGGATCCTGAGGAATATGTCGTTAAATCTACCCCGACGGCTATCTCCCACGCATTTACCCGTCTTCGTAATAAACTTGGTCTGAAATGCCGTTTTCACGACCTGCGCCACTATGCAGCGTCCATCCTCCATGCGATCGGAATGCCGGACCAATACATCATGGAGCGCGGAGGATGGTCCACAGACGGAACCCTGAAGGCCGTCTACCGGAATACGCTCTCCGACAAATCGAAGGCATATTCCGACAAAGCAAACGAGTATTTTGAGCAGAAACTGCTCCGAAAAACTGAATAGCATTCCACACGAAATTCCACACGACGATTTTGAAACCGCGTATTTACAACGCATTGCAACCTGTTAACAGGGGGTTCGAGTCCCCCTATCTCCATTTTTAGACCCATCCTGTGCGGATGGGTATTTTTGTAAAAACCCGAAAATGCGCAGAGTACGCATTTCGGGTTTTCTTATAAAGCTTATCGTTCCTCTTCATCCCGTTAAAGGCTCAGACTACAGCTCCCCGGATCGATACACCGTCGGGAATATAGGCCTTTATGCGTATCCCGTCCTCAGCGTATTCTTCTTCCAGCAGCTCACCGTATCGGCGAAGCTCCGCCAGGGCTTTTGCCTCGGTATAGGATATGGTGCATTCCACAAGACGGCGGTTTTTCTGAAGGATCACATCAATGCATTCCAGCAGTTCCTCCAGCCGGTATCCGCTCTTTGCCGAGATCCTTATGCTTTCATCCGCATGATCGTCCCACAGCCGGGTATCTTCCTCCAGAAGGTCTACCTTGTTAAAAGCCGTGATAATGGGCTTCCCGGAGATCTCCAGCTCACGAAGCGTCTCATAAACCACCTGCATATGCATCTCCAGCGCAGGATCCGAAGCATCCGCCACATGCAGGATCACATCCGCATAGCGGGCTTCCTCCAGGGTACTGCGGAACGCATCGATCAGCTGATGGGGCAGTTTATTGATGAAGCCTACGGTATCGGTAAACAGCACTTCCTGCCCGCCCTTCAATACACAGGTACGGGTGGTGGGATCCAGCGTTGCAAAAAGCTTATCCTCCGAAAGCACCTCTGAATCCGTCAGACGGTTTAAGAGGGTGGATTTTCCCGCATTCGTGTAACCCACGATCGCCACCACCGGGCGAAGGTTTCCCATACGCTTTTTCCGTGTGGTCATACGCACCCTCTGCATGTCCTTTATCTCGGAACCCAGGCGAGAGATACGTTTTCCTATCACTCTCCTGTCTGTTTCCAGCTTGGATTCACCGGGACCTCTTGTTCCTATACCGCCGCCCAGACGGGACATGGCTTTGCCGGCACCGGTCAGCCTGCTCACGCGATATTTCAGCTGTGCCATTTCCACCTGCAGCTTACCTTCACTGGTATGGGCATGCGCTGCAAAGATATCCAGGATCAGCATGGTACGGTCAATGACCTTTGCATCCAAAAGCTCCGAAAGATTCTTCATCTGGGCCGGGCTGAGTTCATCATCGCAGACGATACCGTCCGCCTCCCGGGCCGTCAGGGAGATCTTCAATTCCATTGCTTTTCCGCTGCCGATGTAAGTCGCCGGATCGGGATGGGCAAGCTTCTGCTTCATCCTGCCCACAGCTTCCGCACCTGCCGTATCCAGCAGTTCGGCCAGTTCATCCAGTGAGGCATCCGCTTCCTCTTCCTCACCGGAATATGCTATCAGTAAGATATATTTTTCTCTTGTATTTTCGTTCATAGTTCATTCCTCCTTACGTAACTCCCGGGACTTCCTCAATGCCTGCCAAAAAAGCACAGGCACACTGTCCCTCCACAGAAACCGGATGATCAGGACCTCACATCGCAGGGATTCACGCTTTACGCTTCTCCCAGGGATGCTGTTTTCAATTGGATCAGGGTAAAAAAATACCATGACTCACGCCACGGCTCAGATCGAACAAACGACTTTTTGACTGCTGATCAATACTTGAAAACCGAGGTCATCATACTTTTTTCATCTGTATTCTTTATTCTTATGATCCACATGATATGATTTCCTCTCTTTCTTCAGAATGATTACTTTTTGGATTCTACCAAAGCACTTGATAAATGTCAACAGTTATTTCTCCTGATTAGACAAGCATATACGATTATGATATATTACTCAGCGAGGTGTTTCATGAAGGATCTTTGGACATACATCAGAGAAGAACATGATAAAAAACGGCCTGTGGTCTTATACGGGACCGGTGACGGTGCGGATAAGATATACAGCAAGCTCCGCTCCGATAATGTTACTGTTTCCGGTGTCTTCGCAAGCGATGGCTTTGTACGGGACCGGTATTATAGGGAGATGAAAGTGGAATCCTTCCGGGCTGTCATGTCCCGTCTGAAAGACCCTGTCGTACTTGTTTCTTTCGGTACAAGCCGGCCGGAAGTGATCGCGGCCATCGACGATATCGCAGCACAGGCAGAAGTTTATGCACCGGATGTTCCCGTATGCGGTGGAGAGATCTTCGATCTGGCTTTTTACGAAAAGCACAGAGAAGAACTCGACAGAGTCTCGTCTCTTCTGGCAGATGAGCTGTCCCGCCGCTGCATGGAAAACATCATACTCGGAAAGATCAGCGGAAAGATCCCTTACCTTCATGCAGCCGAATGCACAAAAGAGGACATCTTCTCCCTTACGGAAACTCCCGAAGGCGCCGTATACTTTGACCTGGGCGCATATAACGGCGATACGGTAAAGGAGTATTCCTCACGATATCCTTCCATCAGCCGCATCGTAGCGGTGGAGCCGGAACCTCATAATCAGCGGAAACTCAATGCTCTTAAAGATGATCCTTCCGTTAAAGCGGAGCTTATAACTTACCGCGCACTCATATCCGATTCCTGCCACGATTCCTATATAAGCGCAGCAGCAAGAGGACGGGGAACCCGCGCCAATCCGGCTACGGAAGCTAAGACGATCCTGACTCCCGCTATGAGCATCGACAGGATCGCGGAAGAAACAGGACTCATCCCGGATCTCATAAAATTTGATATCGAGGGTTCGGAAATAGAGGGGATACGCGGCGCCGAGGCTGTGATCGCAGCTCACAGACCCATGCTTCGGATCGCCGCTTATCACAGAAGTGCGGATCTGTTTGAGATAGCGGAAGCCGTCCTCAGGATCCGTTCCGACTACCGTATCTATATGCGTCATCTTCCGTCGATCCCGGCCTGGGATACGGACCTTATCTTTGTTTGATCTTTTTCGATGATGGAAAAGAGCTCCCTTTTACAGGAGCCCTTTGATATTCAGATAGCTTTCGATCACTTCCACACATTGTTCGTAGGAAAGCTCTCCGGTATTCAGACACAGGTCATAATTGTAAGGACTTTCCCAATCCTTTCCGGTGTGGTAGCGGTAATATGCCCGACGGTACTTATCCATGTCGGAGATATGCTTCTCCGCTTCCTTACGGCTGAGGTTCAAACGTTTCATCTCGGTCTGGATGCATTTCTCCAGAGGAGCATATACGAAGATACTCAGGACATTCGGGAAGTCACGTAACACATAGTCCGCGGCCCTTCCGATGCATACGAAGCTTTCCCGCTCCGCCAGCTCTTTGAGCACCTTGGCCTGAAAGGCGAAGAGATTATCGTTCTTTGTATAATCCGGACTCTCCGGAGGGATGATCTCTCCGCTATATACCTTCTGTGTAACGCTGTAGAGCAGACTCTTTTTCGTCGTCTCGTCCGCCCGGGCGAAAAGCTCCTCACTGATGCCGGAATCGTCACTGGCCATACGCAGGATCTTCTTGTCATAAAAATCAACGCCATGCTTCTCGGCAAACATCTTTCCGAGAATGGTGGCTCCGCTGCCACAGGTGCGGGTCAATGCCAGTACAAAACGCTTTTCGCTCATATACGCTCTCCGCTTTTTCTTTAGTCGCTTTCTTCGGTCCCGGGATTCGAATCCGCAGGAGTTGCCTCGGGTGTCGCCGTCGGCACTTCCGTGGGAGCCGCTGTAGGTTCGGGCACGGGTGTGACCGTCGGGATCGGGGTAGGTGTCATCACAGGCCCGTCATCGGGTGCAGGCGTAGGTGTAGGTGTGGTATCACCCGGTCCGTCTGCAGGTGCCGGTGTAGGCGTAGGTGTATTGGTAGGTTCGCTCGTCGGCGTAGGAGTGGAAGTGGCACTGGGCGTAGGAGTCGCTGTTGCCTTATCTTCGCCGGGCGTAGGCGTAGCCGTTGCCCTTGCTGCTGCTGTCGGAGTTGCGACAGGAGCACTTGTTACGCCGGGAGTGGGAGTCGCTTCCGGATTCTCCGCAGGCTCATCCGTACCCTCTGTTCCTTCCTGATCTCCCCCCTCCGTCGGAGCAGCTGTTGCTTCCGGCTTTTTGGTGGGCTTTTTCGTAGGCTGCGGATCGGCCTGAGTTGCCGATGCCGTTGTTTCCGAAGGCACAGGCGTTTCCGTGGCATTTGCCGTAACGGTGGGAGTAACCACCACCTTGCTGATCTCGCTGCTTTCTACCAGTTCCTTTACGGAACCCTTTTCTATCTTTTCGGCATTTTCAGGCTCTGTGGCAGCCTGCTTCGTTGCCTCATAGCGGCCGGTGCTGACACCCTTTTCCATGGCTTCCTTACGTTCGCTGATGGTAGCTTCCACCACATATACATCCACATCTTCGGATGCAGCCACGGTCTCAACCGCTGTTTTTAACTCATCCCTCTGTTTTACATTATTACTGACCACCGAGATCAGCATGGTATTATCCTTTTCCTCACCCAGATATCCGCTCTCCATGAGCGCCACCTTGGTACTGGCCAGGACCGTATCCAGTTTTCTTCCGCAGATCCCTTCCGCATTCAGGCTTGCCACGATGGCCTCCGCATCTGCATTCAGAGCGGAAACACGCAGCACCTTGCTCTTGGCATTCAGGGCATACTCCAGGGAAGGGTTCACATCAACGGTAACATAAGCACATTCTTTTCCGTTCCTGCGATATCCGATACCCATACCGATAAGCAGCACAAAAAGCGCTGCAGCGGCGGCGATGTTACGGAACACGGGACGATATACCAGGCTGCGGGGCTTAAGCTCGATCTCCTGACCCACGGAATAGCCGGCATTACGGATCTTCTCCATAGTACCGTCTGTCCGGAGTACGGCCGCATATTCATTTTTGATTTCCAGAACTACCGCTTTCATTTTTTCAGATCCTTAAGATATTCCGCCAGCAGCGGAAAATCTCCCTTTAATATCTCCGTCACCGCAATGATGTACTTCCGGTGACGATCCATGAGCTTACGCGGCAGGCCTGTCCCGTCGCACAGCTCTCTGATCGGCAGGCTGTGGCTCTTCTGCATTTTGACATACAGTTCCTCAGCCTCCAGTAGTTTTCTCACAGCCCCGGCACAGGCTTCGCGTGTTTTGCGCGAATGCGGCGAGCATTCCGTCAGTTCAAAAAACGAGAAGGAATACTCCCCCAGGATATCCTGCATCGCTGCGATCTCGTCCTGGAGCGGGGTGGTGCCTGCGTTATCCGGACTCTGTGCATCCCCCTGTTTACGGATGCGGACGGCGATCTGCTCCTCACCGGCCTCGGTCTCATCTTCTTCAGAGAAGCCCTCGGTGAGAGTTTCAGGGCGTACGGGGATTTCCGCCCCGTAACCCACGCGACGCCGTTCCTCATCCAAAAGCCTGCGTTTGATCACAACACCTGCAAAGGAAGAAAAATTCCCCTTGTTGGGGTTGTAAACGTTCACAGCTTCATGAAAAGCGATCAGTGCTACGGACCATTCATCGTCCGTTTCACGCACGTAACGCTTCAGGCTTTTGGATGCACAGCCCAGGATAAAGCTTTTATTTTTCGCCGCAAAAGCATCGAAAGCTTCGTTGCTTTCCCTTGCCTGCAGCGCCTCGGCAGAAAAATCGTCCATTCTGCCATTATAATACGAAGACTGCCATTTGTAAATCTCTCCGCACCGGTGGCCCAATACCCGCGCATCGAAATGCACAAACCGCCTTCTTCTAGTTAAATATTCGTAAAAAACGTGAAAAAAACTGGGGTAGCTGGAAAAAAAGACTAAAGATGCACTAAAAACGGGGATATCCGATCCGTTCCCAGAGCCGGAAGGCGCGCTGACGGCGTTTTGTCTCCAGATAAGGCCGGAAAACCTCATATGTGGCATCGGAGGTCTCCAGAAAGACCTCGGCCTGGGGAAGAAGGCTTTCATCCATCATGATACGCTCTCCCATCAGATGACGGTAGAGCCACAGGTACCATCTTATAGAACGCCTGTAATAGCTGCTGCTGTTAAAACGCTCCGGCGGCGGTGTCATCCCGTGGTCCGCGGTAAAGCGCTGAAGCTCCGCCGTGTTCATGATCAGGCAGGGGCCGCCAAAGGCCTCTACCGGATAAAGGGAGTAATGGGCATCCACATACTCTGCATTCAGATCCCGGATCACATCGATATTGGCCTGGTAGTCGTTTACATAAGCCTGACGCTCGATGATCTGCACTTTCGCCCCGGAGGGCACCAGCAGGGTATTATGTGCGCAGCTGCCGCTCTCCACGGCAACAACTTCCGCGTCATGCATAAGCGGGATCAGTTCCCGCAGGGAGGTACGTTCCGGGTAGATGATACGGTAGCCGTTGGAAGAAAAGTATTCGTCCAGCATATCCAGACCCCGTTCCCTGGGGCGGGTCCCCCCGTACCAGTGCTTCTTATCGTAAACGTGGCGGCGGGATAAGAAAAGTTTCCGCGAACATATTTCTTTCCGCGTTTCCTCGCAGGATCCGGCCCGGCTCGCTAAAACGCTCCCGGCTCCGGATCCCGCCTCGTCCCGCGGGGAAGTTTCTTTCCGCGACCCGGAAATATTTCTTTCCTGCCCTTCAGCATCCGAAGCAGCGCTTCCATGAACAGCCGCCCGGATCACGCGGTCGAATATGGCATTGTACTGAGGAGTGTGATAGTGAAGGAAGGAGTAGGACAGTTGGGGAAGGAGGACTTCGCGGAAGCGTGCGGGGGCATCCAGCAGCTCCACTTTATCCCATATGCCCAGCAGCTCCAGGAATTCACGGAAATTCCCGCCGACGGAAGTACCGCCGCCGGCATTGCCCACAAAGACATACTTATCCACCTCCGGTGCAGCCCCGGTGACCACAGGCCAGAGACGGGATACGCTCTCTAAAAGAAAATGCCCCCAGCCGAAGGAAAGATAACCGCAATACAATACGCGCTCATCCCTCTCTGCAGGGGTCTCATGTTCATAAATACCGCCGTAACGTTTCTCTATGCCGGAAGCTTCGATAAAGCTTCCCTCCGCATTCAGCAAGCCTCCCCGGCCGAAGAGCAGACCTTCCTCTTCGCCGAAATGCTTCAGGGGAAGAAAAGTCGCATGGGAAAAGCTCTCGATGGAAAGCTCCTTCTTCTCCACCAGGCTGTGCTCATGCAGCTCCTTCAGGGCAGCCGCCTTTTTGGGACGCAGATATTTATACTCGATCCGCATTCAGATCTCCAGATAATTCCGTATCACTTCCAGGTTCATGGCCGCATCGTGATAACCCTGCAGATAAAGGATCTTCAGCTTTTTCGGATCCTTTTCGATACGCTCGATCTGTATCAGGGATTCGGGACGCAGTACCACGATCCTTCCCTCTCCCTCCAGACGCTCAATAAGATCGAGGGTTTTGTTGTAGATATAAGGTCTGCAATGCATGGCCCGGCGAAGATTCGGATACTTCGGATATTTCGCCAGCATCATCTCCGCATTGCTTATGGACTGGGGCTTCTTTCGATAGCCGGCAGGCCGGGTCAGCACCACGATGTTCTTCTTATTCCCGTCTTTCAGGGAGCGCCGCAGAGGAATGGAATCCGCCACGCCGCCGTCCAGATAGTACTTCCCTTCATATTCCACATTGCGGGAGACCAGAGGCAGAGAAGCCGAAGCCTGTACCGCGGTGATGGAATGACGGGTATCCGTCATGGGCAGGTATTCCGCTTTACCGGTCTCGATATTGGTAGCCACGGCATAGGCCTTTCCGGGCCATTTGTCCGCAGTATCGTAGTCGTAAGGATCCAGCTCATTGGGAACACGATTATAGTTAAAATCCACATTGAAGAGATCGCCGCTCTCCATCAGGCTCTTGAAGCTGCAATAGTAGGGCTCCTGCAGATAATTCAGGGCTATGCGTATGGCGCGGCCCGGCTGCTTCGAGATATAGCTGCACAGATGGCAAGCCCCGGCACTTACGCCGTAGGCGTGGTCGAACCACATCCCTTTCTCCATGAAGTAATCCAGCACACCGGCGGTATAGGCTCCCCGCATGCCTCCGCCTTCCAGTATGAGTCCTGCATGTATCATTTCCATGAGCTATGCAACCCTCCCGTTCATGATCAGCATCTGCAGACGGTTCTCGATATTTGCCCGGCTCACATCCGGATCGTAATCCAGAGGCAGCAGTTCGATATCCGGGAACATCTCCTTCAGCTTCTTGCATACACCGCGGCCGATCACATGGTTCGGCAGGCAGCCGAAGGGCTGGAGGATCACGAAGTTCCGGCAGCCATGCTTGGCGTGGTGGATGATCTCGGCAGGGATCAGTATCCCTTCGCCTGTATCAAAGGTATGGTGGATGATGGGATCCGAATCCACGGAAAGGTCATCCATCAGTACGGCTTTCTCGTGCAGGGCAAAATCCTTTGCGATCTTGTCCGTCACCTTATGGGCATAAGCAAAGAACTTATTGGCCACCGCCGACCAGAAGCGGGTCTGGAAATCACGGTGCACCTTGAATTCCTTGATCTGCTTGCCCTGGCAGAAATAGGATTTCTGGATCACGTCCGTCATCCGGGCTTCGATGATCTCGAAGCCGTTATCCTCCAGATAGCGTTCGATCTCGCCGTTGGCACCGGGATGGAAGTTCAGCAGATACTCACCGACGATGAGCACGGTGGGCTTCGGTCTGGAGCGGTCGTATTCCACGTCACAGATAGTCTTCATGGCCTTCTTGAAGCCCTTTATGGCTCCGGGGGTGCCGCCTTTGATCAGACCGTCGCAAAGCTGGTCCATGGCTTTATTGAAGGCCGCATCCGCACTGCCCTTCACCTTTTCGTAAGGACGGATCTTGTGCAGCATCTCCTCCAGCGTATCGATCATGGGCAGGCATACGGAGATACGCAGCAGCGAAGTTGCGTTGATCTTGAAGCCCGGATGCATGTCGTGCAGGTCCACATCATCATTGGTCATGATGGGCACGTAATCGTAGCCCGCATCATCCAGGGACTTGCGCAGTATGGTGGCATAATGGGGCAGACGACAGCAGCCCAGGTATTTTGCCATGGCCACGGAGGTGTTGTGCGTATCGTACTTACCGCTGTTCAATGCTTCCAGGATCTCGCCGATGACGATCTGGGCCGGGAAGCAGA
Organism: Lachnospiraceae bacterium; assembly: GCA_017552715.1. Lineage (GTDB taxonomy): Bacteria > Bacillota > Clostridia > Lachnospirales > Lachnospiraceae > NK4A136. The sequence goes on from JAFZOW010000068.1 coordinate 38,913, forward strand.
TATCATTGTGGGTGTAACGTTTACCCAGACGTATGGCTTCCTCGCGCCCCACTTCCAGGGGAACGGTCTTGATATTCTGGGAACGGAAGGCTGCCGTCATGATGCGGCAGAAAGCGTGGGAGGAATTGGGCACAAGCACGATATGCTCCTTACGCTCCTTCTTTGTATATTTCACGGGATAGGGATCGGGCAGAGGCTTTACTTCCTTTTTGATCCCCAGACGGCGCTTACGGCGTATGGTCTCGATAAAGCTGCGCACACGGATACGCAAAGGTCCCTGGGCATCGCTTTCATCCACCTTCAGGATCAGGGGAGCCTTGCCGCTGATCTCCTTCATCATACGAACGATCTCGTCGGAGAGTACCGCATCATGGCCGCAGCCGAAGCTTACGATCTGTACATATTCCAGATGCTCGTTCTGGGCCGCCAGAATACTGCTGCCCAGCATACGTCCGTGGAAATTGTTCACGATATCGATACGGGAAGGCCGCAGGTTCACCTCCGGCAGCTCCGGAAGGGAATCGGCTGTAAGCACGGGCACACCCATGGAAAGGAGCAGTTCGGGCAGCTCGTGATTCACCAGGGGATCGTTATGATACGGACGGCCCGCCAGCACCACTGCAAAGCTGTCTTCCTTCGTCACCTTATCCAGCACAGCCTGTCCGGCATTCTTTAATTCCCTGTCATAGCTCTTCTGGGCAGCGGAAGCCATCTCCACCGCCTGCTTTGTGATATCCGGCGCGATCTTATAGGTCTCTTCCATGTAATCACAGAGCTGTTTCTCCCGGTCCGCATCGCTGTACCAGTAGAAATAAGGCGAATCGAAGGGAATGCCGTATTTCGTCTCCGGATTATCGGAGTTCTTGATCACGATGGGATAACCCTTTACCAGGGCGCAGCGGGAGAAGCTGGTGGGTTCCTTGTTTTCGGAAGGCATCACCACGATCTCGGGCATGAAGATGCGGTCTACGCCCATCTTCTTTAATTCCCGTATATGGCCGTGTACCAGCTTGGCCGGGAAACACTCCGTATCCGAGGGCACGGCATGGATGCCGCTCTCGTAAATGGCACGGGTGCTCACGGGAGAGAACTTCAGTTCAAAGCCCAGGGCCCGCCAGAAGGTATTCCAGAAGGGCATGCCTTCCCAGAAATTCAGTACCCTGGGGATACCGATGGTGATCCCCTGCTCTTCCAGCAGAGGTTCATAAGGATATTCCATGTTCTGCAGGCGCTTGCGCACCTCGTAGAGATTATCCGCCTTGTCGGCTTTCTTGCCCAGCTCCCGTACTTTTTCCTGCACGGCTTTATCCTTCGGATCTCCCAGCACCTCACCGCGCTCGCAGCGGTTGTTGGTGACCCAGGACTGGCCGCTGGAGAAGGTAAGGATCGTGCGGCGGCAATGATTGGTGCAGTAAGGGCAGGGCGAATTGGCCTGCTGTGAATAAGTAAAGTTTTCCAGTTCTTCGCGGCTTAAGAATTCGGGCTTAAAGCCTTCCTCCGCTGCTGCCTCCTGGGCAGCCAGGGCACAGCCTATGGCTCCCATCAGTCCCGGATAAGGCGCACGGATCACTTCCTTTCCGGCATACTGCTCCATGGCCCGCAGCACCGCATCATTCTGGAAGGTGCCACCCTGGACCACGATACGGTCCCCAAGGGAGTCGATGTTCGGAACACGGATCACCTTGGTGAAAACATTTTCGATGATGGAACGGCAGAGCCCGGCCATGATATCATCCGGCTGGCTGCCGTTGCGCTGCTCGGTGATGATGGA
>JAFZOW010000069.1 GCA_017552715.1 Lachnospiraceae bacterium
GCGACACCCGTAGTCCGACTTGATCAGAAACGTCATAAGGAGCAGCCCCAGCAGAAGCGGGGCCTGCCGGCGGATATCGTCCCGGAAGCGGTCCATCACCCATATGCCGGCAAGGCCCAGAAACAGCGTGAAGAACACGTTCTGGGAGCTTGGATACAGATACGTACCGGTGTGTTCCAGGTTCCAGGGTATCTCGGAGAGTATGGCAAATAAAAGCAGGTTCAGGCTGTACTGTCTTACGTCCCTGGTATGCAGATAGCCTTCCGCCAGAAGGAAGGCGTAAATGGGAAAGCTGATCCTTCCTATGGTACGCATCAGGGTATACAGGGTAAGGGTGTATCCTGAGACGCGAAGCAGTACGGTGGTATTGTTCTGCATCAGGAAAACGGCCGTATGATCGATAAGCATAGTCACCACGGCAATGAGCTTAAGCATGCTTCCGTCGAGTATCTGAAACCGTTTGGTTCCTTCCTTCTGAGTCATGTCCCATCCTCCCGATTATTCTCTCAGTGCGTTTTCGTCAGTATGATACAGCTGTCAGTAAAAAACTCCCCCGGATCACTTTCGGATCCGGACTGTTTCCACTTGTTCTAATATTTCCTTCCGGCTTTAGCCAATTCTTCCTGTGCTCTCTTGGAACCCAGTTGGGCGGATGCCGTCACAGCATCCCAGTAGTGCTCCGCACTTTTAGGGAAATCCGGTGAATCTTGGGCATAACAGCCGGCAAGCTGATTAAGGGACTCATATTTTAACACCGGATCGTCTTCAGCCGTAGTAGCCCTGGCCGCGATCTCGGCCCAGACGGTAGCCATTCCCGGATCCGCAGGCACCCCGCAGCCTTTCATGTGATTGTAACTGAGCCTGAGCATTGCTGCTCCGCTATAGTTCAGGGCACCGCTGCGGATCATTTTATTGGCTTCCTCGGTATCATCCCCCAAGGGAGCATAAATGTATGACAGCTTTTCTTCATTTTCTGATCTGAATAATTCATCGTCCCAAACATGTTTGATGAATTCATTATCCCCATCAGCCAGTTCCTGCGCATATGAACGCATCTTTTTCTCTCCGCTTTTCCAAATGGGTACGAGGCTGATCTGCCAGCGTTCCCTTGCTATCTTCCAGTCGGCGATATCCTCCCTGGCTCTGCTCAACTCAGATGAAAAGAACCCCTGTGCATCAATGAGTTCTTCGGTACTAACGCCCTTCAGAATATCATGTGCAACCCGAAGTACCAGTCTCGCATCAAACGCTTCGAACATTTTGTCAGATGCGGCCATGACGGCTTCCTGAAGCTCTTCGGACTTCTTCGCCTGTCTTGTTTTCAGCGAAGCCAGACTTATGCTGGAATAGACGATCATGCCGGCGCAGGCGACCAGCACCACGGGAAACGAAAGGGGTTTCTCCACCACGTTGGCGTATACAATGGTCAGAATAATCCCGCCTACGGCTCCGACCATACCGTTGTCCAGTACCCTGCCGAGGGCAACGGACATGGAGATGATGCATGCTAAAAATGAGACGATCGCAAGTGCGGTATACCAGGAAGCGGATTCATACTGGGCGAACCTGTTGGCCTGCAGATACATTACGCCGCATATCGCAGCCAGAATGACCGACGACCAAGTGACCACTGATGTCCTTTCCTTCTCATCCCTCAGATACTTACGGGCGGATTCCTCCAGATTGTCTCTTCTGAGCACAGCGTACTTGAGGTCGGCTGAATACGGGCCGTTCAGTTCCTCCTCGCTGAACTGGGGCATGGTTACCCTTCTCGGAAAGTACCGGGTCACGTTCTCGGTCATGTACTGCTCGTATGCTTTTGCATCGCTTTTATCGGGGATGTTCGTTTCCTTCTCCGTCATCGTTCGTCTCCTGGACATGTTTTTTTCGATTATATCATATCTGATCCCAGTATGTTTCCGGCTTTTCAGCGAAAGCCTTTCCAGAGGAAAAATGCCCGGAAACACAAAAAGACGGGCCTGCTTTATAACAGGGCTCGTCTTGGGTTTACAACCGAGTTCAAAACCTACATCTTTACGCCGTGGGTCCTTCTGTATTCCTCCGCCTGAGAGAGCATCTCCCCCGCAGAGGAAAGGGTCACGTCCGTGAGCTCCACTCCGGAGATCATCCTGGCTATCTCCGCGGTCCTCTCTTCTCCGGATACTTCCGTGACCACCGTGGCGGTCCTGCTGCCGGTGACTTCCTTTTCGATCACCATGTGGGTGGAGGCCATGGAGGCTATCTGGGGAAGATGGGTTATGCAGATTATCTGGTGGCTGGAACTGAGTTCGCACATCTTCTGGGCCACCACCTGGGCCGTGCGGCCGGAGATGCCGGTATCGATCTCGTCGAAGATCAGGGTATCTGTGCGGTCCGCTTCCGCGAAGATGGACTTGAGGGCCAGCATGATCCTGGAGACTTCTCCCCCGCTGGCGACCTTGGTAAGACTCTTCACTTCTTCACCGGCGTTGGTGGATATGAGGAATTCCACTTTGTCTATGCCCGTGGAGGAGAGGGTCCTGCCGTCGAAGGGGGCGAAGGCCACCTCAAAGGATACGTTCGACATGTTAAGCTCTGAGAGGACTGCTATGAGCTTCGAAGAAAGCTCCTTTGCGGTATCCCGGCGCTTTTCGGACAGAAGGGCGGAAAGCTCCATGTAGCGGTCCCTGGCCTCTTCGTATTCCTTCCTGGCGGAGGCCAGCTCCCTGTCGATATTTCTTATGAGGGACAGCTGCTTTTCCGTCTCTTCCCTGTAGGAGAGTATCTCTTCTATGCTCTCGCCGTAGCGGCGTTTGAGCTTTTCTATCATGGAAAGCCTGGCGGATAGGGTGTCCATCACCTCCGGTGAGAAGTCCAGGGAACTTCTGTAGTCCCTGAGGGATACCACCGCGTCGTCCAGGCTCACGTAGGCCTCCGATACGGCTTTCGAAAGCTCCTTAAGGGACGGATCCAGCTTCACCGCTTCCTCCAGCTTCGCCGAGGAATCGTTCAGCACGGAAAGCAGGCTCACC
>JAFZOW010000070.1 GCA_017552715.1 Lachnospiraceae bacterium
AAAAAGAAAGATGACGAGAAGTCCAGGCAGATGGCCGAGCTGATATCAAAATCCTATGATATTTCGGATATAAAATATATTGAACCGGTGGTCTCGTACCTCCGGGGAGACGACGCGCATTGAAAAAGGACCGGGTTCCCGGTCCTTTTTTACATACATCATACCTGATCGAAAAAGCCCGGTGAAGAATAAAATGCTTCGATCGCTTCCCCGATATACTTTGCGGCTCCGCTTCCCAGAACGGAATCCATTCCTTTTGCAAGCTCTTCGTTTTCCCGGTATTCCTTTGCAAGATCCTTGAGGAGAGGAGCTGCATCCTTAAGCTGATAAAGCTGTTTCGCGACAAAGTCGTATTCGCCGACCAGCTGACGCACCTCAAAAGAATTAACATCACAGCCGATCTTTTCGGCCAGTTTCTTCTGGATACTTTCCATCCTTTTCCGGTAAGCAGTGAATACTTCCGATCCCCGGGGATTCTTTACGGATTCTTTTACCGCATCTTTGTCTCCGTACCACTCGACTACTTTTGCATAATTCTTCTGAACCTTTTCGTCGGAAGCGCCTTCGATCATGTGCTTTTCCCACGCTTCTATACTGCCGTAGCGATCGATAAAAAGCTGCTTTTGCGAATCACTCATGTTACGGAGCATATCGGAAAACATGCTCCGAAGCTCCGATTCATCAAATACCCTTAAGTCCATCATATCATCTCCTTTCAGCATTCTGTCCAGACCGGCGATGATGCGTTCGATACGCTGCTGTTTCATAAGCAGCATTTCCCGCTGTTTTGCCAGTACACTGTTACGGTCAAGATCTGGATCATCCATGATGAGCTTTATATCCGAAAGGGAAAGATCCAGCTCGCGGAAAACCAGGATCTGTCCGAGCCTCGCCATGGCTTTATCGTCATAAAGCCTGTATCCCGCTTCCGTGACTTCCGCGGGCTTCAGCAGCCCGATCTCGTCGTAGTAATGAAGCGTGCGCACTGAGATACCCGTAAGCTCCGACACTTCTTTAACACTTTTCATCCTGTTCATCCTCCCGTATCCTGATGGAGACATCCTAGCCTATGACGTAACGTGAGAGTCAATACTTTTTTTAAAAACTTTTCGGCTTTTCATCAAAGGTTCATTAAGTTATAAGATAAGCTTCCTTCAGCAGATTTTCAAGCCGATAACCCTTGGATACGGATGGGATCTTCCTTTGCCTGTCCCCCCGATTCATTATGGTCAAATAAGCACATTTATGGTACAATCCACTATGTCGGCTGTAAGCTGCGGCATTAACGAAAACGGAGGGACTGACAGATGGAATACGTATATGAGATGCCGGGAGAAATGCTGGAAAAATGCGACAAGGCGGGTAAGGTGGAACGCTTTGAATATGACAGCTTTACATATGAGGAGGACAATAAGCCGCTTCATAAGGGAGCCTGGGTATATCTCCCCTATGGCTATGATGAGGGGAAAAAGTACAATGTGCTCTATCTGCTTCACGGTGGATTTGTGACGGAGGACTGGTGGTTTGTGACCTATCCGGATACCGTAACGATACTGGATAATATGATGGCAAAGGGACTCTGCGAGCCCTGCATCATCGTCACGCCGACCTATTACAGGGGGGATGAGGAAGCAGACCGGCAGGCGGAGCATATCACGGAACACTTCCGGACAGAACTGCGGAAGGATCTGATACCTGCGGTGGAAGCGCATTATGCCACTTATGCGGGGAAGGACGTTTCGGAGGAGAACCTGATCCGTACCCGTGAGCACAGGGCTTTTGCGGGGCTTTCTCTCGGATCCATGACGACTTACCGTGCCGCCTTCTACAATAACTTCGATCTTTTTGCCTGGTATGGGCCTTTTTCCGGCTGCGGCGGGCCCAAGGGAGACCGTGACGAAGAAGTAAAGCGCATCTGCGAAACCCTGAAGAAGGGAGAGGAAGCGGGGCTTGCGCTTAAGTATATGTTCTGCGGCAACGGGGATGCGGATATCGCTTATGCCGAACACAGCGAGATCATGGGGAAGGCGCTGGAAGTCTGCCCACAGCTTAAGAAAGGGGAGAATTATGATTTCTACGTGATCCCCGGCGGCGTGCATGACATGAAAGCCTGGCAGCTGCATCTTTATCATGCGCTGCAGCTGTTCTTCCGATAAGAAAGTACAATGTGCAGGGGCCGAAAGAATGAGGTGGCGCTATGTTCAGTCTCTTGAGTAAAACTGGGAACTTGCGTGAAGACGGACCGGGAAATGTTGAGATCCCGGTCTTTTTCACCGACCTGAATCTGGATCAGATCCTGGAGCGTGTTACGGAAGGCTGGGGAGAAGATGTGAGGAAGCTCTATCTGAACTTTCCGGCGGACCGTGAGGATGAGGAGTACCGCAGAGCCGTTTACGGGGATGTAAAAAAAGAGGGGGTGCTTTCGGCCCTGACGGAGTATTATGCCAGCATACGGCAGCGGCGCAATGTGGCAGAGCGCCGGGAAAAGGCCTACGAAGAACTGCAGCAGCAGGTATGGTATCTGCGGGAAACTTATACCTATGCTGCGGCTCTGGATACACTGTACGAAAAACTGAATGCGGCGGAGCTTTCCTCGGAAGGGATGAAGGGCCTGGCTGCGTTTGTAAAGAGCTGTATATCGGAAGATTCCTACCGGGAGATGAAAGAGGAGATGCTTAAGCTCTGGACGGAGCTGTCCTCCTTCCGTGTGCTGCTCACATATGAAAAAGAACGTTTTACCCTTTCGGAAGGAAAGGGGGAGGGAGAGTTTGAGGCATTTCTGGCGGAAAACTTCCCCGGACAGAGCAGGGAGTTTAAAAGCCCTTTCCTGGACATTGAATACTTTTCCAAACTGGAGGAAGAGATCGTAAAGCTCTTCCGTAAAAAACATAAAGGCTTCTTTAAAAGCCTGAGAGATTTCTGTACGGCTTATCCGGAATATCTTCACGAAGGGCTGGGTCCTCTGGAGAACGAGATCGCTTTTTATCTTTCCTATGCAAAGTTTCAGAGAAAGATGCAGGAGAAAGGTTTTGCTTTCTGCGCTCCCGGGGCGTCGGCGGATAAGCTGTCCGCTACGGGACTCTACGATCTGGCTCTTGCACTGGTAAATATGGAGGCGGGAAAAGAAGTGGTCCCGAACGAAGCTTATCTGGCAGCGGACGAGGATTTCTTCGTCCTTACCGGTCCCAACCAGGGCGGGAAGACCACTTACGGAAGAAGCCTGGGGCAGCTGGTCTACTTTTCCAAGATGGGACTCGATGTTCCGGCGGATACGGCTCAGGTCCCGTACTACCGGAATCTCTGGACCCATTTTTCCGTGGAGGAGAGCGCGGAAACGGGCCGCGGAAAGCTCATGGATGAACTGGAACGTTTGAAGCCCATCATGGATAAGGAACAGAACGGAGCTTTTGTTGTGATCAACGAGCTGTTTACGACGGCAGCCAACTTTGATGCCATCGAGATGGGGAAGAGGGTTCTGGAATACCTGATCAAACAGCAGTGCAAGGGGATCTACGTAACACATCTGGAAGAACTGTCCACGGCATACGAGGGTATCGTAAGTCTTAGGGCAACGGTTGGTAAAGATCACGAACTGACCTATCACATCGAGAGGAGCAGTGTTACCCAGTCGACGGGAACGAACCGGCAGCTTGTCAAATACAGGCTCAGCTACGAACAGTTAAAGGAGAGATTCGCATGAATGTTCATTTGTTGTATGCCGACAGGGAATGGACGAGCGCAAAGTCCTATTTTGACTGGAGCGGGATGACAAAGGATCTGGGCCTGAAGACGCTGTTCCGATGCGCAAGCCTGGATTCCATAGTTCGCAGCAGCAGAGCCGTTTATACCGAGCAGGAGGATCCTTTCCTGGGACAGACCATGAGAAGGGTCATGCGGGTGCCGCTGCAAAATGAGGAAGAGATACGTTACCGTCAGGAGATCGTTAAGGACTGCCTGCGGAAGCAGGGCTTTGTGGACAGCCTTTACCGCATCAGCTGTAAGCTCCTGGAGGATTGGGAAGCACTGGGGAGAAAGAGCACGACTGCCGGAGAGCGTGATACCAAGGCGAAGCTGCTCATGGATCTTCAGGTGTTAAAGCTTCTGGTGGACGGGATGCTGGAGGTGCAGGCCCTTTTCCTGGAGAATATAGAGGGCCTGAGTTCGGAAGGTTTTTTAAATCTCTTTGACCGCATACAGGAAGAGCTTTCGGAAGAGCGGACCGCAAGCCTCAACACTCTTTTACAGAGTCTGTCCTTTTACGTTGACATTTCGGGGCATACCACCGTGCGGAGCGATTACGTGGTGAGACTTCCCCGGATAAGAGTGGATTGTTCCCTGACCAACGGCTTAAAGATCGGCGACCTGAAGCTGGAGAGCTTTGAGACCGTAGTGAAACCCTATTCCAATCCATACGGCCTGCGTGCCAGGATGTACGGAAAACTTACGTCTCTGGCGCCGGGGGTCATCTCCCTTTATAATGATCAGGCCATGAGGGAAGATGCGGGAGAGCTGGAATATCAGGCAGTCAGCTATGTGTATTCCTACTGCAGTTCCCTTGTTGCTTCCTTCGGCCAGTTTTTTGACCAGCTGCATTTCCAGATCGCTTTCTATCTTGGGGCGATCAACATCCGTTCGCAGATGCAGCGTTTCAAGATCGACCATTGTTTCCCGGAGGTGGGACAGCCCGGAGAACTGGCTTATAAGGAACTGAAGGAAGTGGTCATGAGCATCGAGCAGGGCGGGAAGACCGTCGGTAATTCCGGCAGCCTTGACGGAAGGCAGCTGGTCATCATCACGGGAGCCAATCAGGGCGGAAAATCCACCTTCCTCCGCAGCATAGGTATCGCACAGGTGATGTTCCAGTCGGGGCTGATGGTGGCTGCCTTGTCTTACCGGGCCGGCCTGCATACTTCGCTCTTTACGCATTTTACAAGACGTGAAGACAGCGCCATGAACAGCGGCCGCCTGGATGAGGAGCTTCGCCGCATGGATCAGATCGTGAGCAATCTGGGGGAGGATCCCCTGCTTCTGCTGAACGAATCCTTTGCCACCACCACGGAAAAGGAAGGCTCCGCCATCGCTTATGATATCATAAGGGCGCTGAAAGAGGAGGGGGTACGGATCTTCATGGTGACCCATCTTCTTTCCTTTGCGCAGCAGATGTATGCCGATACGAAGGAGGAGGAGAAGGTCCTGTTCTTAAGTGCGGAGCATCTGGAAGACGGAAGGCGTACCTTTAAGATGATACCCCACGCACCGGAGCTGACCAGCTTCGGGCTGGAACTGTATGAGGAAGTGTTGGGTTAAGAGGCACATCAGAATAGGAGGATACGGATATGGCACTGCTGCAGGTAAACTATCTTTCGGGCGTTCTTTTCAGAACGGTAACGATGAACGTCATACTGCCGGCGGACAAGATCGACGGGATGACGGGGCGCTATGTGAACGGGGAGCGGAAGTATAAGACCCTGTACCTGCTCCACGGTCTGCTGGGAAACTATACGGACTGGGTGTGCGGAACGCGTATCCAGAGATGGGCGGAAGAACGCAACCTGGCGGTGGTGATGCCTTCCGGGGATAACTCGTTCTATATCAAGGGGCGTATGCCTTTTGACGAGTATGCCGAGTTTATCGGGAAGGAACTGCCCGAAGTGTGCCGGAGGATGTTCCCCCTTTCCGAAAAGAGGAAAGATACTTACATCGCGGGCCTCTCCATGGGAGGCTACGGAGCGATACGAAACGGCATCGTATATTCCGATACCTTCAGCCATATCGCGGGACTTTCCGCTGCGATCCATCTCTTTGATAAAGACATGGACCGGGGCTTTGAGGATGGACTGTATGATGATCCGGCAAAGGCGGCAAAGACGGATCTGAATCCCAATGTTGCCCTGGAAGAACTTTTGAAGGACGGACGCAAGCTGCCGCGCTTTTATCTCTCCTGCGGAAGAAATGATGATCTGTACGGTGTGAATGTGGCTTTCAGGGATCTCCTTAAGGAGAAGGGAGCAGATGTGAGCTGGGACGAGGATGATTCCGGACATGACTGGGATTTCTGGGACAGCCAGATAAAGAAGGTGCTGGAGTGGCTTCCGCTGGGAGATGTGAACAGCGGCCTGAGCAGCGGAAACGTGCAGATCCGCGAAGGGGAATGAGGGAATGCCGAACTTGTTTATCCCTGCGGACTGTGGTATATTATGCCTATGTCTGACATAGCCATCATTACTGCCCGCGGAGGCAGCAAACGTATACCGGGAAAGAATATCAGGGATTTCTGCGGGAAGCCCATTTTGGAGTATTCCATTGAGGCGGCGCTGGGAAGCGGCTGCTTTTCCAAAGTGATGATCTCGACGGATGATGAGGCTATCGCGGAGGTGGCAAAGCATGCCGGAGCGGAAGTTCCCTTTTACCGCAGTGCAGAGACCTCTGATGATTTTGCCACCACGGATATGGTCATTGCCGAAGTGCTGGCGGAATATGAGAAAAGAGGAGAGAGTTTTGATGCGTTCTGCTGCATCTATCCAACGGCTCCTTTTATAAGCCCGGGGCGGCTGCAGGAAGCCATGGCCCTGCTCAGGGAGCACGAGGCCATGATGCCGGTGGTGGCCTTTTCATATCCGCCCCAGAGAAGCTTTATCATAGACGGGGGTAAGCTGGTACGTAAATATCCGGAATATGCCAATGCCCGATCCCAGGATCTGGAGAAGCTTTACCACGACTGCGGTCAGTTCTATGCCTGCCGTGTGGATGCCTTCCTCCGGGGAGGGACCATGAATGTTGAGGATCGCGTACCCCTCATCCTTCCCGAGAGCGAGGTGCAGGATATCGACACCGAAGAGGACTGGATCATAGCGGAAGAGAAATACAGGCGGTTGAAGAGATAGATGGAAAAAACTTTCAATAAAAAGATCATGATCAACGGTCATGCGCTGGGCACAGGCTGCCCGGTCTATATCGTGGCCGAGATGAGCGCCAATCATCTGATGGATTTTGAGCGGGCCCGGCGGATACTGCATGCGGCGAAGGAAGCGGGAGCCGATGCGGTGAAGCTGCAGACCTATACGGCGGATACCATCACCATCGACAGCGACAAGGAATACTTTCAGCTGAAGCGGGGTACCATCTGGGACGGCATTAACCTTCATGCCCTGTACTGTCAGGCCTATACCCCCTGGGAATGGCAGCCGAAGCTCTGTGAGGAGGCGAAGAGTCTCGGACTTGACTGCTTTTCCTCACCCTTCGATCCTACGGCGGTGGACTTTATGGAAGAACTGGGGATGCCGGCATATAAGATCGCTTCTTACGAGATCAATGATATTCCACTGATACGGCGCTGTGCATCCAAAGGGAAGCCGGTGATCCTGGCCACCGGAGTGGCTGAAAAGGAGGATATCCGACTTGCACTGGATACCTGCCTTGAAGAAGGGAACCGGGATGTGCTGCTGCTGAAATGCGTATCAGCCTACCCCACCCCCTATGAGGAGATGAACCTGAATACGATCCCGGGGCTGGCGGAAGAATACGACTGCCTTACCGGGCTTTCCGACCACAGCTTCGGACATGCGGCAGCAGTGGCGGCCGTAGCCCTCGGAGGCTGCATGATCGAAAAGCATCTGACCCTTTCCCGGGCCGACGGCGGGCCGGACGGATCCTTTTCCATGGAACCGGCGGAATTTGCCGAGCTGGTAAAGAATGTACGTATGGTGGAGAAAGCCCTGGGAAGCCGGGAATACTCGCTTACGGAGAAACAGAAGAAAGAACGGGAAGGCATGCGTTCCCTCTTTGTGGTGGCGGACATGGCAGCAGGCGAAGAGTTTACGGCGGAGAACATCCGCTCCATCCGGCCGGGCTGCGGACTGCCTCCCGCAGAATATGATAAGATACTCGGAAAACATGCCTCACATGCGCTGGAGCGCGGTGAGCCTTTAAAACATGAGGATATTGTGGAATGAAGATCGCCATTCGTGCGGACGGAAATAAAAATATAGCCATCGGTCACCTGCGCCGCTGCATGACCATAGCCCATGAGCTGGAGCGGCGGGGAGCGGAGCTGCTCTTTATCCTGGCGGATGAAGAGAGCGGGGAGATATTCCAAAAGCTCTGCGAAATGGAAGGAACGGAGGCGCACAGTCTTCTTCTGGGAAATGCACCGGATGCGGGGCTTAAGGAACTGCCGGCCCTGCTCGCGGCTGTAAAGGAGCAGAAGGTCGACCTTCTGCTGGCGGATTCCTATGCCTTCGGCTTGGATTATTATACGGAATTACGCAGGATACTTCCGGAAAGTGTGAAGCTGGCCTGCATCGATGACCTGCATGCCTTTGATCCGCCGGTGGACCTGCTGATCAATTATGACGTGAATATTCCGAAGGATTTTTACAGTGCGGGAACTCAGCTGCTGGGGGCTTCCTATGCACCGCTGCGGCGTCAGTTTTCGGAAAGCGGCTTCGTTATCCGCGAGAAGGCCCGGCGTTTTTTCCTGACCAGCGGCGGTACGGATCCCTATCGGGTGCTGGGTAAGATATTGGACAGTATCTGTTCGATATACGCGGAGGATCCGAAGGCGGATCACTTTATCTGTGATGTGGTGATCGGGCCGCTTTTTGATGAGGCATATAAGCGGGAGCTCAGGGCTTTTGCGGAAAAAAATAACGACATCTTCCTTCATGAAAATGTTTCGGATATGGCGTCCCTGATGAAAAACTGTGATGTCGCGGTTTCGGCCGGCGGTACCACGGTCTTTGAACTCTGTGCCATAGGTGTTCCCTCCATCGTTTTCTCCATGGCGGATAACCAGATCGATTTTGCCCATGCTTTCCATAAAGCCGGCGGTGTCTGGTATATCGGGGACGCCAGAAAGGATCCCGGACTGGCGGGGCGCATCATTTCCCAGGGCAGGATGGCTGTATACGATACCAATATGCGCCGTGAGATGAGCAGCAGAGCCCATGCCCTTGTGGACGGGAAAGGGGCGGAACGTATCGCCGAGACCATATTGGAGCTGATATGCTGAAGCTTTCCGTTATTGTACCTGTCTATAACATGGCTGAGGGAGGGAAGCTGGAGTTCTGCATCGACAGTCTGCTGGCCCAGACCCTTGATCCCGAAGAATACGAGATCATAGCCGTGGACGATCATTCCACGGATGATTCCCTGAAGATATTGAAGAAATATGAAAGTGACCGGCCCGGGCACTTTTTTGCCGTTGCTTCCGACCGTAACCGTCATCAGGGCGGAGCAAAAAACCGGGGGCTGGCCATGGCCCGGGGAGAATGGATCGGCTTTATCGATGCCGACGACTGGGTGACGCCGGATTACTATGAGCGTCTTCTTTCCGCTGCCGAGTCCGCGGGGGCGGATATGGCGGGCTGCGATTACTGCTTTACAAAGGAGCATGGCTTTGAGCCCGGGGAGCGTATACCCAATAACCGCCCGGAGCAGGCCGGGGTTCTGGATGATGAGAAAAAACGCCTGCTGCTGCTGGAACCCGGCAGTCTGGTGGTGAAGATCTACAGAAGGGAACTGATCCTGGGACTCTACAAGCCCGGCAGCAGTGAAAGGGTAGACATCTTTCCGGAAGATATCTTTTACGAAGACAACGCCGTAGCAGGGAGCTGGATGCTCAGGGCTACCTGTTTTGCTTATATCCCCGAGGCCCTGTATTTTTATTATCAGCACGACACCTCCACCGTACACAGCGTGAACATGAAGAATCTGGAGGACAGGAAGAAATCGGCCTATCTTATGCTGGGGGCCGCCAGGGAGGAAGGCTGGTACGGAGACTATACACCGGAACTGGAATACCGCTTCAGTGTGCTCTTTTATAAAAACACGCTGTTTTCGGCGCTTCAGGCAAAGCCCCATCCCGCGGGAGTGTACGGCTTTACGAAAGCTTTGGCCCGGCGGATGCGGGATGTGTTCCCTGACTTCCAGGATAACCCCTATTATGTCGAAAAGGTTCATCCGGAGGAAAAGAAGCTCATAGGTATGCAGCAGCGTTCACAGCTTCTGTTTTATCTCTATTACCGGCTTTTGTGGTTCTATCGTGACGTTATCCGGGGAAAGAAAAAAGCTTCCGACAGCTGAAGGATCCGATGATGAAAGACCGTATTTATGTATGTCACACGTTTTATCATGTATATATCGCCTGCCTGAAGGAGTTTTATGCAGCCGACGGCAAAGGGGCTTCCCTTGTGCTCTCGAAGATGAGCAACCGCTTCGGAACGCTGAAGGAACGGGCCGAACGGAGCGGTATTTTTGAGGCGGTCTACGAATATGATGAGAAGCCGGCGCAGTTCTTTCCTGAGCTGGCTCCTTTAAAGGAGGATGCGGGAAATATCGTCCTGAACATGTTCAAACGCATACGCTTCTGCAAGGCTCTGGCAAAGCGGCAGGAAAAGTATGTTCCCGTGGATTTCCGGGAATACGGAGCGGTATACGTCTTCTGCGATTCCGATCCCATCGGATATTATCTGGACTGGAAAAAGATCCCCTACCATGCGCTGGAGGACGGGCTGGACTGTATCAAGAATTATGACACGGCCCGCTACGACAACCGGGGGCATTTCGGCATCAAGGCCTTTATGTCTTCCCTGGGCCTGATCCATATACAGAACGGTTATGCAAAGTACTGCATCGATATGGAGGTCAATGATATCTCCGTATTGCAGTACCCCTGTAAAAAGTATGTGGAGCTGCCGCGAAAAAAGCTCACGGAGCATCTTACTGCGGCAGAGAAGGAACTGCTGCTGGCGCTTTTTGTGGAGGATCTGCCGGCCCTTAAGAGTGTGCTGGGAAAGGGAAATGAGGATGCCCCTCCCACTCTGCTGGTACTGACGGGACCCTTATGCGATGCGGATACCCGAAAGCGTATCTTCCGGGATATCGTGGATCGTTATGATGTGATCGACGGCCGGAAGGCTTCCGTTATCATTAAGCAGCATCCCCGGGATCTGGTGGATTATCATGAGGTGCTGCCTGAGGCACTGATCCTGGATGCCGGCTTCCCCATGGAGATGTTCAATTTCCTGGAGGATATATGTTTTGACCGCCTGGTGGGGGTTTATACCGAAATGGAAGCCATCGCTTTTGCGAAGGAGAAGATCCGCCTGGGTCACGATTTCATGGATGTCTACGAGGATCCGGAAAAACACCGCTTTAACGAGGCGATCTGACAGCTGCCGGCTTCCTTCCGCTCATTGACCCTTACGGCGCTTCATGCTATAATAACATCAAAGATTTTTTTGAAAAGGTGGGTTACGATGATCTTTGTTGCTACGGATGAACTGAAGAGCGGAATGCGGCTGGCCAAGCCCATATTCAACCGGCAGGGCGTAATGCTTTACGAACGGGACTCCCGTCTTACGGCGCAGGGGATCAATTCCGTGCGGAATTTCGGCCTGATCGGGGTTTATATCCTGGAGCCGGCGGAACCCCTTCCTCCCATGACGGAGGAGGACCGCGAATTTGAACGTTTTCAGACCATGTCGGTCTTTACCCTGCAGGAGATACTGCAGGATATCCGTGACGGCGCCCAGCCTGCGAAGCTGGAGAGCCTTACGGCCGAGATCACCCGCCGTTTCGGGCGGAATAAGGATAAATTCACCTTTACCCAGAATCTGCGCAGTGCCGAGGATAATGTTTTCAAGCATTCCCTGAATGTGGCCATACTGGCGGCCGCCATTTACGGCAAACTGGCCCATAACCCCGAAATGCAGCGCTGCTGTGTGATCGCCGGCCTGCTCCATGATATCGGTTCCATGGATATCCCGGGGCCCATCATGCGCAAGAAGGATTCGGAGCTTACCGATGAGGACCGGGAGCTGATCGACCGCTGCAGGGAAGAGGGTTATCGCCTGCTGCGCGAAAACTGTGATCTGGACAGCGAAGTGATGAAGAATATCTCTTTCCTTCTGCGCGACTTGAAAGAGCTGCGTCTGGGGCAGAAGAGAGAAGTGAAACAGCCCGATTTTCAGCTGGAGACCCTGAAGGTGGCTTATCTTTTCGATACCCTTACCGCCATGAAATACGGTGAGGATCCCCAGAGTGATATAGCTGCCTACAAATATCTCCATCATCCGCGCAACCGCATGAACCAGCAGGTGGTGCGCGCCCTGACCCAGGCCATCCATATCGTGCCCATGGGCTGCACCGTACAGCTGAGCAACGGGAGCAAGGGCATCGTCCTTACGGAGAACGGTGATGATATACTGCGGCCCTTCATCCTTTCCTTCAACGATAACCGCATCTACAATCTGTCGGACGGGAAGGTTTTTGAAGACATGCAGATCAAAGACGTGCTCAAGACCATGGATAACCGTTATATCATGACCGATAAGTTTGCGGAATATCAGAAGCAGCTTGCGAGCGGAGAAGTCCCTGCGGTACATTTCGGATGAACATCAGGTTCCGTTCCATAGAAAATCTGTATGGTAATCCCCATCTGAATTTTTATCACATGGATGCGCTTACGGAAGGCGGGCGCAGCTTTGATTATTATTATGTCTCGCGTAACGATGCGGAGCATATCAAGGTCCGCACCGGAGAGCTGCGTGCCGAGGGCGTGGTGATATATGCCCTGCTTAAAGACGATCCGGAACGTATCCTCCTGATCCGTCAGTACCGCTATCCCGTTGGAGATCATATCTATGAGCTTCCCGCCGGCCTGATCGAAGCCGGAGAGACTGCGGAAGCTGCGGCCATCAGGGAACTGCGGGAAGAAACGGGTTATCGTTTTGTACCGGTACACGGTGATGAGGCCTTTTCCAGGCCTTTCTATATGGGGGCGGGTTTTACGGATGAAGCCTGCGTTGCTGTCTTCGGCTGGGTAGAAGGGGATGGCAGTTTAAGGTCACTGGAAGATACGGAATCCATCGAAGTGCTTACGGCAGATAAGGCGGAGCTGCGGCGTATCCTGCGGGAAGAGCGGGTGAGCCAGCGCATGGCCTATCTGTGCATGAATTTTCTGACAGCTTCGGCCGAAGCGCCTTTTGCGTTCATAGGAGCTTAAAAGATGATAACGATAGACTTAAGCAAAGAAAAATGGGAAATGACGGATCTGGAGAGCAGCCGCCGGCTGCCGGCCACGGCACCGGGAAGCGTGCTGTCCGTTTTATTGGACAACGAAGAGATCGAAGATCCTTATGACGGAGAGAACGAACGGAAGCTGCTTTCCCTTTTTGACAGGGATTACGAGTTTTCCTGTAACTTTAACCTGCGGGGAGAGTTCCTGCAGGAGGATGAACAGGAGCTGGTCTGCTACGGTCTGGACACCATCGCCGAGATCACACTGAACGGTGAGCGCGTGGGCCGCTGCAGGAACATGCACCGCACCTATCGTTTTGCGGTAAAAGATAAACTGCACATGGGAGATAACGAACTGACGGTGAAGTTTTTCTCTCCCCTGCGTTATATACGGGAATACAAAGCCGGTGAGGGCAGGGAGGTACGCTATACACCCGACGGAGCTCTTTTCGGCAGCCATCTGCTGCGTAAGGCCCATTCCTCCTTTGGCTGGGACTGGGGTCCGCAGCTGCCTGACATGGGCATATTCCGGACGATACGGCTGGAAGCCTACGACAAGGTGCATATCCGTGAGGTCTATTTCTTCCAGGAACACATCGACGGCGGAGTGACGCTTTTCGTGGATCCCATCATGGAGTACAGCGATCCCATCCCCGTAGAGGTGATGGTAAGCGTAAGCGACGAGGCGCCGGTGACGGTGATGACCCGTATGCCCGATCCCGGCACGGTATGTACCGTGAAGGGAGAAAACGAGATCGGTGTGACCATACACGATCCGAAGCTCTGGTGGCCCAACGGGATGGGAGACCAGCCGCTGTATGAAGTAAAGGTGGTGCTTAAGAAAGCGGACAAGATCTATGACGAACGCAGCTTCCGCATCGGACTGCGTACCGTTCAGCTTTCCCGGGAAAAGGACGAATACGGCGAGGAATTCTGTTTTGTGGTGAACGGCCGCAGGATCTTTGCGAAGGGAGCGGATTATATCCCGGAAGAGGCGATCTATCCCCGCATCACGGAGGAGAAGCAGCGGAGGCTCATTGCCGATGCAAAGGCGGCTCATTTCAATTTCCTGCGGGTCTGGGGCGGCGGCTATTATCCCTCGGATGCCTTTTACGACATGTGCGATGAGGCCGGGATCCTGATCTGGCAGGATCTGATGTTTGCCTGCAATATCTATGAGCTTACCCCCTCTTTCGAAAAGAGCATCCTGGCCGAGACCAGGGACAATGTGGCAAGACTGCGGCATCATGCCTGTCTGGCTTTGTGGTGCGGCAATAACGAGATCGAAAGCGGCTGGGATCACTGGCCCGGCTTTGCCGATCATTCCCCCCGCCTGCGGGCGGATTATATCAAGATTTTTGAGTACCTCCTTCCCAAAGCGGTGCGGGAGGCGGACGAGACCACGGAATGGTGGCCTTCCAGTCCTTCCTCGGGAGGCAGCTTTGATGCCCCGGACGATGAAAACCGCGGAGATGCCCATTACTGGGAGGTATGGCACGGGAAAAAGCCCTTCACGGAATACCGGAAGCATCATTTCCGTTTCCTCTCGGAATTCGGTTTCCAGTCTTTCCCGGGGCTGAAGACGGTACGCAGCTTTACCCGGCCGGAGGACCGTAATATCTTTTCCCCCGTGATGGAAAGCCATCAGAAGAATGAACAGGCCAACGGGACCATCATGTATTACATCGCGGAAAACTTCCGCTATCCGAAGGATTTTGCCCAGCTGCTTTACGTTTCCCAGGTGCAGCAGGCACTGGCGATGCAGACGGCGGTAGAGCATTTCCGCAGGGATTCGGGACGCTGTGCCGGTACGCTTTTCTGGCAGCTGAACGATAACTGGCCCGTGGCCAGCTGGTCGGCGGTGGATTATTACGGCCGCTGGAAAGCCCTGATGTATGCGGCAAGACGTTTCTATGCCCCCCATCTGTGCAGCCTGCTGGTGGAGGATCAGACGGTCACGGCTTATGTGACGAATGACAGCTTTGAGCAGCTTCCCATTAAGCTGCAGATGACCCTGGCCACGCTGGACGGCCGTGAGGTGCAGCATCTTACCGAGGAAGGCCGCATTCCTGCCGGCGGTGTATGGAAGGGCCAGAGCCGGGATTTCAGCCGGCGTCTCGGAGGCGATGATGTACGGCAGTATTACGTTTTTGTGGAATACGAACTGGGCCGGGAAAGCGGTATCACGGATGCGGTATTTGTTCCCTATAAACATCTGGATCTGAAAAAGCCCGATATCGACCTGAAGGTTTCGGAGTCGGAGGAGGCTTACGAGATCGTGCTCACGAGCAATGTGTTCACGCCTTTTGTGATGCTGGAGCTGAAGGATGCGGATGTGGTCTTTTCCGATAACTGCTTCTCCCTGCATAAGGGAAAGCCCCGCCTGATCCGGGCGCTGAAGGCGGATATCCGCGGGAACGCTGAATTTTCGGATGCCGAGAGTTTCAGAGAACAGCTGGAGGTTTATCATCTGTATGGATCGTATTAAGTATATCGAAAAATGGCGGATGTTCAAACTGGATACGCAGCACAGCAGTTATATCTGTGCGCTGGTGGATGAACCCGCTTATCTGGCCCAAATATATTACGGGCGTCGCATCTCGGATGACGATGTGCGCAGTCTGGCAAGTATCGGGGACTGGGGCGGAGTGCCCTCTTCCAATCCCCGGGATAAGCTTACCTTTACCGACAGTTATCCTTTCGAATATCCGGTCAGCGGCTGCGGGGATTTCCGGGAAACGGCTCTGCGGGTCCGGACGGAGAGCGGGCATGCGGCCTGTGAGCTTTTTTATTCCGGACACCGCATCGAGGAGGGAAAGCCTTCCCTTGAGGGACTGCCGGCAACTTTCGGGGACAATGCGCAGACCCTTATCATCACGCTTAAGGATCCCCTTATCGGCCTGGAGGCGGAACTGTATTATTCCGTCTTTGAAGACAGTGATGCCCTGATCCGCAGTGTAAAGCTGGTGAACGGAGGAAAAGATGCGCTTTATCTGGAGCGTGCCCTTTCGGTGGCTTTTGAGATACGGAGGACGGATGCCGAGCTGCTTACCCTGAACGGAGCCTGGGCCCGGGAGAGGCATATACAGCGGAATCCCGTGGCATACGGCTATCAGGGAGTTTTTTCCCGCAGGGGAGAAAGTTCCCATCAGCATAATCCTTTTATTGCCGTCCTTTCCGGGGATTGCCGGCAGGAGCAGGGCGAGGCTTACGGCCTGTCCCTCTGTTATTCCGGGAATTTCCGGGCCGGTGTGTTTAAAGATCCCTTCGAGCGCATCCGTGTGATGGCGGGGATCGATCCGGAAGATTTCTGCTGGAAGCTGGAGCCCGGTGATCATTTCACCTGCCCCGAGGCAGCGCTGGTATATTCCGCGCAGGGACTGGGCGGGATGAGCCGCACATACCACGATCTGTACAGGGATCATCTGATCCGTTCCGCATGGAAGGACAGGCTCAGGCCCATACTGATCAACAACTGGGAAGCGACTTATTTTGATTTTGATTCCGAAAAGCTTTTGGCCATCGCCAAAGAAGCGGCAAAGAGCGGCATAGAGATGCTGGTGATGGACGACGGCTGGTTCGGGAACCGTTATGACGATAACAGGGCCCTTGGAGACTGGCAGGTCAATGAAGAAAAGCTAAAGGGCGGCCTGAAAAAGCTTGTGGACGGGGTGAATGCCCTGGGCCTTAAGTTCGGGATCTGGTTCGAGCCGGAGATGGTCAGCCCCGATTCCGAACTGTACCGTGCCCATCCCGACTGGGCCATTGCCGTGCCCGGCAGAAAAGCCGGTCTGGGCCGTAACCAGTATGTGCTGGATCTGACCCGGCCCGAGGTATCGGAGCATGTGTTCCGCTGCCTGACGGAGGTGCTGGATTCCGCCAATATCGAATATGTGAAGTGGGATATGAACCGTCCTCTTTCGGATCTGGGGAGCCTTGAGCTTCCGCCGGAGCGCATGGGCGAGTTCTCCCACCGTTATATGCTGGCTGTGTATGCTCTGCAGGAAAAACTGATAAAGCGTTATCCGGAGCTGCTTCTGGAGAACTGCTCGGGAGGCGGCGGCCGCTTCGATGCCGGCATGCTCTACTACAGTCCGCAGATCTGGTGTTCCGACGATACCGATGCCATCGAACGTCTGGCCATACAGGAAGGTACGGCTCTGGTCTACCCTCTCTCCTGCATGGGAGCCCATGTGAGTGACTGCCCGAACCATATAACGGGACGCAGTACGCCCTTTGAGACAAGAGGGCAGGTGGCGCTGGCTGGGACCTTTGGTTACGAACTGGATATCACCCGTATCCCTGCGGAGGACAGGGCCCGTATCCCCGGTCAGGTAGAGCTGTATAAAAAATATCATATGCTCATCGCGCAGGGGGATTACTACCGTCTGGAGAGTTATGGCGAAAACGGAGCCGTGGATGCCTGGATGGTGGTGAGCCGGGATAAGAGTGAAGCTCTGGTCAGCTTCCTGCAGGTAAAGAACGTGCCGAATAAATACTGGATGGGGCTGAAGCTGGCCGGTCTGGATCCGGAGCGGCTGTATCGCTGGGAGGAGGGCGAGGCCCACGGGGACAGCCTGATGTATGCCGGCCTTATGATCCATTATATGCCCGGAGATTTCCGTGGTAAACTTATACATCTTACAACTTAGACCGCGAGAATGGAAAGGGCGGCCCGGGAAGTAACGTTCCGGCCGGTCCTTTATCGGAAGGAGGAAATGAAAAATGAGAGTAGCAGTGATCGGAACGGGATATGTGGGCCTGGTGACAGGTACCTGTTTTTCCGATATGGGTAACGAAGTGTGGTGCGTGGACGTGGATGAGAAAAAGATCGAGCGTCTGAAGGCCGGAGAGATCCCCATCTACGAGCCGGGGCTGGCCGACATGGTGAAGAAAAACCATGAATCCGGAGCCCTGAACTTTACGACCCGTATCAAAGAGGCACTGGATCGCTGTAATATCTGTTTTATAGCGGTAGGCACGCCCATGGGAGAGGACGGCAGCGCGGATCTGCAGTATGTGCTGGCTGTGGCCAAGAGCATCGGCGAGAACATGAGCCGTCACATGTATGTCATCGACAAGTCCACGGTGCCCGTGGGTACCGCCGGTAAGGTACGGGAAGCCATTCAGAAGGAACTGGATGCACGCGGCTCGGATCTTACCTTTGATGTGATCTCCAATCCCGAATTCCTGAAAGAAGGCACTGCGGTGAACGACTGCATGCGTCCTGACCGTATCGTGATCGGTACCGATAACGAGGAAGCGGCCGAGGTGATGCGGGATCTTTACCGTCATTATGTGCTGAATACCGAGAATTTCATCCTGATGGATATCGCCAGTGCCGAGATGACGAAGTATGCCGCCAATTCCATGCTGGCTACCAAGATCAGCTTTATGAACGAGATCTCCCGCATCTGCGAGCAGGTGGGGGCGGATGTCAATAAAGTGCGCAAGGGCATCGGAAGCGACCGGCGTATCGGTTATTCCTTCATTTATCCCGGCTGCGGCTACGGCGGCAGCTGCTTCCCCAAGGATGTGAAAGCCCTTGTGAAGACGGCTTCGGAATACGGTTACGAGGCAAAGCTTCTTTCTGCGGTGGAGGAAGTGAACTATGCTCAGAAGCATGTGATCGCCGATAAGGTGAAGGAGCATTTCGGGGAAGATTTAAGTGGAAAAACCTTTGCTTTATGGGGGCTGGCCTTCAAGCCCGATACCGACGATATGCGTGAAGCCAGTGCCATAACCATCGTGGAGGATCTGACGGCGGCCGGGGCAAAGATCGTGGCCTATGATCCCAAGGCAATGGAGGAAGCAAAGAACTGCTACCTTAAGGGAAATGATGCCGTGAGCTACGTGGAGCGCAAGTATGATGCCCTGAAGGATGCCGACGGCCTGATCCTTGCAACGGAATGGAAAGAGTTCCGCAGCCCGGACTTCGAGGAGATTAAGAGCCTGCTCCGCACCCCCGTGATCTTTGACGGGCGGAATATCTACGGTGCAAGGGTGGCTAACCGCAACGGTTTTGACTACTATCAGATCGGAGTCCAGGCCGCAAAGGCCTGAGCTCCGATCTGATGCGATCCGGGTAATCCAGGGCAGCTTTGCTGCGACAAGGATCGCCGTAAAACCCGGGATCCGCAAGCTCGCCCTCACGGGATATCCTCTATGCAAAGCATTGAAGGAATTCTGTTGAATGATCAGGGGTATGGAGATGTGAAGGCATAATGCAAAAAGCTTGCGGAAAAGCGCTGAATATGAGATAATATATGGCAGTTGGGCCGACGAGCCCTCATCAAGAAAGGAGAAGGATATGGGACTTATTCAGGCAGCAATGGGTGCGATCGGAGGTACACTGGCAGATCAGTGGAAAGAGTATTTCTACTGCCCGGCTATTGACCCCCAGTATCTGCTGGTGGAAGGCCAGAAGAAAGTGAACGGCCGTTCCTCCAACACCAAGGGTGAGGAGAACGTGATCACCAACGGCTCCATCATCACTGTAGCAGATGGTCAGTGCATGATCATCGTAGATCAGGGCAAGATCGTGGAAGTCAGTGCCGAGCCCGGCGCTTTCCAGTACGACAACAGCTCTTCGCCCTCTGTTTTCGCGGGCAGCCTTGGTCAGAGCTTTGTGGACAGCATGAAGGATGCATGGTCCCGTTTCAGCTTTGGCGGCATGGCAGCACGTACTCAGAAGGTTTATTATTTCAATATGCTGGAGATCCTGGACAACAAGTTCGGAACCGCCCAGCCCATTGAATTCCGTATCGTGGATTCCAAGGTAGGTCTGGATATGGATACCAGCCTGCGTATCCACGGCACATATTCCTATCGTATCACCGATCCTCTGCTTTTCTACACCAACGTGTGCGGTAATATCGAAGGTTCCTATCGCAGGGACAAGATCGACAGCACCCTGAAGGCAGAGTTCTCTTCGGCAATGATCAACGTAGTTCCCAGTCTGGCAGATCTGGAGCTCCGTCCCAATCAGATCCCGGCACATGCCCAGGATATGACGGACCGTATGAACAATTATCTGTCCGACAAGTGGAGCAAGGGACGCGGTATCTCCATCGTATCCCTGGCCATCGAGAGCGTTACCATCCCCGAGGAAGACAAGAAGGCTCTGCAGGATTTCCAGAAGCAGGCCGTTATGATGAACCCGGGCATGCTGAACGCTGCCAGCGCCACCGCTTACAACCAGGCTCTGGTAAATGCGGCCAACAATCCCAACGGCGCGATGATGGGCTTCATGGGCATGAACATGATGCAGAACGCTGCCGGGGCTATGAATCCCCAGGCTTTCATGCAGAACGCACAGCAGCTTCAGCAGCAGCAGATGCAGCAGGCAGCTCCTGCTCCCGCTCCTGCAGCAGCTCCCGCACCCGCAGCGGCAGGCTGGACCTGCGAATGCGGCACCAGCGGTAACGTGGGCAAGTTCTGCTCCAACTGCGGCAAGCCCATGCCGAATGCTACCCCGGATGATGCAGGCTGGACCTGCGAATGCGGCGCCGTGAACAAGGGCAAGTTCTGCGCTAACTGCGGCAAGCCGAAGCCCGCGGGAGCTCCGCTCTACAAGTGCGATAAGTGCGGCTGGGAGCCCGCGGATCCTCACAATCCGCCTAAGTTCTGCCCGCAGTGCGGAGATCCTTTTGACGATAACGACAAGGTATAAAGTAAGTGTTTAATGAACTACATTGTTTTTGACCTGGAGTGGAACCAGCCGCAGGACGGAAAACCTACTGCGGAGCGGGCGCTGGCTTTCGAGATAATCGAGATCGGAGCGGTCAAGCTGGATGAAGATTTTCAGATAGTGGACCGTTATGATCAGCTGGTACGCCCGCAGGTATACCACCAGATCAACTGGCGAATCAGAAAAATGCTGGATCTTAAGAGGGGAGAGTTGTCCGGAGGACGGCTCTTCCCTCGGGCTGCATCTGAGTTTCTTGAATGGTGCGGTGAAGATCCTCTGTGGTGCACCTGGGGAAGTCAGGACGTGGCGGAGCTTCGCCGCAATATGAAATTCTATAACATGACTCAGCTTTCGGAGGATCCTGTCCCCTACATCAATGTGCAGCGCCTGTACGGTATTCATATCGGGAATACGGCCCAGAGCCGTTCATTGGAAACGGCGGTCAAAGAACTGGAGCTTCCCATGGAAGTACCCTTTCACCGGGCATACGGTGATGCCTGGTATACTGCAAGGGTGTTGGAATACCTGCCGGAGGAATTAAAGAACGGCCACCTGTCTTACGACCGTGCTGTCCGGCCGAAGCCGCAGCGGAGGGATACACGCCGCCGCGGACGATCGAAGGAAAAGAAACTTGACCTATGAAGCGGCTTTTGCGATCGCGTCGGTGCTGATCACCCTCGAGGTCGTTTACAATTTTTGCAGACAGAACCGCGTGTCAGACTATCAGGGGCGGATGTTCCTCCTGCTTGCAGTGGACAACGGCATCACGGGTCTGGCCGTCGTGTTTCTGTGGCTGAGCCATCTGGTACTGGATCCTTATCCGGTCTGGGTGGCATATCTGTTTACGCAGATATATTTTATTACCCATATCCTGGTGGTGCTGTTCATGTTCATGTATCTATACGGCACCGTTAAGATCTGGCGGGAGCTGGGGCATTTTTCCCGGCTTGCAATTCTTACGCCGGTCACTCTTTATCTCCTGCTTCTTCTTTCCGCTCCCGCTACCCGGCTGATCTATGAGATCGATGAACAGGGTGTATATCACAGGGGACGATTTCTGTACATCGGTTATATATGCTTTTTGTATTATTCGTTCCTGATCTTTTATGTGCTGGTCCGCTACCGCCGCAGCTTTTCGGCAAAGCGGCGCGGCATGATCCTGCTGGTGATGGGGCTGGGTTTTCTGAGTACGCTGATCCAGTATGTGCTCCCGGAGATGAAGGTGGAGGTCTGTATGGAAAGTGTATGTTCCGTGATCCTCTTCCTCTTTATCCAGAACCCCTCGGAGCAGATCGATGCCGAACTGAACATGCTTACCCGCAGCGCTTTTAATGAGCGTATGAAATATAATCTTCTTGCAAGAAAGCGTTTTGATATCGTGGGGCTGCTGCTCCCGGATCTGCAGGATATTGATCATCGTTACGGTAACGAGAAAAGCCTGAAGCTCCTTCGGAATATCGGAAGATATCTGTCCTCTCTGGATTCGAACATAGAGCTGTACCGTATCGAGAAAAACTGTTTCGCCCTGGAAGTGATCCAACCCCGTCCCGGCGAAGTGGGGGAGATGATCCGGGGTATAGAGAAGCGTTTTAAGAACAGCTGGACGGCGGAGGATGAAGAGATAAACATCACGCCCCGTCTGCTGAGGATCATCCTGCCCAGTGAGATCACGGACGATACCATACTGCAGGGTGTGATGAACCGTTTTGCCCGGAGCAGGAACGAGAACCGGGTGATGATGACTTCGGATTTTGATCTGGACGCGATCAAGAGGAACCGCGAGATCAATGCGGCCCTGGTCCGTGCCATGGAAAAGAAAAATTTTGAGTTCCGTTTTACCCCGGCCTATTCCTTTGCTCTGGAGCGCATCGTTTCCGCCGAGATCAGCCTGCGCTTCTTCGATGAGGATCTGGGCTATGTTTATGATGATGAACTGTTCCGCTTTGCGGAGCGCAGCGGACATGTGCAGCAGCTGGGAGAGCTGATCTTTGACCGGGCCTGCCGCTTCTTAAGCGAGCAGGATGCTTCGAAGCTGGGCATACGCTGTCTGGCGGTACGTCTGCATCCCGCCATGTGTCTGCAGTACCGCCTGATGGACCGTCTGCAGGAGATCATAGCCAAATACGGCGTAGATACAAACCAGATCGTTCTGCTGCTTTCGGAATATACGGTATCCACCGCAACTCCGCGTTTTAAGGAAAGCATCAATGCCCTGGAACAGCAGGGCGTACGCTTCTGTCTTGAAGATTACGGCTCGGGCTTTACCAGTATCAGTTCCAGCTTTGAACTGCCCTTTTCCTTTATGCGTATCAACCGCAGTGTGATCCGTTCGGCACTGGGTAACGAGAAGGCACGTATCACCATGGATTCCACCCTTACCATGGCCAGAGAGCTGAACCTGATGACGGTTGTGGAAGGTATCGATGATGAGAATGTCTTCCGGATGATCAAGGATATGGCCTGTGATCTGGCCCGTGGAAACTATTTCTATGAGCAGCTGCAGGAAGAGGAATTCCTGAAGCTTCTGCAGGAGCTGTCCGGTACGGAAGGGGGTGAGGGTGCATGAGCGTCGAGCTTTCGTTTGACTTTGTTGCCATCTCCATCCTCATCATCCTCATGGTCTATTTCCAGAGGAAACGCAACGGGATGCTCGCCAGCTATCGTGTGTACTATTCCACGCTGATCGTGCTCCTGCTTACGGCTACCCTGGATGTGCTTTGCGGGATCTATCATCACTATCCTTTTGTGGCCACTCAGGGCATGATATATACGATGTATGTCCTGGACCTGGGTGTTACGATGTTCATCGGCACGATCTTTACGGTATATCTGCTATGCGTATGCAGCCTCGACCTGAAGCTGAATGCGAACTGGCTTCTGGCGATATATGTACCCATCCCGATACAGTGGATCATGATCATCATCTTTGCATGCAGGAGTGCCGCTGTCGGGGAAGAGGCCTGTACCTTCCAGAGCCATCCGGTGCTGCAGATCTTTCTGCTGGTATGTATACTTTACCTGATCATCCTGTGTAATATCATCGGGATACGCTATCACCGTAATCAGGACCGTATACGGCTGATTCATATTCTCGGGACTGGCATGTTCCTTCTTGTGACGCTGGGTTTGCAGGTGATATTCCCGGATTACCGCTTCATCTGCCTTGCCGCTTCTCTGGTAATGTTGGAAATGCTGATGAGCGTGCAGCGTCCGGAAGAGATATTTGACGGCAGCGATGCCATGAAGCGGCGTTTCCTTTTCACCTCCGCCGAGCATGATTTTGAACGGGGGAAAAGCTTTTTCCTGGTCTTTATAAAGCTTCTGGATCATTCGGTGCTGGTGGATTCCCTGGGGCCGGAGGATGCGGAACAGTTTGTGCGGCATCCTGTAGCGTTTCTGTTCCAGCTGAAGAGAGGTGCGACGGTCTTTCAGCTGGATAACGATATGCTGGTGGTGAAATTCGCGGTTAAGGATAAGATGGAGCGTGACAGTCTGCTCCACGAGATACGGGAACGTTTTAAAGAGCCCTGGCGCAGCGGACTGCTGGAAAGTATGCTCACGGTGAGTTATGTTACAGCTGAATGTCCCGGGGACGTCCCGAATATCGAAACGCTCAGGAAGCTAGTCAAGAATATCTATCACAAGACGCTGGAGGCGGAAAAGCTGTTCAGTGCCGCCGATATCCTTAAGGAGGATGATGAGGAACTGATGCTGGCCGCCATACGGCGGGGGCTGGAAGAGGACAGCTTCAAGGTTTATTACCAGCCGATCTATTCAACTGAGAAGAAGAGAGTGGTGGCGGCAGAAGCGCTGCTGCGTCTTTATGATCCGGAATACGGTTTTGTCCCGCCCGAGCCTCTGATACGTCTGGCGGAAAGGGAAGGCTATATCCTTCGTATAGGGGAGTTCGTATTCCGTGAGGTGTGCCGTTTCTATTCCGAGAATCATCTGGACGAGATTGGGATCGAGTATATCGAGGTGAACCTTTCTGCCGTACAGTGTATGCAGAATAAGCTGGCGGAGGAGTTCCTGGATATCATGCAGGAGTATAAGCTGAGCAGTGACCGCATCAATTTCGAGATCACCGAGACCTCGGCTCTTACCGCGAATGTTGAAGTGAACCGGAATATCGTGCATTTTGAACTTCACGGCGTGAACCTCTCCCTGGATGATTACGGTACGGGATATTCGAATATCTCTTACCTGTACAATCTGCCTTTTATGATCATGAAGGTCGACAAGTCCATACTCTGGAGTGCCCAGGATAACGAGAAGGCCGATATCATCCTGCGCAATACTTTCCGTATGGCCAAGCGCCTGCATATGAAGGTTGTCATGGAGGGCGTGGAGACGGAGGAACAGATACGCAAGCTCCTGGATCTGAAATGCGATTATTTCCAGGGCTACTATTTCTCCAAGCCCGTACCGGGTGATGCTTTCATAAAGTATGTGAAGGAATTCCGTCTCCCGGAGGTATGCAGATGAAGAAGAGCTGTGTATCGTCCCGGGCAAAGAGAGGGATCGTATGAAAACACTGAATGATTTTCTGCGGGAGAAGGGCTTCCGTTTGTATATGTGTTCTCTGGACCAGCGCTATTTAAGCTTTGTTTCGGAAGAAAACTACTGTGTGAATGTTGTCTGCTGTTTTGATGAACGCCATGCCACCAGCACTGCCGTACAGATGCAGGCTTTTCTGGATGCCCATAAGGGACCGCTTTCCTACGGGAGAGGGAAGGATATCCATTTCCTGAAACTGGTATGTACCAACGCATTGGGCGTGGGCCGGCTGATACCCGGAGTGGACGGCCATGGAGTGGAAGAATCGGAAGATACACAGGAGGACAGCTCCTGGGTGGATCAGGTATGGTATGTGATCGACGATGCCAATACGGATCCCGAAACGGGAGGAAGCCTGGGGGTACGGCTCTTTGTTCCGCCGGAAGCGCCGGAGGATTTTTACGGTCTCCGCGGTGCACTGGACAGCCAGCTTAAGGAGAACGGGCTTTATATGCAGCTGCCGGAGCTGAACATCGACGAAGCCGGACAGACGCATTCCGCCATAGACCGGGCTCCGGCTGTTCAGGGGCCGGACGGACGTCCCGTGATACGCAGCACCGCTCAGCCTTCGGACAAGGAGCTTTCCTGGGTGACACTGGGCCTGGTGCTTGTAAATGCCCTCATGTATATCTTAAGCAGTATGCAGATATTTGATACGGACGATTACGGCCTGACTCTGGATATCATGAGGAGTTCCGGACAGTGGTACCGTCTGTTTTCCTATATGTTCCTGCATGCCTCCCTGCCTCATCTGGCAGGCAATATGCTCATGCTCTACGCCGGAGGCAGTATGATGGAGGAACGCATGCACCGGGGGGCATTCTTCGGACTCTATGTGCTATCGGGCCTTGGAGGAGGGCTGCTTTCGGTGATACAGCAGTTCCGGCGGGGAGAGGAATATATCTCCATCGGTGCCAGCGGCGCCATCTACGGCATCATGGGCGGGCTCATCGCCTGGATGCTGCTGAAGCGGGAATGGAAGTCCATACAGTTTTACAACCGCATCCTCATCGCGCTGCTCCTTTTGTTTTACGGAGGCAGTCTGGATTCGGGTATAGATTACATGGCACATCTGGGCGGTTTTCTGACGGGCCTGCTTTCCACGGGCCTGTATATCATAATCACCTGGAAGGGAAAACGTTCCCTTCGGAATGAGAGGAAGCAATGAAGATCAATATCTATTACGGAGGAAGAGGGCTCATCGGTGATCCCACCCTGGTGGCGGTGAAGCTGATCATGAATGTACTGGATGAGCTGAATGTGCGGGTCACGAAGTATGACCTTTTTGAGCAGAAGAGCAGTATCACGACCCTGCCCCAGACCATGAAGGAGGCAGATGCTGTGATCCTGGCGTCCACCGTGGAATGGCACGGCGTGGGAGGACCCATGATGAGCCTGCTGGATGCCTGCTGGCTGTACGGTGACAAGGAGCATATCAGCCAGCTTTATATGGCTCCGGTGATCATGAGCACCACCTACGGTGAAAAAGAGGCGGAGCTGGATCTGGCCAATGCCTGGCAGAGCCTGGGCGGCATCGTCTGCCCCGGTATTTCGGCTTATATGCCCGAGGCGGCAGAGCTGGAGAATAACGAAGCCTACAGAAAGCTGGTGGAAAAGGCGGCCGAGAATATCTACCGTGCGGTAAAGCAGCGGCAGCAGAGTCTTCCCGTAAGTGTGATGGCCGTTCGCAAGGCTACCTACAAGACCCGCAACACCACCCTTACCCAGCAGGAAACGGAGCAGCTCTCCGAGTATGCTTCCGATGAACATTATGTGGCGAAGCAGAAGGAAGACATACGGGAGCTGGCAGATCTGTTCAAGGGAAAACTGAACGAAAAAAGCCAGGGAACCGAATCCTCCGGCGATCTTTCGGAAGCTTTCCGTGCGGCGTTCCGTCCCCAGTCCGCTGTGCATCTGAAATACAAATTCAATATCAAAGGGAAAGATAAGGCTCTGGTCCTTCGCGTGGATGTAAAACAGCTGGAGATCAATTACGGAGAGCTGGTACATCCGGATGTGGAACTTACGATGGAGGAGTCTGTGCTCCGTGATATCACGGAGGGCCGCAAGACTTTCCAGGGCGGTTTCATGGACGGCTCCATCGTCTCCAAAGGAGATTTCAAAAGCCTCCGCATGCTGGACACCATGTTTCCCTTCAGCAATTAAGGGATCTGTGAAATGAAGGATCATTCTTCCGAAAAGTGGTATCAGTATCTTTACTACACGGATAACCGCGCGGTGAACATCGAGCGTGTGGAGACCGTCTCCGGTATCACCGGTCATGAGACCCTGGATTATGTGCTGCGCAGCCTGAGGATCCTGGAGGGCTATGAAGGAAACACTTCTCTTTCCGCAGGCGACATGGAAGTGATCCGTAAGGTCCTTTGCTGGTCGGAGGTGGCAAAGGGCGGCAGTGCCAGAGACCGGGCCATATGGGAAGGAAAAGGCTATCCCCTGGATATTCACAATATCGCTTCTGCCGAGATCTATATGGAAGAAGAAGGTGCGTGCGACCCGGACAGAGGGATGATCCACACACTGATCCGCACCCACGGGATGATCGGACAATGCCTTCGAGGGGAAGTATCTGTTTCGGAAAACGCTCCCTTACGGGAACTGGGCGTGGAAAAGGAAAGGCTGTTTTCCATCCTTTCCATCCTGAACGAATGTATCATCCGTGCCGTTTCCGATGAGCTGTGGGAGAGGGTGCGCCCTGCCGTACTGGCTCTGATCGACAGGATACTGGAAGGAGACCTTAAGGAGTTTACGGCGGAGGAGCGTATCCGCAGGCTGCTTCCGGGGCTCACGGAGCTTCCCGAAAAGCTGATCGGGCTCTTTGCGGAAAAACTGCTCCCTCATTATGAACTGTGGTATTTTGAAGCGGCCTTATCCGATTTTGATGCGGAACAGATCTTCGGGATCCTTTCCCGCCTGCCGGAAGGAGAGGCCTGCCGGGATGTCTGTTATATTTCTTTCAAACCCCTTTCGGACAGTCTTTATTACGATTACGAAGGAAAAAAGCATATCAATATCTATAAAAAGCGTATCATCGAAAAACACTTAAGGGACAGCAGTGTGGAGAATGTCACGCTTTCCGTGAGAAAGTGCGGAAGTGCACTTCTGGTGGATTTTGAGTTTTCAAGAGTCTGCGAAAAACTCATCGATTTCTGTGTGGAGGCCGAAAGATGCGGGCTGCTCAGTTTTGAAAAGAGCATTACCGTTCTTTACGATATGTTCGGTTTCCGGCGGGATGAATTCGACCGTCTGAACAACGAAGAAAAATATCTTGCCACCATGAACAGCTCGGAAGAGTCTACCAAGAACAGCATCATAGACTATGTATGCGGGCAGACGGTGGTGGATGTAGGCAGCGGCGGCGGTGTTCTGCTTGACCTGCTGGAGGAAAGATATCCGGATAAGACCGTGATCGGAACGGATATCTCCGAGAACGTCATTGATATACTGAATAAGAAGAAACATTCCGAAGGGCATCGCTGGACGGTGCAGCGTCACAATTTTGTAGACGGTCCCATTTCTTCGGAGGGAGAGAAGGTAGATACCGTGATCTTTTCTTCCATCATCCACGAGATCTTTTCCTACACGGAAACAGAGGAAGGGCGCTTCAACATCGAAGTGGTTAAGACAGCCCTAAAGAATGCTTATGCATCCCTGAACTCCGGCGGACGGATCGTGATAAGGGATGGCATAAAGATGCCCGAGGATAAGGCATATGAGATCATGAAGCTTACGTTTAAGGAAGCTTCCGGACTGGAATTCTTCAGGAATTACATGAGAGATTTTGAAGGCCTGAAGGATATGGAAGATAAGAAGATCCGTATCGAAGAGGAAAGTCTTACGGTCAGCGCCTGTGCCGATTTTATCCGGGAATTTCTTTATACCTATACCTGGGGACAGGAATCCTACAGCCATGAAGTGAACGAACAGTTCGGCTATTTTACCATCGACGCCTACAGAGAATTCCTGGAAAGTCTGGGGGCAGAGATGATACGTGCCGATTCCTTCCTGGAGCCCGGATATCCGGAGCATCTTCGTCCGCTGGTGACACTTGATCCGGATGTGTTTCCCGATTCCAACTGTATCCTTGTTGCAGAAAAACCCTGAGAAAGAGCTTCAGTCAAAGCTGGGGGAGTAGAAGGCTTCCATGTTCCGCTTAAACAGTTTTGCGGGTCGATGGCCTGCTCCGCTTACGCTTTTTGAGGTCTCGATCACGTAGGGGGCCATCTTTCTGCGGAAGTTTGGTGTCAGCAGCTTCTCGCCCAGGATGATCTCGTGGGCTTCCTGCAGACTGTAGAGTGTAAAATATTCCGGCATAAGATCGAATACGATGCGTCCGGACTGTGCGGTACGGTCCCGCAGGGCTTTAAAGGCCCTCACGATGATCTCGGCGTGGTCAAAGGCAAGACCTTCATCCTCCAGGATCTCGTACTCCGTTTTTTCATGATGCTCCGTAAAGCGGCGTGTTTCTTTTACCAGCGCCGAGAGCTTTATATCTTCTTTTTCCAGCTTCAGACGATACAGGGTTGTGATCTCCGCGCTGCTTTTGCGTACATGCTTCGTAAGCTCTTCCGTTTCCACATCGATGTAAAACCAGGCAGCTTCCCAGGCATCCGAGCCCGCCCGGACACGGTATTTTTCCGCATCCACCAAGGCCAGAAAGCCCTGGGAGATGATCCAGCCCCGGGGATCGCGGCCGGGACGGCTGAAGATACCGAAGGGCTCGAGAAAAGCGTGATCCACGGAGGTCTCTTCTTTCAGTTCCCTTTGCGCGGTTTCCTCGATGGCCTCTTTTTTGGCGGCAAAGCCTCCCGGCAGGCCGTAATGATCTTTATAAGGGAAGTTGCCTCTGCGTATCAGCAGCACGCCCAGACGTTTTTCCGGATCCTTCCGGTATTCCGGCTGCTCCCCGGCGGTCAGTATGGCAAATACAGCCATATCCGCCGTAAGGGAGGGACGGTCGTAGGCGGAGATATCGTAGTTCTTAAGATAGCGTTTTTCTTCCGCACTCATCACATGTTTTTTCATGGCAGTTTCCCTTCAGTTTGAATATATGCTTTTTCTGCTTTCCCCATCGGAAAGGTAAGTTCCGGCTTTTGCGATATCGGAGACGTATTCGTTGATATGGGTCACGGCGACGGTCATACGCTTTCTGCAGCCGGCAGGAAGCCGCATGCTGTCGTAGTCTTCCCGGATCCTGCGCAGGATGCTTTTTCTGTCGGGTTTACCGTATCGTATCGTACCCTGATGCGGATTGGGAACATTGGTAAGATCCCTCATCCCGGGGTTGATCTCTTCCTTTGCACATTCCTCCGCAAAGGGGCCGGCACCGTGGCGCGTAAGGTAGGTACGGCTCACGTAGCAGCATTCCGCATACGCTTCACAGCCCTTTAAGTTTTCGATGATCAGTTCCGCCGGGTTTCGCAGGCCGGTGTTGCTGGGAGTGGTGTGACAGCCATATTCCCTGCGGGAACGGTCCAGCAGCAGGCCCTGTCCGTTTTCGAAGATCAGGCGTTCATAATCCCGCATGATCTCTCCGCCCTTAAGTTCGGCTATGCCGCACATCTGCCGCAGATCAAAGATGTAGTTTTCGATCAGGCCCTCATCTTCCGTAAGCTCTTTCCATTCCGGCGGAAGTTCTTCGATCCCTGCTTTCCTCAGACGTTTACGCATCTGTTCCCTGCAGGGCCCCAGGAGGTGATCCTTCAACTCATTATCAGACATATCATACATTTTTTCAAGCCCCGGGCCCTGACGGAGCAGGGTTTCCCAGATCCCTATACCGCAGCTGCCGTGACGCTTTGAACCTCTGTGGCTTTCAAGGATCTGGTTGGTGATCATGTCGAAGGGAGTGGTGACGGGGCATTCCGGATCCATGAAGATACGGAAGTTCCGGCCCTTCGTTTTTTTCAGCAGCTCTTCATACTCGTTCATGAAGATCATGGGATTAACGATATAGTATCGCGGCAGCCAGCTGTCCGCACCGGCCAGTGTGCCGGAACCGAAGTGATGAAATACATGCCTTATCCCCTCGGGGGTAGTGACGGTATGGCCGCGCTGGGCGCCGCCGTTGCTTAAGATGACCAGGGCGGGTCTTCCGGCAGAGACGAAGCTGTCGGCAAAGTAATCCGTCATGAGTCCTTTTCCTTCATCTCCGTAATTTGCACCGATCACGATCTTGATCTCTTTCATAGCGTACCCCCTTTCGGACAGGATCTTACTTTTTTACAGGCCGGCCCGGAATATGGAGCTGTTCCGGACCGGCAGATCGTTTTACCAGCAGATCTCGGGCATTGCTTCCACTGTGCGGATACGTCCTTCCCGGGCAGTGCTTTCCGCCCGCGCGCTTACGATACGGATGATGGTGTCCGCGATCCCCGCGATGTCCGTTACTTTGAAGTGTTCGTCATCCATCAGCTCCTTCCAGCTGCGTATATAGCCTTCCGGCTGACGGCCTCCGTGACAGACAAAAAGGTGATAGACATCGTATTTTTCAAGCACCCTGTCATAAAGCTCCGTGGTCTCCACGTCTGCCCTTAAAGGTCTTCCCGTTACTTCGCTGAGTCTTTCTCCCGGAAGATAGGGATTCAGCCCCTCGTCCCCCATGGTGATGATGATGCCCTTCTGTCCGCGTTTCCAGGCATCAAGTTTTACATGCTCGGTGCCGAAGTACCAGGCAGCCGTGTAAGATTCGTAGGAATTTCCGCCGCCGCCGAATTCAAAGTAAAGCTTGTCGAGCTGTTCGGCGATACGGATGTCCGATTCAAACTGTGTCACCTGCAGGGGGCAGCGGTCATAAGCCAGATCCCCGATCCCCATCACCATGAACTCCACATCCTTCACCTTCGTATACAGGCCGGTCATGATGACATTCAGCTGCTTGGCCACTTCAACAGCGGCCTGTCCCATGGATCCGGTCACATCCAGTGCCAGTATCACCGGGATCGTTGCGGGATGTTCTTCCGTATCGCAGCATTCCCTGCAAACATCCCTCGGATCCAGTTTCGGATCCATGGTCCTGGCAGTGAAGAGCTGCTGGTTGCTGAGGTTACCGCTCAGGCTGCCGCTCGCTCCCACGGTCCTTCCCAATCTTCTGGAATATTCTCTGAAGGTTTCTGTTTTCCATGTTCCGCATCCCATAAGCTTCTCCTTTCCGGTACCTGAGTACCTGTTGCTGATCTGAATGTTTCATCGATCATCGACTTCTTCTTCAGCTTCTGCCCCTTCCTCTTCGAAGAGTCCTTCGAAAAGATCGTTTCCCATACCTCCGCTCATCATAAGCAGCGGCAGGAGATTGGAGGATTCGCCTCCTTTGCCTTTCATCATCTGGGAGAGCATCATAAAGCGCATGAGCCGTCCGGGATTCTTACCCTTCTTTGTTCCGTTCCCGAACATGGATACCACTTTGCCATAGAAGTAGGTGTTTCCCATGAAGATGTATCTCTCCGGCATGATCTGCTCTACGGTGGAGTCTTCATAATTCAGGGCACAGATCCTGTCTTTTTCGGCTTCGATCACGCATTTCGGTTTTCCGTTCGCCAGGATGATATCTCCCGGCTTTACCCGGTTGGTGGGGATCACGAAGAAGAATTCTTCTCCGAGATCAAATACAAAGCTGCTGCAGTTTGTGAGTCTTCCCGACTTGCTGTCGTAGGTCCGGTATCCGTTGGAAGTTTTGATGGCGATCCCGCCGTCCATGGATAACCTGCACATTCCCGGTGCGATCTTTCCCAGCATTCCGTTGAACATTTCATTCATGAGTTGCCCTCCTTTCATATTATCAAAATGATTATATCAGTGCTGTGAGCTAATCATATAATCAAAATGATAATATGTCAAGAACTTTTTTACCCCGCCATTTTTTTCTATACGTTTAAATGCCGGGGGTATGATGTTTCGGGATATGTAGCAGGGTAAAGTTTTTTGAAGATCGGAAATGATAAAGAACCGTAACAGTCCCGTATGGCTTATTTTTCTTCCTCTCTTTTAAGGAATTTCCACTGCACGCCTTCTTCGATAGGTTTGTTCCACAGCTCGCTCATGGGTGTGGTCTCTTTATGGGATGCCCGGTCTCTTAAGCTTTCAAAGGCGGCGTTCATGGCTTCGGTATCTCCGTCCTTGATGATCGTGATATTTCCCAGTTCAACCTGTTCTCTCACAGCATCCACAACCTGGCCCATTCTTTCTTCCAGCGATTTCAGTTCCGCGCGGCTTCTGGTATCCACCAGATCAGCGGTTGCTTCATAGGGTGTATATTCGAGAAGACGTTTGTAGAAGGATTCCGGAAGAAAAGTGATCGTCAGAACGCCTCTCTTGATATCGCCCTTAACGGCAGCATCAAACAGGGGGACAGAGTGATATTTATTATATGCGCTCCCGGCCTGCATGTCTTCAAAGGAAAGCACACCAAAAGCGGCATCGTTATCGATTCCCTGGACACTGGTGATGACCCAGTCCTCCTCTGGTGTTTCTCCCTTCTTTCCCGGCCTGGGCTGTACTTCATATCTTACAAAATAGTTACCGTCGTGCCGGTCGATCTGTGCGCAGATCCAGTCAAAGATCTCCAGTGAAAAGAGCTGCATAACAGACTGGGGAGAATACTGAATGTGGACTTTTTTGCCCTCTTTTTCCGCATTTTTGGCCGCGACTTTGAATTTTTCCATGGACATGCCCTTTGCTCCCTGCATCACATTGGCTCTGGCGATGGAACCGTTCCCCTGATCAAAAACACGGGTCTCCGACCGGGCGATCAGATCACCGATACCGAGCTTGTCCGCAAGTCTGCTGGTGGCTTCGTTTCGATCGGAGATGGCTGTGCCTCGTTCATTAAATGCAGTATGGGCTTCACTGTTTCCGGCAGCGATCTTGTTCTTGTAACTGCTGAACTGTGTCCACATTTTTTTCAGCGTTTCATCTTTATTGATATAATTCTCGAGCACATCACTATATATGCCCCCGCTGGATCCCATACAGAGATTCCTGAAGAATACATTGAATTCGGGACTTTTGCCATCTTTATGGATTTCATAGTATCCCTGGATCCCGTGGATCAAAGGACCAAACATGGATGCTCCGCCCTTATAGGACAGGAAGCTGTCTACGATGGAACTCTTACTGTCATCCGCTGCCATCGTTTCTTCGATCTTGATGAATTCTTTGCCGCTCTGCTCAGAATCCCTTACTAAAAGAAGAGAAGCCTGACTGCCTGCGGTTTTGGTCTTCGTAAGATCCACCGAATCCGTTTCGACCTTGGAGATGAAATCTTCCCATTCCATGTCGTCCGCCTCTTCCAGATCCTTGAAGTGTGCCTTTGCCGTAGGAGCGAAGGCCTTATATTCCCGGGTGATCAGTGAGCGGATGGACTCCACCATGGAAAGCCGTTCCTTTCCAAGGCTCAGGATACCTTTTCTCCCGCTCTTTATATGCGAGATATAGGCATCGCAGGCGGCAATAGCGTCCTCGTATTCGGAATTGATACGGGTAAGAGAGACCATGAAGGTCTGATAGAGCCGCGGAACATTTTTGGAAAGAGAAGCCAGCAGTTGTCTGAGGGATCTTTTGACCTCGGTCATCTCGGCGCTGTCGGTCTTTCCCTCTCCCTTAAAGGAGCTTAAAATATCCGTGGATGTCCGGACCAGTATTTTATGGGCAGATTCAAAATCATAGGATCCGTCTTCCGAAAACTCGCTGAGTTCATCTTCGTCATTATCTTCGAAGGGATCCTCTTCTTCGTTGTCGTCCCCGCTGAATTTATCCCTGAACCAGTCCAGGAGCCCTCCGTTTTCGGAACCGTAGGGAACGGAATTGCTGACGGAAAAACGGGCTCCCCTCCTGGCAGGTGCGGCGGCACGGGAACCCTCGTTCATATAGCGTGATTCGACGGTATCGTTTGTTTCTTCGTATGAATTACTTGTTTCGTTATCGAACTTATCGAACATTATCTTTGCCTTATTCGGAGTCTGTTCCAATAGTTGCAGTATCACATAGTATGCCGGTAAATTATACTCTTTTCGCGGCACTGAGTCAATGTTCCTTTACCGTATTTCGGGATCGGGGATGCGGTTTACATAAAAAATTCTTGTTTCCTCCGGCTTGCTGTGTTAAGATAACTCTTATGAGAAAAATGTCGTTTCCGATCTTACTTATACTGACTGTGAGCCTGTTGCTTTCCTGCGGAGCGACACGGGAAGCTGTGCCCGCCCCCCCCGTGGAGAGTGCATCGGAAAATGTGCAGGTTACCCCGGAGGACAGTGCTCCGGAGCCTGTTTCGGTAAATACCCTTTCTGCGGACACGGTTTCGGAGGATACGGTCTCGGAGGACAGTGTTTCGGATGACTCTGTTTCCGAAGATTCCGTTTCCGAGGATTCTGTTTCGGAAGATAGCGTCTCGGAGGATTCCGCTTCCGAGGATGAGGCGAAAAAGCCCAAAAAACCCAAGCCCATCAACATGATCATCGACACGGATTTCACCACGGACGCGGATGACGTGGCAGCTCTCCGTGTGGCTACTTCCCTTGCAAAGCTGGGCAAGATCAATATAGTGGGAGCCATGGGCTCCGGCCCGGGAGAAGGCGTGCCCCGTGGGATCCATGCCTGCCTGTGTTATGACGGTTTCCCCAATGTACCCGTTGGACAGGGTCATCATGATGATATCCCCATCGATGAGATCTACACCTGGGGACTGGCGGGTCGTTACTGGGACGGCGCCACCT
This sequence comes from Lachnospiraceae bacterium, assembly GCA_017552715.1. Classification (GTDB taxonomy): domain Bacteria; phylum Bacillota; class Clostridia; order Lachnospirales; family Lachnospiraceae; genus NK4A136. Next base: position 35,995 of record JAFZOW010000070.1, read on the forward strand.
ATAACTGTGCCGATTCCGTGGATCAGTATAAAAACGTGCTGACCCAGTATGCCCTGAAAGGGGAAAAGGTACGTATCGTGGTCATCGGTTTCCTTGTGAACATCGCCGATCTGCTGGCGGATCCCGAGGGCTATATGCTGGTGGCTTCCACCGTGGATTCCATCTGGATCGACGGCGGTGTCTATCCCGACAAGGGTACGGATTTCAATTTCTGCTTCGGCGGCGGCGTGACGGAGGCTGCGATCTTTACCTTTAATCACTGCCCTGTGCCCATGTGCTTTATCACCAACGCTACCGGTGCCGATACCGCCCGTGCGGTGAAGTGCGGTTCCCAGCTTTCGGTGCTGGATCCCGGCATGGTGGATCCGGTGCATCTGGCTTATGATGCCTTTGAAAAATGCTATGAAAAAGACCTTTCCGGCGGGCACTTTGCCTATGATGCCCTGGCCGTATGGGCAGCTGCCCTGGATTCTACGGAGAGTTATCTCACCCTGACACCGGTGATCGCCGAGATGTTCCCCAACGGCTGTAATCTCTTTACGCCTACGGACGATCCCAACAGCCTGCGTTTTATCGTGGAGCGGGCCCTGCCCGGACTGGAGTTTTATGAAGCCAGTATCGATGCCCTGATCTACGCGGGAGTAAAGTAAGATATTACCTTTTTCCACATTGCCTGAATAGTTTTCTTGCCTCTTTCTTTTTTCTGTGCTAAAATATCTTGATTTTATTGTTACGGAGGTACCCTGATGTTTAAGATCCTGAATATGCAATTTTTGAATCCCACCATCTTTCGTATGGATGTGGAAGCACCTATGGTGGCCCGGGCCTGTCTGCCGGGGCAGTTTGTGATCGTTCGCAGCAATGACGAGGCGGAGCGTATTCCTCTGACCATCTGCGATTATGATCGTGAGAAGGGGAGCGTTACCATCGTTGTCCAGATCATCGGCGCGGGCACGAAGATCCTGTCTGAAATGAAGGCGGGTGACAGTCTGGCGGATTTCGTGGGACCTCTGGGACAGCCCTCGGATCTGGTGACGGATGATATCGAGGAAGTAAAGAAAAAGAAGATCGTCTTTGTGGCCGGAGGTCTCGGCACCGCACCTGTGTATCCTCAGGTTAAATGGCTGAAGGAGCACGGCGTGGACGCGGATGTGATCATAGGCGCAAAGAATAAAGATATCCTGATCATGGAAGAGGAATTCAAGAGCGTGGCGACGAACCTCTACATCACCACCGATGACGGTTCCTACGGCCGCACGGGCATGGTGACCAAGTGCCTGGAGGATCTGGTAACGGCAGAGGGAAAAGCATACGACCATTGCGTATCCATCGGGCCCATGATCATGATGAAGTTCGTCTGCGCGCTTACGGAAAAGCTGGGGATCCACACCGTGGTCTCCATGAACCCCATCATGGTGGACGGAACCGGTATGTGCGGAGCCTGCCGCTGCTCGGTGGAAGGAAAGACCAAGTTTGCCTGCGTGGACGGACCTGAATTTGACGGACATAAAGTGAACTGGGACGAGGCTATGCGCCGTTCCGGTATGTATCGTGAATGGGAAGCGAAAGAAAAGGAGGCACGGGCATGATCGAAGTGGATATGATGAAGAAGGTTCCCGTGCGGGAACAGGACGCAAAGGTCCGTGCAACGAATTTTGACGAAGTATGCCTTGGATATAATGAAGAGGAAGCCATGGCGGAAAGCACGCGCTGCTTAAACTGCAAGAATGCCCGCTGTGTACAGGGCTGCCCCGTGAGCATCAATATCCCGGCATTTATCCAGGAAGTTAAGGCCGGCAACCATGAAGCGGCTTATCAGATCATCAGCGAGAGCAGTGCCCTTCCGGCAGTCTGCGGCCGTGTGTGCCCGCAGGAAAGCCAGTGCGAAGGCCTCTGTGTCCGCGGGGTGAAGGGCGAGGCGGTGTCCATCGGCAAGTTGGAGCGTTTTGTGGCGGACTGGGCCAGAGAGCACGGCATCAAGCCCGCTCCCGCAAAGGAGAAGAAGGGCAAGAAGGTGGCGGTCATCGGTTCCGGCCCTGCAGGTCTTACCTGCGCCGGGGATCTGGCAAAGCTGGGCTACGATGTGACCATCTTCGAAGCTCTGCATAAGGCCGGCGGCGTGCTGGTATACGGCATCCCCGAGTTCCGTCTGCCCAAGGAAGCCGTAGTGGAAAAAGAGATCGAGAACGTTAAGAGTCTTGGGGTGAAGATCGAAAAGGACGTGATCATCGGCAAGTCCATCACCATTGACGAGCTCTTTGGGGAAGAGAAGTTTGATGCGGTGTTCATCGGTTCCGGTGCGGGCCTGCCCAAGTTCATGGGCATTCCCGGCGAGAATGCCAACGGCGTATTCTCCGCCAACGAATACTTAACCCGCAGCAATCTGATGAAGGCCTTTGACTCCAGTTCCACCACTCCCATCATGAAGAGCAAAAAGGTGGCCGTGGTAGGCGGCGGCAATGTGGCCATGGATGCCGCACGTACCGCTCTGCGCCTGGGTGCCGAAGTGCATATCGTATACCGCCGCAGTGAGGCGGAGCTGCCTGCCCGTGTGGAGGAAGTACATCACGCCAAGGAAGAGGGCATCATCTTTGATCTGCTCACCAATCCTACCGAGATCCTGGAGGATGAGAAGGGCTGGGTTAAAGGGATCAAATGCATACGCATGGAACTGGGCGAGCCGGATGAAAGCGGCCGCCGCCGTCCCGTGGAAGTCGCGGGCAGCGAATTTGTCATCGATGTGGATACGGTGATCATGAGTCTGGGCACCAGCCCCAACCCGCTGATCTCCAGCACCACCAAGGGACTGGAGACCGATAAGCGCCGCTGCATCGTGGCGGAGGAGGCTACCGGTGCCACCAGCAAGAAGGGTGTATACGCCGGCGGCGATGCCGTGACCGGCGCTGCCACCGTGATCCTCGCCATGGGTGCCGGCAAAACGGCCGCCAAGGCGATCGACGAATATCTGGAGTAATTTATTTTGCCGGCAAGGACAGCATGTGCTTCGCGGCGAGGACCGTATCGAGCCGTCGGCGCTTAGCGAGCAGGCCGACAGGCCGTTTTGCGAGCTTAGCGTCCGCTACGAGCGAGATCCGTGCGCGAGCTGAGTCCGAGCGCGAACACATGTGTCCGCCGCCGGTCAAGGTCTATATACCGCCGCAAGGAGAAATATCATGAAAACAGGTTTCGACAACGACAAATATCTGCAGCTCCAGAGTGAACGCATACGGGAGCGCATCAAGAGCTTCGGCGGTAAGCTGTACCTGGAGTTCGGCGGCAAGCTCTTCGATGATTTCCACGCCAGCCGCGTGCTGCCGGGCTTCCAGCCGGATTCCAAGATCCGCATGCTCAGCACCATGAAGGACGATGCGGAGGTGGTGATCGCCATCAATTCCGGCGACATCGAAAAGAATAAGATGCGGGCGGATTACGGCATCACCTATGATATGGATGTGCTGCGTCTCATCGATGCCTTCCGGGATTACGGCCTGTATGTGGGCAGCGTGGTGCTGACCCAGTTTGCGGAGCAGCCCAGTGCCGTGGCGTATAAGAAAAAACTGGAGACCCTGGGGATCAAGGTCTATAAGCATTACACCATTCCGGGTTATCCCGCCAATGTGCAGTATATCGTAAGCGATGAGGGCCTGGGAAAGAACGAGTATATCGAGACCACCCGTTCCCTTGTGGTGGTGACGGCTCCGGGACCCGGCAGCGGCAAGATGGCTACCTGCCTTTCTCAGCTTTATCACGAGTTTAAACGCGGGGTGCAGGCGGGTTACGCAAAATACGAAACCTTCCCCATCTGGAACATCCCCCTGAAGCATCCGGTGAACCTGGCCTATGAGGCAGCCACCGCGGATCTGGCGGATGTGAACATGATCGACCCGTTCCATCTGGAGGCATACGGGGAGAAGACCGTGAACTATAACCGGGATGTGGAGATATTCCCGGTGCTGAACGCCATGTTCGAAAAGATCATGGGCGAATCGCCGTATAAATCTCCTACGGATATGGGCGTTAACATGGCCGGCAATGCCATCATCGATGACGAGGCCGTGAGCCAGGCGTCAAAACAGGAGATCATCCGCCGTTACTATGATGCCCTGTGCCGTAAGCGGCAGGGCAGCGCGGAAGAGGAAGAGGTACTTAAGCTGGAGCTTCTGATGAAGCAGGCAGGTGTTACCAGTGAGGACAGACCTGTGGTAGGGGCGGCGCTGGTGAAGGCCGAGATGAGCGGAGGGCCTGCGGCGGCCATGCAGCTGCCGGACGGCACCATCGTTACCGGACGTACCACAGATCTGCTGGGAGCTTCGGCAGCATTGCTTCTGAATGCGCTGAAGATGCTGGCCGGACTGCCGGATGAAGTGAAGCTGATCCGTCCCGAGGTCATCGATCCCATACAGGATCTGAAGGTGGGCAGTCTGGGTAGCCATAACCCCCGTCTGCATACGGATGAAGTGCTCATCGCCCTGGCGGTGTGCGGCGTTTCGGATCCCAATGCGGCGCTTGCCCAGGAGCAGCTTAAGAAACTGCGGGGGCTGGAGGCGCATACCAGCGTGATCCTTTCCCATGTGGACCGCAATACCTTCCGTAAGCTGGGAGTGAATGTCACCTGCGAGCCCAATTATCAGACCAAGAAACTCTATCACAGATAAGAGAGAAGAGTATGCCGGAGAACAATAATCAATCGAACGACAATAAGGATAACAAGCAGGGAGGTCCCGGAGGGAGCGGCCACGGCGGCCCCAATATACTGGCCTTTCTGGTAGTTACCATGCTGGCGCTGATGCTCATCAGCTTCTTTTTGGGGCGCGGCGGCAGCAGCAGCGAGGAGATCAGCTATAACGAATTCCTCTCCATGGTGTCGCAGAATAAGGTGCACAGCATCCTGATCGAGGATGACCATGTTTCCATCGTGACCAATGAAAGCTTCCGGCGTCAGAAGGAGAATGCGGAAGCTACACTCTATACGGGGCTTGCAGAGGATATCACCACTTTAACGGACCGCATGCTGGCTGCCGGTGTGGAGGTAAAGAGCAGCATCGAAGATGTGCGAAAAGTGATCCTGAGCCTGGTGGCTTCCTATGTGCTGCCCATCATACTGCTGTGGATCCTCATGGGCTTTTTGTTCCGGCGCATCGAGAGAAGCGGCGGCGGGATGTTCGGCATAGGCCGTTCCAATGCCCGTGTTTATGAAGGGAAAGAGACCGGCATCACCTTTAAGGATGTGGCCGGTGAGGATGAGGCCAAGGAATCCCTGGTGGAGATCGTGGATTTCCTGCATAATCCCGGAAAGTATTCCAAGATCGGTGCGCGTATCCCCAAGGGCGCCCTTCTGGTGGGCCCTCCCGGAACAGGTAAGACCCTGCTGGCCAAGGCTGTGGCAGGAGAAGCGGGAGTACCGTTCTTCTCCCTGGCGGGTTCCGATTTTGTGGAGCTCTATGTGGGCGTGGGTGCCAGCCGTGTGCGTGAGCTCTTTAAGGAAGCGGAAAAGAATTCCCCCTGCATCATCTTCATCGACGAGATCGATGCCATAGGCCGCAGCCGTGAGAGCAAGTACGGCGGAGGCAACGATGAAAGAGAACAGACTCTGAACCAGCTGCTGGCGGAGATGGATGGTTTTGATGCCAAAAAGGGCATCATCCTTCTGGCGGCCACCAACCGGCCGGAGATCCTGGATAAGGCCCTGCTGCGTCCCGGCCGTTTTGACCGACGCATCATCGTGGAGGAGCCGGATCTGAAGGGCCGCGTGGCGATCCTAAAGGTACACAGTAAGGAAGTGCTGATGGATCAGACCGTGAACCTGGAGGAGATCGGTCTGGCTACCGTGGGTGCCGTGGGTGCCGACCTGGCCAATATGATCAACGAGGCGGCCATCCTGGCGGTAAAGGCGGGCCGCGAATACGTTTCCCAGAAGGACCTGCTGGATGCGGTGGAGCTGGTGAGCGTAGGTAAGGAAAAGAAAGACAGGGTGCTTTCCAGACAGGAGCGCAGGATCGTGAGCTATCACGAGACGGGTCACGCCCTGATCAGTGCCCTGATGAAGAATACCGAGCCGGTACAGAAGATCACCATCATCCCCCGTACCATGGGGACTCTGGGTTACGTGCTGAGCTATCCCGAGGAAGAGAAGTTCATGCAGACCAAGAAGGAGCTGCAGAGTGAGCTGATCAGCCTGCTGGGCGGCCGTGCCGCAGAGGAGATCGTCTTTGATACCGTGACCACCGGTGCGGCAAATGATATAGAAAAGGCAACACGGATCGCCAGAGCCATGGTGACCCGTTTCGGTATGAGCTCGGCCTTCGGAATGATGGGGCTGGAGACCGTACAGGATGAATACTTAAACCGCAGCCTGGTGCAGAACTGTGCCGATGAAACGGCGGCTTCCGTGGATAAGGAAGTACGGCAGCTCATCGCCGACAGCTATGCCGAGGCAAAGCGCATGCTCAGCGAGAACCGCAGCCTGATGGACAAGATCGCCGAATATCTCTGCGAGCAGGAGACCATCACCGGCCGCGAATTCATGGAGATCTACTGCCGTGAAAAGGGCCTGCCCCTGCCCGAGAAGGAGGGGGATAAGGCAGGTGTCATCGGGGGAACGGAACCCGAGGGACCGCAGTATACGGAAGACGGTAAGGAGATCATCAGTGTCCGTCGCGGACGGGAAAGCGCCGCCGAGGCAGGGAAGAAGACTGCCGCTGAGCCTCTTCCTTCCCCCGGGGATACTTCTGTTCCCGCAGGATCTTTAGGGCCCGGTGATCCCGGAGAGGGACAGACTGACAGTGACAGCTCTGCGGTAAAGGAAGCGGAAGACGAAGGGGAGAAGCCTGCGGAGACCGCTTCTTCGGATACAGAGAACAGGTCCGGCAGCTTTGCCGATGAATTCAAGAACCGTATGTATAAGGGACCGGACAGCAATGGCAGCGGATCCTGATATAGCCGAGGAACTTAAAAAACTGCCGAAAAGGCCGGGCGTGTATATCATGCGCGATGCCAATGACTGCATACTTTATGTGGGTAAGGCCGTGAACCTGAGCAATCGGGTGCGGTCTTATTTTCGCGATAACATCGGCCGGGGGCCCAAGATCGACCGTATGGTGAGCCTGATCCGGCGTTTTGAGTACATCGTCACCGACAGTGAGCTGGAGGCTCTGGTGCTGGAGAATGACCTGATCAAGGAGCACCGTCCTCCTTATAATACCATGCTGCGGGATGACAAGACCTATCCCTACATCAAGGTGACCCTTGGAGAGGCCTACCCCCGCATCTTCCTGACCCGTCTGGTAAAGAAGGACAAGTCCCGTTATTTCGGGCCCTATACCAGTGCGTATTCCGTGCGGGAGACCGTGGATCTGATCAACAAGCTGTACGGCCTGCGGGATTGTAACCGTCGTCTTCCGAAGGATATCGGAAAGGAACGTCCCTGTCTGAACTATCATATCGGAGCCTGCTGCGGCCCCTGCATCTCCGGAAAGGTAAGCCGCACGGAGTATGCGGAGCGCCTGGATAAGGCCATGGATTTTCTGGGCGGAAACTACGGCCCGGTGCTGACGGAGCTGAAAAGCCGCATGGAGGCGGCCTCCGAAGCCTGTGAATTTGAAGAGGCGGCCCGCTGGCGGGATATGCTGGAGCATGTGAAAAGCATCGCGGAGAAGCAGAAGATCGAAGATACAAGGCAGGAAGACCGGGATATCCTGGCTCTTGCAAGAGACGAGAGAGATGCCGCGGTACAGGTCTTTTTTGTCCGGGCCGGCCGTATGGTAGGCAGGGAACACTTCTTTATGAAGAACAGCGAGAGCGAGAGCGATGCGGCTATACTTTCGGATTTCATACGCCAGTTCTATGGCGGAACACCCTTTATCCCGCGGGAACTGCTGCTGGGCGGGGAATGTGAAGATGCGGAGCTGATCGAAGAATGGCTTTCCGCCAAGAAAGGCAGCCGTGTGCACATCACGGTACCGAAGATCGGACAGAAGGAGAAGCTTACGGAGCTGGCGGCGGATAATGCCCGTCTGGCCCTTACACAGGATAAGGAAAAACACGAAAAAGAAGAGAAGCGTACCGCCGGGGCCGTAAGGGAGCTGGAAGAGCTGCTGGGGCTGGCGGGACTCAAACGGATGGAGAGCTATGATATCTCCAATATCTCGGGCTTTGAGAATGTGGGCTCCATGGTGGTATACGAGGAGGGGCGTCCGAAGCGCAGCGATTACAGGAAATTCCGTATACGGACGGTACAGGGGCCGGACGATTATTCCTCCATGCGGGAGGTGCTTACACGGCGCTTTACCCACGGCTTAAAGGAGAGAGAGGATAATGCCGCAAACGGTCACTTTGATGTCTTTCCCGATATCATACTGATGGACGGCGGAAGAGGACAGGTGAACATTGCCCTGGAAGTACTTAAGGAGCTTTCCCTGGATATACCCGTCTGCGGGATGGTGAAGGACGATCATCACCGCACCAGGGGCCTGTATTTCAACAATACGGAGCTGCCCATTGACAGTCACGGGGAGGCTTTCAAACTGCTTACCCGCATCCAGGACGAGGTGCACCGTTTTGCCATCGAGTACCACCGTTCCCTGCGTACAAAGGAACAGACCCATTCCGTGCTGGACGATATCCAGGGGATCGGGCCTTCGCGGCGTAAAGCCCTGATGCGCGCCTTTTCTTCCCTGGAAGAGATACGATCCGCCACCGTGGAAGAACTTGCGGAGCGTGCGGGACTGCCCGGGCCTGTTGCGGAAAGCCTGTGGCAGCAGCTGCATGAATGACTTGATAAAGAAACACTAAAACGATATAATCAAAAACAATACACGAAAAATCAAGCACAAAAAAAGGAGGAGTATCCATGTCCAGTATCAGTCTTCAGCGCCTGATCGACAAACAGAAGCTGACCAATCTTACCGACGAGATCGATGCCAGACAGATCCGCATCACACAGCCGGATATCAACCGTCCCGCCCTGCAGCTGGCAGGCTATCTGGAGCATTATGATGCCACCCGTCTGGAGATCGTAGGCTTTGTTGAATACTCCTATATGCAGCAGATGCCGGAGGATAAGAAGCGGGAGATCTATGAAAAGGTCATCGTGCCCACTACCCCGGCCTTTGTTTTCTGCAGGGATCTGCAGCCGGACCCGCTCTTTAAGGAGATCGCCGTAAAGAACGGTGTGGCCCTGCTCTCTACCAGCAAAGGCACATCCGTGTTCATGGCGGAGGTGATACGCTGGCTCAATGCCAAGCTGGCTCCCTGCATCACGGTCCACGGCGTACTGGTGGATATCTTCGGCGAAGGCGTGCTGATCACCGGCGAAAGCGGTATCGGCAAGAGCGAATGCGCTCTGGAGCTCATCAAGCGCGGCCACCGTCTGGTAACCGATGACGTGGTGGAGATCCGCAAGGTTTCGGAAGAGACCTTGATCGGTACGGCACCGGCAGTGACAAAGCATTTTATCGAGATCCGCGGTATCGGTATCGTGGATGTACGTATGCTCTTCGGTGTACAGAGTGTTAAGGAAGATCAGGAGATCAACCTGGTGATCCGTCTTTCCGAGTGGTCCAAGGATAAGGATTACGACCGCATCGGAATGGAAGAGGAATATACGGAATATCTGGGGAATAAAGTGGTATGCCACAATATCCCCATTGCTCCGGGGCGCAATACCGCCATGATCTGTGAGAGCGCCGCGGTGAACTACCGTCAGAAGAAGATGGGCTACAATGCGGCGGAAGAACTGTACAAACGCGTGCGCGAAGCACAGACAAAGGGGGATGAATGAGTCATGGCTAAGAGGATCTTTGGAGTGGATCTGGGCGGCACTACGGTAAAGCTCGGACTTTTCGATGAGCAGGGGGAGCTTCTGGACAAGTGGGAGATCCCTACACGTAAAGAAGACTCCGGCAGTCATATCCTGCCGGATATCGCCGATTCCGTAAAAGCTAAAATGGAAGAGGCGGGGATAGAAAAGAATGATGTTGTGGGTGTCGGGATCGGTGTTCCGGGGCCCGTAGACGGAAAAGGTGTGATCCACAAGGCGGCCAACCTGGGCTGGGGCGTGTTCTCCATCCGCGAGGAACTGGCGGTGCTCCTGGGGGGGATCCCCGTGGAAGCCGGAAACGACGCCAATGTAGCCGCTCTGGGCGAAATGTGGAAAGGCGGCGGCCGGGGCTGTGAGAATATGGTGGCAGTCACCCTGGGTACCGGCGTGGGCGGCGGCATCATCGTGGACGGTAAGGTCTTAAGCGGTTCCAACGGTGCCGGCGGCGAGATCGGCCATATCCATATCGTGGATGAGGAAGAGGATGCCTGCGGCTGCGGGAATCACGGCTGCCTGGAGCAGTATGCTTCCGCTACGGGAGTGACCCGTCTGGCCCGGAAGCGTCTGGAAAAAGATGACAAAGCATCCAGTCTCCGTGACGGGGAGCTTAGCGCCAAGGACGTATGGGATGCGGTAAAGGCAGGCGATGAGCTGGCAGTGGAGGTGGCGGAACAGTTCGGGGATTACCTCGGAAAGGGTCTGGCGGCTGTGGCGGCCGTAGCAAATCCCGAGCGCTTTGTGATCGGCGGCGGGGTGAGCAAGGCCGGAGATATCCTGTTTAAATACATAGTGGAACCCTATAAGAAATATGTTTTCCACGGCAGCAGGGATGCGGAATTCGTGCTGGCAACCCTTGGTAATGATGCGGGGATCTACGGAGCTGCCCGTCTGGTCCTGGGCTGAGCCGTGGTTTCCGAAGGACTGATAAAAGAACTTGCGGCTCTGGTTCCCCTGCGGGAACAGGAGCCCATGGATAAGCATGTGAGCTTCCGTGCCGGCGGGGCGGCCCGGGCCTTTGTAACGGTCCCGGATGAGGAAATGCTCTGCCGTGTCCTTAAGCTTTTGGAAGCTGACGGGGCGGACTGGTTTTTGCTTGGCAGAGGGAGCAATCTGCTGGTGGGAGACGGCGGCTTTGACGGCGTGGTGATCCGGCCGGGAGAAGGCTTTGAAGAGCTTTCCGTACAAGGGGAAAGCCTGCATGCGGGAGCTGCGGTCTCATTGAACCGTCTTGCTTCCCTGGCTGCGGAGCAGTCCC
>JAFZOW010000008.1 GCA_017552715.1 Lachnospiraceae bacterium
GAGACCGGAGAAGATCTCCCAGAAGCCGGAGTAGGACTCTTCAAAATCCGTATCGTCCGAGGGAGGAGTGAACTCATAGGGTATCCAGCCCAGTCCCTCTACGAAGATCTCAGCCCAGGCGTGGGCGCTGCCGTCGGTGACCGGAACCGTAACAACACCGGTCTTTCCGAGGGTGTTTTCTCCCTGATACCAGTCATCGTAGTTTTCGTCCTCCAGCTCGCTGCCCTCGGATACGTCCGTCAGGCTTACGCAGTAGCCCTCACAGTAGCGGGCGGGATAGCCGAAGGAGCGCATGAGCATGACGCCCGCGGAAGCAAAATGCGAGCAGTAGCCCCGCTTCTGGGTTTCGAGGAAGTATTTGACAAAGTCCTCATATTCCGGCGTGATGCCGGGGGTCTGGGAGTAGGGATAATTGGCTTCCAAATAGGCATAGATCTTATCGGCCTGGGCTACGGGATCTGAACCTTCGCCGATCTCGGAGTGGAGCTCCTTCAGATAGTTCGAAAGCTCTTCGGGGATCTGAAGGTATCCGTCGGGATCGGCAAGCTTTACCGCATCATCGCGGCTGCTTTCCAGAAGCTCCGATACGGTCTTATCCGTGGGATGGTAGGTGCAGTCATATTCATCCGGACAGCCCTCACCCTCGGGATAATAGCCGTCTGCCAGGGGGATATACGACATACCGATATCGGTTCCCACATAATAGGGCAGATAGAGATAGCCGGTTTCCGCATCCAGATTCTCCACCCGCATGGTAGCTTTGGGAAGGGACGCAAGGGTCTGATCCGTCAGGACCGCGGGGCTTTCCTTTTCCACGAAGGCGGGCTGCCAGGAATCCCCCGTGTAATCCGATCCCGTGTAGGCCTTGAGATAGAGGCTGTCATAGGAGTAGGGAACGAAGGTGATGTTCATATCCGTCTGGTAGTCCGGACGTACGGAGCTGACGCCGCCCAGCTGTCCGCCGCTGATACCGCCCTTAGCGCTGTAGCGGTCAAAAAAGCCGGTCAGACCGTTCTGGGTAAAGACCTGCATATATTCGTCCAGGCTTCTTCTGCTGGAGGAAAGCCTGGAGTTGGTGGAGCTTCCGAGCATGGGAAGGGTCAGGATGCCGATGCCTAAGGTGAAGCAGAAAAAGAGCACCGTCAGCTGCCAGAACAGCCTGCCGCTGGCATGGTACCGGTAGGACACCTCGCCTCCCGATTCCTTATACTTAAACTCCGTCCACCGTTTATCCCGGTAGGGCAGCAGAAAATGCCGGCTGCTTCTGAGGATCCCCACCATGAAGTAGGAAAACAGGATCAGCACAAACGAGCTCATGGAGGGCATCCGTTCCACGTAGATACCGATCTGGAACAGCGGGAAGGTGAGCGCGATGACAGCCACCAGGGACATATATTCCGAGATAAAAATATTCAGCAGCAGGATCAGGAAAAAGCCGATGAAGCTGGCCGCATAGGTGATGGTCATGGCCCTGTCCGCAAAATACTCCTGGGACTGCCGATAGGTATCCAGGGCGTAGTAGTCGCCGTAGGACTGCTGGAGGATGTTCACGAAGGCCTGGTAACCGCTGTTTACCATGTAGCGGAAGGTGAAGATGAAATAGGTGAAGGATACGAAGATCACCGGATAGAACAGGTTGAACAAAAGCCGGCTGTAATGCAGGAAGGCAAGCAGCACGGAAAGCACCAGCATCAGGAGCATCAGAGGGGTCTGATAGCAGGGAAGATCAAAGCTGGAGATCAGCGCGCCCACGGTACCGTAGGAGGCGGCGAAGATCAGC
>JAFZOW010000071.1 GCA_017552715.1 Lachnospiraceae bacterium
CTCCCAGCTTCGTACGCTTTCCCTGAAGGAATAAATAAAATAATCTGCTTCTGCGCCCGGCCGGGACCGCATGTGATTCGCAACGAGGACCGTATCGAGCCGTCGGCGCTTAGCGAGCAGGCCTTCAGGCCGTTTTGCGAGCTTAGCGTCCGCTACGAGCGAGATCCGTGCGCAAGCTGAGTCCGAGTGCGAACACATGTGGACCGGCCGGCAGGATAATCATCAGGACAATCATCAGGATAATCTAAAAATTTCCCTTGAATAATGTAATGAAATGTGGTATCATACCCGCGTTGCACAAAATCTGCACGCGCGCATGGTTCAGGTGCGAACAGTAAAGCGGAAGTTCCGTTGGCGCGCGGAAGAACAACCCGAACGGAGGTAAAGTAAAATGGGCGTAATTTCTATGAAGCAGCTGTTGGAGGCCGGTGTACACTTCGGCCATCAGACCCGCCGGTGGAACCCCAAGATGGCTCCCTACATCTTCACGGAGCGTAACGGGATCTACATCATTGATCTGCAGAAGAGCGTGGGCATGGTGGACAATGCGTATAACGCCATCAGCGACATTGCCGCACAGGGCGGTACCGTGCTTTTCGTAGGAACGAAGAAGCAGGCACAGGAAGCTATCCGCTCCGAAGCAGAGCGCTGCGGTATGTACTATGTTAATGAGCGTTGGCTGGGCGGTATGCTCACCAACTTCAAGACCATTCAGTCCCGTGTTGCCAGACTGAAAGAGATCGAGCGCATGTCCCAGGACGGCACCTTTGATGTGCTGCCCAAGAAGGAAGTGCTGGGTCTTCGTAAAGAGTGGGATCGTCTGGAGAAGAACCTGGGCGGTATCAAGGAGATGAACCGTATTCCCGATGCGATCTTCGTGGTTGACCCCAAGAAGGAGCACATCTGCATTCAGGAAGCACGTACCCTGGGCATCACCCTTTTCGGTATCTGCGATACCAACTGCGATCCCGAAGAGCTGGATTATGTGATCCCCGGTAACGACGATGCCATCCGTGCCGTTAAGCTCATCGTTTCCAAGATGGCTGATGCCATCATCGAGGGCAAGCAGGGCGAGGAGAACATCGACAATTCCGCTATCGCTGCCGAGAGTGCAGCTGCGGAAGAGGAGCAGGCGGCTGAGGGTACCGTATAAAACGGTCTTAGATAAAGATTTGGAGGACAGATAAATGGCAGCTATTACAGCGGCAATGGTAAAAGAACTGCGCGAAGCCAGCGGCGCAGGTATGATGGAATGTAAGAAGGCTCTGACCGAGACCGACGGCGATATGGATGCCGCCATCGAGGTACTGAAGAAGAGCGGTGCGATGAAGGCTGCTAAAAAGGCCAGCCGTATCGCTGCTGAGGGCCTTTGTGATGTTGCAAAGTGCAGTTGCGGCAAGAAGGCAGCTGTGGTTGAGGTTAACTCCGAGACCGACTTTGTGGCCAAGAATGAAAAGTTCAAGGAGTTTGTGGGCCGTGTGGCTGCACAGGCTCTGGAGAGCGGCGCTTCCGATCTGGAAGGCTTCATGGGAGAGAAGTGGATCGATGATAACTCCAAGACCGTGAAGGATGCTCTGAATGATATGGTGCTCACCATCGGTGAGAAGCTGGATATCCGCCGCTTCAAGAAGGTTGAGAGCGCTGATGGCGTTGTAGAGAGCTATATCCACGGCGGCGGAAAGATCGCTGTTATCGTGGAAGCGGATGCCGAGGACAAGGCAGAAGTTCGCGAGGCTATGAAGAACATCGCCATGCAGGTGGCAGCCATGAGCCCCCAGTATGTGAAGAGCACGGATATTTCCGAGGATGAACTGGCCAAGATCAAAGAGATCACCGTGGACAGCTCTCTGAACGATCCTGCAACTCTGCCCAAGCCCATCCAGTCGAAGCTTTTCGATCAGGCTATCGCAGATAAGAAGTTTTCCGATGAGGACCTGAAGGCTTATGAAGAGAACAAGACCAACAAGTATCTCTTCAACTTCCTTTCCGAGGCGGCCAAGCAGGTTCTGGCAGAGATGGCTATGGCGCAGAAGGATGCTTATCTTGCAGACAAGATCTTCACCGGTCTGGTAGACGGCCGCGTGAAGAAGCAGCTGAAAGAGATCACCCTTTTCGACCAGGTTTATGTAAAGGCCGAGGACGGCAAGCAGACCGTGGAGCAGTATGTGGCTCAGGTCGCAAAAGAGACCGGAAAGTTCGATGTCAAGTCCGTGATCCGTTTCGAGACCGGTGAGGGTATCGAGAAGAAGGAAGAGAATTTCGCTGAGGAAGTTGCCAAGCAGATGCAGTAAATCTTGAAGGCGGATCCTGACTTCGGGAAAAAAGAATATCAGCAAAAACTGGAGCGCATGGCGCAGCAGGTCCTGGGTTTGGCCCGGGACGATCTGCTGCTTGACATGCGCTTCTTTGCATCTGCCTTAAGCCGGCTGAAGCTGTCTGCGCAGGCCGGCAGAAGCCTGCCTGCAACGGACGGGGAGCGATATTATTACGATCCGAAGGAAATACTGAAGCTGTATCGCAGTAACGATAAGCTGCCGGAACGGGGGCTGCTCCACAGCCTGCTCCATCTTCTGTTTGCCCATCCTTTTCATTATGACGATATGGACACGGAGCTGTGGGATATCGCTGCGGATGCTGCGGTGGAGAGCGTGATCGGGAGCCTTGGCCTGCCGGGGACGGAAGCGGAGGATGAAGAGGAACTGAAGCTCCGCATGAAAGCACTTACGGAAGCTGCCGGCGGAAGGGGGGCTGCCGTGATATATCGTTATCTTAAGAAGGCCGGACTTTCGGAGGAGGCTCGATGCTCGTATATCCGCCTGCTTCGCCGGGACGATCACGGTCTGTGGCGCAAAAAGCGGGAGCTGGCGATTTCACAGAAGCAATGGGAGCAGCTGGCCCGGAAGATGCGCATGGAACTGAAGGCTTTTTTGGCCGAGACGGCATTGGCGGAAGCGCTGAGCGAAGGCTTATCGGAGGCGCTGAAAAAGCCGGCCGATCACCGGAAGGTGCTGGAGCGTTTTCTCATGAGCGGAGAACAGATCGAGCTGAGCCCCGATGAATACGATCTTGTTTTTTATACATACGGGCTGAAGCTGTACGGAAACCTTCCGCTGATCGAACCGCTGGAGAGCCGGGAAGAGCCACGGATCCGGGAGCTGGTGATCGCGCTGGATACCTCCGCTTCGGTACGCGGGGAGCTGCTGAAACAGTTCCTGAACCGGCTTTTTATGCTCCTTAAGAACAGGGAATGCTTTTTTTCGCACATAAACGTGCATATCCTTCAGTGCGATAACCGTGTTCTGAGTGATACGGTGATCCATAGTCCCGGAGAGGCGGAGGATGCGATACGAAATATGGAGCTTTCGGGCTTCGGCGGAACGGATTTTCGCCCTGCTTTCGATTATATCCGTGAAGCGGAGCGTGACGGACGTTTCAGGGAACTGAAGGGCCTGATCTATCTGACGGACGGCTATGGGATCTATCCCGAGAGAAAGCCGCCCTGGGAAGTGCTTTTTGTTTTTCCGAATGAGGATGAAAACCGGCCGGCGGTCCCCGCCTGGGCCGCTTCAAGCATACTGAACTGACAGGGAGGAGATCATGAACATAGCGGAAGCGAAGGATTGTATACGTGATACCCTGCGCATCTATCTGAAGAAAGATGCGCAAGGAAAGTATCTGCTGCCGGCGGTGCATCAGCGGCCCATTTTTCTGCTGGGCCCTCCCGGTATCGGTAAGACTGCGGTGATGGAACAGGTGGCGGAAGAGTGTAAGGTGGGGCTTTTGAGTTATTCCATGACACATCATACCAGGCAGTCGGCTCTGGGCCTGCCCTATATCGAAAAGAAGAACTACGGCGGGAAGGAATATGCGGTCTCGGAGTATACCATGAGCGAGATCATCGCCAGTATATACGACTACATGGAGGAAACGGGACACAGGGAGGGGATACTTTTCCTGGATGAGATCAACTGCGTTTCGGAGACGCTTTATCCAAGCATGCTGCAGTTTTTGCAGTACAAGACCTTCGGGCGGCATGCGGTACCTGCCGGCTGGGTGGTGGTCACTGCCGGGAATCCGCCGGAATATAACCGCCAGGCCAGGGAATTTGATGTGGTCACCCTGGACAGGCTGAAGCTGATCACGGTGGATGCGGACAGGAGCGCCTGGCAGGCTTATGCGGATATGAAGCGTATACATCCGGCGATACGGGCGTACCTGGAGCTTAAGGAGGAGCATTTCTATGTCATGGAGCTTACGGCGGAGGGCCGTGAGTATGTGACTCCCAGGGGCTGGGAGGATCTGTCCCGTATGCTCCGTATGTATGAGACGGAGGGACTGGAAGCCGGGGAAGACCTGATCGGCCAGTATCTGCATCACGAGACGGCGGTGAAGGAATTTGCGGCCTATTATGAGCTGTATCTGAAGTATGAGAAGGACTGGCGTATCAACGAATTCCTGCACGGAGAAGAATGTCCGGGGCTTTTGGAGCGTGCGGCTGAGGCGGCATTTGATGAGAAGCTTCTGCTGGCCGGGCTGATCACGGACCGCCTTGAAACGGATGCCGAGCCGGTCCTTAAGGAGACGGATGCGCTGATGGCCAGGAAAGCCGCCCTGTCGGGGGAAGAGGAGCGGGAAGCGTACAGGAAAAGCCTGGCAGAGCTTAAGACAGCTGCCGCAGAAGCCGGGGACGAACTGAAGAGGGCTTTTGCTTTCTCGGAACAGGTATTTGCCGGAGGGAGCGAAGAACTGTATCTGATCACGAGGATCACCTTAAGCGGTGTGCTGTCGCGCTTTGTTGCTCTTTTCGGGAGTGAGGAGTATACGCAGCTGTCGGATAAGCTGATGCTCTCGGAGCGGGGAATGAAGCTTAAGCGGGAGGTCCTGGCTCTGGAACTTGCATAAAGCCGGGAGTTGAAGTATAATATTTTAGTCTGTTATGTTTCTGACGTTTTGGGGGTACAATGAGGTATACACTTCGTTTTAAGACAGTTGTGCTTTTGGCTTTATTCTCGTTGATCCTGAGTGGAACTGCTCTTACTGTGAGCAGCAGCATCATCAGTAATATCATCAATGATGAATACTGCAGGAGTGCTGACGAGCTGGCCTCGTCGGTTGCTGCTGTCCTGGACGGGGATCAGGTGATGCGCCTTCGCGAAAAAACGATGGCTGTCTATGATACCGCAGATAATAAAGTACTCAGCGATGACTGGGGTTCTCCCGAGTTCAATGCCTATGTAGCTCTGTTCTCCGAACTGGAAAAGGATGCGGATTTTATCGAGCTGCGTTCCCTGCTGAAAAAGATACAGGATGAGAACACTGTAAAGTGTATCTATCTTTGCTATATGAACCATACGGATCAGGTCTGTATGTATATCTGTGATGCGGATCCGGAGGAACCCTGCCCTCCGGGCTGTCTGGATCATGTGGAGGAATTCAATTACGATTCTTATGCCAACGGCGGGGGCGATTATCCGGCATATATCACCAATACGGAGGAATACGGCTGGCTGGTCACATCCCTTATGCCGGTTTATGATTCCAAGGGCAACATAGCGGCTCATGCCGGCGTGGATGTAAGTATGGATATGATCCGGAAGCAGCAGAGGAATTACGTGATGCTCACGGGGCTGGTACTCATAGTGCTTTCCTTTATCGTGAGCCTGATCGGGATCTACCTGGTGGACAGCGCGCTGGTACGGCCCTTAAGGACTCTGGCGGATGCGGCACTGAACTATTGTCGTGAGAACGGTTCTGATCTGAAGCACGGATTTGAGCTGATCAAGATAAGTAACCGGGATGAGATCGGGGATCTGGCCGACTCCATGAAGCAGATGGAGCGTGATATCAACGATTATTATACGAATCTCTTTGCGGCCCAGCAGGAGATCATCGCGACCCGGGAGCAGGCCCGCAGGATGAATGAGATGGCCAATAAGGATGCCCTTACGAATGTGCGGAATAAGCGGGCTTATGATATTGAGGCGGAGCATCTGGAAGAGACCGTAAGGGACGGAGACAAGGATTTTGCCATTGCCATAGTGGACATGAATTATCTGAAGCGCATCAATGACCGTTACGGCCATGAAATGGGTGATATGGCGATCCAGAAGCTCTGTTCCATCGTCTGCAGGATCTTCCGTCATTCTCCGGTATTCAGATACGGCGGAGATGAGTTTGTGATCATCCTTAAGAATCATGATCTGAAATGTATCGACACCCTCATCAGGGAGTTTAAGGATGAGCTTAAGCAGCTTGCCGAGGATAAGGAGCTCAAGCCCTGGGAACAGATCTCGGCTGCCATCGGCTGTGCTCATTATGATGAAAAGACCGACAAGAACGTCGGTGATGTTTTCAAGCGGGCAGATATGGCCATGTATGAGGATAAGCAGAGCATGAAGTCGGCCCGCTAAGGTATATTTTTCCGGCCCCCCACTTTCTTTATGTAAACGAAATGCCTGAATTGATTGACGTGTAAGATCTTTATGTCAACGAAACCCTTATTTTTCGGTACTTTCAGCGATTTTCCCCTTGTTGTTTTTTCTATCCGGTGTTATACTCAATCCTGTAAATTTTTATGAGGAACTGATGATGCTGGAGAGGATCCCGCCGGAACGGGTTCGTCTTTTGCCCGGGATCTTTCGGGCGAGGATGGAAGTGAATACGGAATATCTCCTGAGTCTGGACACTCGTGCCCTGCTGCAGAACTATGCTCTGGAGGCCGGTGAAAAGCCCGGGGGAGAAGCGGTATTGAGCGATCCTCAGGACTCCTGGTTTCACTGGGGGTGGGAGGCGCCCAGCTGTCAGCTGCGGGGCCATTTTCTCGGACACTGGATGAGTGCGGCAGCCTTTCTGGTACGCTCGGAGAAATCCCGGGTGCTGAAAGCGCGGCTCTTTGATATCATCGATAAACTGCGGGAATACCAGCTGAAGAACGGCGGCCGATGGGTAGGGCCCATCCCCGAGAAGTACTTTGAATTCATGCTGGCGGGACAGGATATCTGGTCCCCCCAGTATACGATGAACAAGCTCTTTATGGGCCTGCTGGATGCCTATGAGTGTACGGGCTACGAACCGGCCATGACCATACTCTCGCATTTGAGCGACTGGTATCTGGACTGGTTTGAAAAGAGCGATGCCATAGACAGGAACGTTTCCTATAAAGGCGAATCCTGCGGTATGCTGGAGGTCTGGGCACGTCTGTACCGCCTGACCGGAGAGGAAAAATACCGTGCGTTGCTGAAACGCTACGAATTTCCGGAGCTTTTTGCGGAGCTGAAGGCCGGCAGGGACCCGCTGACCGGAGTCCATGCCAATGCCTCCATCCCCTGGGCCATTGGTGCAGCCAGGATCTACGAGATCAAGCGCAAGGAAGAATGGCTGGAAACAGTGAAGGCCTTTTGGGAGTGTGCCGTGAGCAAGCGCGGCATGTATGCCAGCAGCGGTGCCAATGCCGGAGAGTTCTGGATACCTCCCGGAGCCTTTGCCGAATATGCCGGGGACAGGGATCAGGAATTCTGTACGGTTTATAATATGGTGCGTCTTGCGGATGCCCTCTTCCGCTTTACGGGAGAGGAACAGTATGCCGATTATATAGAGCGCTGTCTTTATAACGGTTTCCTGGCCCAGCAGGATCCGAGAACGGGCATGCCCACATATTTCCTGCCCCAGAGGAACGGGGGAAAGAAGAAGTGGGGAAGCCGTACCCGGGATTTCTGGTGTTGTCACGGGACCATGGTTCAGGCACATACCATCGTGAATTCACTGATCTACTACAAGGATGAGGATAAGCTCACGGTGGCTCAGTATATTCCCAGTCGTGCGGAGTTCAAGATCTGCGGTACGCCGGTGGTGGTGGAGCAGATCTGTGATATGAAATACTCCGGCAGCGGCGCCAAATTTGCCGAATTCGATACGGAGGAGCATTCCCGGTACTGTTTCCGGCTGCGTATACGTACCGGCCGGCCCCAGCGTTTTCTGTTAAAGCTCCGTATACCCGGCTGGGTAAAGGGGATGCCCTTGGTAAGCGTGGGTAAGGAGAGGCGCTTCATCACCGAGGATGTGATACGGGACGGCTATCTGAAGCTGGATCGTGAATGGGAAGACAGTGAGATAAATATCTCCTTCCCTGTGGAGCTGCGGACGGAAAGCCTGCCGGACGATCCCTCCCGGAAGGCTGTCTTCGAGGGGCCTGTCCTTCTGGCAGCACTGTCGGATGATGTGTATCTTTCCGAGGAACCGAGACGCGCGCTGAAGCGGCATTCCGAACACAGCTATGAAGAATGGCCCTGGCTGCAGAGCCATTACCGTGCCTACCGGGACGGGGGCTGTGTGGACTTCATGCCTCTTTATGAAGTTACGGATGAAGCTTATACGATCTATGTTACAAGCGGCTAAATGATTTGTCTTAAAGTACAGATTATGTTATACTTACGGAGGCGATAAATGGAAGCGTCTGAGCAGAGACGTGATACGGATCATAAGAAAAAGATCGCCAGACTTCGGAGATTTCTGATCGCCGCAGTCCTGTTTTTGTGTATACTGCCCACTGTTCTTTCTTTTCTGGCCCTTCAGCGTATAGCCAGGCTGGATCAGGAACTGCTGAAAGTGGAAGCAATGCTTTCCCGGCTTTCCGCAGAGGAGGGAGAGACGGCTCCGGCACCCAGGCAGGCAGCTGTGGGTCCCACTCCGCCGGAAGGGCAGACCATTACGCAGCCCGAGGAGGAGACTGAGGCAGAGCCCGTAGAGGCAGAGGAAGAGCCGGCTGTCAAGAAGGTCTATCTGACTTTTGATGACGGGCCTTCCATGTATACCGATGATATCCTGGATACCCTGGATGAGTATGGTGTAAAGGCCACGTTTTTTGTGAACGGCCATGAGGGCTACGAAGCGGAGTATTGCCGCATCGTGAATGAAGGCCACAGTCTGGGGATGCATTCCTACAGCCACGATTACAGGCGGATCTATTCGGATCTGGATGGCTTTGCGGATGATCTGTATCAGATACAGCGTCTTCTGGAAGATACCACGGGGGTCGAAAGCCTTCTGTACCGCTTCCCCGGAGGCAGCAGCAATGAAGTTCACGAAATGGACATGCAGCGCTGCATCGATTATCTGGAAGCCAAGGGGATACGATATTTTGACTGGAACGTTTCCAGCGGAGATGCCCTGGGAGGGCAGAGGAGCGTAAGCGAGATCGTGAATTCCGTGCTTACGCAGACGGAGGCCGTTGAGGGAGATACGGTGGTCGTTCTTTTCCATGACGCACCCGGTAAGCGTACAACAGTGGAGGCTCTGCCGATCATCATCGAACGGCTTCAGGCCATCCCGGGAGTGGAACTGTTGCCGATCACGGAGGAAACCTCCAGTGTACAGCATATACTGTCCGAGAGTAAATAAATACCGGAGAAGGAGAGAATATGGGTTTTTTTCAGAGCTTAAAGGATGATCTGTCCGAAGCGGTAAACGGTATCATAGGAGATGACGAGCTGGACGAGCAGCTTGCCGGTCTTGATGAGGTTGAACTGTCTGTTAAGGATCTGGGAGAAGAGGAGGATGAGCTTGCTCCCGGAGAACAGCTGGATCTTTCCGGTCTGGAAGGTTATTCGGAAGAGGAGGAGGAGCCTGTTCCCGAGGAGGAAGAAGGCAGCAGTATCTCCGATATCGATCTGAATAAGATGCTGGAGAGTATTGAACTGGAAATGGCACAGGAAGCCAGGGAGATCTCCATGCTGGAGGATGATAAAAACGAGCCGGAGCCCGAGCCGGAAGAGGAGCCTGAACCGGAACCCGAACCCGAGCCCGAGCCCGAGCCGGAAGAAGAGCCTGAACCGGAACCGGAGCCTGAACCGGAGCCTGAACCGGAACCTGAACCGGAACCTGAACCGGAGCCAGAACCGGAGCCCGAGCCGCAGGAAGAGCCTGAACCTGAGCCGGAAGCCGAGCTTGAGGAGGAAGTGATCCCCGAGCCCGAAGAGGAAGAGGAGTTTGAGCCTGAGCCCGAGTTCGAAGCCGAACCCGAGCCGGAAGAAGACAGCGATCAGGAGGAAGAGATCGCGATGGCGGAAGCCGAGCTGGTGGCCCGGGCGGAAGCCATGGCAGAAGCAACGGTGCATGAAGAGACGGTTTCGGGAGAACGTCTTTCCCGTACGGCTGCCCGGGGCAGGGAGATCGCGAAGCAGAGAAAAGAGGGAAGAAAGATGGAAAGCATGGCAGACAGAAGCCTGTCGGATGAAACGGCACTTATCACCGCCGGAATGGTGATCCGCGGTGATGTGGAAAGCAACGGCAGTATGGATGTTTACGGTACCGTGAACGGTAATATCAATGTGGCCGGGAAGCTGAACGTATCCGGCGTGATCAGCGGGAATTCTTCGGCGGGTGAGGTTTACGCCGACGGTGCCGAGATCAACGGAGATGTGAACAGTGCCGGTTCCGTGAAGGTGGGGCAGAGCACGGTCATCATAGGAAATGTGTCGGCCTCCAGTGCGGTGATCGCAGGAGCGGTTAAGGGAGATATCGATGTGCACGGGCCGGTGATACTGGATTCCGCCGCCATCGTTATGGGAAATATCCGTTCCCAGTCGGTGCAGATAAGCAACGGCGCAGTGGTAGAGGGTATGTGCTCACAGGTGTATGCTGCGGTGAATCCCACATCGTTCTTTGAGGAATTCAAGAAGAGCGCCCGGGCCGCCGGAGCGGGCAAAAAGAAGAAAGAGGATTGAGATCATGAGCAGGATCATGCTGAAACTGAGCGGTGAGGCCCTTGCGGACGAACAGCGGCATTATAATGATGCCGTGATCGACGGCATTGCGGGGCAGGTAAAACAGCTGCTGGATTCCGGAAACGAAGCGGCCATCGTGATCGGAGGAGGAAACTACTGGCGCGGCCGCAGCAGCGGCGGCATGAACCGCAGCAAGGCCGACCAGATCGGCATGCTGGCTACGGTGATGAACTGCATTTATGTGTCGGAATCTTTCCGGCGGGCCGGGATGTTTACCCGTATCTTTACTCCCTTTGCATGCTCTACATTTACAGAGCTGTATTCCAGGGATGCGGCGGTAGCAGCCATCGAGAATAAGGCTGTGGTCTTCTTTGCGGGGGGCACGGGACATCCCTATTTTTCCACGGATACCGGAGTGGTGCTGCGGGCCGTGGAGGTGGAAGCGGACGGCATCTATCTGGCCAAGGCCGTGGACGGGGTCTACGACAGCGATCCCAAGACCAATCCCCAGGCAAAGCGCTACGACAGCATCAGCATAGATGAAGTGATAGCAAAGAATCTTCAGGTGGTGGACATGACCGCCTCGATCCTGGCCAGGGATAACCGTATGCCCATGTGGGTATTCGATCTTACGGAAAAGGACAGTATCATCCGCGCAGTGAGCGGAGATTTCAACGGTACAAAGATCACGGTGTGAACACCGGAATAAGGAGGTTACATTTATGGACGAGAGGATCAAAGCCTATGATGACAAGATGAAGAAAGCCAGCGATTTTCTGCTTGCCGAGCTTTCTGCCATCCGTGCGGGACGGGCTAATCCCCATGTACTGGACAGGGTACGTGTGGATTATTACGGTACTCCCACACCGATCCAGCAGGTAGGAAATGTGACGGTACCCGAACCCCGCATGCTGCAGATCGCTCCCTGGGAAAAGAATCTGATCAAAGAGATCGAGAAAGCCATCATGGCTTCCGATGTGGGCATAACCCCCTCCAATGACGGCAGCGTGATCCGTCTGGTGTTCCCCGAGCTTACGGAGGAGCGCAGAAAAGAGCTGGTCAAGGATGTGAAGAAGAAGGGCGAGGAAGCCAAGGTCGCCATTCGCAATATCCGTCGTGACGGCAATGATGCATTCAAGAAACTGGCCAAGACCGAGATCTCGGAGGATGAGATCAAGGATCTGGAAGAAGAGCTTCAGAAGCTGACGGATAAATATATCAAGGATATCGACAAGACCGTAGACGAGAAGAGTGCGGATATCCTGAAGGTATGAGCGAGAAGCGGGTACCGAGACATCTGGCGGTGATCCTGGACGGAAACGGACGCTGGGCTAAAAAAAGAGGCCTGCCCCGTACCGCAGGGCATGTTCAGGGGGCCAAAAATGTTGAGGATATGTGCGAGCTCGTATGGGATCGCGGGATCGAATATTTTACCGTGTATGCTTTTTCCACGGAAAACTGGTCGCGTCCTCCCGAAGAAGTAAAGACCCTGATGAAGCTGCTTCGGGATTACATGACCGGCAGCATCAAGCGGGCCATGAAAAACGATATGAAAGTACGGGTGATCGGAGATAAGACCCGTCTGGATGCCGATATACAGAAGAGCATTGAAGAGCTGGAGACAGCTACCGCAGGCAATCAGGGGCTGAAATTCACCATCGCCATCAATTACGGGAGCCGTGACGAGATACGCCGGGGGGTTCAGGCCCTGGCCCGGGAAGTGGAAGCCGGCAGGCTTTTGCCCGGCGAGATCACGGAGGAGAAGATCTCCGCCTCGCTGGATACGGCGGGGTATCCGGATCCCGATCTTCTGATCCGTACCAGCGGAGAACAGAGGATCTCCAATTATCTGCTATGGCAGTGTGCCTATTCGGAATTCTACTTTTCGGATGTAAACTGGCCCGATTTTAAGGAAAAGGAGCTGGATGCCGCTCTGGAGGCTTATGCCGCCAGGGACAGGCGCTACGGCGGCGTATGACAGAGGATAAAAAGCAGAAGAATGCGAATATGCCCATCCGTATCGTAAGCGGAGTGGCAGTGGTGCTGTTCATGCTGGCAGTGCTCTGGTTCGGAGGGCTCGTTTCCACCCTGGGCATGGCTTTGATCAGCTGCATCGCCTATTCGGAAGTATTATCCGCTACGGGAGTGCGTCGTACGGAAGGGCGCAAACCCTGTATTTTTGAGGTGGTTGGCACTCTGGTCATAGTATTCTATTACGGCCTGATCTTTCTGGATGCCCAGCCCATCTATCTGATGCTGGTAGTGGTCCTTTATATGATCCTGCTGATGCTCATCTTTGTCTTCAGCTTTCCGACCTATCATTCCCCGGAGATCTTCCGCTCCTATTTTGCTTTTGTTTACGGGCCTGTGATGCTTTCCTTTGTATTGCTCACAAGGCTTCTGGGAGCCCCGGATGAGCACCCCATTTACGATCAGGGCTTTTTTGCCGTATGGATGATCTTTGTGGCGGCCTGGGGTTCCGATACCTGCGCCTATTTTACCGGGGTATTTCTGGGGAAGCACAAGATCACACCGAGGCTTTCTCCCAAGAAAAGTGTGGAGGGCTGTATCGGCGGAGTCATCGGGGCGGCGATACTGGGACTGATCTACGGCGTGATCTTAAAGACTACCGGCCGTATCGACGGGGAAAGGCTCTGGGCCTATCCTTTGCTGGGGGGCTGCGGCAGTATCGTGGGACAGATCGGAGATCTGGCGGCTTCTGCCATCAAGCGGGATTTCGGCATCAAGGATTACGGGAAATGCATTCCGGGACACGGAGGCATCATGGACCGTTTTGATTCGGTGATCTTTACGGCACCCTTAACTTATCTGCTTACGATCATCGTACTGGGTGTAATGAGATGAAAAGACTGGCAATACTGGGTTCTACCGGTTCTATCGGTACACAGACTCTTGAGATCGTTCGGGAATACCCCGGAGAATTTAAGATCCATTCCCTGGCGGCAGCCAGAAACGTGAGCCTGCTGGAAAAGCAGGTCCGTGAATTCCGGCCCCGTTACGCCGTGCTGTGGGATGAAAAGGCAGCGGAGGAGCTGAAAACGGCTCTGTCGGATATCACGGAAACAAAGGTCCTTTCCGGAATGGAAGGGCTCCTGGAGATCGCCTCGCATCCCGATTATGATGTGCTTTTAAGCGCCGTGGTGGGAATGATCGGTATACGTCCCACCATCGCAGCCATACAGGCCGGAAAGGATATCGCCCTGGCCAATAAGGAGACTCTGGTCTGTGCCGGACATATCATCATTCCCCTGGCGGCGGAGAAGGGAATAAAGCTGCTCCCTGTGGATTCCGAACATTCCGCCATCTTTCAGTCCCTGAACGGGGAACCGGCGGAGCGCCTGGCCAGGATATGGCTGACCTGCTCCGGAGGACCTTTCCGCGGAAAAAAGAGGGCGGAGCTGGAAAAGGTGACGGCAGAGGATGCACTGAAGCATCCCAACTGGTCCATGGGCAAAAAGATCACCATTGATTCTGCCACCATGGTCAATAAGGGGCTGGAGGTCATGGAAGCCAGGTGGCTTTTCGGCGTGGATTACGATCAGATCAGCGTGCTCATCCATCCCCAGTCCATTGTACATTCCATGGTGGAATATGCGGACGGAGCGGTGATCGCACAGCTGGGGCTTCCGGATATGCGCCTGCCCATACAGTATGCTTTGTTTTATCCCGACCGCAGACCGGCGGAAGAAAGCCGGCCCAGGGCGGATTTTTATACCATCCGGCAGCTGGATTTTTCGGAACCGGATACGGAAACCTTCCGGGCACTTCCCCTGGCTATAGAGGCCGGGCGCAGCGGAGGGATACTGCCTACGATCTACAATGCGGCCAATGAGGAAGCTGTGGCTGCTTTCCTACAGGGAAGAACGGGTTTTCTGGCCATTACCGATCTGATCGAGGGTGCCATGAAAGCGCTTAAGAATATCCCCGATCCCGGCGTAGAGCAGATCCTGGAAGCGGAGAAGGAAGCCAGGGAATGGGTGGAGAGGCATATATGAATGACCCGATCTTGACGATACTTTCTTTTCTGATCATATTTACGGTGGTGGTGGTAAGCCACGAATTCGGTCACTATCTGATCGCCCGCATGAGCGGGATACGCGTAAACGAATTTTCCATAGGCATGGGACCGGCCATCTTCCGGAAGAAGGGGAAGGTGACGGAATTTGTGATCCGTCTCCTGCCCATAGGCGGAGCCTGCATCTTTGAAGGGGATGAAGGAAATGCGGCGCTGGACGGTTCCGCTTTTGAACGTGGCGACGGGAAGGAAGGAAGTGAGGGTGAGTCTTCCCTTAAAGCTGCGGATCCCGAGGCTGGCAATGCACCGGCTGCCGGGAGTGATACGGATAAAGGCAGAAAGGCCAGATACAGGGCAGCTGCGGGAGAGTATAGGAGTTTCCGGGAGGCTCCGGTATGGAGCCGTATCGCTTCCGTATTTGCGGGGCCCTTTTTTAACGTGATCCTGGCTTATCTTCTGGCCCTTTTTATCGTGTGGTTCTGCGGGGCAGACCTGCCGGTGGTCCATTCCGTCATGGATGATTATCCGGCTCAGGCTGCCGGTATCGAAGCCGGGGACGAGATCCTTTCCGTAGACGGTCTTCGCACCCACCTCTGGCGGGAGGTGATGGTACGCTCCTATATGAACAGCGGGCAGGAGATGACCATAAAGTACAGAAGGAACGGACAGGAGTATACGACCAAGCTGGTACCCAAATATGACGAGGAAGCCGAGCGTTATTTCATCGGCTTTTCCGGCGGAGCGGAATATGTGGACTGTGCAAACCTCAAGGTGCTGAAATACAGCTGGTTTGAGGTGCGTTACTGGCTGGTGGCCACGGTGGAGAGCCTGAAATACATGGTGACCGGGCATGCCTCTCTGGATGACCTTGCCGGCCCTGTGGGTGTGGCCAACATCATTGATGATACCATAGAAGAATCCAAGCCCATGGGAGCTTTGATGGTAGTGATCAATATGTTCAATATCGCCGTGCTTCTCTCGGTGAACCTTGGTGTACTGAACCTGCTCCCCATACCGGCCCTGGACGGAGGCCGCCTGCTCTTCCTCTTATTCGAGGCGGTTAGCGGACGCAAGGTCCCTCCGGAAAAAGAAGGCTTTGTACATCTGATCGGCTTTGTGCTGCTCATGATCCTGATGCTTGTGGTGCTCTTCAATGATATCGGGAGGTTCTTCAGATGAATATCGATGCAGTGATACGCGAATATGACGGGATGTTCGGCAAAAAGCAGCCCCGGGAGATCTTAAGCTTCCTTATGCAGAAGATCGATATCTCCAGAGAAGAGAAGGATGTGGCCAGCGAGATCATCCTTTTAAACGAGGTGATCGGCTTTTGCAGGGATGCCTATTTTGTGGATGAAGGGGTGCGTTACTGCCTGGAGCTGGAGCATCTGATGGAGGAGCTGGACTTTGAGGGGCGTATCGAATATGCCACCACCCAGCTGAACCTTGCCAATGCTTACCGCGGTTTTCACATGACTGCGGATTCCGAGAAACGCTATGCACGCTGTGAAGAGATGTATGAGCGCATGCTCCCGGAGGGAGACTTCCTTTTTGCGGGGCTTTATAACAACCGGGGACTGCTCTATCAGGAGATGGAGGAGTGGGATCGTGCCGTAGAGGATTTCAAGCGGGCCTTAAGCATTGCGGAACGTTATCCGGAGCACGCCATCGAACAGGCCAGCACCAAAGCCAATCTGGCTACGGCCCTGACCTTTGCTTCCGAAGAAGGACGGGCCGAAGCGGAACAGGTGCTGCAGGAGGCCATTGATATCTTCGAAAAGGACGGCGGGAAGGATTATCACTACAGCGCTGCCCTGGCGGCCCTGGGGACTCTGTATTTCCACCGGGAGGATTACGCAGGAGCCGCAGCCTGCTTTAAAAAAGCCATGGAACAGCTTTATTCCGGCACCGGGGCCAGTGATGCCTATCTGCGGGTAAAGGATAATTACGAACAGGCCTGCCGGCTGGCAGGGCAACAGGCGGAGCCTGCACCGGATGAACACAGCGCCATCGACCGCAGCCGCATGTTTTATGAAGACTATCTCCTGACCAGCATTCAGAAGGAATGTCCGGAGGTATTGCGCAGCATTGCCGTGGGTTATGCCGGAGAGGGCAGTGAGCATTTCGGCTTTGACGACGAATATTCGAAAGATCATGATTATGCCAGGGGCTGCTGCATCTGGATCAGCTCGGTTCAGACCGACCGCTATATGGAGAGGCTTAAAAAACTGTATACCGAAGCTTATCTGGCTGCTTTCGGCACGGAACCCGAGCTTGCTCTGGGACGCCAGGGCGTGATGGAGATCGATGCCTGGTTTGAAAAGCTTACGGGAATACGTCAGATCACCATGCGCTATTATGCAAGAGGGCTGGATGCCCAGCTTTTATCCATGGACGACGAGGAACTGGCCGGCATTGCCGCAGCAGTGAACGGCGGGCTCTTTACCGATGAAGACGGTACCATGACAAAGCTGCGCCGTTACTTCCTTGAGGAGATGCCCGAGGATTTCCGCAGAAAGAAGCTGGCGAATCTGACCCATCTCTTTTCCCAGGCAGGGCAGTATAACTACCTTCGTTCCGTAAAGAGGGGAGATCTGGTGACAGCCTCCCTGTACGAGGCCAGAGCCATAGAGTGCATGCTCCGGCTGGCCTTTTACCTGAACCGGCGCTACCCGCCTTATCTGAAGCTTCTGTGCCGTGGAGCTTCTTCCCTGCCTGTGCTGGGAGAGCTTTCCGATATCTCCAGGGCCATAGCGGATATGCAGACGAGCCGGCCGGAATCCCTGGAAAACGGGACCGACAATAAAGCCCTTTCTTTTGATATCGCCGCGGCCCTGATCCTGGATACAATGGTACGCCAGGGGCTGATCGCCGCCTATGATAAGAACGAGCCTTTCGCGGACCGCTATATCGCGGAGATCGCAGGACTGAGCGTCAGCCCAAAGGCTCCGGCTGCCGCAAAAAACGTAGGGCAGCAGGAAAGCGCAGTGACGGATACCGTTGAGAACGAAAAGAGCGAAAGAGACCGTCTGATGGAAGCCATCATCCGTATGGAATGGGAACAGTTCGACAAGACCGTGAATGAGGGCGGACGGGCCGACTGCCAGGATAACTGGGAAACCTTCTCCCTGATGCGTCGGAGCCAGTACCTTACCTGGCCGGAGGAACTTCTGGTCAGCTTTTACAGCGACCTCAGCGAGGCGGAGAGCAGCGGACGGAATCTGATCAGTGAAAAATACGGGCGTATGATGGAATCCACGGCTCCGGAGAGATATGCGGAACTGAAGGCCTACTATCCAGAACTGGACGAGGAGCGTATACGGATCCAGGAAGAGATCATCGCTATCCAGACCGGCTGGATGGAGAGTTTTGCGGAGAAATATCCCAAACTTGCCGGGAATGCCAGAAAGATCCATACCAGTGAGGATACGGCAGGGGATACCTCTTTTGAAACCTACCTGAGAGGCGAGATCAGCACCTATTCCGCGGGCACCCTCATACTCTACGGCCGTTTCATCGCAGGTCTGGCGGGAGCCGGAAGGAATCTGACCTACGAGACCATGAACAATACCGCGCGTCTTATGGGCTACAGGGATGTGGCAGATGCGGAGGCGCGGATCTGATGTGTAAGCTTCAATGAAAAGCAATAAGATCTTTCTTTCTGTCTGTATCCTTGTTGCGGCGCTGAGCCTTTTTCTGCTGGCGCTGCTTTTGGGAAAGAACGGAAACAGTA
>JAFZOW010000072.1 GCA_017552715.1 Lachnospiraceae bacterium
TAAGCTTGGCCCTGGGGGTGGGAGTAGCCTCCTTATCCCCTTTCTTTGTGGGCGTAGGTGTTTTATCGGAGCCGGGAGTGGGGATAAAGCCCCGGGGAGTGGGTGTAAGCGAAGGCTCTTCTTCGGATTCGGCTTCCGTGGGAGCAGGAGTCGGCTCGGCGGAAGGAGCTATGGTTGGAGTCTGTGTGGGAAGGGGGGCCGGAGTGGGGCTTTCAACCGCACTCAGCATATCTTCTGTCCTGTCGGAGATGCCGGGAACCGGATCATCCATGAGGGCAGCCAGAATGATGATCAGTACCGCCAGGGGCGGCAAAAGAAACATTATGATCTTGAAAGCCTGTTTATTCATAAAAAGATTTTAACACAGCAGCTTTAGTTCTGGCAAATACGGATCCGAAAAGGGGCCCTTATTCGGTGCGGGGGGGCCGTATCCCTTCGTAGATCAGCTGGTCGATCCATGCGCCGTACCAGTCGAAGTCGTCACTGGTGCGGCTGATGATCTTGCGCATTTCGTTCGGGGTGGGGACGTAGAGATTGTAGCCGTCTTCAAAGATCTGCACGTTCACGGGATCCAGGCGTACATTGCATTCCCGCCGGGTAAGACAGGCAGCCCATACGCACATGGGATCCCAGGCGGTATGCCCGTCCTCCATCTCTTCCTCCGATGCTTTTTCGAAACAGCGGAAGGCGATGTTTACCGGGTCGTCGGCAGCTCCCTCCTGCCGGGCGAGATCGGTGCCGCAGCGTACCATGTCCCCTCCGGTATGATCGTTGCCTTCTCCGCTGGTGGCATCTGTGGAAAAGACCATCTTTACGGGACAGTTGTCCACTACATAGCGTGCGGCGTCGATGGTCTCCCGAGTATACCATATATTATAATCCTTACCCTTCAGGGGATAGGCTCCTCCTACGAACCAGATCGAGTCTACGTTGTCCTTTACCAGCTGATAGCCTTCCTCATCCTGAAGAAGACACTCTATATTGACCAGAAAGCCGGTAACGATGATACGGGCTCTTTCGCCTCTTCGGGCACATTCCCGGAGTTTTTCCTTATACAGATCCAGGCTCTGATATTCGCGATAGTTTTCTTCCTCATAAAAGCGCTCGATAAAAGTCTCCCAGAACAGGGAATTGCTGGGTACGTTGATCATGCAGCGGCCCACCGGGATGCCTCCCAGATTGTCGTGACAGAGATGACCGTGCATGGCTTTACACACTTCATCCCCTTCCACGCTGGCCATGACCGCCAGAAGGCGTATGCGCCCCCGGCGCTGAAGGGAGGTGGCAACGCGAAGGGCCGCCACGTCATCCACATCGGAGGAGTAATCCATATCCAGGATGATGTTCTTTATGGCGCGGCTGTCTTCGTCGGTGCCGTAAACGGATACCTCTTCCGGGCTTTCCTCTTTTTGGGGAACAAAATCTTCCGGGGGCTTCAATATGGGAGCCCGGGGAGTGAGCTTGGCTCTGGGTGTGGGGGTGGCATCGCCCGAAGGGGGCTGCGTCGGTGTGGGCGTATATTGGGAAGTGGGAGTGGGGACAAAGGAACGGGGAGTGGGAGCTTCCGCGATCTGTTCTTCCTCTTCCTCATCTTCATCTTCCGGTATTTCCGTGGGTACCGGGCTCGCTTCGGGAGAGGCCTCGGCGATGGAGATCCTCTCTTCCTCCTCTTCGCCCCGGAAGGGGGTGAGCGCCGGTTCCTTCAGCAGGCATATGAGTATGATGATAAGAACCGCCAGGGGCGGTATTAGAAGCAGTGTGATGATGCGTAAATGCCGGTCCTTCATAGACCGATTCTAGCACAGTATCTTTTCATTTGGCAATCCGCAGGCATCATTATTGTGTATTTATTGCAATTGTCCCCGGCATCATGGTATAATGTCGCGGGTGAAAAAATGATGAAAGATTACGGACTCTTAAGCGTCCTGATGCCGGTGTATCAGGCGGAAAAATATCTGGCGGCAAGCATAGACTGCGTGCTGGCCCAGAGCTATGAGCATTTTGAGCTGATCCTGGTGGATGACGGTTCCACGGACGGCTCGCCGGCTATCTGCGACGAGTATACCAAAAAGGACGGGCGCATCCGGGTGATCCATAAGGAAAACGGCGGAGTGGCGGATGCCCGTAACACTACCCTGGATGCTGTGAACGGGGAGTGGATCATATGCGTGGACAGTGACGACCTGGCTCATCCGAAGATGTTTGAGACCATGCTCAGCCTGGCGGTGGAGCACGAGCTTCCCCTGCTCTGGTGCGACTTTATGGATATGGATCCCGAAAGCCGGCCTGCCTACAGCGAGGAATATCCGGATGCGGCGGCCATAGACCGGGCACTTGAGGTGGAGCCTAAGATCGAAGAGATGAGCTGGCAGGAGGCCTGCGGCTGCGTTTACCGTTACGGCAATATCTCCACGGTGGCGGTGGTGCCCTGGTCTAAACTCTACAGGGCTTCCTTATTTAACGATGAACCGAAGATACGTTATCCCAAGGGCCAGTACCTGGAGGATACCTTTGTATATCATCATATCATACGGCGGGCCGGAAAGGCCGGCTGGCTGAACATCCCGCTTTATTCCTACCGTACCAGCGCTTCGTCCCTGATGGGAAAGGGAGACGTGCGGCTTTATCCATCCATCATCGAAGCGGGAGAGGAGAGGCTGCTCTTCTTTAAAAAGGAAGGGGAGACGGAACTGTATAAAAAAGAGATCATCTCCACCCTGCGTTATATCATCAAGGCATACGGGGGTATCGAAGATGCGGCCATGCGCCGGGATCTGAAGGAGCGCTACGGAAGGATATACGAGCAATACTTCCGGGGGGAGAAATGGGGAGCGGCCAGAAGACTGCGCCTGGGAAGCTTTAAAGCAGGCTATCCCCTGTACCGTTTCATCAGTTCCTTTGAACGTTTGTATAACCGCCTGCGCGGAAAAGACTGATAATGGCTGAAAAAAAGAAAAAAGAAGAGGCCGTCAACTGGGTGGAGAAGGATATCGCCGAAGGGACGCCGGCGAGTCTCTATCTGTTGTACGGAAGCGAGAGTTATATAAAGAAGCGGAACCTGAACCGCCTTGTCCGCTGGATCATGCCCGAAGATGACGGGATGAATCTGGCATTCTTTGATGAAAAGAAGGCGGATACGGAGCAGATCATCTCCATTGCCGATACCATGCCGGCTTTTGCGGAGCGGAGGCTCATCGTGGTGACCAACAGCGGCTTTTTCAAAAAGAGCTGCGAAGCCCTGGAGGAATATCTCCCGAAGCTTCCGGAGACTACGACCCTGATCTTCTGCGAAAGTGAAGTGGACAAGCGGCTGAAGCTTTATAAGCTGGCAGAGAAGCAGGGACACTGCGTGGAATACGGAGAGCTTACGGAGAAGGAGCTGCAGACCTGTGTGGTGCAGATCCTGAAGCGGGAAGGCAAGACCATGAACCGGGCGACCTTCGATCATCTGACGGATCGGGCCGGTACCAGTATGCAGGATCTTTCCGTGGAGCTGGAAAAGCTGGTCTGTTACACCGCCGGCCGGGAAATGATCACCATAGAGGATATTGACGCCCTGGTGAGCCCGCGGCTGGAGGAAGAGGTCTTTGACCTGACCAATGCCATAGCCGAAAAGAAACGCAGGGAAGCCATGGCAAAGTATTACGAGCTCCTGGCGGGCAAGACCAGCCCCATGGAGATCATCATGAAATTATCGGGGCAGTTCAACCGCATGTTCATGATCAAGAGCATGCGGGCCAAAGGACTGGATCCCGCCGCCATAGCCTCCAAGCTGAAGATCAAGCCGGGAGCCGTGTTCATTAACGAAAAACTGGCGGCGCATTTCAGTATGGAGGAACTGCGTACCGCTCTGGATGACTGCATACGGGCGGAGGAAGCGGTGAAGCTGGGGCGTATGAGCGACAAATTAAGCGTAGAGACCCTGATCATCAAGTATGCCTCCTGAAAAGGACGGATATGGGCACCGCTTACCGGAACGCGCGATGCTCTTAAAATATAAAAACCCAATCAAGAAAGGAATTAAACAATGTTTGAGAAGATCCTGATGCTGCTCCTGTTCTTCGGAGTGATGATCGGTGTGGGGCTATACTCCCGGCGTCATTCCACCAACGTCAACGATTTCGTCCTGGGCGGACGGAAAGTGGGTCCCTGGCTCACAGCCTTTGCCTTCGGTACTTCATATTTCTCGGCCGTGGTATTTGTGGGCTATGCCGGGCAGTTCGGGTATAAATACGGCGTGGCAACAACCTGGATCGGTATAGGGAACGCCTTTATCGGTTCCCTTCTGGCCTGGGTCATACTGGGACGGCGTACCCGTATCATGACCAAATTCCTGGATGCCAAGACCATGCCGGACTTCTTCGGAAAGCGTTATCACTCCAAGGCCATGCGTGTGGTGGCGGCAGTGATCTCCTTCGTATTCCTGATCCCCTATACCTCTTCCGTGTATAACGGCCTGTCGAAGCTTTTCGCCATGGCCTTTAATGTTCCTTATGTGGCCTGCGTTATCGTTATGGCGGCCCTTACCTGCATCTACGTGATCCTGGGTGGCTATATGGCTACCGCAATCAACGACTTCATCCAGGGCATCATCATGATCGTGGGCATCATCGCGGTCATCCTTTCCATACTGAACGGGCAGGGCGGCTTCCTGAATGCCCTGAAGGATCTTTCCCAGATCCCTACGGATCCTGCGGTGACCACTCCGGCACTGGCAGACAGCCAGGGACTTTTCGTGAGCTTCTTCGGACCGGATCCCTTAAACCTTCTGGGGGTTGTGATCCTCACCTCTCTGGGAACCTGGGGACTGCCCCAGATGGTCCAGAAGTTTTATGCCATCCGTGATGAGAAGGCGGTTCATACCGGGACCATCATCTCCACGGTCTTTGCCATCATCATTTCCTGCGGCTGCTATTTCCTGGGCGGCTTCGGCCGGCTCTTTGACAGCATCGTGGAAAGAAACGAGCAGGGGGGAGTGCTCTACGACAGCGTGATCCCTTCCATGCTTTCCACACTGCCTGATATCCTGATCGGCGTGGTGATCATGCTGGTGCTTTCCGCCTCCATGTCCACCCTGGCATCCCTGGTGCTCACATCCTCATCCACAATCACCATCGACCTGCTGAAGGATAATGTGGTGAAGAAGATGGATGATAAGAAGCAGCTCCTGTGCATGCGCATATTCCTGGTGGTGTTCATCGTGCTCTCTGTGGCGATGGCCATCAAGCCCCCTACCTTTATCGCACAGCTCATGGGTATCTCCTGGGGAGCCCTGGCCGGTGCCTTCCTGGCTCCCTTCCTCTATGGTCTGTACTGGAAGGGCGTGACCCGTGCTTCCGTGTGGAGCTGTTTTGTGGTGGCCATCGGTATCACCGTGGTCAACCTTTTCCCCGCAACGAAGTTTATCCAGAGCCCCATCAATGCCGGTGCTGCCGCCATGATCGCCGGCCTCATCGTAGTGCCCGTTGTCAGCTGGCTTACTCCCAAGATGGAGCCCGGGGAGATCAAGTTTGTATTTGACTGTTTTGAAGAGAAGCATATGGTGGAACAGCGTTATGCCCTGCCGGATACGGAAGAAGCTCCCGCAGGAGCAAAGAAGGCTGCTGTAAAGGCGGAAGAACAGAGCGCTTCGAAGCCTGCTTCTTCGAATAAGAACAGGTCTTCGAAAAAGAAGGGACGCAGATAAGATGGACGAGAAGAACGGACAGGTAGACCCGGCGCTGCTGGCATTCCTGGATGCGGACAGCCTTTCGGATAAGCTGGAGGTGCTCTCGCGCTACGGGGCGGAGCTTACGGCCAGAAGCCTTACCTCCATTGAGATGAGCCTGGGGATGGAAACCTCGGAGGAGGATACGGATGTACGCCTCCGACGCATCAAGGGTAACCTGGAGACCCGGGAAAAGTATGAGCGCGGCCGGCGCTGATATACACATTATATGAAGAGTATCCCAAGTGCGCTGCTGCGCTGGTATGATAAGGAGAGGCGTATACTTCCCTGGCGCGAGGATCCCACACCCTATCATGTGTGGATCTCGGAGATCATGCTGCAGCAGACCCGGGTAGAAAGTGTAAAGGCCTATTACGAACGCTTTACCGCAAGGCTTAAGGATATCACCGCCCTGGCGCAGTGCGGGGAAGACGAGCTCTTAAAGCTCTGGGAAGGCCTGGGGTATTACAGCCGGGCCCGTAATCTGCAGAAGGCGGCACGGATAATACTTACGGAGTACGAGGGCAGACTGCCTTCCGATTACGAAGAACTGCTGAAGCTGCCGGGGATAGGAGCCTATACGGCAGGAGCCATAGCTTCCATTGCCTACGGGCAGGCTGTGGCGGCGGTGGACGGGAATGTGCTCCGGGTGCTTGCCAGATACCTGGCGGACGACAGGGATATCGCCGATGAAAAGCTGAAGCGGGAGCGCAAGAGTCAGATCGAAGAGATACTTCCCAAAGGAAAGGCCGGGGAATTCAACCAGGCCATGATGGATCTGGGAGCCATGATCTGCCTGCCCAAAGGGGCGAAGTGCAAAGAATGTCCGCTCAGGAAGAACTGCAGGGCCCTTAAGGAAGACAGGGTTTCGGAGCTGCCCAAAAAGAAGGCAGCGAAGGAACGGAGGATACAGGAACGTACGCTTTTTGTGATACGTTACCGTGAGCAGATCTGTATACGCCGCAGGCCGAAGAGCGGGCTGCTGGCGGGATTGTGGGAACTGCCGGCTGTGGACGTGCAGCTGGGAAAGAAGGCGGCCCTTGAGGCCGTAAGGGAACTGGGCTTTGAACCCGTAAGCATAGAACGCCTGCCGGATTCGAAGCATATCTTCAGCCATCTGGAATGGCGTATGCGGGCCTATCTGGTGCGGGCGGATGAACTCACCGCAGAACCGAAGGGCGCTGTGCTGGTAAGCCCCGAGAAGATCGATGAGGAATATGCGCTGCCCTCGGCTTTTGCGGCGTACGGAACTTATATCAGGAGAAAAAAACATGAAGATCAGTGAGATATTTAAGACAGGCAATCCGACTCTCTCCCTGGAGGTGTTCCCACCCAAGACCAGCGAGGTCTATGAGAGCGTGGAAAAGGCCACGAATGCCATTGCGGCCCTGAAGCCGGATTTCATGAGCGTGACCTACGGGGCGGCAGGAAGCACGAGAAAGTATACCACGGCCATTGCTTCCAATATCGAAAAAAGCGGGGTTACGGCTCTGGCGCACCTGACCTGCGTAAATGCTTCGGAAGAGAGCATACGGGAACAGGTGGAAGCCTTGTCCGCTGCCGGCATTCACAATATCCTGGCTCTTCGCGGGGATCTGCCCGAGGGAGTGGAGAGCACGGAGGACTGGGTCTTCAAACATGCCAGTGAGCTCATACCCGTGATCCGCAAATACGGGGATTTCTGCATAGGCGGGGCCTGCTATCCGGAGAAGCATCCGGAAGCGGCATCCATGAAAGCGGATATAGAGAACATGAAGAAAAAGGTGGATGCGGGCTGCGAGTTCCTTACCACCCAGATGTTCTTCGATAACAATATCTTCTATAATTATCTGTATCGTCTGCGGGAAGCGGGGGTTACCGTACCCGTTGTGGCCGGCATCATGCCGGTGACCAATGCCAGGCAGATGGCACGTATCATAAAGCTCTCCCAGGCCTTCATACCCAGGCGTTATGTGGCGCTTCTGGACCGTTTCGGCAATGAGCCCGCCGCATTAAAGCAGGCGGCCATCGCCTACGCCACGGACCAGATCCTGGACCTTCTGGCCAACGGGATCGAGCATATCCATATCTATACCATGAACAAGCCGGAGGTGGCGGAAAAGATCCAGTCAAATCTTTCCGAGATCATCCCCTCCTGTGCCGGGAAATGACGGAGTATACGGTAAAGACCTATATCGCCGATGCCGCATCCCTGGATATATCCGCCAGGGAAGTGGCACGTTATCTGGGCTACAGCCGTGAGGCCATCGTATCCGAATCGGATCCGGAGATCGTAAAGACCATTGAAGAAGTGCGTCCCCTCATAGCGGGAAAGGCATGTTACTGCCGTTACCCCCTTTCTTTTTTTGATACGGACGGGGTGGAGCTGCCCTACGGTCCCGTGCGGAGCGCCGATCTGCGCCGTAATCTGGAGGGTTGCAGTGGGATATACGTTTTTGCGGCCACCATAGGTGCCGGTTTTGACAGGGCGCTGAAGAGGGTAAGCCTTCGTTCCATGGCGGAAGCAGCCTACTGGCAGGCGGCCGGTGCCGCGGCCATAGAGGCGGTCTGTGATGCACTGAATAAAATGCTGGAGGAAGAAGCGGCGGAGCAGGGACTGCACCTGCGCCGGCGTTTCAGTCCGGGATACGGAGATCTGGGGCTGGAGAACCAGAAGGGGGTCTTTCAGATCCTGAACCCTTCGAAGCTCATAGGTCTTTCCCTGATGGATTCCCTGATCATGAGTCCGGAGAAATCCGTGACGGCCCTCATCGGTATCGGGGAATGATCATTTTTTCATAAAAAACTTCTTTCCTATTTTCCCTTCTTATGTTAAAATATTCACAAATATTCTTTTTGAAGGGGGTTATTTCTTATGCAGGATTACAAAAAGATCGACTACGCCAAGAATAAAGACGTGGTTCTGCGTTACGTGCCCGGGCATTTCATCACACCCAATTCCCATGTAAATTATTATATGGATCTGAGTGATATGAAGGCCAGACAGCGTGAGGCCAGGGCTACGGGAGAAGAACTGGCTGAAATGTATCTTGCTTCCGATGTCATCGATACCATACTCTGCTTAAACGGCATGGAAGTGGTGGGGAGCTATCTGGCCAACAAGCTCACCAAAGCCGGGATCATCTCGGCCAACAGCCATAAGACCATGTATATCACCAGCCCCGAATACAATACCAGCGGCCAGATGATGTTCCGCGAAAATATCGTTCACATGGTCAGGGGCAAGAAGGTGCTGGTACTCATCGATACAGCCACCACCGGCGGCACCTTAAAGAGTGCGCTGGGGACGCTGAAGTTCTACGGAGGCAGCGTGGTAGGTATCGCGGCCATCTATTCCGTGGCCGTAGCTATCGACGGCATAGAGATACGTTCTCTTTATTCCTTAAAGGATCTGTCGGATTACGCTTCCTTCACCGCGGAAGACTGCCCGCTGTGCAAGGCCGGTACTCCGGTGGATGCGATCTGTAACGGTTTCGGTTATTCTACATTGTAAATAATTTAAGGAGGGTTACCATTTATGAACGTCTACACAACAGACAAGATCCGGAATGTGGTGCTTCTGGGACACAGCGGCGCCGGCAAGACGGCCCTGGCCGAGTCCATGGCTTACCTTGCGGGACTGACTTCCCGTATGGGGAAGACCGAAGACAAGAACACCCTTTCCGACTACGGCAAGGAGGAGCAGAAAAGGCAGATCAGTATCAGCACTTCTGTGATCCCCATGGAGTGGGAGGGCTGCAAGATCAACATCCTGGATGCACCGGGAATGTTCGACTTTGTGGGCGAGGCCGAGGAGGCGGCTTCCGCAGCGGATGCAGCCATCATCGTGGTCTCCGGTAAGGCCGGCGTGGAAGTAGGTACCGAACGCGCCTGGGATCTGTGCGAAAAGTATAAGCTGCCCCGTATGTTCTATGTTACCGACATGGATGTTGACAACGCTTCCTTCCGTAAGGTTGTGGACGCTCTGACGGAGAAATACGGCAAACAGATCGCGCCCCTGCATTTCCCCATCCGTGAGAACGAGAAGTTTGTGGGTTAT
This sequence comes from Lachnospiraceae bacterium, assembly GCA_017552715.1. Taxonomy (GTDB): domain Bacteria; phylum Bacillota; class Clostridia; order Lachnospirales; family Lachnospiraceae; genus NK4A136. The sequence goes on from JAFZOW010000072.1 coordinate 9,747, forward strand.
GTGAATGTCATCAGCCAGAAGGCCCAGAAATGGCAGGGCAAGGAAGTTACCGATATGGAAATGCCGGATTACAGCAAGGAGTATCTGGATACCTATCATGATTCCCTGATGGAAGCCGTTGCCGAGACCAGTGAGGATATGATGGACCGCTACTTCGGCGGCGAGAGCTTCTCCGAGGATGAAGTGCGTGCGGCTCTCAGGACTTCCGTGAACTCCTGCGATATCTTCCCCATCTCCATGGGCTCCAACGTACTCTGCCAGGGTACCTACGCTCTGATGGACGATATCGTAAAGCTCCTGCCTTCGCCCCAGAACAAGAAGGTGGCCGGCATCAATATGAAGAACAACGAGATCTTCCAGGCGGACTTTGATTTCTCCAAGCCCAAGAGTGCTTATATCTGGAAGACCATAGTGGATCCTTTCATCGGTAAGTATTCCCTGATCAAGGTCATGAGCGGCGTGTTCAAAGCAGATGATATGATCTATAACAAGGATAAGGACATTGAAGAAAAGCTCTCTAAGCTCTATATCCTTACCGGCGGTAAGGCTACCGAGATCAAGGAGCTCCATGCCGGTGATATCGGTGCCATCGCCAAGCTGACGGCGGCCCGTACGGGTAACACCCTGTCCACTAAGGCCAACGTGATCGAGTTTGGTAAGGTGGAGCTGCCTACTCCTTATACCTGCATGCGCTACAAGGCCAAAAACAAAGCGGATATCGACAAACTTTCCCAGGCTCTGCAGAAGATGAGCCATGAGGACCAGACCCTGAAGATCGTCAATGACGGTGAGAACCGCCAGACCCTGCTCTACGGCATGGGCGATCAGCATCTGGATGTGGTGGCTTCCCGCCTGAAGGATGAGTATAAGGTGGAGATCGAGCTGGTACAGCCCAAGGTGGCTTACCGCGAGACCATCAAGAAGAAGAGTGATGTGGAATATAAGTATAAGAAGCAGTCCGGCGGTCACGGACAGTACGGTCACGTTAAGATGCGCTTTGAGCCCAGCGGCGACCTGGAGACCCCTTATGTATTCGAGCAGGAAGTGGTAGGCGGTGCAGTGCCGAAGAACTACTTCCCCGCAGTGGAAAAGGGTATGCAGGAATCCGTCATCAAGGGCCCTCTGGCGGCATATCCCGTGGTAGGTGTAAAGGGCATCCTTTACGACGGTTCCTATCACCCCGTTGACTCTTCCGAAATGGCCTTCAAGACCGCTGCCATCCAGGCCTTCAAGAAGGGCTTTATGGAAGCGGGGCCCGTGCTGCTGGAGCCCATTGCATCCCTGAAGGTTGTGGTGCCCGATGCCTATACCGGTGATATCATGGGTGACCTGAACAAGCGCCGCGGACGTGTGCTGGGTATGAATCCTTCCGGTAACGGCAAGCAGACCATCGAGGCCGAGATCCCCATGAGCTGCCTTACGGGTTATACCACGGATCTGCGTTCCATGACCGGCGGCCGGGGAGATTACTCCTACGAGTTCGTACGTTACGAACAGGCTCCCTCCGATGTGCAGGAGAAGGAAGTGGCTGCACGTGCCGAGGCAGTGGCGGAAAACAACAAGGAAGACTGATCATAAAAGCATTGAAAAAGGCCGCTCCGGCGGCCTTTTTTCGTGGGGGAAGGCAAGTTCTGTAAACTTGACAAGCTCACGGCAAAATCGGTATAATAACTCCAATTACGCAAATCCTATTTGCGTGTAATTTTAGTGTAAAAGAAATGAGGATGAAAGCCATGGCAATCAAGTACAATCACCGCGAGATCGAAGAAAAATGGAGGAAGCAGTGGGAGGCGAAGCCCATCAATGTGAATGACGGGAAAAAGCCCAAATACTACTGTCTGGACATGTTCCCCTATCCCTCTGGGTCGGGCCTGCATGTAGGGCATTGGAGAGGCTATGTTATCTCCGATGTATGGAGCCGCTATAAGCTCTTAAACGGCTACTATCTGATCCATCCCATGGGCTGGGATGCCTTTGGTCTGCCTGCGGAGAATTATGCCATCAAGAACGGTGTACATCCCCGTGTTTCCACGGCTTCCAATGTGGCCAACATCAAGCGGCAGATCGGTCAGATCGCTGCCATCTATGATTGGGACATGGAGGTAAATACCACGGATCCCGAGTTCTATAAATGGACCCAGTGGATCTTTGTGCAGATGTTCAAAAAGGGCCTGGCCTATGAAAAGGAGATGCCCATCAACTGGTGTCCTTCCTGTAAGACCGGTCTGGCCAACGAAGAGGTGGTGGACGGGAAGTGCGAACGCTGCCATACGGAAGTGACCAAGAAGAATCTGAAGCAGTGGATGCTGAAGATCACCGCCTATGCGGACCGTCTGCTGGACGATCTGGACAAGCTGGACTGGCCGGAAAAGGTCAAGAAGATGCAGACCGAGTGGATCGGACGCAGCTACGGTGCCGAGGTGGATTTCGGCATTGACGGCCGCGATGAAAAGATCACGGTTTATACCACGCGGCCCGATACCCTCTACGGCGCCACCTTCATGGTGCTGGCTCCGGAGCATGCTCTGGCAAAGAGCCTGACTACGGAGGAAACTAAAGCGGCGGTGGAGGATTATATCTACAAGGCTTCCACCAGATCCAATGTGGACCGCCTGCAGGATAAGGAAAAGACCGGCGTCTTTACCGGAAGCTACGCCATCAACCCGCTGAACGGGGCCAAGGTTCCCATCTGGCTTTCCGATTATGTACTGGCGGATTACGGTACCGGTGCCATCATGTGCGTGCCTGCCCATGATGACCGCGACTTTGCCTTTGCAAAGAAGTTCGATCTGCCCATCATCCAGGTCATCGCCAAAGACGGTGTGGAGATCAAGGATATGCAGGAAGCTTATACCGAGGCGGCCGGAACCATGATCAATTCCGGAGACTGGAACGGTATGGAGAGTGCGGTGCTGAAGAAGGAAGCGCCTGGCATGATCGAAAAGGCCGGTATGGGCCGCAAGACCACGAATTACAAGCTGCGTGACTGGGTATTCTCCCGTCAGCGTTACTGGGGCGAGCCCATCCCCATCATCCACTGCCCGGACTGCGGCTGCGTACCCGTACCCGAGGACCAGCTGCCCCTGCTTTTGCCCGAGGTGGAGAAATATGAGCCTACGGGAACCGGCGAGAGCCCTCTGGCAGCCATCGATTCCTGGATGAACACCACCTGTCCCAACTGCGGCAAGCCCGCCAGAAGGGAAGCCAATACCATGCCCCAGTGGGCCGGCAGTTCCTGGTATTTTCTTCGTTATGTGGACAATAAGAATAATGAAAAGCTGGTAGACCGGGAGAAGGCGGACAAATACCTGCCCGTGGATATGTATGTGGGCGGTGTGGAGCATGCTGTGTTGCACCTGCTCTATTCCAGATTCTACACCAAGTTCTTAAAGGACATCGGTGTGCTTGACTTTGACGAACCTTTCACCCGCCTCTTCAACCAGGGCATGATCCTGAAGAAGGCTGCGGATACCGAAAAATGGGGTGATAAGCCCGTTAAGATGAGCAAGAGCCAGGGGAATGTGGTATCGCCGGATGAGCTGGTGATGGATTACGGCTGCGATTCCCTGCGTATGTATGAGCTCTTTGTGGGGCCCCCCGAGCTGGACAGCGAATGGGATACCCGTGGCATCGACGGCGTGTACCGTTTCCTCACCCGTTTCTATAATATGGTTATGGAAAACAAGGATAAGAACGTTACGGCCGATGCGGAGCTTCTGCGCATCCGTAACTGCATGATACGGGATATTGACCAGCGCCTGAACGCTTTCAGTTTAAATACCGTCATCAGCGGTTTCATGGAGTATAACAACAAGCTCATGGAGCTTACCAAGGCCGGCGGAGTGGACAAGGAGACCCTGGAGGCGGCGGTAGTACTGCTTTCACCTTTTGCTCCTCACGTTGCCGAGGAACTCTGGGAGCAGCTGGGACACAGCGAGAGCGTATTTGCGGGGCAGTGGCCCGTGGCGGATCTTTCCAAGACCGTGCAGGATACGGTGGAGATCGCAGTACAGCTCAGCGGCCGCGTGAAGGCTACCATCACCATCGACAAGAATGCCGATAAGGATACGGCCATAGCCGCAGCGAAGGAAGCCCTCGGCAATAAGCTTTCCGGGACTATCGTTAAGGAGATCTACGTGCCCGGTAAGATCGTTAATATTGTTGTGAAGCCCTGATGGCCGATACGAAGAGAAGCACAGTCCGCAGTGCGAAAAGCACTGCGGCTGCCGTAAAGAAGGAAGCTCCCGAAAAGGAGGAGAGTGCCGAGCAGTCCGAAAAGCAGCGGAAATCCCTGGATGATTACGATCCGGAGATGCGTAAGCTCATCCTGGAGGAGCTGAGACGTTCGGAAAAGCGGCGGAAGATGCTGATGCTCTTCTTCGTGCTTGTTATGCTCTGTGGTTTCGGAGCCTACGGTTTTTACTATTTTACCGCCGGCAAAGGGGATGCCCGCAGTGCAAAGATCAGCGCCCAGGTTGGGAACAGTGCCATGGACGGGGCTGTGGACAAGGACGGCAAATCCATCTATATCGCTACCCTCACGGATGAGAACGGTCAGACGGTACAGAAGGAAGTGCTGGAGAAGTATAAAAAACTATATTTTATCAATAAAGACCTTATCGGATATATAAAAATTGACGATACAAATATAGACGGACCCGTAGTGCAGGGAAGCGATAACGAGTTCTATCTGAGCCACGACTTCTATAAGGAGGATGATGTTGCGGGAACCCTCTTTTTGGACAGTAAATGTGACATCGTACGTGGCAATGACAATTTCATCATTTATGGCCATCATCTGCAGAGCGGACGGATGTTTTCGAAGCTTTCGGCCTATGAGTCGAAGGATTACTGCGACAGGCATCCGTACATACAGTTCGATACCATTTACGAGGAAGGCACATATCAGGTGATGTATGCCTTCCGCTCCCGTGTATATGATGCGGATCAGGTAGTGTTCAAGTATTATCAGTTCCTGGACGCGGCGGGACCGGAAGAATTCCTTTCCAATATGGAGGAGATGAAGAAGCTGGCCTATTACGATACCGGGGTCACGGCGGTATATGGAGATAAGCTCCTGACCCTGTCAACCTGCGATTATAACGAACAGAACGGACGCTTTGTGGTGGTTGCGAAGAAGATCCGTTAAGAGGAGGCTGTTATGGCTGAGAAGAAGATGGCTGAAAAGAAGACGGGCAGCGGGAAGACGGCGGTTAAAAACACTGCCGCCTCTAAGACGCAGTCAAAGACCGGAGCGAAAGCAGCTGCCGGGAAGCCGGAGAAAAAAACCATGACCCCGGGGATGAAGAAGACTATCCGCAGGGCTGTGGCAGGTATCTGTCTGGCCAGCTCCCTTGTGATCGCAGCCATACCTTCCGACCGCTCCGGCAGCGCCGCGGCTGCACAGCCCGCGCTGGTGCGTCAGAACAATTATTCCGTACTGAAGAGCATCAACGAGCTTAACGGCGTAAAGAGTGATGAGAGTTATTACAGTACCGGCGTAAGCGGCGGTAACCGCGGCCTGAATTATACGGAAGACAAGGCGGAGGCTACCCCTGTCAGCCTGGCTTCCACAACTTCCCTTTCCGGGAACCAGCTGAATCTCGATCCGAACTCTGTATCGGTGAATGCTAAGCGCTGGTCCTATATCATCAACGACCGTAACGAGCTGGTGGAGATCTACGAATACTATACCGACCAGCCTACCGGATATCCGGCTCCCGTGGGCATCATCAGCGGCCTGAACCCTTCCCAGGTTTCTTCCGTTGCCGACCTGAACGTAAACCACATGCTCTGCGGGAATTTCGATTATTATCTGCCTGATGAGTATTCCAATTACATGTATGATACTTACCAGAAGTATGATTATACGGTGGTGGGGGATCCCACACAGGAAAATCCCGTCATCAAGACGGATCACGGAGTGGCCTATGTTTCGGGCGATCCTTCCATCGTCAAGGGGCAGATGTCCCTTTCCAAGCTGGGAGAGCTGTTTGCCGAAGCCGGAACGATCATCGACCTCTACAGGGAGCAGAAACAGAAATACCTGAGTGATAAGGGCGTTGATGATGTTACCTATGATAAGCTGGTAGAGGATGGTTACTGGGGGAGCAACATCGTTAAGCTGGTCTATGACGGCACCCAGGTGGAGGAGCCTTATGTGGTATTCTGTAAGGATCACCAGGACCGTTTCAAGACCGGTTATCTGACCCATCATACCCTGACTCCCATCAGTACCGCCTTCATGGGCGATCTTTATGATCCTGTAACGGGAAACAAGGTCACGAGCAAACCCGGAAATATCCTGGTGGTGACGGATACCTCCGGCAGCCCGGATCCCAATCTCTGCGATGCCGCCGGGCATAAATATGCCCAGACCACCAA
>JAFZOW010000073.1 GCA_017552715.1 Lachnospiraceae bacterium
CGGTGGAGGCGACTCCAAGGCCAGTGCAACAGAGAAGAGACTGCCCGTCGCAGGCTTCGCCTGCGGCGGGTGAGGGTGAAACGGCAGTGTAAGAGACTACCGCCCGTCCGGTAACGGCCGGGGCAGATGTAAACCCCATCCGGAGCAAGACCAAATTCGAAAGCGATACGTCGGCCCGGCGTGCTTTCAGGTAGGTCGCTTGAGCCGTGTGGTAACATACGGTCTAGATAGATGATAATCCGCGACATAACCCGGCTTACAGTTCCTCTCTCTTTTTTCTAAGAGGAGAAGAGCATTGAAAAAAATCATATCGTGTCTTATGCTCCTGCTCCTTGTATCCTGCGGGAAGGCGGAGGAGGTGCTTCCACAGGCCGAAGTGCTTCCCACGGAAACTCCCACGCCTTCTCCGACACCGGCACCGACACCCACGCCGATGCCGGCAAAGCTTAAGCTTACGGTGATCCGGCCGGATACGGGGGAAGCCCCGGAGGATGCCGGTTTTGTGATCACGGACGAAGGGGGAGAGACCGTCTTTTCGGAATCAGGCGATACGGCGGAAGCCGAGCTTACCGCGGGCGGGCACTACCGCCTTACGGTTTCGGGAGCGGACTGTCATAAGCGGACTTACGAACTGAGCCCGGAAAGCGGAGAGAATGAGCTTCGCTGCATCCTCATGCCCGTAAGCGTGGGGAACGATGCCTATGTGCTCCTGGAATGGGACGGAGAGCAGGATGTGGATCTTTGCGCTTTCAATCCCAGAAAACAGGAGTATGTTTTTTTCGCCCGTCCGGTGGATTTTGAAGGGGATTACCTTGTGGCGGATAATGACGCCTCCAAAGGTTATGAGCTGCTCTGCCTTCGGAATGTGCTGGCGGAACGGGCCAAAACGGTCTTTGTGGTGGATACGGAAGGGGCAAAATCCGGCGGGGCATCCTATATGGCCCGGGACGGGGTGCGCCTTCTGGCGAGTGATAATCTTGGAATGGTATACAGCTGTGTGATGGATGAGAAGGAATGCGCGGCGGTCTGGGAGGCGTTTTATTTCTTCGGCGGCGAGGCCATCAACAGTCAGGAAAAATATTCCTGTGATATGAGCCCTTACGGCTGGCTTACGGGGGCGGAAAAGTAGGGGAAAACAGGGCTTTTCATTTCCCGACAGGTATGGTATAATAGCACAGTTTGCGGCTGTTTGCGATTTCGGAAGGGAGCGACATGGACAAAGGTTATATTCCCAAAGGGATGAAGATTACCGGAGATCTGGAGACAGACGGAGATCTCCTGCTGGCCGGCGAAGTGGATGGGAATGTGAGCTGCGGAGGCACACTGGAGCTGAACGGTGCCATACGGGGCAAGAGGCTGAAGGTAGGACGTGTGGAGCTGACGGAGGGTGTGATCCAGAGTGATATCGAATGCTCGGATTATATCAGTATCGACAGCGGCGTTACCATCATCGGAAACGTAAAGGCCAGAAACGCGGATGTAAACGGTGCGGTAAAGGGCGATATGGACGTGTCGGAAAACGTGTCCGTGGGGTCCACGGCGGTGTTGGACGGGGCTCTCCGGACCAAGACCATCAATGTGGATCTGGGAGCCATCTGCAACGTGGATCTGAAAGAAAGTTATTCCGATCATAAAGCATCGGATTTCTTTGAAGAATATCTGAGAGACAGAAAGTAAAGGAGAAAAGAAATGAGCGTATCACTGGAAAAACTGGAACACAATATGGCGAAGCTGACCATCACGGTGGCGGACGAGGATTTCGAAAAAGCCGTGGAGAAGGCCTACAAAAAAGAGAAGAACCGTATCAACATCCCGGGCTTCCGTAAGGGCAAGGTGGCTCGCCAGGTGATCGAGAAGATGTACGGCAAGGACTTTTTCTATGGTGAGGCGGCGAACATCGCCATTCCCGAAGCCTGGGAAAAGGCTTTTGACGAGTGCGGAGAAGAGATCGTTTCCTCCCCCGAGATCGATGTGGTCCAGCTGGAGGCCGGAAAGCCTTTCATCTTTACGGCAGTGGCTGCTTTGAATCCCGAGGCAAAGCTCGGGAAATATAAGGGTGTGCAGATCGAAAAGATCGATGCGGAGCTTAGTGATGCCGAAGTGGACGAGGCAGTGGAGAAAGAGCGTGAAGCCCAGGCCCGTATGGTAGCAGTGGAACGTCCGGTAAAGGACGGGGATCAGGTGATCCTGGATTATGAGGGAAGCATCGACGGTGTGGCCTTTGAAGGCGGAAAAGGAGAGAATCATCCCCTGACCATCGGTTCGGGATCCTTCATCCCCGGCTTTGAAGAGCAGATCATCGGGAAGAAGGCAGAGGAAGATTTCGATGTGAAGGTGACCTTCCCCGAGGATTATCATGCAACAGAGCTGGCCGGCAAGGAAGCGGTGTTTGCCTGCCGTATCCACGAGGTGAAAGAGAAGCAGCTTCCGGAACTGAATGATGATTTCGCAGATGATGCGGGCTTCGATTCCATCGAGGATTATAAGAAGGACATCCGTGAGAAGCTGGAAAAGAAGAAAGCGGATGAAGCACGTGCGAAGAAGGAAACGGCCGTTGTGGAGAAGATCGTGGAAGAAGCGGAGATGGACATCCCCGAAGCCATGGTCAAGACCGAGGCCAGACGCTCCCTGGATCAGTATGCACAGCAGCTGCGTATGCAGGGCCTTTCCATGGAGCAGTATTATATGTTCAGCGGCACCACCGAAGAGCAGATGATGGAAAAGACCATGCCCAACGTGGAAAAGAACATCAAGGGCCGCGTAGCTCTGGAAGCGGTGGCCAAGGCCGAGAAGCTTGAGGTCACGGACGAGGAGCTGGAGGAAGAGATCAAAAAGACTGCGGAGGATTACCGCATGAAGCCCGAGGATCTTAAGGAGATGATGGGCGAGAGCGAGAAGAAGCTGATCCGCAAGGATGTACTCATCAAAAAGGCTCTGGACTTCGTGGTGGATCACGCTAAGGAGAAGTAAGAGGAGGTATTTATCATGCCGAATACGATATACAACGATCTGGTACCCTATGTTGTGGAGCAGACAAGCCGCGGCGAGCGTACCTATGATATTTATTCCAGACTTTTAAAGGACAGGATCATATTCCTGGGCAACGAGGTCACCGAGGTGACCGCAAGTCTTGTGGTGGCCCAGATGCTCTTCCTTGAGGCGGAAGATCCCGATAAGGATATCCAGCTTTACATCAACTCTCCGGGAGGCAGTGTGACTGCGGGTATGGCCATCTATGATACCATGCAGTTCATCAAATGTGATGTGTCCACCAACTGCATCGGTATGGCAGCCAGTATGGGAGCCTTCCTTCTGGCCGGCGGTGCAAAGGGCAAGCGTTATGCCCTTCCCAATGCCGAGATCATGATCCATCAGCCCCTGGGCGGAGCCAAGGGACAGGCGACCGAGATCGAGATCGCGGCCAATCACATCCTGCAGACCAAGGAAAAGTTAAACCGCATCCTTGCCGAAAACTGTGGCCAGCCTTACGATGTGGTAGCCGCGGATACGGACCGTGACAACTGGAAGACCGCGGAAGAAGCAAAAGCATACGGCCTGATCGACGAAGTGATCACCAAGCGGCCGGATACGGATGACAAAGAAAAGAAGGATAAGAAATAATGGCTGGAAAGATCATCGACCCGAAGAAGATCCGCTGTTCATTCTGCGGGAAGCCCCAGGACATGGCCCGGCGCATGATCGCCGGACCCGAGGGGATCTATATCTGCGATGAATGTGTGGAGATCTGCTCCGATATCATCCAGGAGGAGGACGAGTTCCCGGATTACAGCGATGATGAAAGCGCTGCCGGCGAAATGGAGATCAATCTCTTAAAGCCCGCCCAGATCAAGGCATTTCTGGATGAATACGTGATCGGACAGGAGGAAGCAAAGAAGATCCTCTCCGTGGCCGTTTATAACCATTACAAACGCATCACCGCACCGAAGAAGAAGGATGAGGTGGAGCTGCAGAAGTCCAATATCATCATGGTGGGGCCTACGGGTTCCGGCAAGACCTATCTGGCACAGTCGCTGGCCCGTATACTGGGTGTGCCCTTTGCCATTGCGGATGCCACGACCCTTACCGAAGCCGGTTACGTGGGCGAGGATGTGGAGAACATCCTCTTAAAGCTCATCCAGGCGGCGGATAACGATATCGAAAAGGCACAGTACGGTATCGTCTACATCGACGAGATCGACAAGATCACCAAGAAGGGCGAGAACGTATCCATCACCCGTGATGTTTCGGGCGAAGGCGTGCAGCAGGCACTGCTTAAGATCGTGGAAGGCACGCTGGCTTCCGTTCCTCCCCAGGGAGGACGCAAGCATCCCCAGCAGGAGCTTCTGCAGATCGATACCACGAACATACTCTTCATCTGCGGCGGAGCTTTTGACGGCCTGGAAAAGATCATCGGCGACCGACTGAACAAGAAAGCCATCGGCTTTAAGGCGGAGCTGCAGAGCAAGCGGGAAGAGGATATTTCCAAGCTTCTGCATTCCGTAACGCCTCAGGATTTCATCAAGTTCGGCCTGATCCCCGAGTTTGTGGGACGTCTGCCGGTGGGAGCCGTACTGGACGGTCTGGACCGGGATGCTATGATCCGCATCTTAAAGGAGCCGAAGAATGCCCTGACCAAGCAGTATCGCCGTCTCTTCGAGATGGACGGGGTAGAGCTTTCCTTTGATGACGAGGCACTGGAAGCCATTGCGGACAAGGCGCTGCAGCGGAAGATCGGAGCCAGGGGCCTGCGTTCCATCCTGGAGGATACCATGATGGATGTGATGTACGAGATCCCTTCCGATGATACGGTATCTTCCTGCCGGATCACCAAAGCGGCGGTGGAAAAGACCGATAAGCCGGTGCTTGAGCATGCCGAACGTACGGTGGAAAAGAGCACAAAGAAGGCGGAACCGAGAAAGGCTAAGATCGAGCGTAAACACGCATAGGAATATGGCAGAAAAAGAAGATAAGAAAAACAAGAACACGGGCGAGACATTGCCCGTGGTATTTATTAAACAGATGACTCTTTTTCCCGGGATCAGCATGCAGTTTGACCTGGAAAAGAAGAGTTCCCTGAAGGCCGTGGAAGCAGCCATGATGAGCGACCAGCGGATCTTCCTTGTCTGTGACACTTCCGATAATGAGGATAAGGAAGAGCCGGCCAGGGTAGGGACCGTGGCACGGATCCGGCAGGTGCTGAAGCTGGGCAACGGCATGATGCGCATTGCGGTCATGGGCCAGAGCCGGGCTACGGTGCGGGGGCTGGATAAGGATTCCGCGGCGTACTACAGCGGCGAGATCCGGATGCTGAA
>JAFZOW010000074.1 GCA_017552715.1 Lachnospiraceae bacterium
CGTTACGAAGGTAACGGAGACTCCGGAGATCCTTTTCGCAAGGCTGGATAAGGAAGAGATCGCAAAGAAGGCTGCCGAAGTTGAAGCAAAGCAGCGTGCGGAATATGTGGCCCATCAGAAGAAGGCTGTGGCGAACCTGCTTGCAGCGGGCCGTATCTCCCAGGCCGACGCGGACCGTCAGCTGGCGGCCCTGGGCGGCGCGGCAGCGGAAACCGGCGGCGTAGAGGTAGAGCTGAAGGAAGAGATCACGTATGACGATTTCGCCAAATGCCAGTTCGTGGTGGGCGAGATCGTGAAATGCGAGGAAGTGCCCAAGAGCAAGAAGCTTCTCTGCTCCCAGGTGAACGTGGGCGGCCGCACGGTGCAGATCCTTTCCGGGATCAAGGCGGCTTACACGCCGGAGCAGATGGTGGGGCGCAAGGTGATGGTGCTCCTGAACCTGAAGCCTGCCAAAATGGCCGGTCTGGAGAGCCAGGGCATGCTCCTTTGTGCGGAGGATCCCGACGGGAATCTGGCCCTCATCACTCCGGATGCTTCCATGCCTGCCGGCAGTGAGATCTGCTGATACCAGGGTCCGAAGCTCACGAGCCGATCATGCTCGCAGGTATCAAAGATTTTACCAAGAGGAATCAATTTTGTATCTTAACGTAAACGGTCAGGAAGTCCAAATACTGCATGCAACCGCAGATGACTGGGAAGGTGCCATGGCTCTGGCCTGGCGCACCTTCTCACAGTTTGAAGCTCTCTATTACCCTCCCGAGGGTTGTGAGAGCTTCATTGAATTTATCTCGGGAAATGACCTTCGCAAGATGTTCATGATGGGCCGTTACCGCATGTTTGTCGCAAAATGCGATGAAAAGCTGGTGGGCCTCATCAGCATAAGGGAGCATAACCACATATCCCTTCTGTTTGTGGACAGCGCTTATCAGAGCAGCGGCATAGGACGCGCCCTGCTTAAAGCCGCGGAAGATTATCTCTGGGACAGGGATATTTTACCTCTGGATAACGAGGAAGATATGATACTGGATATCCTCTATAATAAAGAGGAGGAGCATTTTGTAACGGTCAATGCCGCGCCTTCCGCGGTGCAGTTCTATATCCGCTGCGGCTTTGAGCAGGAGGGCCCGCAGATGGAAGACAGCGGCATCATCTATGTTCCGCTTCGCATAAGGGAATGATCATTCCCTGTTTGCGTATACACCCATGGTATTCTCTATATCGGTAGGGCAGATCGCTGCGGCACGGAGGAACATTTTCCGAGCTTCTTTTTTCTTCCGACGGAATTCGGCGATATAGGCCCGTACGATCAGGGCGTCGTAACACTCCTGATAACGGCAGGAGAGACAGAGCACGCAGTGATCGGTGGCATCCAGGTACTCTTCGCAGCGTTTCCGGTCACCACGGATCAGATGCAGCAGTGCCAGTTTGGTATAGCGTACGGCGGAATCCGCCGGCATATCCTTCAGGTAATGCTCGTCGCTCAAATAGTAGCTCTTCTCTTTTTCCATCAGCTCCGTGGGCGGGATGTGGGAACGACGGTGATTGCTCAGTGCGGCATCCGCAAAGATGGAGGCACTGTTCTTTGAGGAGGAGGAAAGGCCGAGATAATGGGCATTCTGCAGCATATAGCAGAGCGCCAGATCCCGGCAGATGTCCCTGCTGGACCATTTCCTCGTATTCCGTATGTCCAGTGCCGTGCGCAGGGAACGCAGAGCGGCCTTGTATTTCCTTGCATACATGAGCCAGGAACCCGTGGTTGAAAAATACTGTGCGATGTTTTTTATGCGCTCATCGTCAAGTTTTTTTGCCCAGAGGGCAGGGGGGAGATAGCGGTATTTCGGTTCGATCCCGTATTCCTTCTGCAGCACCGAATCGATCTCGGCAAACTTCCGGTCGAAGTTTTCCGGCTCACAGAGCATGCAGAGCTTCATGAGCATCTCGTTGTAATAGATCGTGTTCCATTCACCCTTTTCGTGCAGCTCTTTATAGATGGCGGCGGCACTTGCGGCATCACCGGTGCTGATGTACATATCTGCCAGCTTAACCCGGTAATTGGTGCTTTCTTTATATTCTTCCTTATATTTTTCCATGAGCTCCAGAGCTTCCTGCCATCTACCCCGGGAACCCAGGGTATCCGCCAGTTCAAAGATGGGCGCAGCCTGGATGCCGCCGTATTTTTCCAGGGTCTCTCTGAAGATGGCCTCGGCTTCGTCGGTACGGCGGTTCAGATAATGCATATCTCCGATGCGGTACAGGCGGTAGGCATCATCGGAATCGTCCCCTTCGCTTTTTTCCAGGGCCATGCGCAGATCGGCGATCACGGCGTCAGTATCGCCGGAGAATTTGACCAGATCCGCACGGGCGGAATAGACAAAGGCGGAGGGGTTAAGTTCCACCAGGCGGTCGAAGAGTTCCTTCGACCTTTTGTAATCCTTTGTAAGCTCGTAGAGCTGGTAGCGCCGTTGGTAAGCCCGGGCCAGTTCGTATACAGCACGGTCTTCGTTGGGATCCAGCTCCACGGTACGTTCGTAGTATTTCATGGCATCGCCCCGCTTGCCCAGGGCATCGGAAACGATCCCCAGTTCCAGGGTGATCTCGCTTTCTTTTATATCGTCCGGGTCCTCGGGGTCCGTAGGCCCGTCCTTCCTGAATTCCTCCAGCAGCGTCTCCGCCAGCTTTTTGATCTCTTCTTTTTTATCATTAAGGGCGGTGTAGCGCAGCAGACGGATCTTCTCCAGGGTAAGGGTGGGATGCTCCACGCGGTTTTCGGCGGCGGTCTTCAGAACGCTCTCCGCGTCCTCGTACTGCTCGTAGATCATAAAGACCCGCAGTGCCAGCAGGTAGGGCTTGAAGTAATCCTTGTAAAGGGCCAGGATGGAGTGATAATCATCCACAACGCCCTGTCCGTTATGAAGGCGGAAGTAGGCTTCCTGCCGCCGCAGATAGGCGGGAAGGTCGCCTTTATCTTCGTTCAGCCGTTCGTCACAAAGATCCACGACTTTTTTATACTGCCCGGAACGCAGCAGCAGACGCTGCTGCAGATCCCTGTAGGGCAGAAGCATGCTGGAATCTTCTTCGTTATCCAGGGCTTTCTGGATGTAACTGTCTGCGGTATCATATAAAGACGGATCTTTCCGGCTTGTGGCCAGCTGTCCGTAGCATTCCGCCAGAACAAAGCACTGGTAGCCCAGGGTCTTTTTCCTTTTTTTGTATTTTTCGCTTCCGTCATCCGGCAGCTCTTCCAGGGCTTTTTCCCATTCCTTCAGATATTTCAGGGCCCCTTCGAAGTCCTTCAGCTCCAGAAGGCAGCGCCCCTTCATATCCACATAGTCATAATAAGCGGACGTGCCGGGGGTATAGCTTTTTTCCTCCAGCAGGGAAAGGGTCTCCCGTATGCGGTCGCTGTGGAAGCAGCTCCAGCACAGCTCGATGCGGGCATCGATGTCATCGGGATCTTCGTTCAGGGCTTTGCGGTAGATCTCCTCCCGCAGCTGCTGCAGCCTCAGGAAGAAATTCTTGACTTTGGGGGAGCCGTTTAAGCCGCTGATGTTCTCCCGGACGATGTCTTCCACCGTATCCAGTTCGCCGCTGTGGCAGAAATAACGGGCGCGGTCCAGCTGAAGGAAGCTGTGTTCCGGATGCTTTTCCAGAGCCTTTTCCCAGATGGCCAGCGCCTCGTCCCACAGACCGTCGGCTGCCAGGGCCTCGCCGCAGATGCGTTGTACATAAGTATCCTCGCCGTAATCCTTCATCAGACGTTCCGATGCGTCGCGGTAGCTTTCCCCGTCGGGAAGGGCAGTCTTATCCAGGATCATGGCCAGACGGAGTGCTTCCACGTCCAGATAAGGGTGGCAGACATTCAGTCCCCGGCATTCTTCCAGGGATTTTTCTGCCACTTCGACAGCCTCCCTGGCATCGGGGGAGACCTTCAGGATCTCTTCCACGCTGCGGAAGACAAGGGGTCCCTCCCGGTCATCCTCGTCCCCGGGGACCCGCAGCTGCTCGATCAGGTTTTCCGCCGAACTGATATGGCGGTTGGTATCGTAGAAAGTGTTGATGAAGTTGTCGGGATCCCCTTCGCCGGAAAAGTAGTCGTAATTGCCGAAGCCTTCGTTCTCGATATTATAAGTCACGTATTCGATGAAGTTTTCGGGGAATTTCTCCAGCAGTTCCTCTTTTTCCTCAACAAAGCGGAAGACATTGTTCAGCATTTCCCATACGGCCCGGGGCAGATACTGGTGGCTCATGATCCAGGCCAGCAGGCGTTCCCTTGTGTCGAAGGCGGAATCCAGGCCTTCGCATAAGGGATCCGAGAGCAGCTCCTTCCATTCCGCGGTGTCGCGGCGTCGGCGTATATCGGAATAGACCTCCTCCACACGGCGGAGCCATTGTGCGATCTCGTCGTCCGGTTCATCCTTTTCCTCCTCCTTCGGAGGATGCAGAGCCAGCTCGTAAGCCTCCCGCAGGTTTTTGAAGCCTTCGGGATCGTCCTCGGGATTATGTTTGGGAAGCAGGGCATGATACTGCTTTTTAATGGCGGCCTCGTCCTCCGTAGGCTCCATCTCCAGGATTTTCCAGGCTTGTGTGATCTCCATAATAGCTCCTTCTAAATATACTATCGAAAAACCGTTAAGAGTATGATATAATAACTAACCGTACATTTCAAGAAAGGGAAGAGTAAATGATCATCGGTATCGATCTGGGAACCACCAACAGCCTGGTGGCATATTATGGCGAAGACGGACCGCAGATCATCCCCAACCGCCTGGGAGGGCGCCTCACGCCTTCCGTAGTGAGCGTGGAGGGGGAGCAGATCTATGTGGGCGAGGTGGCCAAGGAGCGCATGCTCACCCATCCCGAAGATTCCGCCGCTGTGTTCAAGCGGACCATGGGAACGGATGCCAAATACCGCTTAAGCGGTCGCCAGTTCCGTTCGGAGGAGCTTTCCTCCTTTGTTCTGCGTTCCTTAAAGGAAGATGCGGAAGCCTATCTGGGGGAGCCGGTCACCGAAGCGGTGATCAGCGTGCCCGCCTATTTTAATGATGCCCGCCGTAAGGCTACAAGGCAGGCCGGGGAACTGGCCGGGCTGAAGGTGGAGCGCATCATCAGCGAGCCCACGGCAGCAGCGGTGGCTTACGGCCTGTATGAGATGCAGGATGATGCCCGCGTGCTGGTCTTTGACCTTGGGGGCGGGACCTTTGACGTGTCCATACTGGAGCTGTCCGGCACCATACTGGAAGTGCGGGCCGTGGCCGGGGATAATTACCTTGGGGGCGAGGACTTTACCGATGTGCTGGAAGAGCTGTGGGCGAAAAAGACCGAAACGGATCTGACGGCCCTGGATGAAAAGACACGCCGTCATGTACACCGTCAGGCAGAGCTGGGCAAGCTTGCCTTCGAAAAAGAAAAGCACGTTACCATATGCTGCAATATCGGGGGAGAGGAAAAGGAGGCAGTGATCTCTTCCGAGGAATACGAAAAGAACTGTGAGGATCTGCTGGAGCGCATCCGTGTGCCGGTACGTAAGAGCCTTTCCGATGCCAGACTTAAGCTTTCCGATATCGACAAGGTGGTGCTGGTGGGCGGAGCCACAAGGCTCGGCATAGTGCGCCGGCTGGTGGGACGGCTGTTCCGCAGCCTGCCCGACAGCTCCGTCAATCCCGACGAGGCCATAGCCATCGGTGCTGCCGTTCAGGCAGCCATGAAGGAAAGGCGCGAGAGTATACGCGAGGTGATCCTCACGGATGTATGCCCCTTTACCTTAAGCACCGAGGTGAGCATCGAAAGAGAAGGCGGTGGTTTCGAGAGCGGCCACGTGTGCCCCATCATCGAACGCAATACCGTGATCCCCGCCAGCCGCACCGAGACCCTTTATCCGCTGCGGGATGACCAGCGGGTGATCCGCGTGGCGGTGCTGCAGGGCGAGAGCCGCTTTGCCGAGAACAACCTCCTGCTGGGAGAGCTGGAGATCAACCTGCCCAAGGGCAAAAAAGACGACAACAGCGTGGACGTGACCTACACCTACGATATCAATTCCCTGCTGGAGGTACAGGTGCGGGTGAACCGTACCGGGGAAGTGGTGAAACAGATCCTGAAGGGCCGGGAGCTGGATATGACGGAGGAAGAGATCGCCGCCCGCATGGAGGAACTGGCCTACTTAAAGACACCTCCGAGGGAGCAGGAAAAAAACAAGCTCCTGCTGGTACGGGGGGAGCGCCTGTATGAAGAGAGCTTCGGCGAGGACCGTATGGTGATAGAGCAGCATATACGCCGCTTTGAGCAGGCGCTGAACACCCAGGATCCCCGGCGTATCGAGGCTGCAAGGGAGGAATTCAGGGAATTTCTGTCCGAATGGGATTAATTTCCTTGCCTTTACCGTTTTCTTGTGGTAAAATCTACAAGATATAGTGGTTTCACACGGATTACACACTATAAACGGAGGCAATCGTGGATAAAAAAGAATACAAGCTGCTTTCAGAGGAGATCATGACCCTCGCCGGGAACGAACAGTTCCAGGAGGCGGCAGAGATCGCGGATCGTATTGACTGGCGCAAAGTCGGAAGTTTCAGCATGCTGATGAAGATCAGCGAGCTGTATCAACTGAACCGCCGCTATGAGGATGCACTGGAACTGATGCTCATGGCCTATGACCGTAATCCCAAGCAGCGCAGTATCGTATACGGCTTATGCGAGCTATATATAGAGCTCCGGAATCACACCAAGGCTACGGAATTCTTCGCGTTGTACAAGAAGATGGCCCCCAACGATTCCGGGGTTTATATTTTGCAGTACAAGCTGGGAGAACTGGCAGGCACCTCCCTGGAGGATCAGATCGCACTGCTGGAAGAGTTCAACCGCAAGGACTATCGTGAGGAATGGGCTTACCAGCTGGCATATCTCTATCATCGTATCGGCCTGGGAACCAAGTGCGTGGAATGCTGTAACGAGCTGATCACCTGGTTCGGCGACGGGCCCTTTGTGATCAAGGCCATGGAGCTGAAGATGCTCCACGCCAAGCTTTCTCCCGAACAGCAGAGGATCTATGACCGCCGGGACAATATCGCCGACGAGATAAGAGCCTACGAGAGCGACGAATACAGCGCGGAATCCCCGGATCCTTCGCTGAGTCCCGATATGAACGACATCGACTGGCACGTTAAGACCATCGATATGAGCAAGTTCAACACTATCAACCTGCAGAAGGCGCTGGCGGAAAGCATGCGAGAGCTCATGGGCGGGGACGGCCAGGGCAGGAGCGACCGCATTACCGGAGAGATCATGCGCCCCATGCTGGAAGATGATTTTATGACCACAGGTGAGGTGGAAGCACAGATGAATGCCAATGCATCCCCGCATGTGCAGAACGGCTATGCGGAAGATGAATACAGTCAGGACGAATACGGGCAGGATGCTTACGTACAGGACGGATACGCCCGGGATGGCTATGAGCAGGACGGCTACGTACAGGACGGATACGCCCGGGATGGCTATGGGCAGGACGGCTATGTACAGGACGGATACGCCCAGGACGGCTATGTACAGGATGGATACGCCCAGGACGGATACGCCCAGGACGGTTATGCGCAGGACGGCTATGTACAGGACGGATACGCCCAGGACGGCTATACCCGGGATGGCTATGTACAGGACGGCTACGGACAGGATGGATTTGAGCAGCAGTCTTATCCTCAGCAGGATTATTATCCTGAGCCCGTGATCGAGCGTGTTCCCGGCGAACTGGCCGGACCTCCCGAGGGTGTGGAGGATCAGACCATGTATTTTGCGCCGGTGGGAGGGATGCGTCAGATATCTCCTGCACCCCAGGCCACAACGGTCTATGAAGGACCGAAAGCCGGACCGGCCCCTTCGGATACTCCCAGACGCCGTACAATGCAGCCGGCGCCCGAGGACGAAGTCTTCTTTGAGGACCGCACGGCGGATATCGTGATCGACAAGCTTCCCTCCGGAGTCAATCCGGAATACGAGAGCATGCAGCGCAGAGCCCGGGAAGTGCATATGCAGGAAGCCGAGGAGCGGCGGGAGCGGGAGAGCCGTCCCCAGCCGGTACACAGGGCTGCGGCTCCGGCCCGGAGCAATCCCATGGACGAGATGCTTTATCTGGATGCCGACGGACAGATCGGTCTGGCCGTACCCCAGAGTGCTCCCGTGGAGAAACAGATCACCGGCCAGATCCATATGGACGATTATCTTTCCGACTGGGAAAAGACCAAGGAAAAGAAGCTGAAACAGCAGCAGGAAGATCTGCAGCGCAGCATCAGCGAGCGTACCGGCAAGATCTTCAAGGCTTATGATGCAAGGAAAAAGAACGGCCTGATCGAAGAGATGGAGCGCGAGCAGAAGATCTTCTCCGAAAAATATCAGGCGAACGATATCGAGCTGCGGGGTGTGGAGGAACTGGAGCCCGAACCCGCTGCCCTGCCGGAGACGGCTTATGATGAGCAGTATTCACCGGCTGCCCCTGTAAATATCATGGGCAATGCTCCGGTACACGTACCCGGGGCCGCTACCCTTGCTGCTGCCGAAGAAGGCCGCAATATCTGGGACGAAGTGCAGGAAGCCATGAATGCGGATGCAGCCGCCGCTGCCGCCGAAGCGGTAGCCGAAGCCGCGCCGCCCCAGTTTGCCACGGGCTCTACGGGCCTTGTGGATGCTGCGACCAAACGCAGCAGCGGTGTATTTATCCGTGGCGAAATGACAGAGCTCACGGCGGAAGAGCCGCAGCCGGAAGAGCCTGCGGCAGAAGAAGCTCCCGTACAGGAAGCAGTGGAAGGCGACATGCAGGAGCTTAGCCCCCTGCAGCCCGAGGAGCAGCCGGAAGAAAGCGTGGCGGAGAATCCCGTAAGTGAAGCAGAGGAAGCGGAAGCTTATACGGAGGCTGAAGCTGTAGAAGGGGAAGTTCCCACCGGGGAAGTTCCCGCCGGGGAAACGGAAGCATTGGCGGAAGAACCTCTTTCTGAGGAGTATGTACCGGAGGAAGGCGCTGCCGATGAGTATGCATATACCGGGGAAGGCGAATACGACGAATATGCTGAATATCCCGAAGAGGGCTACGAGCAGGAGGAGTATACGGGAGAAGGCGAATACGAGCAGGAGCCTGCCCCTCAGGAATTTGTGGAAGGCAGCTATTACAGTGACGAATTTGATATGAACACCGCACAGATCCAGGCCATGAGCGGGGCTCTGGAAGCGGATGCGGACGAAGTGAGCGAGCGCACGGTGGATGAGATGAACGACGAGTACATCCCCGGGGAAGAGGATGAACTGTCCAGCGACGAGCAGAAGCTCTTTGCGGATTTCCTTTATTCCAAGAAGATGCGCAGTCAGCTGCTGACGGCCATCGATCAGATCTCGCTGGCTTCTTATGTGGGTAATGCCATCATTACGGGGGATAACGACAGCGGCCTGCTGGATCTGGGCAAGGCACTGATCAAGGAGATCCAGATGATCGACAGCAATTTCGTCTCCTCCCGTGTAGCCAAGATCAGCGGTACCAAGATGAACCGCCGGGATATCCCCACCATGTTCAATCAGCTGGCCGGCGGTGCCCTGCTGGTGGAACAGGCAGCCAATATCACGAGGGAGACCCTGGAGAATATAGCCCGTACCCTTGATTCCATGAACGAAGGCATCTTTATCATCTTCATGGATAACAAGCGCGAGATGGACCGCATGCTGGGCGAGTATGAACTGATCTCCGGCTACTTCAACGCGCGCATAGATATCGCACCCATGAACAACAATGCCCTGGTGGACTATGCCAAGAAATATGCATATTCCCAGGAATACAAGATCGATGAAGAGCGGGGCGTGCTGGCACTGCACCAGCGTATCAGCGAGCTGCAGATCGGCGAGCACAACGTTTCCACCCGCGAGATCGAAGATATCATTGACGAAGCCATAGAGCATTCCCGTAAGCTGCATCTGTCCACCTTCTTCCGCGTTCTGGGCGGAAAGCGTTACGATTACGAGGACATGATCATCCTGCGGGAGAAGGATTTCGTATAGGATAATGGCGGAACGCAGGAAGCGGAAGCATTCACAATGGGCGAAGCTGGACAATACCGCACTGCTCTTTCCCGTGATCAGCGGCGAGGGCATGAGCAGCGTATACCGGGAGTCTGTGACCCTTACGGAAGAGGTGGATCCCGCCCTGCTGCAGGAAGCCGTGGAGAAGGTGCTTCCCCAGTTCCTGACTTTCCGTATGCGTCTGCGGGCCGGTTTTTTCTGGTACTACTTTGAGGAAAACGACCGTAAGGTCCCGAAGGTGACGGAGGAGACAGATTTCCCCGGCGCCTATATCAACCGCAGCAGGAATAATCACTACATGTTCCGCGTTACTTATTACAAAAGGCGGATCAATCTGGAGGTCTTCCATGCCCTGACGGACGGGTACGGAGGCCTCATCTTTTTAAAGGAACTCATCTATCAGTATCTGCGCCTTGCCCATCCCGAAGAATTTGCGGGGGAGAAGGACCGGATCAGTTCCGGGATCTTCATGGACCAGGAAGACAGCTATGTAAAGAATTTTAAGAAGAGCGTCAGCCATGATGCGGCCTACGGTTCCCGCAAGGCTGTGGTGGTCCGGGGGGAGCGCCTGCCCAAGGGAGAGCTGGCGGTCATCCACGGTTACTTTTCCGTGGAACAGCTGAAGGAGGTTTCCAAACGCTATGGCCTCACCATCAACCAGTATCTGGTGGGGAACTATGTATATGCCATCTACAGGGAATACCTGAAGGGGGCGCCTTCAAAGCTGCCCATCAGCTGCTGCGTGCCCGTGGATCTGCGCAGCCGTTATGATTCCCACACCATGAAGAATTTCTTTGTGGTGATCTCGGCCAAGTTTGCGCCGGAGAAGGAGGAATACAGCCGGGAAGAGGTGCTGGCCTACGTGGCGCAGCAGCTTAAGGAACAGCAGGATCCGAAGAATCTGGACAATATACTTTCCTATAACGTGTCCAACGAGCAGAACGTGTTCCTGCGGCCCATCCCGCTCTTTATAAAGAACATCGCCATACGTCGCGTTTATCAGCTGTCGGCGGATACGGCCACCAGCACCATGACGAACGTGGGAAATGTTGAAGTAAAGGAGCCTTACCGGAAATACGTGGAGCATTTTTACGCCATGCTTTCCATGAGCCGCGGACAGAATATCAAGGGGGCCATCTGTTCCTACAACGGGACCCTGATCCTTACCTTTACATCCTGTCTGACGGATATGTCCATACAGAAGCGCTTTTTCCAGTGCCTTACGGCTGACGGGGTGGAATGCGCCGTGGAGACCAACGAACACATCCCGGAGGAAAAAGAGGAAGAGAAAGAAGAGGAGGAAAAGGATACGGATGAACCGATGTCCGCAGTGTAAACTGACCCTTCTGAACGATACGGAAACCTGCCCTTTATGTCATTGTGTCTGTGAGGAGATGAATGAGGAAGAGCAGGCAGCGGTGCATATGCGCTTCGGCAGCGGAGCGCCTTATCCCGATGCCCACGGACGGCAGCGTTTCAAACGTCTGTGGCTGCGCATCATCCTTCTGGCCTTTTTTGTGGCGGAGGCGGTGCTGATCATCATCAACCACTACACCACTCCGAAGATCTGGTGGTCCGCCATCACGGCGGGAGCTTTTGTATACGGTTATCTTTTCCTTGTCTACTGGGTTAAGCATGATTCCGGCTTTGCGGCCAAGGTGGGACTGCAGATGGTCTTTACCATGATCATGCTCTTTCTCATCGATTACAATACGGGGAATTACGGCTGGGCCCTGCAATGGGCTATCCCGGGTGTGATCCTCTTCGGGGACGGCATCGTCTTTTTCCTGATGCTCTTAAACCGCAGCCGCTGGGTGTCCTATATCCTGCTGCTGCTGGTGCTGGGCTTCATCAGTGTGATCATCATCACCATCGATATCCTGATCAGGAGCGAACACATCCTGCTGCCCATACTTGGGGTGGCCGTCAGCGTGCTTTATGCCCTGGGAACGGTGCTCATAGGGGATAAGGCCGTAAAGCGGGAGCTGAGGAGGCGTTTCCATGTCTGAAGAAGCTTCCTTACGGGGCCGTACCGCCATGCAGATCGTCAAAGCCGTAAACCATCTGCCCGTGATCGGACAGCTGCGGGTGAACGGCGATCTGCAGAATCTGAAGAGCGACTATGAAACGGAATGGCGCTGTCCGCCGGAGCTGCGGCGCAGCATCATTGATATGGAAGATTTTACCATGGAGATGATAGGGCCCGCGGAGGTAAGCGAGCCCAATCCGAACCGGCATGCCATCCTGCAGCTTCACGGCGGGGGCTATTACGGACGTCTTCATAATATATACCGTGAAGCAGCCGCCATGTACTCCGAACTGGGCTGGGGGGCGGATGTGCTCTCGCCGGACTACCGTGTTGCTCCGGAACACCCCTACCCGGCTGCCCTTACGGATGCCACGGAAGCCTATCGCTGGCTGCTGGAGCAGGATTACGATCCCGAGAATATCGTTATAGCCGGGGATTCCGCCGGGGGAGGACTGTCCCTGGCCCTGGGTCTGTATCTTAAGGATCACGGTATGCCCCTGCCTGCAGGCATTATTACCATGAGTGCCTGGACCGATCTTACCAAAAGCGGCGATTCCTATCAGGAGAAGTATGATGCCGACCCCGTCTTCGGCGGCACCCGCAAATCCCTGGTCTACAAAGAAGGCTATTATGCCGATCACGATCCCATGGATCCCTATATCTCGCCCATCAACGGGGATTACCGGGGCTTTCCCGCCCTGCTCATGCAGGTGGGGGAGATGGAGATGCTCTTGTCCGATACCCTTTCCGTAGGGGAAAAGGCCCGCTTTGCCGGGGGAAGGGTGAAGGTGCATGTCTATCCCGGCATGTGGCATATCTTCCAGATGGGATTCAGGCTTTACCCCGAAGCAACGGAGGCCTGGAAGGAGATAGGACGTTTTCTTCATATCGTATGGAAATAGTTTGAGAAATGTGATATCATATTGTTTCGTTACCGTGACGAGCATGTCATCCCGGACTCTGTCCGGGATCTGTATAAGGAGAGAAGACCAATGAAAGAACTGATGCTTGGCAACAAAGCCTTTGCCCGCGGCCTTTATGAGGCCGGCTGCTGCTTTGTCTCCAGTTATCCCGGCACCCCCAGTACCGAGATCACGGAGGAAGCAGTGAAGTACGACGAGATATACTGCGAGTGGGCTCCCAACGAAAAGGTGGCCATGGAAGCCGCTTTCGGGGCCTGCCTGGCCGGAAAGCGCAGCTTCTGCGGCATGAAGCACGTAGGCCTGAACGTGGCAGCCGACCCCCTCTATACCATGAGCTATACCGGTGTGAACGCCGGTGTGGTCATCGGTGTGGCGGACGATCCCGGCATGCATTCTTCCCAGAATGAGCAGGATTCCCGTCATCATGCCATCGCCAGCAAGGTACCTCTGCTGGAGCCGTCGGATTCCGCCGAGAGCCTGGAATTCGTTAAGCTGGCCTATAGCCTTTCCGAGGAATTCGACACCCCTGTTATCGTAAAGATGTGCACCCGGGTGGCTCATTCCCAGAGCGTTGTGGAGTGCGGCGACCGTATCACGCCTCCCGCAAAGCCTTACGAAAAGAACATCCCCAAGTATGTTATGATGCCGGGGAATGCCATAAAGCGTCATCCCTTCGTGGAGGAGCGTACAAGGAAGCTTGCGCAGTGGGCCGAGACGGCAGCCATCAACCGCGTTGAAAAAGGCGGCAGCCAGCTGGGTATCATCACCTCCTCTACCTGCTATCAGTATGTGAAGGAAGTATTTGGGGATAAGGTCTCGGTACTTAAGCTGGGCATGGTCAATCCCCTGCCGGAAAAGCTGATCCGTGATTTTGCCGCCTCCGTAGACCGCCTTGTGGTGGTGGAGGAACTGGATCCCATCATTGAAGCTCATTGCCGTGCTCTCGGCCTGAAGGTAGAGGGCAAGGAGCTCTTCCCCATGGAGGGAGAGTTCTCCCAGAACCTGCTGCGCCGCGTGATGGGCGTGGAGCTTCCCGCCGGAAAGGCTGCGGAAGAGAACATACCCGGACGGCCTCCCGTAATGTGCGCCGGCTGCCCTCACCGCGGACTCTTCTATACACTGAGTAAGAATAAATGCACGGTGCTGGGAGATATCGGCTGCTACACGCTGGGTGCGGTACCGCCTCTTTCCGCCATCGAGATGACCCTCTGCATGGGGGCTTCCCTTTCCGCCATTCACGGTTTCAATATCGCGGGGGAAGGTGCCAATGAGAAAAAGACCGTGGCGGTGATCGGCGATTCCACCTTTATGCACAGCGGCATGACGGGCCTGGCCAATATCGCCTACAATCAGTCCAATTCCACGGTGATCATCCTGGATAATTCCATTACCGGTATGACGGGGCATCAGCAGAACCCCACCACAGGCTACAATATCAAGGGCGATCCCGCCGGCAAGATCGATCTGGAGGCCCTTTGCAAGGCCATGGGCTTTGAACGGGTGAGGGTTGTGGATCCCTACGATCTTAAACAGTGCGATGAAGTGTTAAAGGAAGAACTGGCAGCAGAGGCACCTTCGGTGATCATTTCCCACAGGCCCTGCGCGCTGCTTAAATATGTGAAGCACAATGCACCGCTTACGGTGAACCGGGAGAAGTGCATCGGCTGCAAGAGCTGCATGCGCATCGGCTGCCCGGCCATCAGCATTAAGGAGGGCAAGGCCCACATCGATAACACGCTCTGCGTGGGATGCTCGGTATGCAGTCAGCTCTGCCCGGTGGGTGCCTTCGAAGGAGGTGCAAATTAATGGAAACGAAGAATATAATGATCGTAGGCGTGGGAGGACAGGGTTCCCTTCTGGCCAGTAAGCTTCTGGGCCGTCTGCTTCTGGACGCCGGTTATGATGTGAAGGTTTCGGAGGTCCACGGCATGAGCCAGCGCGGCGGCAGCGTGGTCACCTATGTGCGTTACGGCGACAGGGTATTCTCTCCCGTGATCGATAAGGGTGAGGCCGACTATATCGTAAGCTTCGAGCTTCTGGAGGCTGCCCGCTGGATGGAGTATTTAAAGCCCGACGGACAGATCGTTACCAATATCCAGCAGATCGATCCCATGCCCGTCATCACCGGAGCGGCGGAATATCCCGCGGATCTGGTACAGAAGATAAAGGATGCGGGCGTGAAGGTGGATGCCCTGGATTGCCTGAAGCTGGCGGAGGAAGCGGGAAGCGCCAAGGCCGTGAACATCGTGCTCATGGGCCGTCTGTCCCATTATTTTGATCTGCCCAGGGAAGCCTGGATGGCAGCCCTTAAGGCTCAGGTCCCGGCCAAATTCCTGGAGATGAACGAAAAGGCCTTTGCCCTTGGTGAAAATGCGTAGGTGAAGCCATGCCTTTGATGGATGAATTCAAAGAGGAGCGGGAGAGTATAAAGAATGCCTCCTGGCCGAAGAAGTGGCAGTACTTCAAGGATTATTATCTGAAGTGGGTCATCGTGGGTATCGCGGCGCTGATCTTTCTCATCGCCATGCTGGTATCCATGCTTACCAATAAGGAAGAGATGCTGCTGGTGGAGCTGGTGAACTTCAACGAAGATTTTTCGGCGGAGGACGAGCTGGAGATACCCTTCGAAGAGCAGTATCTGGAAAATACGAAAAAGCAGACCATCACCCTGGATTACGGCTGTACCATAGTCGGTAAGGGGAAGGATCAGAACAACAGCCAGCTGGTCTATTCCTATCAGGACGAGCAGAAGATCGCTGCCATCGCCATCGCCGGGGATCTGGACCTGATGATCAGCGGGAAGAGCGTGATCGAACGCTTTGCGGATGAAGGGATGTATATCGCTCTGGACCAGGTGCTTTCCCCTTCGGAATATGAGGGCAGGGAGCTGATCTATTCCGACGGTAAAGCCGTGGCTGTATGCATGGATGATTCGGTGCTGCTGAACCGCTACTACACTTACAAGGAAGAACCGAAGGAAAGCATCTATGCCGCTTTCGTGGTCAACAGCAAGCGCCGGGATATGGCCGTAAAGTTCTATCGTTATATAAAATGATCCCGACGGATCTGTATTGTTTTCCAAAGCACGAAAAAAAGGGCCGGAGCCCTTTTTTTGTCGGGCTGCAGCCCGCTGTTTGTATCCTCAGAACTCGTAAACCGCTGCGGCTTCGTCATCCGAATCCTCGGAGGGTGTATAGACCATGATCTTTCCCTGATTGATCAGATCCCGGATGGAGGAGACACTGGCGGTGCCGCCGCCCCATTTGCCGGAGAAGCCCAGGTTTGTGGGAATGAAGATCTCCATCTCTTCTTCCAGAAGCCCGTTGTCCATTTCGTCATAAAGGTCCGGATAGACTTCCTCGAAGTTCGGTACGCTGTTTACGATGCTCAGCCATTCCATGTACACATCATAATCGTAAACATCTCCGTAGACGATGAGGTACTCGTCTTCCTCTTCGTCATCGGCCTCCTCATCTTCCTCCTCGTCATCGGCCTCTTCTTCATCTTCTTCCTCTTCTTCCTCGATGTAGCAGTTCATGACAAGCATGGTGCCGCTGCTCTCCACATTCAGAAGACGTTCGATGCATTCGTCATAGAAAGCGTCTTCTTCGTCTTCGTACTCTTCCAGATAGTCGGCAAAGAGGTCTTCGTACTCATCCAGATCCATGCCGTCGGTACGTTCGATGCCGTTCTCGGAAAGGACTCTGTCGATCACATCGTCGGGAAGATCCCCGACGCTCGGGCCTTCGTCATCCCAGTCCTCGTCATCCCAGTCCTCATCGTCCCAGTCTTCATCATCCCAGTCTTCGTAGTCGTAATCGTAATCCAGCCACACATTTATCAGGTTACCGCTGGCGGCGTTCATCACCTGGTCGATCATGTCACTGTCATAGGAAAGGACCCAGGTGCCGTCTTCCAGTTTTTCAAGGTAGAAGATCACTACCTCCTGTATGGTTGCGGGGGTATCCTTGGTATAGTGTTCCCGGAGCAGCTCTGCCAGACGGGTCTCGTCTACCAGGCCTTCCTCGTCTTCGTCATACTCTTTATAGAAGGTGTTCAGTGCCGTGGTTATGCCCGTGCTGTAGTCCTGGTAGACCATATTGACGCTTACGGTCCCGAATTCCTCATCCTCCGGATCGACCACGAAGGGATCCAGGGTATAGCTGATGTTCGCAGCCCTGGCGGCCCACATATCTTCCAGACCAAGATCGGAGAAGTCTTCCAGTACCATGGTGAAATCTTCGTCCGTCATGCTGTCTGCTTCGAAGCACTGGCACATACCTGCGTAGTCCAGTTTCACCAGGGCTTCGCAGAAAGCCTGTACCGGCTTTGAACGTTCGTCGGTCTTGCCTTTGTTACGCAGCAGGATGACTGCGGTGATCACGCCGGCCAATGCCACCAGACCCACCAGAAGAAGGATCACAACTTTGGAATTCTTCCAGAATTCGGCCAGCTTTCCCCCGTCCTGTTTCGCATCGTCTTTCTTCTTATCTTTTTTATCTTCCTTTTTCTTATCGGCCTTGTCTTTTTTGTCCTCTTCCTTCTTATCGGAATCGACTTTTGCATCCGGGCTGAACATGGATGCGAAGATATCCGCCGTTTTCGAAGCCGGAGCGTCGTCTTCGGAAGCTTCCGTTGCTTTTTCTTTTGCTTCATCTGAGTCAGCCGCGGTTGTTTCTGTGGCTTCTTCTTTTACTTCTGTATCGCCCGCAGCTGTTTCCGCGGCGTTCGCTGTATCCAAAGCGGCCGATCCTTCTGTAGCTGCATCTGTTGTTTCAGTGTTAACGGCAGCAGCCTCGCCTGTATCCGCGGCCCCGTCCGTATTCTCTTCCGTTATCCCGGGAAGCCCGTCCCGCATTTCCTCGTTATTTTCCATAGTCTCCTCCTTATTCTGCTCCCCCTCACTCAACTTTCCTTATTTTAGTGTTTTCTGCCCGCTCTTGCAAGTATATTTTTTGCGGGCCGCCTTGCACTTCTGCCTCGGCTGTGATATATTCGGGTTAGAAGCATGGCAAGATAAGAATTTCTGAATATCTCTAATATCAAAGAATCTGAATCTCCCTGCTTTTATCACACCATTTGTTTAAAGCGGGAGAGGAAGAAGTACGATATGTCCATAGCCTCTTCCGCGGCAAGATGACCGGAAGGAGGAAGTGCGTATGGACAAGAAGACATACCTGCAGTACCATCCTGCAGCCTGTGCGGCCCTGGAGCTGGAGCTGCGGGAAAATGCGGAACAGCTGGTGATCTCACCGGAGGAACCGCTCAACAG
>JAFZOW010000075.1 GCA_017552715.1 Lachnospiraceae bacterium
CAGCTCTTCTATAAAGGAACTCTGCTCCCGGCGTCCGTTAAGAAGGTCCAGCTCGTAATTCTGTATGACGTTTAAGTTGCTTATCTCACTGTAGCGCGAACCCACAGATTTACGGTCAAGCTCTTTTTCTTCCAGCTCCTTCCGCTCCTGCTCTTCCTTCTCCTTTAAGCCGCTGTCGATCTCCGTCTTCTTTTTCTTTGTCTTCAGCAGTTCACCGTTGTTACCGTTTCCGCTCCAGTCCATGGTGTCCCTCCTTTGATCTTATGGTAATGTTGGATCAGTTCCTTTTATGGTTTATATGATCACGCGCTCTGCGCCATCTGCAGGCGGTAATATATCCCTTTCTTTTCCAGCAGTTCTTCATGGGAGCCGATCTCGGCGATGCGGTGACCGTCGATGACCATGATGCGGTCGGCCCCCCGCAGGGTGGAAAGCCGGTTGGCTATGGCAAAGGTGGTCTTGCCGCTGGTCAGACGTTCCAATGCCTTCTGTATCATATATTCGCTTTCCGTATCCAGGCTGGCCGTAGCCTCATCCAGGATGAGTATCCTGGGATCCGTAAGTATGGCCCGGGCTATGGCGATACGCTGCCTCTCGCCTCCGGAAAGGGAATGCCCCTTTTCCCCCACATAGGTATTATAGCCGTCGGGGGTATCGCAGATGAAGTCGTGGGCATTTGCCAGCTTGGCCGCATGTATGATCTCATCGATGCCGGCATCCGGTCTGGAGAAACGGATGTTATCCAGTATAGTACCCGAAAAGAGGAAGGTCTCCTGCAGCACCACCCCGATCTGGGAATGATAGGAGCTCTTGCGTATCTCCTTGATATCCTTACCGTCCACCAGCAATCTTCCGTCATCCACTTCATAAAGCCCCATCAGCAGATTGATCAGGGTAGATTTTCCGGCACCGGAAGCCCCAACGATACCGATCATCTCGCCGGGCTTTATCACTGCATTTATATCCTCCAGCACCGGCTGGTAGGACTTGTAACCGAAGGTTGCATGATCGAAGCGTATCTCGCCCTTGATGGCCAGGTCCGTCACCTTCGTTTCGTCCTGCTTCTCCACCTCCTGCCCCAGGATGTCGTTGATACGCTCCAGGCAGCTCCCCAGCTGTGTCAGCTGCATGGGCAGACGGTTCAGCCAGCCTATATACTGGAAGAGCAGCTGGGTATAGGTCACAAACTGGTACAGCGCTCCCGGCGTCATACGCCCGCCAAGCACATCCCTTCCGCCGAAGAGCACCACCGCCAGCACCCCCAGTCCCATGAGCAGCTGCAGCATGGGAGAGAACACGGCCCAGAAACTTTCGTTCCGACGGTTGATCCGTGCAAATTCATCGGACAGATGTTTGAAATGCTCCGCCTCTTCCAGCTCCTTACCATAGGTCTTAACCACCCGCATGCCCGAGAGCACGTCCTGCAGATCGCTGGACACATCATCGTTCTTCCGGTACTGCAGGGAGAAGATTCGGTGCATGGTCTTCCGGAAGGTCATGGTAAGAAAGACCGCCAGCGGCACGAACAGGAAGGTGAGCAGGGCCAGCTTGAAGTTCAGCACCAGCATGAAGATCACATCCCAGATGAAGATAAAGAGCACCGCAAAAAGATTGCAGAACACATCCTCCATGAACTGACGGATGAACATGGTATCCTGGGTGATCTCGTTTAAGAGCTGTCCCGGCCGCCTGTCATTGATAAAGCTTATGGGCAGCTCCTGGTATTTGCGGAAGAGCTCATAACGCAGGTCTCCCGCGATCCGGGCTCCCAGCCTTGCGGAAGCATTGCTCTTTAAAACATTTACGATCACGATGCCCACGCTCAGGGAGAACATCATACCTAAGAATACCAGCGCCTGCTTCATGCCTCCGCCGCCCTTCAGCACATCATTGATCAGATGCTTCTGCAGCTCCGGGTTCAAAAGCGTGGTCACGGCTGCCAGTATCATCAGGATAAAGATCCCGAAATACTGTTTTTTGTAGGGTGCCGCCATGCGCAGGAAGGGTGCCAGCCAGGTTCCCTCGCCGGAACACTTCGGACAGCGCTTCGTTCCCGGGATGGCCCGGCCGCACTTCGGGCAGGTCTTCTCGTATTCCCGGCTCTCCACCTCTTCAAAACGGCCGCTGATCAGGATATTGATGCCGCGGGCCACATAGGCATAGCGGCTTAAGTGCTTAGCCGAATAGTGGACCAGGATCTTTTCCGTACCCCGGTGGTTTACGGTAAGCAGTCCGCCTCCCACGCGGGGACAGGACTTTGCTTCACTGCAGTCTTTGATATCATAAGACGCCGTAAGCTTTCCTCCCGTATGGATGAGGATACGTTTTGTTGTAACGATCAGGTAGGAATCCTTAACCCACTGTGCTCCGGCATCGATATCAAAGGGCACGGCATAATAGATCCGCTCCTCCCCGGAAAGGGCAAGCTCATCTTCGATGGTTTTCGGAATATTGTAATAGAGGATCACTTATATCTCTCCTTTACTTTACAAAAACAGGTCCAGTCTGCGCCTTTCCTTCTGGGTCAGCGCATTCACGTCCCGGATCTCGAAGCGGTTCTCGTCCAGATCCGATATGATGAGACGTTCGTCGGAAAGACGGGTTACGGCATTGGAAGCCATGTTGATGGCAAACTTGCACTCACCCTTATCCGTCAGCACATGGAAATAGGCGTAACCGTACTCATCCTTTATGCTGTAGATCCTTTGGATCTGCGGCATGAAGTAGTTCAGATCCAGCTGCTCCCGCAGAAGCTTTCTGCTTTCCTCCGACAGCTGTGAAAGATCTTCGATGATGCCGATCTCCCTGCCCTTGCCGTCACCTTCCCGTACGGAGATAAAGCGGTCCTCATCCGTAAAGGGAAAGAGCCGCACGATCTTTACGCGTTCGTAATGCTTCCCGCGGCAGTACAGATCCACGAAGCCGCCCTCCGTCCGCTCAAAGCGGTCCTCGGGACTTATGTGATGCATCTGCGTCATCTCCTCGGCTTCCTTCTCATATTCCTTTGCGATCTCCGACATCTCTTCCGCTCCTTTCAGCTGCACGTTGGTCTGCATACGCGACAGCTTATGATAGATCCCGTCCTCCAGGCGGTCCAGTTCCTCCGCCGTTCCTTCCTCCACGATGCGTCCCTTTTCTATGACGATCAGGCGGTCCGCATCCCGCAGGGTGGACAGCTGGTGGGCGATGGATAAGGTGGTACGCCCCTTTACCAGCTGCTTTAAGGAATACTGTATCGCCTTTTCGGTTTCCGTATCCACGCTGGCTGTAGCCTCGTCCAGGATCAGGATCTTGGGATCCTTAAGGATGGCCCTGGCTATGGACACGCGCTGCTTCTCTCCGCCGGATAAGTCCTTGCCCGCCGAACCGATGATGGTATCGTAACCGTCCGGCATGGCCGAGATGAATTCATGGGCACCCGCCAGCTTGGCCGCCCGTATGATCTCGCTCCTGCCGGCCTGCTCCCTGCCGTAGGAGATGTTCATGGCCACACTGCCCATGAAGATATAGCTTTCCTGGGAGACCATGGCCACATTGCTGCGCAGATCCGAAAAGGCCAGCTCCTTTACATTGATGCCGTCGATACGGATCGCTCCTTCCTGTACATCGTACAGGCGCGAGATAAGGTTCACCAGGGTGGATTTACCCGCACCGGAGCGCCCTACTATACCCAGAAGCTCTCCTTCCTTTACCTTCAGGGACATATCCTTAAGCACCGCGCGGCTCTTGCTGTAACCGAAGCTCATATGGTCGATCTCTATCTCCCCTTTGGGTTTAGGGAGCATCTTCGGATGGGGATCCTCCTGCACATCCGGGATGGAATCGATGATCTCGAAAAGGCGCTGGGCTGCGTTCATGCTCTCCGACCACATACGGAAAACATAGGAGAAGAAATTCATAGGCCCGTTGAGCTGCGCCACATAGCCCACAAAAGTGAGCAGTACGCCCAGCTCGATCTTTTCCGTCTTCAGCACAAAAAACACGCCGATGATCCAGATCCAGATGCTGGAGACCTCCTGTACCAGATTGTAGAGTATGGAAAAGCGGTTGCGCAGGCGCACGATATCCACCTCGGCTTCCATCAGTCGCCGGTTGGGTTTTTCAAATCGCTTCAGCTCCTCTTCCTGCTGGCCGAAGGCTTTTACCACGCGGGCACCGCTTAAGTTGTCGTTGGCCCGGCTGCTCACCGCCTTCTCCGCACGGTGTCTTCTGCCGGAAAGATTCCAGAGTCCGGGACGGAGCTTTACGGTCATGTAGACCAGCAGCGGCAGAAGGATACAGGCGATCAGTGCCATCTGCCAGTTCAGCTGATACATTACCGCAAAGGTCACGATGATGGTCAGTCCCTGGATAAAGATGGAAGGCAGGCCGTCGATAAAGAATTCCGTGACCCGGTTGGAATCGCTCACCACTCGCGTCATCAGGCCGCCTGTCTGCTTGGAGGTAAAGAAATTCAGGGAAAGCCGGCTCATGGCCGAGAACACATCGCTTTTGATATCCCGAACGGTTTTGGTGGCGATATTGGCCATCAAGAGCATCTGTACCGCATTGGTAAGATGCGAGATCACACGGCAGCCCAGCATCATCCCCACCAGTATGGTAAGGGCCAGCACATACTTTCCGGCCAGTCCGTAGCGCACAAGAAAAGTATCGTCCTGTCCCAGCACATGATCGTAAAGGACCTTGCCGCTTAAGTAAGGCCAGGCCACACTGATGGCGGCCGAAAGGATGTAGCAGAAAAAGAGCAGGATGATGGAAAGCTTATAACGGAAGAAGTAACGCAGCGTACGCGCGAAGAGCGTCCTCTTGTTGGTACATTTCGGGCAGAGCTTTTTTTCGGGATCCGGATACATGGTCCCGCAGATGGGGCAGTAGAGTTCTTCCTCTTCTTTCTGCTCCCCTTCCTCTTCCTCCGGCTGTACGGCTCCGTGCTTCAGTATGCGCACACACAGCTGCATGCTTTCCAGACAGGTATTACTGAAGGCTGCCAGCTTTACGCTTTTTCCTTCGTATTCCGCCGCCAGAACATGGGAAGCGATATGCCGCTCCAGATGCATATCGGAAAGCTTTTCGCGCTCGTACTGCGACAGCTCATATTCCTCCGGTTCCCAGGCATCCGTCTCCCGGGTACGGGTGCCGCGGAAATAACGGATCTGCTCCCGGGGCAGATCCCCGCGCAGAACCAGAATGCTCTTCTCCGTTACCAGTACATAGCCTGTTATGTATTCGCAGTCAAAAGAAAGATCCGCCGGGCTGAACGCCAGTATATCCTTTTCATCGATCTGCATCTCCCCAAGGGTACGCAGCACGACTGCGGGAATTTTGTTTTCTTTCATAGATCTTATCCCTTAATGATGACGTATCACTTCAAAGCGCTGCAGACTCAGCTTTTCTCCCGCTTTGATCCCGGCTTTGCGGCGGGCAATATCGATCTGCTCTTCCACGCTGTCTACCCCGTCCAGATCCGGAAGGAGCAGGCCCCTTCTGTATCCGCTGCTTACGATCACGCCATAGCGCTTCACATCCAACTGCCCGGGAGAATCGATATCCTCCGGTTCCCCCAGCACATCCACACTGTATTCCAGATAAGGCAGTTCCTCCGGACGCAGGGCCGGAAAACGCGGGTCCTCCGTACCTGCACTTACCGCATTGCGCAAAAGCTCTTCCGCAACACAGTCCGTTACCGGGAGTATGGTGCCTATGCAGCCCCTGAGCTGCCCGTCCTTATGCAGGGATACAAAAGCCCCTGCACGACGCTCAAGAAGTTCCTCCCGTATACTATCCGCTTCCGGAGCATCCTTAAGGACTTCCTCAAGCGCCTCTTCCGCATCCTCGAGGCGCTTTCCGTCCCGCACAAAGCTTTCCAGCGACTTTCTCGCCAGCTTCACCCAGGGATCCTGTGCCTCATGCTGCTTCGCTATCTCTTTTATTCTGTCTTCTTCTCTTTTCATCAGGAATCTTCTGTCCTCATCCTCTCCCAGCACACGGTAGGTGCATATCCCGTAGCCCACACCGAAGGTGGCTTCGTGGGAAAGTTCATGTACTTCCACCGCCCGGCCGTCCAGTGCTCCGGCCATCATCACAAAGGAACGGTGTCCGCATTCTCCCGCCTTATCGCAGAAAACCTCATCAAAATCGAAGAGCTCCCCGAAGGCCCCTCTGCCCATGACATTCATGATGCGCTCATCATATTCCGGCCCCTCGGGTACCAGACCGTAAGGTCCGTCTTCCTTCTGGCAGTGGGACAGATCCCCGCTGGCCACGTATACCGCTTTCCTTCCGAGCTTAGAGAGCGCCTTTGTGATCAGCTGCCCTACGCGGTAATGCTCGGCGTAGCTTAAAGCGGAAAGGCCGATGCGCAGAAGCCTGAAATCCTTATACTTCTTCCGGATAAAATACAGGGGTACCATCACCCCGTGATCCAGGGAAGGCTCACGCTGCCCTTCGGTACCTGCCGGTATCCCTGCCGCCGCAGCCTCTTTCGAAATGAGTGTTGTAAGCTCCGTATCGTAATCCACCGCAAACTCAACCTGCGGCGCAGCAAAACGGGACATGCTCCCTTTTGCACCCAGTCCCGGGGAGATATGGAAATAATCCCGGTACATGACCGTATGGGGACTGGAGAGCACTATGGTATCGGGCTTTATCTCCGCGATCTCCTCTGCCACCTTCATGAAAGAAGCAGTGGTAGCGGCGATCTTTTCCGCTTCCTCTCCTCCCACCTCCGGCAGGATGATGGGCGGATGGGGGACCATATATGCAGCTTTGATGGGGTGATCCATGGATGATCTTCCTTTCCCTGCACATCCTCCGGACTGCCCCGGCGGACACGCATCTTTTGACAGCTTCATTATCCGTATTATATAATATTGTGAGCGAAAATAAAAGAAAATAGTTAGGTTTTCAGCGATTCGGGAGGACAATTATGAAGATCGTGATCCTTGAACGAGACACGGTGGGAAGTGATGTGAGCGTCGATGCACTTTCGGAACTGGGGGATACCACTGTCTATGAAGGTACCCGTCCGGAACTTGTGGCGGAACGGGTGCGGGAAGCGGACATCGTCATCGCCAACAAGATGCCGCTCAATGCTTCCACACTGGCTGATGCAAAAAACGTAAAGATGATCTGCCAGTTTGCCACCGGCTTTGATAATATCGATACGGAATACTGCAAAAGCCGCGGCATCGCCGTAGCCAACGTAAGTGATTACTGCACGGCTTCCGTGGTGCAGCACACCCTGGCCATGGCCCTGTACCTCTGCGAGCATCTGCCCTTCTACGAGCGTTTTGTGAATGAAGGACATTACAGTTCCCAGGCCGGCTTTACCTATTTCGAAAAGCCTTTCACGGAATTTGCCGGGAAAACCTGGGGTATCCTGGGCATGGGACATATAGGCCGCGGCGTGGCCAAAGCCGTCGAAGCTCTGGGCTGCCGTGTGATCTGGGCTTCCGCTTCGGACACCAGGCGGGATGAAGGATACGAACAGGTCTCACTTTCCACCCTTCTTTCCGAAAGTGATATCCTCTCCCTGCACTGCCCCCTGAACGCAAAAACAAAACACATCATCGACAGGGACGCCCTGCATGCCATGAAGAACAGTGCTCTGCTCATCAATGTGGCAAGAGGACCTGTGGTGGACAATGCCGCACTGACGGAGGCATTGAAGGAGAACGAGATCGCGGCAGCGGGTCTGGATGTGATGGAAGGGGAACCCCTGCAAAAAGAAAATCCCCTCTGCGAACTGCTGGGGGATGAACGTCTACTGATCACTCCGCATATGGCCTGGGCCAGTCTGGAAGCCAGGCAGCGGGTGGTTTATGAAGCCTGTGAAAATATCAGAGCTTTCATGAAGGGGAAAGAAAGGAACCGTATCGTATAAGCCTTATTCCTTTCCTTCCCTTCTGATCTCTTCCACATAAGGATTCTCGGACAGCGCCTTTTCCAGTGCTTCCTCTTCTTCAGGGTTCAGCTCACGGACGGAACGAACGCTGTACTCGTGGGTCTTTTTATCGTAAGTGATGATCTCCAGTCCGTATTCTTCCTGAAGTATTTCCTTAAAGTCTTCCGGCACATCCCCGCTCACGCGCAGGTTCAGGATCAGGGAAGAAGGCAGTTCACCGTCTGTTTCCGCATTCTCATCGTCCTTCTCTTCGCCGGCAGCCGGCTGCAGTGCCACTACGGATTCCTCCTCTACCACCGCTCCATCCGTAGTCGTTTCCTCACGCGTACTGTTTTTGGCGTTCTTCTGCCTTTCGCCGGAGGATTCTTCGGCATCCGTTGCCGCTTCAGCCGCCTCCTCAAAGTTCGCTTCCGCCGTATAAAGCGCCCCGTCCGTCATGAGAGACTGGGGAACCGCACTGCCGGCGGCCATATCCGGTGCAGACGTTTCCATAGCATTCCTGCTGTGCAGCATCACCGGAAGGATCAGCGCCGCACACAATACCGCTGCGGCAGGCAATGCGAACAGCTGCCAGCGGACCGGGCTCTTCTTCCTAACGGGTCTGTTTAACATGGTCTCTTCCGCTGCCGCCGGAGTATCTGCCTGCGCTGCCGAGAAGGGTATCACTGCCGGCTCCGTTGCCGCAGCTGTATTCTCCTGTACAGCCGTAACTGCCGGCTGCTCCAGTACCGTTTCGAAAGTCTTCGCCTTCTCCTGCGCATCCAGCTTCGCTTCGATGGCCCCCCAAAAATCGGGAGCTTCGTCACGGATCAACTGTTGATATTCACTTTCAAAATCCCTGCTCATATCCGCAGCTCCTCAATTTTTTGATGGCAGCCTGATAACGCCAGGTCACCGTACCCATAGGTATCCCCAATGTATCTGATATTTCCTGAAAGGTCATTTCGGAAAGCACCTTCATATTCACCACTTCACGCTCCGCGGGTTTCAAACGTTCCAGCGCCTGTTGTATGCTCAGGTTCTGTACCGTCTCCGCTTCCGGTCCCGGAGTATCGTCCGCGATATCCGTTTCCGTATCGTCCTCCGTATCCGGCCCATCCAGATACACTTCGCGTTTTCGTTTTCGCAGCTCATCGA
This sequence comes from Lachnospiraceae bacterium, assembly GCA_017552715.1. GTDB lineage: Bacteria > Bacillota > Clostridia > Lachnospirales > Lachnospiraceae > NK4A136. The sequence continues at coordinate 9,041 of JAFZOW010000075.1, forward strand.
TAGCCATATTCCGGGCGATGGTAGCAAGATAACCGCGATGTCCCGTTCCCGCTTTGAAATTCGAAGCGCTGTTCCAGATGCGCAGGAAAAGATCCGCGCTCACATCCTCCGCTCGTTCTTTCTGCTGCAGGACGCCGTAGACTACCGAATAAAGCCAGCTATGATATTCTTCATAGATTTCGCGAAGCGCATCCCGATTTCCTTCGGACATTGCTTTCATGCACTCCGCAAAGCGTTCGTCGTTCACTCAGGCTCCTTCTTGCAGCTTGTATCTATGATACGGCTGCAGGCGATCGTTTTTATGGTCTGGGGAAAAAATATTTTTATCCGTTTTTTATAAGTCCTTGCAGCGGCCGTACATGCTGCTAAGCTTTCGTATCCTTTCCGCAAGAGCCGGCGTAGCAACACCTTTCTTCATACGCCAGTCCCAGTTCCCTCCCAGGGTAGAGGGGGTATTGATACGTCCTTCACTGCCCAGCTCCAGATAATCCTGCATGGGAATGATGGCAGTGTCGGCTACCGATGAAAGGGCAAGACGGATCAGATTCCATGACATCTGTGCCGTACTCTTCACGCCCAGATATTCCTTCGTAAAATTCTTATCTTTCTGTTTCAGCTGTTTAAACCAGCCCAGGACCGTATCGTTATCATGGGTCCCCGTATATACCACGCAGTTCTTTTCATAATTATGAGGAAGGTAATCATTGTCTTCCGCGCTGTCAAAAGCAAATTCCAGGATCTTCATCCCCGGATAACCGCAGCGCTTCACCAGGCGTTTTACTCCCGGTGTAAGAAAACCCAGATCCTCCGCAATGATCTCGCGCTCTCCCAGCTTTTCCTTCATGGCTTTGAAAAGGTCATAGCCCGGCCCCTTTTCCCAGTGACCGAATTCCGCAGTAGGATCACCGTAGGGAATGGAATAATACGCTTCAAAACCGCGGAAGTGATCGATGCGCACCACATCATACATGTTAAAGATAAATTCCAGACGCTGTATCCACCATTCAAAACCGCTTGCCTTATGGTTCTCCCAGCAGTACAGCGGATTCCCCCAAAGCTGTCCCGTGGCGGAAAAATAATCCGGCGGGCAGCCCGCCACCGCAAGGGGATAACCTTTTTCATCCAGCTGGAACAGTTCCGGATGCGACCAGGTATCCGCACTGTCAAAGGCCACATAGATGGGGATATCGCCGATGATCTTTACGCCTTTTTCGTTTGCGTATTTTTTCAGTTTATTCCACTGGGTAAAAAACAGATACTGGACAAAGCGGCAGATCTCTGCCATTTCTTTCACGAAAGGATCTTTCTTCGCTTTGTCCACCGCTTTCTTTTTATGACAGCGCAGCGCATCTTCCCAATGGACAAAAGACTGCCCTCCGTTTCTTTCTTTCAGCGACATGAAGAGTACAAAGTCTTCCAGCCAGAAGGCATTCTCTTTAACAAATCTCTTATACTCACGGGTATGGATCACATCACTGTTCTTATATGCTTTAGCAAGAAGCAGCAAACGCTTCTTATAGATCTTTTCATAATCCACATGCTCGGGATCTTTTCCCCACTTCACGGAAGAACAATCCTTCTCCGTGATCCATCCTTTTTCAACCAGATCGGAAAGGTCGATGAGATAAGGGTTCCCTGCGAAAGTCGAAAAAGACTGATAGGGTGAATCACCGTAACCGGTAGCCCCCAGCGGCAGTACCTGCCAGAAAGACTGTCCCGCATCCGCGAGAAAGTCTACAAATTCATAAGCCTCTTTCGAAAAACATCCGATACCGTATTTTGACGGGAGTGCCGTCACAGGCAGCAGGATACCGCTCCTTCTCATTTTGTATTCCTCTCTTTATACGATGCACAGATTGCAGCATCGTTATTTCGCACGTCGCAGTGCCTTGAATATTAACAGTGCCGAAACCTTCGTTCCGGCACTTTTCTGATCATTTAAGATTTCAGATCTGTTTTACTTCTTTGCAGCGGGCTTCTTTGCTGCGGTGGTCTTCTTAGCAGTGGTAGCCTTCTTTGCAACCGGCTTCTTTGCAGCAGTCGTTGCCTTCTTAGCAGTAGTAGCCTTCTTTGCAGCGGGCTTCTTTGCTGCAGTGGTGGTCTTCTTTGCTGCAGTCGTTGCCTTCTTAGCAGTGGTAGCCTTCTTTGCAACCGGCTTCTTTGCTGCTGCGGTAGTCTTCTTTGCTGCAGTGGTGGTCTTCTTTGCTGCAGTAGTGGTCTTCTTTGCCGCAGTAGTGGTCTTCTTTGCTGCAGTAGTGGTCTTCTTTGCTGCAGTGGTGGTCTTCTTCGCTGCGGTGGTGGTCTTCTTTGCTGCTGCGGGCTTCTTAGCTGCTGCAGTAGTCTTCTTTGCAGTAGTAGTCTTCTTCGCTGCCGCTGCAGTGGTCTTCTTTGCAGTAGTGGTCTTCTTTGCTGCTACAGTCGTTGTCTTCTTTGCTGCCGGCTTCTTTGTAGCCGTTGTCTTTGTTGCTGCCATTTCTCTCTCCTCCATTTTCTCGAGTTTAATGATAGATGTTTCTTCCTATATTATCCTTAAATTCAGTGTTAGTTTACATTATTTATGTTAACAATGCAATACCTAATTTAAATATTGACAGATAAAGTTTTGATCTCTCTGCTTTTCATGTGCATCACCCGATCTGCTTTTTTACTGTTCAGTCCTCCTGAAACGCCTTATCCACAAGCCTCTCCGGGATCGAGTCCAATAAAACGCCCCGCACATAAAGCAAGAGAAAACATAGAACACAAAATATTTTTTTTATTAAAAAAATGTACGATCAAAGATCATCACTGTCCAAAAGTATCGTTACGGGTCCGTCATTCACGGAAGATACAAGCATGTCCGCACCGAACTCTCCCGTCTGAACCGTAAGACCTTTTGCGCGGCATTCCGAGATCACAAGCTCATATAAAGGTATTGCTTTATCGGGTCTTGCGGCATTGGTAAAGCCGGGACGCCGCGATCTGCAATCCGCATATAAAGTGAACTGACTTACGATAAGCAATTCCGCTTTTGCATCCGTTGGATTGATGTTCATCTTTCCGCTTTCATCTTCAAACACACGCAGACCGCAGATCTTATCCGCGATCTTTTTTGCGATGTCTTCCGTGTCGTCAACATGTATACCCAGCAGGATCAGAAAACCTTTTTCGATGGATGCTCTTGTATTTCCGTCGATGGAAACGGATGCGTTTTTTACTCTTGTTATCACTGCTCTCATTTTTCTACCCTCTGTTTTTTATAAAAAAATCATTTTGTATTATTATTACAGAATTAAGAAACGCCGCGATCCCTTTATCTTCGGGCTGTGCGGCGTTTCATTTTTCTCTTTCTCTTTTTCTTATCAGTCGATGATGCGCTTCACACCGACGATGGGTTCGAAGCTGAGTGCGGAGATCACACAACCCATTCTCGAATTTGCTTCGTGTACGATCTGTCCGTTACCGATGTAAAGTGCTACGTGTGAGCATCCGCCGTAACCGAAGCAGACGATATCGCCGGGCTGTATCTCCGCAAGGGAAACGGGGCGACCCGATCCCGCAAGCTGACCGGAAGGTGTACGTGCGATGCTGTATCCGAATTCACGATAGACGAAGCAGGTGAAGCCGGAGCAGTCGGTACCGCCCGCCAGACTCTGACCGCCCATCACGTAACGGTTTCCTACATACTGCAATGCATAATTCACGATGGCCTGACGAAGCTCGGGATTGGAAGCATAGCTTGCTGCAGCTGCGGTAACCGCAAGGGTCACATCTTCCTGTACCGCTGCAGGCGTATTCTTCTGCTGTTCACGTTCCTGCTTCTTTCTCTTTTCTTCCAGTTCGGCCTTTTCTTCTTCGATGGATTTTGCCGTGATATATTCTTCCTGAACGGAAACATATTCCGCTGCGATGTAGCCCACCTTTTCATCGGTGTACTGCACCTTCAGCCATTCCCCGTCATCCTCCAGGATCTTTACTTTTTCATTTGCATTGAGATAACCGATGGGATCCGCATCCATGCTTCCTTCTTTGCGGACGTTCAGAACATTGACGTTCACGACGGCGTTTTTGAAAACATGCTCGTCGATCACATTGATCAGATCTTCATCATAGTAGAAGAACTCTGCCTTGATATAACCCTGTACGCTGCCGCTGGTCACCTTGAACCACAGACCGTCTTCCTCTTCGCAGCGCTCGATGATCTCGGCAACGGAACCGTCATACATCTTACCTACGATGTCACCGTCCGTTCCGGGAAGGGTACGTACATTTACAAAATCGTACTGCACATGTGCAAGTGCGAGATTTGCGTATTCGTTTTCTTCCTCTTCCGCTTCGGCGATCAGCTGGTCGCTTTCTTTAATGATCTCTTCATCATCTTCGGAATATAAGGAAACTTCATCCGCCGCACCGGCTACGGGAAGCTCGAAAGCCCCGTCCGTCTCCACCGGAGTGAGTTCCGTAACAACTTCCAGATCCGAGAATTCCATATCGAGAGCAGCGCCGCCCAAAAGCTCCACATTCTGAAGCTCGCCGCTTTCCGCACTTTCCGTATCGGCGTTAAGTTCCAGCTCCTCTTCCACACTTAAGGCAGCTGCATTCGCTTTCTGGCTGAGTGCCACACCCGAGAAGATCGTGGCAAATAAGAAAACCGAAACCGTAGGGATCATCACGTGTTTCAGCTGGACTTTTATTTTACGCGATGCACACCAGGCATGCTTCCGGAAGTAGTTACCCTTCATAAAACCTCTTCGTAACAATTTTAAAAAAACTGTAACATTTTTGTAACATTATACACTATTGAACAAAAAAAACAATATCTTTTTTACAATTTGTACATCTTGTGGTATAATCCATCTGCAAATACAACAAATGGTGGATTAAAGAAAGAGGCCAAAATGAAAACGGAGCACTTAAGATATTTCCTCTTCGCAGCCACCCTCCTGCTTATTGGAGGCTGCGGAAAAAAGGGTCCGGGGGGAGCCGATCCCGCCGCCACACCTACTCCTGTAGATATAAGCAAGACCATCGTCAATGCGGAGCTGGAAGACTTCATCGATCTTTCCAAGGCTACACCCACACCCACGCCGCCTCCCGATCCCATCGAAGTAAGTCTGATGATGGTGGGGGACAATCTGCTGCACACCGGTATACTCAACACGGGAAAGCAGGGTGACGGTACCTACAACTTCGATTTTGAATACACGGATATCCAGCCCTTTATCGATGCGGCGGATATCGCCATCATCAATCAGGAGACTCCTTTAGGCGGGGATGACCGGGAATTCACCAGCTATCCCACCTTCAACTCTCCCACCGCCGTGGCCGATGCACAGGCCAAGGCCGGTTTCAACGTGGTGCTGGGCGCCACCAACCATGCCTATGATACGGGCATCAGCGGCCTCATCCACTTTGCGGATTACTACCATAATAATCATCCCGAGATCCTGCTCTGCGGCATACACGGCAGCGAGACTCCCGATCCCGACAAGAACCCCCGCATCTACACCCTGGAGATCAAAGGCTATACCTTTGCCTTCATCAATGCCACCTACAGTCATAACTGGGAGAGCGTGGCTGCGGATACCATCGGTCATCTGGACTTCCTCTGCCCCTACGATGCCAACCGCAAGCTGGACATGACCCGTGTGGCACCGCAGGTACTGGAAGATATCAAAGAAGCGGATCAGCTGGCCGACATCGTTATCGTATGCCCGCACTGGGGCGTGGAATACACCTTCACTCCCATGCCTTACCAGACCACCATGGCAAAAGAGATGATCGATGCGGGAGCGGACCTGATCATCGGTGCCCATCCCCACGTGGTGGAGCCGGTGGAATGGATCACCACGGAGGCCGGCAATGAAGCACTCTGCTACTATTCCCTCGGCAACTATGTTTCCACCCAGGATTATCCCGAGCGCATCTACGAAGCCATGGCCTGGGTTAAATTCCGTGACGAGCTCATGGGGGAAGGCCTGAAGGTCGTAAGGGAAGAAAGCGGCGCCCTTTCCATGATCAACCAGTATTCCTACGGTCCCATGCTCTTCCAGCATATCTACTTCCTGGAGGATTACACGGATGAGCTCTGCGGCTCCCACGGCCTGGTGGCCCGCACCGGCCGCCGTCCCAGCTTAAACGATATGAAGAGCTGGGAAGCCCAGCTTCTCGGAGAATTTACCCTGCACAAGGCGGATGTGCTGGGGGAGTAAACCTTGCGAAATGCCCGCGGCTGTGATAAAGTATAGATTCGTACGGACCTAAATACTTTTTTACGGAAAGGAAGGGCAAAGGTGGAAGCGAATCTGCAACGCAAGGTAATGGAAGAAAAACTGGAAGAACAGCTGGAAGAACTCGCACAGTCACGCTATAAGCGGAGCGTCACGGACTTAAGCGACGCGCAGTGCTATGACTGCGTACTGCAGCTCTGTCAGAGCCTGTCCCAGGCCACGGAGCGCATCGAGGGCAAGAAAAAGCTTTACTATATCTCGGCGGAGTTCCTGATCGGAAAACTCCTTTCCAACAACCTGATCAATCTGGGGATCTACGAACGCATGGAACAGATCCTCCGCGAAAAGGGACACGAGCTGTCCCGCATCGAGGATGAAGAGCCGGAACCTTCTCTGGGTAACGGCGGTCTCGGGCGGCTGGCTGCCTGTTTCATCGACTCCATCTCCACCCTGGGGCTGCCGGGTGAAGGTGTGGGCCTCTGCTATCATCTGGGTCTCTTTAAACAGGTCTTCGAGGAAAACCTCCAGAAGGCGGAACCCAACGGCTGGATGGGCGAACCTTCCTGGCTGCAGAAGACCGACCGTACCTTTACCGTATCCTTCGGTAAGAAGAAAGTCACTTCCCGGCTTTATCAGCTGGATGTACCGGGTTACTTGAACGGGGTGAACAAGCTGAACCTCTTCGATCTGGAAAGTGTGGACGAAGGCCTGGTAAAGAAGGGCATCGATTTTAATAAGAAGAACATCGAAAAGAACCTGACTCTTTTCCTCTATCCCGATGATTCCGACGAAGCGGGAAATCTGCTCCGCATCTATCAGCAGTATTTCATGGTGAGCAACGCGGCTCAGCTCATCCTTTCGGATATGAAGACCCACGATTACGATCTGCGGGTACTGAACGAGCACGCCGTGATCCAGATCAACGATACCCATCCCACCATGATCATCCCCGAGCTGATCCGCATCCTGGTGAACGACAAGGCCTTCACCATGGACGAAGCCATCGAGGTGGTTACAAAGACCTGTGCCTATACCAACCACACCATCCTGGCGGAAGCTCTGGAGAAGTGGCCCCTTAAGTATCTTCAGAAAGTGGTGCCCCAGCTGGTGCCCATCATCAAGGAACTGGACAAGCGTGTAAAGGCAAAGTACAAGGATCCCCGTGTGCACATCATCGACAAGGACAAGAGAGTACACATGGCCCATATCGATATCCACTACGGCTTCTCCGTCAACGGCGTGGCCCAGATCCATACGGATATCTTAAAGAACACGGAGCTGAATCATTTCTACGAGCTCTATCCCGAGAAGTTCAACAACAAGACCAACGGCATCACCTTCCGCCGCTGGCTCCTGGCCTGCAACCGCAGACTCAGCTCCTATCTGGACAGCCTCATCGGCGAGGATTACAAGCAGGATGCGGATGCACTGGAAGAGCTTCTGAAGTACAGGGATGACAAAAAAGTCTTAAGCCGTCTGGAGGGCATCAAGCGCCTGAACAAGCAGGAACTGGCAGACTATATCGAAAAGAACGAGGGTGTGAAGCTGGATCCTTCCTCCATCTTCGATGTACAGATCAAGCGCCTGCATGAATACAAACGTCAGCAGATGAACGCGCTGTATATCATCCACAAATATCTGGAGATCAAAGGCGGAAAGAAACCCCTGCGGCCCATCAGCTTTATCTTCGGTGCAAAGGCCGCTCCCGCTTATGTCATCGCACAGGACATCATCCATCTGCTGCTGGTGCTGCAGGAGATCGTGAACAACGATCCCCAGGTTAGCCCCTACATGAAGGTCGTGATGGTGGAGAACTATAATGTGAGTTATGCGGAGAAGCTGATCCCCGCTGCCGAGATCTCGGAGCAGATCTCCCTTGCCAGTAAGGAAGCCAGCGGCACCGGCAATATGAAGATGATGCTGAACGGTGCGGTAACCCTGGGCACCGCCGACGGCGCCAATGTGGAGATCCGTGATCTGGTGGGTGCGGAAAACATCTACGAATTCGGTATGGATGCCGATACGGTCATTGCCCATTACGAAAAGGCCGACTATGTGGCAAGGGATTATTATAAGAAGAGCCCCATGATCAAAGAGGCCGTGGACTTCATCACCGGCCGTCAGGCCCTGAAGGCCGGCCATAAGGAGAACCTGGACCGTCTGAAGAAAGAGCTGCTGAACAAAGACTGGTTCATGACCCTTCCGGATCTGGAAGAATATATAAAGGTAAAAGATCAGATGTTTGCGGATTACGAGGATCGCGAAAAGTGGATGAAGATGAGCCTGACCAATATCGCAAAGGCCGGCTTCTTCTCTTCCGACCGCACCATCGCACAGTACAACGAAGATATTTGGAAGCTTAAAAATGCCGACGAGGCATAAGTAAAGGAGAAGAGCAATGCCCATTACAGCTTATCTGGAAAGAAATCACAAAGAATACGGGGACGAGGTGGCTCTGATCGAGCTGAATCCCGAACAGAAGGAAACAAGACGTGTCAGCTGGAAGGAATATTCCCTGATCCAGCAGACCGAGGATCAGCCCTACCGCAGAGAGATCACCTGGAAGGTCTTTGACGAAAAGGCCAACCGCATGGCCAACATGCTGCTGGGCCGTGGCGTAAAGCGCGGGGATAAAGTAGCGATCCTTATGATGAACTGCCTGGAATGGCTGCCCATCTACATGGGTATACTGAAGACCGGTGCCCTGGCGGTGCCCTTCAACTTCCGCTATTCCGCCGACGAGATACAGTACTGTGCGGATCTGGCGGAAGTGGATGTACTGCTCTTCGGGCCGGAATTCATCGGCCGTGTGGAATCCATCGTGGACAAGCTGTCCCGGAACCGCCTGCTGATCTATGTGGGTGAAGGCTGCCCCACCTTTGCGGAAAGCTATCGCGAACTGGTGGCGGACTGCTCCAGCGAAAAGCCCGACATCGAAGTAAAAGACAGTGATGACGGTGCCATCTATTTTTCTTCGGGTACCACCGGTTTCCCGAAGGCTATACTGCATAAGCATTTAAGCCTGATGACGGCGGCCGAGGTGGAGCAGAAGCATCACAGCACCAAGCGTGACGACTGCTTCCTCTGCATCCCGCCCCTCTATCATACCGGTGCCAAGATGCACTGGATGGGCAGTCTGGTGGCCGGCTCCAAAGCCGTGCTGCTGCGCGGCACCAAGCCCCAGTATATCTTTGATGCCGTATCCCGCGAGCACTGCACCATTGTCTGGCTCCTGGTGCCTTGGGCCCAGGATATCCTGGATGCACTGGATGCGGGCACTCTGCGTATAGAAGATTACGAGCTGGCCCAGTGGAGACTCATGCATATCGGTGCACAGCCCGTGCCCCCTTCACTGATCAAGCGCTGGCTGGCTTACTTCCCGCACCACCAGTACGATACCAACTACGGCTTAAGCGAGTCCATCGGACCGGGCTGCGTACATCTGGGTGTGGAGAACGTACACAAGGTAGGCGCCATCGGCGTACCCGGCTACGGCTGGCAGTGCAAGATCATTGACGAAAACGGTAATGAAGTGAAACAGGGTGAAGCCGGCGAGCTCTGCGTAAAGGGTAACGGTGTCATGGAATGCTACTACCGTAATCCCGAAGCATCGGCCGAAGTCCTGAAGGACGGCTGGCTGCTCACCGGAGACGTGGCCATGCAGGATCCCGACGGGTTCTACTTCCTGGTAGACCGCAAGAAGGACGTGATCGTATCCGGCGGCGAAAACCTCTATCCCGTGCAGATCGAAGACTTCCTGCGCCAGTACGACAAGATCAGCGATGTGGCCGTCATCGGCCTGCCGGATCCCCGTCTGGGCGAGATCGCCGGCGCCGTGATCCAGGTGAAGGAAGGCATGGAATGCACGGAAGCCGAGATCGAAGAATTCTGTCAGGGACTGCCCCGTTATAAGCGTCCCCGGAAGCTCATCTTTGCGGATGTGCCCCGCAACGCCACCGGCAAGATCGAAAAGCCCCTGCTGCGCAAGCGATACAGCGTGGAGCGTCTGGTGGAAAGGGAAAACGAAGGCTGATGAAGACCATCGAAGAGATAAGGGAATTCTTCGCGCAGGACCGCTATGCCTGCGGCCTCACCGGGATCTATGTGGAAGAGGCGGAACCCGGTTACGGTAAGGTAAGCTTAAAGATCGAGGACAAACACTTAAACGGCAGCGGTCATGTGATGGGGGGAGTATACTTCACCCTGGCGGATCTGGCAGCTGCCGTGGCTGCGAACCAGAATTTCGATGAAGTGCTTTCCGTGGGCCTCACAGGCCAGATCAGCTTCATCTCTTCCGTAACGGAGGGAACGATCTACGCGGAAGCCCGTATCGTAAAGGATGGCCGGAAGATCCTCTTCTGTGACGTACAGGTCACGAACGAAGAAGGAAAACTCCTGGCCACCAGCAGCATGACTTCTTATAAATTAACGAGCTGAACGCTTTTCCGCTCTTGCTGCCAGCAGGAGAGGACGAAGTTCCTTCCTGGCGGCTTCCAGAGCCTCCCGTTCCGGCACCGTGATCTTATACTCCGCATAGATGAGTTTTTCATAAAGCGGAAGAAATGCAAGAGCTTCCTTCGGGAGCTCTTTTCTTATGCTCCCTTCATATTCGGAGAGGGTTTCCGACGCAGCCTTTTTCCAGCCGTATCTCCCCAGCAGTTCCATATTGCTCCTGCACAGGAAGAGGGCTTTTCCGCACTCGTCCAGCCGCTTATAGCGCAGGGCACGGATCAGCCGGTCCGCCGCATAGAGCAGCAGGGCAAAGCCCACACCGGAACCAAGGGGCAGCAGCAGGAAATACCAGCGGAAGCTGCTCTCCTCTTCCTCCTCGGCTTCCGGCCCCGTCTCCCCTTCGCCGGCATGTTCGTTGGGATAGTTCCTGGAAACGGAGGGCGGGATCTTTTTCAGTCCCCCTCCCACTCCCGTCTCCCAGGAGACGGAAACCCCCATTCCCGGCGTGGGTTCATAGTTCAGCCAGCCTATGCCTTCCAGATAAGCCTCGGGCCAGGCATGGGCGGAGGAAGAACGTACTTCCGCCCGGATCTGTCTTCCCATGGGGGTACGGAAACCCTGTACAAAACGGGCCGGTATCCCTTCGGCACGGGCCAGGAGCACAAAGGCCGTGGCGAAATAAGTGCAGTAGCCTTCCTGTTTTTCAAAGATGAACCAGTCCAGAAAAGCCGCAGTATCCTGAATTTCCTCCGGCAGGGTTCCCGGCTGGTCGGTATAGCGGAAGCTCCTGAGCAGGGCTTCTATACGTTTCAGTTTTTCGTTATCATTCTCCGCCCCCTCAAGGATCTCATCCATATACTCCCGCAGAGCCGGGGACAGAAGAGTTTCCGGCAGATCCCGCTCATACATGGCGGCATGATAGCTCAGGTAGTCCTCGTAAGTGGGAGCCTCACCCGAAGCGAAGCATAAACGTTCTGCTTCCTTCCAGCTTTCCGGGCTCACGCTGTGAGGCATGCTCAGCATTTTCCCAAATTCCTCGTTATCCCGGTTCACCCGGAAGTAGGCGATGCGGAAGCTCTGTCTCGAGCTCTTCCGCTCGGAAAAGCTTAAGTTTGCGCCTTCCTCCTTAAGCTTCAGCTTATCGCTCTTGGCGGGAACAAGCTTGGCCGGAGTAAAACAGCAGGAGGTATGCAGATCCTTATACTGCAGGGTAAGGTAGCAGAGCCGCATGCGGTCGGATACCTCCAGCTCGTCTTCCATATCCAGCACGGCGCAGAGGCTTTCCATCGTATCCATGATCCGTTCTCCGCTCAGGCCTTCTTCCGTGCCTTCCCAGTTCCTGCCGTCGAAGCTGTCAAAATAACGCCCGGCCAGATAGATATAGGGATCGCTCTCCATATTGGCGGAGAGCTCCATGACCTTAAGATCCGATGCGGAAAGATTTCCCCCCACGTTACCCCGGCCGGAAAAACCGATGAGGGGGGAGTCGGAATCCCAGCCGTTCCGGTTAAAGACCGTCTCCGCCAGCTGTATGCAGCCGCTCTTTACCAGCTGCACGATGCGCTTTGTTACCGGCCAGCCGTAAGCTTTATCCGGTGTAGGCAAAAGCATCAGCAGTACAAAAGCCACCAGCAGAAAGGGAGAGATAAAGACCAGATGCTTCTTAGGATCCGTATCCCCTTCCTTCCGGCTTAAGCGCTGCAGCGTATCACTTAATGTAAGCAGCGCAAAGAGGAGTATCATGCACACGGCAATGTGTTCGGGGCGGAATCTCATGACCAGCAGCACCACCAGGGCTGCAAGGCTGCCCACGGAAAGGACCTGCCGCAGCCTTAAGGAACGCACTACAAACTGTCCGGCTGTAAAGCAGCCCAGACCAATGAGGGCTTCCCAGAGTATCGGAAGATGCTCCGTTATAAACTCAGACCTTTCCTCTGCGGGAAGGAAGACAAAGAGGCCCAGAACACAGGATAAGCCCACGCCTGCCAGCAGCGCCCTTCCCCGTATCTTCAGATGCTTCATAAGGGCCGGATAAAGAACGCTTATGAGAGTGACAAGCAGCCAGGTTTTGGAAGCGGCATCCGCATCCAGATAAGGATGGGCAAAACTCATCACACTGAAAGCCAGAGGCAGGATGAAGAGGATCTCGTATGCAAACCCAAGGATCATCATAATACCGCCTCCGTAGCTTTTTCCGTACCGATGCGGAACAGGGCAAAGCGCTGATCCCCGCCGTTCTCCACTCCCTCCGGCGCTTCTTCCGAAGCCAGGTAGATACGCACGGGCACCAGGTCGGTGTTCAGCTGTGCGATCCTTTCAAATATCACGGGATCCTCCTTCTGAAGGATGAAGATCAGAAGGCGGTAACCGGAAAGCGCCCGCAGGGAGAGCAGGAGCTCTTCGAAATCCTTATCCTCCCTGAAGGAGAAACGGGACATGGTCTCGTAAAGCAGTTCATGATCGGAAACGCTGCGGATCAGCCGTCTCTCATCCGGCCCCATACCGAATATGGCTTCCGCCGGGATGTTCTTTTTCACATAGTAAAGGGAAAGGGCCAGCATGCTCTCGATGAGGCGGTTTTCCGGAGGCAGGTATTCCTCCGTCTCCTCCGAATAGCGTCCCGGATCCATCACGATGGCAATGCCGCTGCGCTCTTCTCCCTTACGTTCCCGCAGCATCAGCTTCTGCATGGCGGCACTGGCTTTCCAGTTGAGCATGCGCACGTCATCTCCCTCCGCATATTCCCGCAGGGGAATGTCGGGCTCGGTCCGCTCCGTAAGGCTGTCACGGTCGGCGGAGGAAGGGAGCTCATCCGAGCGCAGTTCGTTTAACTCGATCATAGCCGGGGCCACGATAACGCTCAAGGGTTCCTGCAGCTTCCAGGTAAAGGAAAAGAGGCCGAAAAAATCCGAAACAACGATCTGCTTGATACCCACCTGGTATTCCCCGCGGTAACGGCAGAGCAGCTTGGCCGTCCTCTGCAGGGAGGAATGGGGCGGCAGCTCGTAAACCGCATTATCGTTGATCTCGCTCACGGTGGAAAAAGAGGAATAGAAAATGATGCGCAGTGAGGAGAAGGAAAAGATGCTCTCATTCTGCAGGGTGATATAGAAATCCGAGGCCTTCCCGCACACCATGTTGCGCCCGTCGGGCTTCTGATAGATCTTTAAGGCCGCCAGCACAAAAAATATATAGGCCCAGCAGACCAGAGGAAACAGTAGCATGAGCCAGAAGAAGGTATATGTGACGGGGCCTCCGTAAAAGGATATCCCCACAAGGGATAAAACAAACAGCGCCGCCGGTATGAGAAACTTAAGCTTTCGCATCGCTTCAGTCCATGGGGACCTTGATCTTCAGAAGCATGGTCTTAAGCAGTTCGGCATTTTCTTTCTTCTGAAGACGCATCTCGGTGGTGCGGATCAGACGGTGGGAAAGCACCGGTACCGCACAGCCCTTCACATCATCGGGCTTGACAAAGTCCCGTCCCTCCAGAAAGGCCGCGGCCCTGGATGCCTGCAAAAGCTGCAGCAGGGCACGGGGACTGGCTCCCAGGCTGAAGGAGCCCTCGGTGCGGGTAGCTGCGATGATCTGCTGCGTATAGGCATACATCTTATCGCTGATACGGACCTTTTCTACTTCGCTGCGCAGGGACACTACATCTTCCTTCGAGAGCACCGCCTCCGCATCCTCCGTATCCTTTCCTTCCATGCGTTCCCTGGCCATGCGCAGCTCTTCCTCCCTGTCGGGGTAACCGATGGAGAGCCGCATCATGAAGCGGTCCAGCTGGGCTTCCGGCAGAGGATAGGTTCCCATAAAGCTGGCGGGGTTCTGGGTAGCGATGACCATAAAGGGATCGGGCAGAGGATGGACCGTGCCGTCCACCGTCACCCGCGCCTCTGCCATGGCTTCCAGCAGAGCCGACTGGGTCTTGGGAGACGTACGGTTCAGCTCATCCGCAAGAACGATATTTTTCATCACGGCGCCCTCGCGATAGGCGAACTCGCCGCTCTTCATATTGTACACGGAAAGCCCCGTCACATCCCCGGGCATGGTATCCGGCGTAAACTGTATGCGTCCGAAGCTAAGCCCCAGGGACTTTGCAAAACAGCGTGCCAGCGTGGTCTTTCCCACTCCGGGAACGTCCTCCAGCAGCACATGCCCGCCGGCCAGGAAACAGCAGAGTACCTGCTCCACGATCTCCTGCTTCCCGGTAAAATAGGAATTCATCTGCTCCCGGAAAGACTTGATCTTTTCTTCATTGCTTTTGCTCATAACAGATGCACTCCGCATTTTTCACAGGTTTCCGTCATGGAATCGGGCCATACCGAGGACTGTACCTCTCCGATGTGGGCCTTTTCCAGCAGATACATACAGAGCCTGGACTGCCCTATGCCGCCGCCTATGGTAAGGGGCAGGGTATCATCGGCGATCATCCTGTGATACTCATGCTGCATCCGATCCTCCGCTCCTGCTTCCTTAAGCTGCGAAGCAAGGGATGCGGCGTCCACACGTATCCCCATGGAAGAGATCTCCAGGGAGTCATCCAGCACTTCATCCCATACCAGGATATCCCCGTTCAGCTCCCAGTCATCATAGTCCGGTGCTCTTCCGTCATGCCTCTCCCCGCTGTCCAGCATCTTTCCGATCTGCATCAGGAAGACGGTCTTTTTCGCTTTGGTGATCAGCCGCTCCCTTTCCCGCGCATCCACATCGGGATACAGATCCTTCAGCTCCTGGGTGGTGATGAAGAAGGGCTCCTCACATACGGGGGCATGCAGCATGGGATAGCGCAGGGTCACCTGCCGTTTGGTATAGGCAAGGGCCTTAACGATGGAGCGTACCGCATCCTTAAGGTATTCGACATTCCTCTGCTCCCTGGTGATCACCTTTTCCCAGTCCCACTGATCCACAAAGATGGAGTGAACATTGTCTACCTTATCATCCCTGCGGATGGCATTCATATCGGTATAGATCCCTTCACCCACACGGTAGCCGTAACGGTAGAGTGCCAGCCTCTTCCATTTAGCCAGGGACTGTACCACTTCCGCTTCACCCATCTTCACGTTCATGTCAAAGGCGACTTTCCGCTCCACACCGTTTAAGTCGTCATTCACGCCGTTTCCGGACTTTACGATCAGGGGTGCGGTCACCCGGTCCAGTGTAAGGGCAAAGGACAGGGTCTGCTGGAAAATATCCTTTATGAATTTGATCGCATGCTGTGTCTCCCGCAGAGACAGTGCCGGGCTGTAGCCCTCGGGTATGAAAAATCTGTCAGACATATTAACCTCCTGAAAACTTTTTTATATCAGAAGCACTCAGTGCCTCTCGTCCTCGTTCATAAAGCATTCGCAGAAACGTCCGGAGAAGGACGGTGTCGTATCCGCCGCGTACAGATGGGAAATATCCCCGAATGCGGTGCAGCGCCACTGCACCTCTCCTTCGCTTCGTTCCTCCGTGACCACGGTGGTTACCGAAGTGGGTGCGGAAATGAAGCCCTGCCAGAGTATCATGGGAGAGACTCCCATCAGATGGCTCAGCACCAGTCCCGTAAGGCCAAAGTGACAGAATAAAACGATGGTATCGTTATTGGGTGCATGGGCTTTATACATACGGCCTTCCCGCCGGTAACCGTGGGCATCCAGAAAGGCGTCCAGTTCCTTTATCACCGCCTCATGCTTTTCCCTGATGCCGGCATTAGTAAACACGGGATGTTCCCACCAGTGATCTTCCTGATATAGCTCATCTACCACTGTCCAGTCCCGGGGAAACCAGTCCCAGGGCACATGATCCTTATCCGGCGAATCCAACCTTCGCACCGGGCCGTTGAATTCCTGCAGCCACCAGAGGGTCCGGGGCTTCTCATCCAGCCCTTCCATGGCCAGCTCCGCCGTGCGCTGCGCCCGGCCCAGAGGCGAGACATAGTATTCCTTTGCATTCAGCTTCGGGATCCTGGGAGCCAGAAGCCTCGCTTCCTTTTCTCCCTGCTCCGTCAGGCTGTCATTCCTGTAATCCGGATCTCCGTGACGTATGAGTATCAGCTTCATCCTTCTTTTTCCCCGTCCACGACCAGAGTAGCCGAGCCGTATGCCTTCAGCGGCTTGCCGTTCTCGTCAAATTCATTGGTATAGCGCACATGAAAAGGAATGCGTCCCACGGTCAGAGGGATGATGCCCTCGATGGACTCCGCTCCTTCCTCCAGCTTCTTTATCCAGCCGCGATATTCATCCGCATAGTCCGACGGGAAGATCCCGATCTCGATAAGGGAATCCGGATAATTCTCCACCACAGGCGGCAGATGCAGCTCCCTCATGCAGCGGAAGCAGGGATGCATCTGTTTGGTGGCGTAGATATATTCCCATGCAAAGACATTGGCCTGGTCAAAGGCATGCTGGAAGATCTTTTCACTGTCAAAGAGCTCGATAAAACGCTTCTTCTCCGCCGTAACATTCTGGATCATGGCATAAAAGAGATACTGGGTCTCAGCCCGGCCGATGAGACGGATCGTGCTGCGTATGCAGATCTTATCTTCCCCGCAGCAGCGGGATTCAAAGGTCCTCCAGGTATCCACTTTCTGTTCCTCGCCGGTCTTTATCGCTTTCTGAATGACGGATTTATAAGCCCTGCGGCCCTCGGCACTCACATATGTCCAGGGATTCATGGTAACAAAATCCTGGGCGGTCAGGTTCATGCCGATCTCTTTTATATACTTTTTGTTCACACGCTGGATGTCTATCTGCCCGTCCGAATAGGAGAAGATAGCAGCAGCTCCCACAAAATCATTAAATATCAGGGTCTCCATGGAGTCGGGATTCCAGAACTTCTCGGCATGCATGCTCTCTGCCATTTCCATGGAGTTCATCTCCGGCTCATGCTCCAGCTGGGCCAGCTTACGGATGAAATCCCCCTCTTCCAGCGGTTTGGAATAAAGATACCCCTGGATATAGTTACAGCCGATGCTCTTCATGAATTCCGCCTGTTCCATGGTCTCCACGCCTTCGGCGATGACCGGCGTATGCAGCCATTTGGTCAGCTGCACCATGGAGCTTATGATCACACCGCCGCGGCCTCCCACTTCCCCGCGAAAGAAGTCCATATCCAGCTTGATCACGTCCACTTCCAGATCCTTTAAGATGTTCAGCGAAGAGTAGCCGCTGCCGAAATCATCCATCTCCACCATATAGCCGTATTCATGCAGCTTACGGAGCACCTCGCTGATCACCTCCATCCCGCCGATGGCGGAACTCTCCGTGATCTCGGCCCGGAGGAAACGTACAGGCACGCGGTATTTCTTCCGTATCTCCTCTATGGCATCCACATAATCCTTTTCAAAGATATCGTAACGCGAGATATTGAAGGAAACGGGTACCGGTGAAACGGGAGATCCCAGGCATTTCTGCTGGAAGATACATACCTTTTCAAAGACATACAGATCCGCCCGGTAGATCAGGTCATTACGCTCCAGTGCCGGAATGAAATCCGCCGGATACTGCAGACCGAACTCCGGATCCCTCCAACGCATAAGCGCCTCGGCTCCTATCATACGTCCCGTGGAATGATTGATCTGGGGTTGGTAGACCACAAAGATATGGCCCTGCTCAAGCGCCCTGTCAAACGAATCCACAAATTCCTTTTCACTCATCCTTCTTTCCATCGTTGCCCTCCTTCGCTGCCCATATAAACTCAGTAAGCCAGCGCTTTTTCAAGCACTTCGAAATATTCCGCGAAAGTCTTTTTACAGCATTCTTTATCTTTGATCTCTATCCCGGGAACGAGGACTTTTGTCAGCGCAAAACTCATAGCCACCCGGTGATCCCCGAAGCTTTCGAGCTCTGCAGGGTGAGGTCTGCCGGGAAGGATACGTATCCCGTCTTCCAGTTCCCCGCATTTTATCCCCAGGGCCGTAAGGTTACGTACCATGGCATCGATCCGGTCGCATTCCTGCAGACGTATATGGGCTATGCCGCGTATGGTGACGGCTCCGTCTGCAAAGGGAGCTATAGCCGCCAGCGTAAGAGCCTGATCCGAACAGGCCGACATATCCGCCTCAAAGCCTCCCGACAGCTTTCCTTCCGCCGGTCCGATCAGGATCAGTTCTCCCTGCTCATCTTTAAGACGGCAGCCCATGCGTTCCAGTATCCCGAGAAAAGCCGTATCCCCCTGCAGCATCTCTTTCTTCATGCCGGGGACGCAGGCTTCCCGACCCAAAAGTGCTCCCAGCGCATAGAAATATGCCGCCGCGGAGGCATCGGGTTCCACCTCATAGTCACAGCCCGTAAGCCGCTCCTTTCCGTCAAAGATAAAGCTCAGTCCTTCGCGCTTTACATGCACGCCGAAGGCAGCAAGCATCTTGGCACTCATCTCCACATAGGCAAGGCCGTGATCCCCCGTCGCCTTCAGAGTAAGGGGTCTGCTTAAGGTGGCTGCCGCGATGAGCAGGGCACTTAAGAACTGGGAACTCTGGGAGATATCCACCGTAAGGCTATCCGGCAGCATGCCGCCGCAGCCCCGTACCCGCAGGGGAAAATGCCCTTCCTTCTCCGTGCACAGCACTTCCGCCCCCGCTTCACGCAGGACTTCGATGAGGGGAGTCATGGGACGCTTCTTCATCTGCTCCGAAGCATCCAGAGCGTACTCTCCCTCCGAAAAGGCCAGCATTGCCAGTAAGAAACGGGCTGCCGTTCCCGCACTGCCCACATAGACGGAAGCTTCTTTTTTCGGGAGCACTCCGTCGCAGCCTTTGATCCGCACATCGATATTCTTTACGAGCCCCGCATCCGCCGCAGGCTCTTCCTTAATGTCAAAACCCAGGCTCTTCAGCGCCTCCAGAAAGACTCTTGCATCCTCACTGGCCATGCAGCCCCGCAGCACGCTTTCTCCCGAAGCCAGAGCCGCCATGAGCAGCGCACGGTTTGTTATGGATTTGGAACCCGGTACCGCTACACGCATCACTTTGCTATCCTCACATAAAAGTATTCCGTTTCGGCTTCACCGGCATATTCCTCCGGCAGGGAAAGCCGTATGCTGGCCTCTCCTTCGCTTCCCAGGGTACGCACATAGGCTCCCCCCATACCGCCGGCGATCTGCACGCGCTTCGGCCCGATGAACTCTATGGGGCCGGAAAGCTCGGCATCCAGCGGCGTATTGAAGAAAGGCTGCACATTGCCGTATTCATCGCAAACCCTGACCCGCAGGGTAGCCACATCATAGGTATCGCCTTCGCACAGTTCGGAATGGTCAACACGTACATTAAGGCAGAGCCGGCCGGTGGTGGTCTTTGTCACGCTCTTTACCACTTCCCCGTCCTTTATGGCATCGAAGCGGAAGGTGGTGGCCTTTCCTCCCCAGTTGCCCACATACTTCCCGTACAGGGCATAGGCCGTCTCAAAGCTCATATGATAGACCGTCATGGCCTGGGCCAGCTTCAGCTTCACATCCAGGGGGATATTGTTCATGCCGTAGCGGGCGATGTGGTTTAAGGCACTCTTGACGATACGGTTCTGATGATCCGTAAAGCCTTCCTCCTCTTTCATCTGATCCCCCACGTAATCGTCGATGAGTATGGGGGCATGACGCAGATGGGAATACTTCGGATCCCCTTCCGTATACTCCTTGATAAGCACGTCGTTGCGGTACATGCGTACGCTGTCGGCATTGGTAAAGATATAGATATTCCCCCGGTTGCCTCCGGGATGCTCGCCTATATCCATGGAAGAACCCACCTCCAGCACCGGGATACGGTTCTGCTGGGAAGCATATACCGCCGCCGCCAGTTTGGGATTACGGAACATATCCGTAACTCCGTGATAACAGATGCGGTCGCCGCTGCCGAAATCCTTATGGGTATTGTAATCGAACATACACCAGCCGAAGCTGCCCGCGATGTCCTTATTCTCATTCACCGCATCCAGCACATTGGCATGGCGCAGGGCATGCTCCAGGCGGTGCTCTTCATCATCAAAGGCCTTGGTGGGGAACATGTGCCCGTTGTATTCACTGATCAGATAGGCCTTGCCCATATCGGGAGTGACCGCGGCCTTCTTTTTGCAGCCGGGTGCCGTTCCCTCATGGGAAAAATCATTGAAGGTATATACGTCCTCCAGCAGATGGCTCTTCTCCAGATAACGCACGCCGCCGGTGGGACGGGTGGGATCCAGGGCGTGGGCCATGGCATTGGTCTGCTCGTAAAAATCATCGTCATCCACGGATTCGTTGATGCGCACGCCCCAGAGGATCACGGAAGGATGATTGCGGTACTGCAGGATCATCTCCTCCAGATTCACGAAGGTCTGCTCCTTCCAGGCCTGGTCCCCGATATGCTGCCAGCCCGGGATCTCGGTAAAGACCAGAAGCCCCAGTTCGTCACAGCGCCGGATAAAGTGCCGGGACTGGGGATAGTGGGAGGTGCGCACCGCATTGACTCCCAGCTCGAAACGCAGGATATCCGCATCCAGCTTCTGGGGGGCCGCCGGCATGGCATAGCCCGCGTAGGCATAGGACTGATGGCGGTTTAAGCCGCGGAGCTTGAACTTCCTTCCGTTCAGATAATAGCCGTCCTCCCGGAATTCCGAGCGGCGGAAGCCGAAGCACTCCTCCGCCTCGTCCAGAAGGGTTTCCCCGCGGTACAGCATAAGCTTCAGGTCGTAAAGATTCGGCGCCGTGGAATCCCAGAGCTTTGCGTCGGGGAACTCCAGAGTGGGAGCCTCGGAAAAAGGCTGCTCTTCCGTGATCAGCAGGTCCCCCAGCTTGTGGCCCCGGATCTCAAACTTAAGGGTAAGCTCTTCCGGATCAAGATCCCCGGCAGCATCCAGGCTAATCTCCAGCTCCACACGGCCGGTAAAACGATGGGAAGGGATGCCCTCGGGAAGGATCACACCTCCCGGCTCTTCCGGCTGGACCCAGAGCTCGCTGATCCGCACATCCTCCGTAACATACAGGTATACCTCACGGTATATCCCGCCGTAGGTCATATAATCAATGGCATAGCCGAAGGGAGGGATGTTCTGGTCCTCCCGGCTGTTGACCTTCAGCGTGAGCACGTTTTCGCTGCCGTAGCGCAGAAGCTGCGTAAGCTCCGCTTCAAAAGCCGTATAGCCGCAGCGGTGCTCGCATAGCTCCTCTCCGTTCAGATAAAGGGTCGCGCTGTGGGCCACTGCCATGAACTGCACGAATACACGCTTTCCGCGCCATTCCTCCGGAGCCGTAAAGATGCGCCGGTAGCCGCTGACCATCTGATAGAGCACGTCATCGAAATAATGATAGGGCAGTTCCTTCACCGTATGGGGGATGCGCACGCTGCAGGCATCCTTCAGCTCCCCGGCGGAGAGCATGTCCGTATCAAAGTTTTCCCGGAATTCCCACTTATCATTAAGCGGCAGCTTGGCTCTCATTTATCATCCTCCTTTAACGGCAGTGCAGGCACCGGTTCCACCTGTCCTTCAAAGAAATACATGCGTGATGCAAAATCAGGGAAGAAACGCAGGTTCTCGTTGTAGCCCCCTCCTGCAAAGGCAGCTTTTACATGCACCCCGGCATGCATCAGCGCGCTGCCCATGAGCAGATGCTCTTCCTTCTCCGTCTCCAGTTTAACAAATTTCGAAAGGATATTGTGGATCGCCCCGTCCTGCTTCACATGGATGGGAGCCACATAATTCACAAGCCCGCCGAATTCCTTCAGGTTCGTGCGGAAGCTCCTGCAGTGCATGCGGTAGGGAAGCAGAGCCTTCAGCCCCTTCGGATGTATCACCAGTGTATGCGTATTGGGCCGCACCAGGGTCTGCAGGACGACCGTCACGGCCCGGCTTCCGTCGGGTGCGGCTATGGTCCATTCCGCATCCTTCCCGCCATCGCTGTCCAGAAAGTCCTTATCCTCCGCATCCGTAAAGCTGCGCCCCCGGTAATAGTCCCCGTACTGCAGAAGGGGCCGCCATTTCTTATACAGGGCGATCTGCTCCTTCACCGATTCCGTATCCTCGGCGGAAAGATCGGAAAGATTGCATTCATAGCCCAGCACGGCACTTGCCGCCACATTAAAGCGGGTCTCGATGGGAGTGCGCCGCAGGGTCTGATGATTGGGCACATCCGAGACATGGGCGGTGATGCAGCTCTGGGGATAGCCGTAACTGTAACCGTTCTGGATCTGCGCCCGGGCGATGGCATCGCTGTTATCACTGGCCCAGATCTGGGGAAAGTAGGAAAGGATGCCGAGGTCGAAGCGGTTCCCCCCGGAGGCACAGCCCTCAAAGAGTATATGGGGGAAGGTACGGGTCAGCACATCCATCACCCGGTACAGTCCCAGGATATAACGGTGACAGAGCTCCCCCTGCCCGTCCGCCGGAAGAGCCGCCGAAAATACATCGGTGAAATTCCGGTTCATATCCCATTTCACATAGGATATCTCGGCGGAGGAGAAAAGGCTCTTCATCTGTTCGATGAGATGGTCCTGCACCTCCGTACGGCTCAGATCCAGGATCATCTGGTTGCGTCCCAGAGAGTGTTCCTTGTCCGGTATGCGTATGACCCAGTCGGGATGGGCTGCGTAGAGCTCGCTCTTCTCACTGACCATTTCCGGCTCCACCCAGATACCGAACTGCATGCCCAGATCCCGGATCTTATCCGCCAGGCCCTTGATCCCATGGGGCAGTTTCTTTTTATTGACGGTCCAGTCTCCCAGGGAGCTTGTATCATCATCCCTCTTCCCGAACCAGCCGTCGTCCATCACAAAAAGCTCGATACCCACGGACTTTGCCACGCGGGCCAGACGATAAAGCTTGCTCTCGGAGATATCAAAGTAAGAAGCCTCCCAGCTGTTGAGCAGCACCGGACGTTCACGGTGTTTCCAGCTGCCGCGTACGATATGCTCACGTACAAAGCGGTGCATACGGCGGCTCAGGCCCCCGAAGCCATGGTCGCTTAAAGTAAGAACGGCCTCCGGTGTCTGGAAGCTCATGCCCCCCCGCAGCTTCCAGCAGAAGCCCGTAGGCTGTATGCCGGAGAGCACACGCACTTTTCCGTAGGAGGAACGCTCCACGCTCTCGTAATGATTGCCGCTGTAGACCAGGTTAAAGCCGTAGACCAGTCCCACATCCTCCGTGGTTCCCCGTTCCGAAAGCATGAAAAAGGGATTAGCGCGGTTGGAGCTGCTGCCGGATAAAGAGCCCACGGAAAGCCTTCCCGCCTTCACGGGGATGTCGCTCTTCTTCATCTCCCTGGCCCAGGCCCCGGTAAAGCAGTGGAAGTTGTAAGCCCCCGCATCAAAGTCGATCTGCATGCTCAGGGCCCGCTTGAGCATCACCGCCGCCTTGCCGCTGTTACTGATATGTATGCTGCGGGTGATCACATCCGCCTCGGGAAAGATGCTGTAGATCAGGATCATCTCCAGACTGCCGTTGCGGTCCTTCAGCTGTATGCCCAGGGTCTCCACTTCTTCCTCGTTTCCGTAGGAGGAAGGCAGGCCGTTCAAGTCCGGCTTACCCTTCTTTACCTCGTGGGAAACATAGACCGGATCCAGGGTGCTGCTGCCGTCGGCATAGATGGCTTCCAGCATGGGCTCCCGCAGATCCCCCTTCCCCAGGGCCGAATATTCGTAACGCATATCCTCCGCGGAGAAGCTGCCGAATTCCGTGCTGTAGGCACTGGTATTCCCGGGAGGAAATTCATGTGCCTCACTCAGTCCGTCGGAGCTGGCCACCGCGATCTTCGGTCCGAAATAGAGATGCTCGATCTGGCCGTTATCCAGCACCTTCATCACGTAAGTGATATGTTTTCCCGAAAGGATAAAGAGAGGCTTGTTTTCCTCAAATTCCTTCACTTCGATCATGCGTGACGCGCCTCCAGTTCTTTATTGATCTCGGTCATCTTCTCTTCCGTAAGGATGAACTTTTTAAAGAAGATGAAGAGGGCCACAAACATGCCCGCTATGGGAAGCACCGTCATGGTAAGCCGGAGCCCCGTCAGATTGGCTCCCGCAGTGGCTGCCGCCTCGGTATCCTGACTGATGTGAAAAGCATCCAGGGCGATACCGGTGATAAAGACCGCTACGCCGCTGGCCAGCTTTACCACAAAGGTCTGCATGGAAAAGATCACGGATTCGTCACGGCGGTGGTTCTTTAGTTCCCCGTAATCCACGGTGTTGGCCAGGAACACGGTGGTCAGCACCGTGAGCAGGCCAAAGGCCACAAAGACGAAGAAGCCCGGGATCAGCAGCAGGGCCAGGCTCTTCACCCCGGCCATCATAAGCCCCAGGAGCACCGCATAGCCGCCTATGGCAAAGCCGAAGCTTAAGTAGCATACCTTCTGCACGCTCATGAACTTCCGCACCAGGGGATAGACGATCATCATGGAAAGGATCTGCATGCCGCCGCCGAAGGTATTGAAAAGGACATAGCTGCCGTTCCAGTCGGCGCCCCCCACATCATATTTAAAGAAATAGATCAGCAGGTTGGAAGTGATATAAAGGGAGGCATTCACCAGCACGATGGTGATCACCACGGTCATGGCCTGATCGTTGGTGATCAGTGCCTTGAACATCTCGCCTATGGAGGGAGCCTTCATATCCACGCTGGAATGCTCCCGGATGGCGATGCAGGTGATGCCGATGAATACGATAAAGATCACGGCAACGATGAGGGCAAAGGCCGAAAAGCCGCTGCGCTCGATGGGATTGTTGAGCAGGGTCAGCTCTTCGTTCAGCTGCGAAAGCTGTGCCGCATCCTCCGTTGCCTCGATCTGTGTCTTGAGCTGTGCAGCTTTGGATGCTTCATCGGGATGAGCCATACCGCCCAGAGCCGGCACCACCAGCATGGTGATGACGGTGATCAGTGCGCTGCCCACGCCGGCACAGGAACGGGCCATGGCCGTAAGCCCCTCCCGTTCCTTCCCGCCTTCGGTAAAGGCCGGGATCATGGACCAGTAGGGAATGTCCATCATGGTATAGGTCACGCCCCAGAGAATGTAGAAGACTGCCGCATAGACCGCCAGTCCCTCTCCCGTAAGAGCCGGAGGAGCCGAAAAGACAAAATACAACACCACCGCATTGGTAAGGGTACCGATCATCAGCCAGGGCCGGAACTTACCCCAGCGGGTACGGGTCTTGGCTACGATCATGCCCATGATGGGATCGTTGAAAGCGTCAAAAACACGGGCGGCCATCATGATCGCTCCCATGACGGTGCCCGCGATACCCAGAAGATCCTGGTAATAATACAAAATGTAGCTGGCGGAAAGCATGTAGACCATGTCTTTCCCTACGGCTCCCAGCCCGTAAGCCGCTTTTTCCTTAAATGTAAGCTTCATCCGGATAACCCCCTGTAAGTCGTTTTAGCAGGTACTCATACAGGGTTTATTTTACCATATCCGGGCTTTTTTTTCCAGTGTAACGATTGCGAAATATCCGGACGAAATATCCGGACCTGTGCGCAGTCTCCTGCCCGAGAGTGCACAGTCAAAAACCGGTCTCAGAATCCCGCCTTTGAGATCAGTTCGTCCAGTATGCGTGCGCTATGGCTGCATTCCTTGATGTCCCCTCCGAGGAAGGCCCCTGCATCCGCCGCATCAAAGCTTATGCTTCCGGCTTTACCCTCCACCGTATATGTAAAGCTCACATGATCCAGATTCCCGGTCATGGCGATCAGGACGTAAGCCACCGACTCCATTTTGCTCTTTGCATAGGCTTCCCTGTCCGCCGGGATATCCTCCTTCAGTTCAAGTATCCAGCCGTAGGGTTCCGCCGAAGTCTCCAGCTGATTGCTGTAGTCTCCCAGTATGGAAGTTACTCCCAGGGCATCCGCGGTCTTACGATTCGCCGACATATCCCCCACATAGGCATGTCTGCTTGCGTACACGGCTGCCGCCAGGGGCGAGATCCGGCTGCCGCCTTCCCAGAGGATACGGCTGCCCAGCCGTATCTCCTTCAGTTCCTCCGGCTGCTTCAGCGCATAAGAGAATTCTTTTCCCGGGCTGGCAAACACGCTCACGGGCACTTCATTTGCTTGGATCGTGACCACACCCTCTGCCTCAGTGAACTTCATGCGGGATATCACATTCATGCTGTCCGTTGTGCCGGGCTTCACATAAAGGGTCCCATCCTCTACACGGATGTCTTCGATATAGAAGGCTCCGTCATGGGAAGTTCCAACGATAAAGAAACGCAGGAGTATGGTCAGCGCACACAGGACGATGGCTGCAATGCTGCTGAAAAAGGCGATGTTCTGCATCCGTTTCGTCTTTTTCAGGAATGCGATCTCCTTTCGGTCATCCTCATCCGGCTTAAGCTCCTGCTCCGTCTCTCCGCGCATGGCCTTCAGCGCCCTGCTGCAGTCCTCACAGCCGACAAGATGCTCCTCGATCAGGCTGTTTGTTTTATCCGCCGTCAGTCCGTCGATATAGGACGGGAACAGGTCTTTGATCAGCTCACAGGGTATCTTATTCATGCTCTTCCACTTCCTTTCTAAGCTTCTCTTTTCCGCGATAAAAGCTTACCCTTGCCCAGTTTTCCGTTTTTCCCAGCACTTCTCCAATCTCCGCAAAGGAAAGCCCGCCGAAGGCCCTCAGATATACCACTTCCCGGTACGGCTCCGACAGCGCATGAAGCTTTTTCATCAGTTCAAGCTTCGCCGCTGATCCCAGAGCCTCATCTTCCGCGGATCCCACAGCGATCTCCTGTTCATCAATGTCTTCATGCTCCCGGTCTTTCCGCAGCTGCGTCAGGTAGAGATTCTTTGCAATGGCGCAGAGCCAGGTAGATATCCTGCAGCTTCCGTCAAAACGGTCTATGCTCCGGATCGCCTGATAGAAGGTCTCCTGGGTGAGCTCTTCCGCCAGATCATCCTTATGGCACAGCGACTTCAGGTACTTAAATACCGTCCGGGCATATTGTTGATATAATTCATCCATGGACTGCAAGTTTTTTATCTCCCTTAAGAACCGGCTCTGCGCCACGTTCTGTTTTGGCCTTCTGTATCGTTAATGCGGATCCGGGCCGATCCGTTACAGCATTTTCAAAAATTTTCCGGAAAAGCTGAGGATTCCTTTTCTTCCCTTTCTCCGTATTCAAAAACAGATCCCCGATAACGGGGACCTGTCAACCTACCGGACGTGCAGCTTCAGCTGTTCTGTTCTTTCCGTCCCATTTTCGAAAAGCTTCTGTTCTTTGTCTTTCCAGACAAACTCATGCAGGGTATATTCCCCGTTTTCATAGGCATAGCTGTCTCCGGCATCTTCATACATGGTAAAGGCGCCGTCAGAGCCGGGATAGATATGCAGTGTGATCTCATCCGAAAGCTCCGCCACCGACAGAGCCGGTTCCGTCATGGGGATGATCGCCCCCGCACGCACAAATACGGGGATGTGCTCCAGCGGGGCTGCGGCGCTGATCCACTGTCCTCCCGCGTACCGTTCGTCCGTATAAAAGTCATACCAGTCACAGCCTTCCGGAAGGTAAACTCTTCTGGAATACGACTCCGGCTTTTTCTCCACGTCGAAATTCATCGCCTCCGTAACCGGGCAGACCATCATGTCATCCCCGAAGAGATACTGGTCAAAGATGTCAAAACAGTTCCGGTCTGTGCCGAACGCGAAGGACAGCGGCTTCATGATCAGCGCATCCCGAAGCCAAACCATACCCGCCAGGGAATAGATATACGGCATGAGTGCATACCGTCGACGGCTGGCTTCCAGCAGGGCCGGGTAGAAAGGCGCCGCTTCGTGATCGAATACCCAGAGCTCCCGCCGCACATCCGTTCCATGCCCGCGGAAGACCGGCAGGAAGGCTTCCCACTGATACCATCTGGTATAGAGTTCACAGTACGCAGGATCCTCCGCCCCCCCGTCATACTCCCCGTTCCAGTACCAGGGATATCCGTTCTTTACAAAAAAGGCTCCCGTATCCGTCGTCCAGTAAGGCATCCCGCTGGCACAGAAATGTATCCCTGCAGCGATCTGTTTCCGGAGCGTATCCCAGGAAGCCGAGATATCCCCGGACCAGAGGATCGTTCCGTAACGCTGCTGCCCGGGATAGCCGCTTCTTGTCAGATTTACGACCCGTTTGGAAGGGCAGGCCTTTCGCTGTCCTTCAAAGATCCCCCTGGCATGATACAGACCGAAGGCGTTCATATAGGGTGCAGGGATATGATCGCTCACATTCCGGCAGTAATTCTCGAAATTCTTTGCGTTTTCCGGACGTACATTTTCGGTCCACTCCGGACAGACCGGCTCGCTGTTATCACACCACCAGGCATCCACACCATGCTTAAAGAGCCCCTCTTCCGCCTGTTTCCAGTAAAGCTTTCTGGCCTCCGCATCCAGTGCATTGTAAATATGGGATCCCGGGAGAAGGAGCTTTTTCTCCTCAAATTCCTTTACGTTTTCCGTGCAGGGGTCCATATTGGGCCAGATGGAGATCATAAAATGCACATTCTCCTCATGCAGCTGCTTCGTCATGGCGTCCGGATCCGGGAAACGTGCGGCATCGAAGCTTTTCTGCCCCCACTGCCCCTCCGGCCAGGAGATCCAGTCTAAAACGATACAGTCCAGGCCGATGGCGCGCTTCCGGTATTCTCCTGCCACCTCAAGGATCTCCTTCTGCGTTTCGTAACGCTCCTGTGACTGGATATATCCGAAGGCCCATTTGGGAAGGAGGACCGCTTTTCCCGTGATCTTCCGGAAGGCACGTATCACCCCGTCCATGCTTCCGCCGTTCATGAAAAAGAAGTCCATCTCCGTATCCGCTTCGGTGTAGAAATACGAACCTTCCGGCCCGTCGTTGAAGATCGAAGGGCTGCAGGTATTCATAAAGACGCCATAGGCCTTGGTTGAAATAAAGAAAGGGATCGCTATGGTCCGGTTTGCCTGATTCAGATATACACAGTTCCCGCGCAGGGAATGGTAGCCTTCCTCATGCTGCCCCAGGCCGTACAGCTCTTCGTCCCCGTCAAATACAAAGTGCAGCCTCGTATGATATGCGCTCCCGCACTGCACTCTGGCGGCATCCCTTATCACTTCCTTTTTCCCGTCCGCCGTCTCCACGATCTCCTTCCCGGCGCTCTCCTCCAGCAGGCGGTATACCGGGATCTCGGTCAGCTCTTTGCTCCTTGCAGCCCGTTCCCGCAAAAGAGTCCGGCCGTTTTCATCCGCATAACGGAAACTGTTCGTTTCCTTATCGATATAAAGCACCAGCCGGGGCATCTCCAGACGGACAAAGCTTTCCTCCTCCGTATAGCTCCATTCCGGAAAGGGTGCAAGCTCCGCCAGGCAGGGCTTCTCATACTCATTCTCCCCAAGCTCCTTCTGTGAATAAAGAACCCGCACGATCCCTTCGCCGACCGGGACGATCTTCTGCATTCCCTTCTGCAGAACAAGCACCAGCGCATCCCCCTCCCTGCGGATGCTCTTCAGTTTCATATCTTCATACGGTACACAGGGCAGCATGGCAACACTCCTTTCGATATACGATAATGCAAATCCAATATTAGCAAAATCCCGTTGAGAGTTCAACGGGATGCGACGAGATGATCATCAGTACGGACTGCCGAATTCCGCCTCCGCCTTCGCGACAGCATCTTTCAGGCTCACTCCACGTTTTTAAGGGCATCGGTAAGCGGTATCCGTCGGATCCGGAGCAGATCAACGAAAGCCACCAAAATGTAGGCCGCAATGACCGTAAGTATGATCTGTACGAACTGCTGCGGGTGCATGTTGAATATGATATATCCGTTCATGCGTACCAGCATGGCTTTCCAGATCTCTACTACAGCCATATAACTTAAGAAGGCTGTTATCGCAGCGGATATCACCACAACGACACTGGTCAGCAGCACATACAGGCCGGCGATCTCTCCGTCGGTATACCCCAGCACCTTTACCATGGAGATATTTCCCGCATTCTGCTCGATGATCAGCTTGGTAAGCAGATAGATGATCAGCATGGCCAGGATAAAACAGACATAGACAAAGTATGTCATATACGAGCCTATGGAATGATCCAGCTGATTTGCCATCTTCAGAGCATCATCGACAGTGATGCAGGCCGCTATCCTGTCTTCCTCAATATCCGTGATCTTTTCGGCACAGAGGAAGCCGCTGAAGCTCCCCTCATCCAGGTCAAAGATCCGGTTGAATTCATAGTCCGGCACCAGCACGGCCATGCTTCCGGGAAGCGCATAAATACCTGCCACTTCAAAATCATAACGCTTGTCCGTATACTTGTCCTTAAGCGTAATGCTGTCACCGGTCCCGATCCCGAATTTCTCCGAATACGGTGAAGAGATATATGCCTTTCCTTCCGCAAGTTCATAGGGCAGTCTGAAATAAGCACTGTCGGCACAATAGCCGTATACCGTGATATCCTCCCCCTCATGCACCCCGCCTGCTGTTTTCATAGAGTTGATGCAGAACCTTTCCGCTCCGGGTGCGGATGTACTGACCGCTACGCCGTCCTCATCCTCCGTATCTGTAAGGATATACTGGAAAGGAGCCACCACATACTCCGAGGCATGATCCTGATAGTCACGCAGCGTGACCGGCATGCCGACCGAAAAGCAGAGCATGATCATCACAAAGAATATCCCTGCAAAAAGCACGCCGTAGCCTGCCAGGTTCTGCAGGAAGATCCGCATGCGGAAACGCTGAAGGAAAGAAACCTCCGGAAGCTTAAGCGCATGTTTCTTCTTTCCGCGGCTCAGGTCATGGCGCAGGAATTTCAGGGGCGAGATCTTAAGCTTTGTGTGGATCACAACAAAGTTGATGAACAGTATGATCACGATGGGGATCAGTGTAGTCCGCATAAAAGCATCTGCATTCCAATGGGTCTCATAAGTCGGCAGACTGTAGGAATTATAGTACATATCTACCACTGCTTCCTTCAGGCAGGTATAGCCAAGCACATTTCCGATGGCAGCCGCCAGCAGCGTGACCAACACCGGCAGTGAAAGATAATGGAGCAGGAGTTCCCCCCTGGTATAGCCCGATGCCCGGAGGGTCCCGATCACAGCCGCCTCGTTGGTGATGGTATTGTTTTGTGTTATGGCAAAGATGAATGCGATCACGATGACCATGATGTTGCCCATGACTTCGCTCATAGCTTTATCCGTCCCAAAGTCCTCCACTGCAAAATGGATCGCCTGATTGGCATATTCCGGCACATAATCCGTGAGCTCGTTTTCCAGCTCTTTATTCACCAGGGCATCCGCTTCCGCCTCCAGCGCATCCGCTCTCTCCTGCAGCTCATCGCCTGCAAGCTTCAAGGATTCTCCCCGCTCTTCCAGATCCTCCCCCTGTTTTTCAAGCTCTTCTCCCTGCTCCTTCAGATCCCTCATTTTTGTGCGCATATCCGCAGGGATAAGGGCAAGCAGCTCTTCCGGGATCTCAAGCTCTCCTTCCCCGGCGCCTGCCGTTTCAGCACTTACCGGCACACCTGCAGCCACAAGAGCACCCACGATGTTCTCTGTCAGATCGGCAGCGTCCTCCTCAAGCCTGTCAGCCTTCCGCTGAAGTTCTTCGCCCTCGGCTTCCAGCGCATCCGCCTGTGCCTGAAGCTCGTCTCCCTCAGCTTCCAGTGCTTCACCCCTTGCCTCCAGATCGTCTTTCTTCGCCTGCGCCTCATCGGCATCATCCAGCACGCCGCCGGTCAGTGCCAGGACCGCCAGTTTTTCTACGAGTTCATCAGACTTTTCCTTCTTCTGCGCGTCTGTTACCGGTCTGTCGTCAAACTGATAAGCATACTGCCATACGCTTTCCGCCTCCAGCGCCTCAAAACCATCCGCGGTCATGGCACCGATATCAAAAGTCAGCGCATCAAACATCATGTCGCTGTTATCCTTATATAGCGCACTGTAGTCGGAAAAGGCCACCAGACCGCAGACCTTTACGCTCTTACCGCCGATGCTGATGACATCCCCGCAGGCGATACCGCAGTTTGCCGCATGCATGCGGTCGATCACGATCTCATCGGCGCTTTCGGGAAAAGCCCCTTCCATAAGACTCGCCCGGTTCATGTCGTCCCGCATCTGAAAGATCCTGAGCACGCTGTCCTCACTTCCGTCCCTGTCATGATCCTCGGACAGGTCCTTGTAATACTGCGGCACGATCCGGATCCCCCTGTCCCGATAGGCATTCAGGAGTCCCTCTGCAGCCTCGTGTTTCAGTTCAAAGTGTCCGTCTTCGATATTGTATTTTTCAAAAGCCTCCGATGCGGCCCTTTCCATGCTGCCGTTTGCAACATACATGCCGGAGATCGATCCTATCATGATAGCCAGCAGTCCGAAGAGTACCAGATATTTTTTCCAGTCGGTCTTCAGGATCCTGGGGATACGTCTTTTCAACGGATTTCTCATACAGCACCTCCCCTCACCAGTCAAGCTCTTCGGCACTGATCTTGTTCTCGTTGATGATATTCTTCCTGACCCTGCCATCACGCAGCTTGATGGTATGATCGGCCATGTGCTGTATCGCCTCATTGTGGGTTACCATGATGACGGTGTTGCCGTATTTTTGATTCACCTCCTCGATCAGCTTCAGGATCTCTTTGGAGGTGTTGTAATCCAGCGCGCCGGTAGGCTCGTCACAGAGCAGGATGTCCGGATTCTTCACGATGGCCCTGCCTATGGAGGTACGCTGCTGCTGCCCGCCGGAAAGCTGGTTGGGCAGCTTGTGACGGTGCTCATACAGCCCCAGAGTCTTCAGAAGCTCATCGATATCCAGCGGCTTATCCGAAAGAAAAGCCCCAACCTCGATGTTTTCCTTCACCGTCAGATTGGGAATCAGATTATAGAGCTGGAAGACATAGCCCAGATGCTTTCTGCGGTAACGGGTCAGTGCCTTCTCGTCCATATCCTTTAATTTGTCACCGTTAATGGCTATATAGCCGTCATCTGCACTGTCGATGCCTCCTATGATGTTTAAGAGCGTGGATTTACCCGAACCCGAAGGACCCAGCAGCACGCAGAATTCACCCTGTGTTACCGCGAAGTCCATCCCCCGCAGCACCTCCTGCCTGCTGTCCCCGGTACCGTACGCCTTGAACACATTGCTCACTTTCAGGAATTCTTTTTCCGCCATCGCTTTTCTCCTTTCAGACTGTGTTGTTTTAAACCGATCGAGCAGGAAAGACGCAGTCGCATCCTGCTCACCGCGCCGCCCGCGTGCTGCAAAGCAGCAAATCTCCTTACGCGGGCGTGCGCATAAAAAAGACCGGATATGCTAATCCATATCCGGTCATAAATGATCCTGTATATCAGGGGTATGATCCATGTATGGCTTAGCATACATGAGTCTCACAATTTAAAACAAGCCAGGTGAAAAGGAAAGCACCGGTATGTTGGCTTGCTACTCGCATGTGCGAGCCTGCTACTCCCCCATGGGTTATGGGAAGTATAAACCCGATCCCCTGCCATGTCAAGATTCGATTTTTCCTTGATGGCATATATCCAAGGGGATAAACTTGACAGAGATCCTGATCCCTGATAGTTTGTGAATGATGAGCTGAGGATAAAGCGGTTAATTATCCTGAGGACGGGAATAACCTGTAAATGATAAGGAATGGTGCATATGTATGTTGTCAGTAAAGCCGAGATCAAGATCGTAGGGGATGAGTATGCAGGGTTTTATTCCTGCGGCCTGACCATGATGGGAAGCGCGACCATGCGGCGCTTCGGTGAAATCACGGAAGAGAACGGAAACATCGTGATGCGTTCGGAGGACGGTCTGCTTCTTTCGGTATCTACGACTAAAAGCCCGTACAGCAATGCATATGAGGTACGAACCTCCTTTACCAACGGATCCGGATCCGATGTAACGCTGGAAATGATAACCTCTTTTCTTCTTCCCGGGATCAAAGCAGACCGTGTACACCGCATCCTCTCCTTCTGGAGTGCGGAAGGGCGGCTTAAGACAGATGATCTGCGGGATCTGAATATGGAGTGTGCCTGGAACCACATGGCATTCCGCGTGGGAAAATTCGGCAATGTCGGTTCGATGCCGGTCAGAAAGTTTTTTCCTTTTGTTGCGCTTGAGGACAGCGAAAGCGGTGAGTTTACTGCCGTTCAGCTGTATTCGCCCTCGTCCTGGCAGATCGAGCTGATCGTACGCGAAGGCAATGAAGTAAATCTTTCCGGCGGGATCGCAGACCGTGATCTCGGCCAGTGGACGAAAACGCTCCGGCCCGGAGAGACACTGGAAGCTCCAAAGGCTGTTGTGGCCCGGGGGCATTCGCTGGAAGAGGCCTGCGACCGGCTTGTGAAAGCGCAGCATCCCAGTATCAGCCCGATCGACGATCATATGGGGATCACTTTCAATGAATATTGCACCACCTGGGGCAATCCGACGATCGATAATCTGAAAAAACTCGCAGACAAACTGGAAGGCCGCGGGATACAGTTCCTTGTCATGGATTCAGGCTGGTATTCGGATTGCGGCTACTGGTGGGAGCACCGCGGGGACTGGAGCGTCAACCGGAAACGTTTTCCGAATGGCCTGAAGGAGCTTGCGGACTATATCCGTGCCAAAGGGATGATCCCGGGCATCTGGTTTGAATTCGAGGTGGCAGGGCCGAAATCCGGCGTATTTGATGATCCGGCCCATTTCGTAAAGAAAGACGGCGTTCCGCTGACCGTCGGCGGCGCACGCTTCTGGGATATGGAAGATCCGTATGTGGAGGAATACCTTACGGAAAACGTGATCGGCCGTCTCCGGGAGGACGGCTTTGGTTATATCAAGATCGATTACAATGACACGATGGGAATGGGCTGTGACGGCCCGGAGAGTCCCGGTGAAAATCTGCGCCGAAAAGTCCTTGCGACGCAGAGCTTTTTCCGGAAGCTCAGGGAAGAGATCCCCGGGCTGGTGATCGAGAACTGCTCCAGCGGAGGGCACCGTCTGGAACCGTCCTTTATGGAACTGGCTTCGCAGGCCAGCTTTTCCGATGCACACGAGATCGTATCGCTCCCCCTGATCGCAGCGAACCTGCACCGGGTGGTACGTCCGGAACAATGCCAGATCTGGGCCGTGCTCCGCGCAGAAGATCCGGAGGAGCGGATCGTATATTCGCTGTGTGCAACCCTGCTCGGGCGGATGGGTCTGAGCGGCGATATTTATGATCTGAACGAAAAACAGTCTGCGCTTCTGGATGAAGCGATCGCCTTCTACCGTGAAGCCGCACCGGTCATCCGGGACGGGATCACAACGCATATCTGCGCCGATACAAAAAGCTACAATGAACCGACGGGCTCCCAGCTGGTGCTTCGGAGACTGGGTGACCGCCTGTTGTGCGTATACCACCGTTTTGCCGGATCCGTGCCCATCGAAGCATTTGCAAAGAAGCATGGCATAAACCTGACCGGCTACCGCCTGCAGCAAAAGTACGGAGATGCATCCTGTGACTTTTCCGCCGAAGCGAGGCTGCTTTCCGAATCCAATTCAAGACAGCCCCAAGTACGTCCCGCCGCTGATAATAATGCTCAAAGCCGCAAAAATCTCAAAAAGCTTAAAGATAAGCCACTCAAAATAGTGATGAGGGATAAAGATGTGCTAGATGAATATGATATCGACAAGCTCAATCCAATCACAACCGAATCCAAACTCTCACACTACTCTTGCAAAAGTATTGGGCCTGTGCTAAAATGCGACTAATCCGGAATCGAATTCCGAATTAGTCGCATTGCGGAGGCGCATATGATGGAGTATGTAAGGAGAGCGATAGAGGATATAGTAAAACGATCTCAAAAGACATTTAAATGTGTATTGATCACCGGTGCGCGACAGACCGGAAAGTCTACGCTGCTCAGACATTTGTATCCCGGGGTAAAAGAAGTGTCTTTTGATGACCCTTTTATTGAGGAGCAGGCAAAAAACAATCCGGAGATGTTCATGTCTCTGAATGAACCGCCTGTATTTTTTGACGAAATACAATATGTGCCATCTTTGTTCAGATATATAAAACGATCGTGTGACAACAATGATCGCAAGGGCCTGTTTTACATTTCGGGTTCTCAACCGTTTAAGTTAATGGACCTGGTATCCGATTCACTTGCGGGGCGCGCTGCAATCATCGAGCTTCCGCCTTTTTCTCTAAGGGAGATACTAACGAGCAGATTTGATAAGCCCTTTCTTCCGACCATGGAGTATGTAAAAGAGAGAAATAAAGATGCAGTAAAGCCTGGTAACATATGGAGCATTATTCATCGGGGAGGGTATCCGGAAATGCAGGATCCGGATATGGATTGGGCGATGTTCTTCTCCAGTTATGTTAAGACCTATTTAGAGAAGGATGTAAGAGAACTGACTGCTGTTCAGGATCTGGATGCTTTTCGCAGATTTATGGTGGCTTGTGCAGCAAGAACCGGTCAGATGCTGAACTATTCCAATTTAGCAGATGAAGTTGGCAAAGATGCAAATACCATAAAAAGCTGGATCTCGGTTCTGGAGGCATCCGGCATCGTATATATTTTGGAACCGTTTTCCAACAGTGCATTAAAGCGAGTGATCAAAACACCGAAATTATACTTCAGGGATACAGGTCTGGCTGCGTATCTTACAAGATGGCTTACCCCGGAAACCCTTGCATTAGGGGCTATGAGTGGTGCTTTTTTTGAAACGTTCGTTATTTCTGAGATATTAAAGAGCTATTCGAACAGAGGCCTGGATTACAGATATTTTGTTTCGTATTACAGGGGAAAGGATAAGAAAAGAATAAAAAAGGATGGAAAAGAAATCCATGAGGAAGCGGAGATAGATTTTATCATCGAACAGGAAGGCGTGTTGTATCCGATCGAGATCAAACAGAGTGATTCAGCCACAGCCGATATGACTTCGGCTTTTCAGATATTAGATAAGATCCCCGAAAAGAAAAGGGGTACAGGAGCCGTCATATGTATGTGTTCAATGCCGGGCGCTCTCAGAGAAAATGTACTCCAGATCCCGTATTGGTATATCTGAGATTGATGTTGAGACCGGCAATCTGTTACAATGGTGCAAACGGAGGTGTACGACTATGGATCTGAGAGATTTCAACCCGAATGAACCTACGGAAGAGCAGCGCCTTCTGCTGCGCAAGGTAAATGCCATACGCGGAGTGATCTCCGGGGCCCTGACCGCCGGTGTCTGTATATATGCCTTCTTTTCTCCTATGTTTGCGCGTTTTCGGGATACGGAGGATGAAGTATTTGAGCTTGCAGCTAACGGCATGCAGCTGATACTGATCATGTTCGCCGTGCTCGGTCTGCTGATCTTTCTGCGGAACCTCCTGACACTGATCATCATCTTCACCGGCAATGAATACAGCGCTTTCGGCGAAAAATATCTGGAACTTGCCGGTTTTCTGGAGAGCAATACCGGCCGACTGGCGAGTATCGTCATCAGCGTGATCATCACTGCCTTCGGTGCTTTTGCCATCGGCGGAGGTGCGGCGGGCCTTACGGAAGGGGATCCGATGGCTCTGTATATCGTAGCGGGCGTATTTATCGCAGCGGGTGTGGGAACGGCTGTCGTCAATCTGATCGGACTGATCCGCAGCATACGCGAACGGGCACAGGCCTAAAACACATCCATCCCCGGGCCGCTGTCCAATAGCCGCACATACTTCTCCGGCTCCCGCTTCATCCGGGCCATAAAAAGGAAGCTGTCCAGTACCAGCGCATCCTTTGCGCATTCCGGAGAATTCTTCCCGATATCCTTGCTCACATCAAAGCGGCGAAGCTGGTAAAAATACACATCGGTAAGCCCGTAGCCTTCACAGCTGACTCCGTCATAGAGGCTTTTCTCGTCCAGATAATACATAAAAGCGCCCATCAGTCCGGCATCCTTAAGAAGTTCTTCCCACAGCTCTTCCCTGTAGGCTTCATCCCTTCCGCACAAAGCTGCCAGCTCTTTAAGGCGCTCATATGCTTTTACCCGTCTCGCATCAAATATGATCATTTATCCCAGCCGTTTTTTTGCTGCTTCCACCACATGCTCCAGGAGCACGGAAGTGGTCACGCCTCCCACGCCGCCGGGAACCGGGGTGATGGCGGCCACGCTGTCCTTTACTTCATCAAAACGCACATCGCCGCAGAGCTTTCCTTCCTCGTTCACATGGATGCCCACATCCAGCACCGTCTGGCCTTCTCCCAGACATTCCGAACCCGCGATGCCTGCTTTCCCCGCAGCCACCACCACCAGCTCCGCTTCCCGCACCACGGAAGGCAGATCCTTTGTCTTTGTATGACAGATCGTCACGGTGGCATTCCGCTGCATCAGCAGCATGGCAACAGGTCGTCCTATGACCAGGCTGCGGCCGATAACTGTACAGCGCTTTCCCGCGGGATCGATACCGTAATGATCCAGGATGCGCAGGCAGGCATCGGCGGTGCAGGGCGCAAAGCCCAGGGCCTTGCCTGCGAACACTCCCGCCAGGGAGATATCCGTGATCCCGTCCACATCCTTTTCGGGAGCCAGTGTGTTTACGATGAGGCTTTCATCAAACTGCTTCGGCAGCGGACGGAAGAGCAGTACGCCGTGGACACTGTCATCCTTATTCAGTCGTTCTATAACGTCAAGCACTTCTTCCTGGGAAGCATCGGCGGGAAGCAGTACCTTCTCGTACTCCACCCCCAGGCTTTCGCAGCGCTTCACGGCACCGCGCTCATACGAGATATCGTCCTCCCGCTCCCCCAGGCGCACGATGGCCAGCTTCGGGCTGATCCCCTTTGATCTCAGCTCTTCCGCATCTTTTTTTATCTTTTCGTTTAAGGCAGCATTGACTTCCTTCGCCAGTAAAAGTTCAGACATACAGCTCTCCTTTCACCTTTTCATACAGCTGATCCGCCTTCCGGCAGGGGCCTTCCAGCAGGGCATTGCACTCTTTGTTGAGGCGCTCCGCCTCCTCCCGGTCCTTCATGAGCTTTGTATTGATAAAGACGTTCAGTGCAGCTCCCCGCATGGCCGCCGCGGCAAAGCTTGCCGCCACCCCGGCATCGGAAAGGGCCAGACGGCTGCCTTTTTCGGCAAAGACTTCCAGCAGTTCAACTCCGGCTGCCGCACTGCGCAGGATCTCCATGGGCACGCCGCGGCTTCCTTCAGGGCAGCCTCCATGACCTCTTCCTTCCGGGCCTGCTGCTCCGGTGTTTCCTTCGGCAGGGAATAGGCTGCCGCCAGCGGAGCAAAAGCCTCCGCATCCGCATCGATGAGGCCCAGGAGCTTATCCTGCAGGGCCGTGATCCTCTCTTTCAGGGAAAGGATCTCCTCCTCCACATCCGCATACTTCTTTTTCCCCACAGTCAGGCTGCCCACCATATTGCCCAGGGCACAGGAAAGGGCACCCAGCAGGGCGGATGCGCCGCCGCCTCCCGGGACCGGATCTTTGCCCGCCAGACGGGATACGAATTCTTCACAGCTCAGTTTTGTAAATTCCATACTGTTATTCTCCGTTTTTATTTTTCCAATACCAGGATCTCTCCGGGCTCCAGGATGATACGCCCCTCCGCCTCAAAGCGCTCCGCCACGCTGCGGTCAAAGCCGGCGGTATTATCGGAGGGCACCATGTGATAGGGGATGCTGTGGGCAGCACCCACCAGCGCAGCGCAGCGGGAGGCTTCCTCCATGCCCATATTGTAAACTCCGTCACAGCAGAAGAAGGCGTAATCGATATCCTTAAGCTCCTTCATCTGCCCGGTCTCGGAGGTGTCGCCCGAGATATAGAGCCGCACCCCGTCGGAAAAAGTCAGCACATAACCCACGCAGTTCTTAATGCTGTGATTGGCGTTATTGCCGGCTTCCACCGCTTCGATCTGTACGCCGGCTTCCTCAGAGCTCTGATGGCTGCCGCCGGCCAGGGCTTCCTTTTCCGTGATGATCACGCAGTCCTCGCTGCGCACGCTCACCTTATCCATATCCGCATGATCGTAATGGGAATGGGTGCGCAGGATCAGATCCGCCGGCTGATCGTAAGCATTGCCGAAGAAGGGATCCACATAAATAAACTTTCCCTCCGCCGTCTTTATACGCAGGCTGGCATGCCCCAGATAGAGCAGCTCTGCCGGGGAAGGAGCGGCTTCTTCCGCTTCCGTGGGG
Organism: Lachnospiraceae bacterium; assembly: GCA_017552715.1. GTDB lineage: Bacteria > Bacillota > Clostridia > Lachnospirales > Lachnospiraceae > NK4A136. Next base: position 49,735 of record JAFZOW010000075.1, read on the forward strand.
AGTGCTTCCTCCGGCTCTTCCGGAGTGGGTGTTTCCACTGCAGGCTGCGCCTCTCCGGCTGTGGGAGTTACAGGCGCTTCCTCCGGCGTGGGGGTCTGTACGATCCTCGGTCCGCCGCTCGCCTCCGGTACGATCGTCGTCTTCCCGCAGGCTGCCAGGGCAAAGCCAAACAGCAGAGTCCAAAGAATAAAGCGGATCCTCTTCATTTCCTACCTCCGTATCTCCAGGGCATCGATCAGGGCCGAAGCCGTGACGGCAGCCTTCCCGTGAAGTTCCGCCGCTTCGTCTCCGCAATGGGCATGCAGGGAAACACCGAAGGCTGCGGCTTCCAAAGGGCTTTCGCATACACAGAGCAGCGCCCCTATGATACCCGCCAGCACATCCCCGCTGCCTGCGGTAGCCATGCCGTCATTTCCTTCCGTATTGTAGTAAAGCTTTATACCGTCGCTGACCACCGTGGTGGCGGATTTGGCCACCAGTATGCAGCCGTACTCCGCTGCCAGCGCCTTCAGCGCATCCGCATCCTGCATATCCGTTCCGGGAAAGAGCCTTGCAAATTCCCCGGGATGGGGAGTGAGCACGACAGGGCAGCCCCTTGCGGCCCTCTCCTTCAGAAAACTCTTATCCTTTGCCAGGGCATTCAGGCCGTCGGCGTCGATGAGCACGGGTCCCTTCCATAGCATCAGCTCCCTGCGCTCAAGCCAGGATGCCGCCGCCGCACCGCAGCCGCAGCCCAGTACCAGGGCATCCGCCCAGTCCAAAGCTTTTTTCAGTTCCTCTTCCCCGCAGTCCTCGGCTGCCAGGAACATGGCCTCCGGCACGCTTCCGATCATCAGTTCCCGGTTGGCTGCCGGGCTTATGATGCGCACCATCCCCGCACCGCTGTATAATACGGAACGGGCATTCAGAATCCCGGCTCCGGGCATCCCTTCCGAGCCGCTGATGCAGAGCACCTTGCCGAAGCTTCCCTTATGTCCCAGGATATCCCGCTCCGGAAGCCGTTTCTTTACTTCTTCCCAGTGCAGCAGGCTCTCCTGCGGGAGCGTCTCCTCCATGGCACCGATGGGACAGATCTTCACTTTCCCGCAGTAATGCCGTCCTTCCCCCAGGAGCATGCCCCTCTTAAAGGCCGTAAAGCTCACGGTCAGATCGGCACATACAGCCACAGGCTGGGGACGGCCGCTGTCACTGTTAAGGCCGGTGGGGATATCTATGGCGATCACCATACGCCCTTCTTCCCGGCGGGCAGCGTTCAGCTGTTCAAGCACAGCCTGATAGCGCTCATCCAGGGGGCGGGACAGGCCTATGCCCAGCATGGCATCCACGGCAATGTCCCAGTCAGGGAGTTTATCCGGAAGTTCTTCGATCCGCAGCCCCAGCCTTTCAAGTATCCCGGCCTGGGTCCGCCACTCTTCCGTGGCGTGTTCCTTATTTCCCGTGCAGATCACCCGGGTATGTACATCCTTCCGCTCCGTCAGAAAACGGGCCAGTGCCAGACCGTCTGCCCCGTTATTGCCCGTTCCGGAAAGGATCAGCACACGCTTTTCCTTCTGCTCCATGGCATCCAGACGGGTGCAGAGGCTCTCATAGACCGAGAGAGCCGCCCTTTCCATCAGAAGAAGGGACGGTACCGTCCCATCCTTCATCAGTCTCTGTTCATATTCCTTTACGGCTGCTGCCGAAGCTACGCTGTACATACGTTTTAATCCAGATGGATCACTTCGTTCCGCAGGGGCAGGATATAAGCGGGAATGACCGAAAGCTCATCCACGCCGTATTCCAGAAAGGCTCTGGTGAGTTCCGTATCCGCCGCCAGTTCCCCGCAGACCCCCACGGGTATACCTGCCGCGTGGCCGTTCTCCACGGTCATGCGGATGAGGGAGAGCACTGCGGGATGATGAGGGTCATATACATGATCCAGCTTCACATTCCCACGGTCCGCCGCCAGGGTATACTGGGTCAGGTCGTTGGTCCCTACGCTGAAATAATCCGCTTCCTTCGCCAGCTCGCCGCTGATGAGGGCCGCGGCCGGTGTCTCGATCACAACACCCAGTTCCACATCTTCCTTATAAGGGATCCCGGCTTCCTTCAGTTCGGCCTTGATCTCCTCCACATGCTGCTTGCACTGACGGAACTCCTCCATGGAAACGATCATGGGGAACATGATCACCGGATTCCCGAAGGCGGAAGCCCGTAGTATAGCGCGCAGCTGCGTACGGAAGATATCGGGCTGATCCAGACAGATGCGTATGCCGCGATAGCCCATGGCGGGATTCTCCTCACGGCCGATGCGGAAATAGGCCGCCTGCTTGTCGGCCCCCAGATCCAGGGTACGTATCACCACCCGCTTTCCTTCCATGCGCTGCAGCACATCCTTATATACGGCGAACTGCTCTTCCTCGGAGGGGAAGCCGTCGCTCTTAAGATACAGAAATTCGCTGCGGAAAAGCCCTATGCCTTCGGCTCCGTTTTCCAATGCCTCGGACACATCCTCCACGCCGCCTATGTTGGCGCAGATTTGGATGCGCCGCCCGCCCTTTGTAAGGGTCTCACGGTCCTTGAGGAGCTGCATCTCCTTTTCCAGAGCCTCGTCGGCGAGCCGCTGCTTTTCCATCTCTTCCGTCAGTGTCTTGTCCGGATCGATGGTGAGCATGCCGGAATGTCCGTCCACGATGGCCTTAAGGCCGTTCCACTTTTTATCGATCTCGATACCGCTGATGGCGGGAAGCTTCATGGTACGGGCCAGGATGGCCGCATGGGAATCGGCTGAGCCCAGATAGGTTACGATGCCCAGCAGTTTGGAACGGTCGAAGCGCATGGTCTCGGAAGGGGTGAGTTCCTCCGCCACCAGGATCACCGGCTCTTTCGGCCCGTCCTCTTCCTGGCCGCCGCCCAGTATGCGTAAGAGCAGCCCGGACACATCCTTCACATCCGTGCTGCGGGCTTTCAGATAGGGATCCTCCATGCGGGAAAAGCGCCCCGCAAAGTGCTCGCCTGCTGCCGCCACCGCAGATTCCACGCTCAGCTTTTCCGAATTGATGACCCCGGACACATAAGCATTGAAATCCTCATCGTCCAGCATGGTCTGCTGAGCTTCAAAGATGGCCGCACTCTCCAGCCCCAGCTCCCGCTGTGCATGGTCATGCAGGTCCTTGAGCTGCTTGCGGGCCTTGTTCTTGGCATCCGCAAAGCGCAGCAGCTCCGCCACCGAATCCGCCGCGGGACGCCTCTGCTTCTGCTCCTTCTTCTCGTAAAAGAAGACAGGCCCCATGGCGATGCCTTTTTCGATCCCTTTTCCTTTGTACTGTTTCATGCTATACCCCCGTATTATCCGTATCCTGTCTTTCATCCGCCGCTCTGCCGGATAAAGGGCAGGATCCCTTATTTTACTTTTTCCATCAGAGCGGGCAGTTCCTCAAAAGCTTCGATACGGTAATCCGCATCCTTCACTTTACCAAAGCCGTAGGAAGCGTGGATAAAGGGGATGCCGGCATAATGGGCCGCATCGCAGTCCCCCTGGATATCCCCCACATAAAAGGCCCGCTCAAGCCCGTCCCGGACCAGGAGCTGCCTGATATTCTCTCCCTTGCTCAGCTTCAGAGTGCCGTAATCCGAATGGTCACGGAAGTATCCCCCCAGCCTGTGATATTCCAGAAAAGCCTCGATATAACCCTTCTGGCAGTTACTGACGATGGCCAGGAAATACTTTTCGGAAAGCTCCTTAAGAGTCTCCTCCAGCTTCGGCATCAGCTTTCCGCCGTGCTGCCGTATGTAATCATTTTCATGATCCGTGCAGAGCTTCATCAGCTCCAGGGCCCGCTCCTTCGGCACGGTATCGAAATACTCGTACGCGATCTGATCCATGGTCTTGCCCATCAGACCCATCATATCCTCAACCGTTCCCTGCCTGTGAAAATCGGGCAGCGTGGCGATCACCTCATTCCAGGAGCTTACCACCGCCTCCGAACTGTCCCATAAAGTCCCGTCCAGATCGAACAGGATCGCTGTTTTCTCCATATCAACACCTCTCTCGGGATTATACCACATACGGTTTGAATTTCATACCGCTTTATCTTATAATGTTCTAATGTTCGCCGGGGTCGCGAGAGTGCGAAGCATAAAGCGATCCGCAGGCATCATATTGTTGTCAGATCACCGGAGGAATGATCATGAAACGCTTGGAACAGCTTCTGTACGATACGGATCATAAAAGCTACCCGGCATACAAGTCACTGGCAGGAAGTTATCAGTTTCCGGGCTTTACCCTATCCATAGATCATGTCCAGGGGGATCCCTTTGCGGCCCCTTCAGCGCTCAGTGTACATATGAGTGCTGCACAGCATGGGATCCCGAAGGAATACTATGAAAGCTCCCACCGGCGCATCATGCTGTCGGACTATCTCCTGCGCGGCGTATATCGCATTCTGGGAAGCTATTCCCATCGTGCGAAGGGCTCGGGAAAAAGCGGAACACTTTCCGTAAGCTGCCCTCATCAGGAAGTGCTTGAGCGCAGTGCTCTCGGGATCGATCCCGTTAGCGGCGCACTGATCCTGCGTTTTTCCGCCGGCTTCCCGGCCGCGGGGCGTACCACGCTTTCCATGGAACTGAAAAAGATGCTGATGGAATATGTCCCCGCCTGTGTAAAACAGACTCTTGTATATTCTTCCCTCTCCGCAGCAGAGCTTACGAAGTGGATCGGTCTGGCCGATGATCAGAAAGCTCTGCGGGACCGGCTTTCCGAAGCGGGACTGGTGGCTTTTGTGGCCGATGGTTCCGTACTGCCCCGGGCTTCCGGAGTAGATGACCGGCCTCTGAAGGATGCCGTGCGTTTTGAAAGCCCTGCAGAAGGACGTGTAAGCCTTCCTCTTCCCGGAGGACGCAGTATCAGTGGTCTGGGTATTAAGAAGGGCATCACCCTCATCGTAGGCGGCGGCTACCACGGAAAATCCACCCTGCTCAAAGCGCTGGAACGCGGAGTATACGACCACATCCCGGGAGACGGAAGGGAGTATGTCATCACGGAAGATACTGCCATGAAGCTGCGCTCCGAAGACGGGCGCAGTGTAAAACAGCTGGATATCAGCGCTTTCATACAGAATCTTCCCAACGGAAGAGACACGAAATGCTTTTCCACGGAGGATGCCAGCGGCTCCACTTCCCAGGCGGCCAATACCGTGGAGGCCGTGCTTTCCGGAAGCCGGACCCTGCTCATCGATGAGGATACCAGCGCCACGAATTTCATGGTGCGTGATGCGCTGATGCAGTCCGTGATCCATCCCGAGCAGGAACCCATCATCCCCTTTATCGGACGTATGAGGCAGCTGTTTGCGGAACATGAAGTCTCCACCATTCTGGTGGCCGGCAGCTCCGGTGCTTTCTTTTCCGTGGCGGATCATATCCTGCAGATGAAGGTATACCGCCCCCTGGATATAACGGAGACTGCAAAGAAAGCAGCAGTCGGTGAAACAGCTCCTGCGGAATGTGCCGCGCTGCCGCTCTGGAAAGATACGCGCATCCCCCTGCCCAACCGTGAGATCACGGAAGCAAAAAAGGTGAAGGTCCGCGGCAGCGGCACGGACAGTGTGTCCGTAGGGCACGAAAGTGTGGAACTGCGTTTTGTGGAGCAGGTGGTGGATAATGAGCAGACCAATCTGCTGGCTTCCATGCTGCGAATGCTGGAAGAAAGATATTTTAACGGCCGCGACAGCCTGCCCTGCTGCGTGGATGCACTATACAAGGCCTTTTTAAAGAATGGCTTCTCCGCAGCCGCCGCGGGAAGGATCCCCGGGAATCTGGCTTTCGTGCGACGTCAGGAGCTTATGGCCATGGTGAACCGCTATCGTGCTTTACGACTGAAATGACATGGCATTCAACGCCAGCTTTATACAGCCCAGGATGCCCTGGTCATCCTTAAGGCTGGCTGCTACGATGTAGCTGTCCGGATCGGACAGCTCTTTTGTACGGATGTATCCGTTCAGCTTCGTACTCACCTCCCGGCGGATCAGGGGAAAGAGCTGTGTCTGATGCATCACTCCTCCTCCGAGGATGATACGCTTCGGCGACAGACAGAGGATCAGGTTTACGATGGCCTGACCCAGATAATATGCCTCCAACTCCCATACCTCCGGCCGGTCCGACAGTTTCTCTCCCGGAAGCCCCCAGCGTTCTTCAATAGCCGGCCCCGAAGCCAGGCCCTCCAGACACTGCCCGTGAAAAGGGCATTTCCCCGCATAGCTGTCGGAAGGATGAGGACGCATCAGCATATGTCCCAGCTCCGGATGCAGCATGCCGTGGAGCAGCTTCCCGCCGCTCATCACTCCGCCGCCTATGCCTGTCCCTACCGTTATATAAACCACATCATTCAGGCCACGGGATCCGCCATAGCTCACTTCCCCCAGCAGCGAACCGTTCACATCCGTATCAAAGCCCATGGGAACAGGCAGGACTTTTTTAATCGTTCCCAGAAGGTCATAATCCGCCCAGCCCGGCTTGGGCGTGGTTGTGATATGTCCGTAGCTCTCCGATGCCGGATCCGGATCCACCGGGCCGAAGCTGGCGATGCCCAGGGCTGCCGGTTTATGTTCCAGAAACCAGCCCAGGATCTCCGGCATGGTCTCTTCCGGGGAACGGGTGGGAACGCTGTAGCGTTCGAGGATAGTTCCGTCTTCCGACCCGATGGCGCAGATCATCTTGGTCCCGCCGGCTTCCAATGCACCGATAAGTCTCTTTCCGTCATGAGCTCCTATCATTTCCTTTCTCCTTCAGTTCCCTGCCGGGATTCACTTGAACACCCTGTACTCCGGGAAGCTGTATCTGTATTCCAGTATGCTTTTCCCGAGGACAGCCACAAGATTTAATAATGGATTCGCATGATGCGCGCAGAAATAACGTTTCTCCAAAACCGCTCCGAATTTCAGCTTGGTCTGTTCCGAAGTCTGCCCCAGATCGATACGCTTCAGCTGATGCGTGATGGCATATTCCACGATCTTAAGGAGCATGAAGTAGTACAGATCCGCGGTCTTACAGCCCCGCTCTTCTTCGGCATAATCCATGCCGCAGAGCAGGAATACCAGTTCTTCCCCGTTCCGGCGCAGGAGCACAAAGCCCACAGCTCTTCCTTCCCTGAGAAAGACCAGCCTCTCCCCTTCCACGGATTCAAAGAAACTCCGCTCCAGACATTCCAGCTTGTATTCAGAGCGTTCAAAAGTCTGCCTGTACAGGGGATAAACATCGATGCTGTTATCCTTACAGTCCTGAACATCCACACCCTCACAGTGCCGGAGGGCGAGCGCGATCCTTCTGCGATAGGGGCTCCGCAGTGAGGCCAGATATCCCCCAAGATCCCTGTGCTCCGGCCGGAGTGTCAGGATGCAGGTCGGCAGGGTCTCACCACAGGCCATCCCCCGGATCCGATAAGCTTTCGGAAGATTAAGGACCAGACTGCAGCCCGGCAATGCGCAGATCTTCTCAAGCATCCACTCCGTATCATTCGTAAGATACCCTCCGCTGCTTAAGGAGCAGGGAAAAGCGATACTCCGGAGCTTCATGAACCACTGCGCCCGGCCGAAGGTCAGAAGGTCCATGCGATTCTCATAAGATGAAAAAAAGGCGAAGCGCTCTCCCTGCTCAAGATAGTAATACTTCTGAGGCAGCGGATTGCCTTCGCGGACACTCCGGAACATGTCTTCTTCAAAGGGAAAACGTCCCATCCCGGCTTTGCATATCCCGGGCCACAGCCTGCTTCCCCGCATGAGCTTCAGGATCGAAAACACATCCTCACTCTGATGAAACTGCAGATCTTTCTTTTCCAAGTGCCTTCAACCCCTGTCTCATAGCATTCCTCCGGCATATACTTCTCCCGGCTTATTGGCCGGGAGGATCATCCTCCTCCAGCACGATCATCTCCAGATAATCATATTCCAGGGGCTCCAGGAAGCTGTCCTGCGTAAAACGGCAGCGGGAGCTTCTCTTAAAGTCCCTGATGTTCTTATCAAGCCAGATGGGCACGGACAGGTCAAAGGCATGCACCGCCTCTTCCAGAGCCAGAAAGACCTTATGTGTACGGCTGTCCTTTTCATTACTCTCGATGGTGAGATCCCTCTTTAAGCGAGTATCTTTCCAAAGCTTAAACCAGAATCGCATAAGCCCTCACTCAGTGCCAGTAAGGCTTCTGGTCTTTGTGGCTGTAGCCCTTCAGGCGCTGGCGGTAATCCTCGGCAAGTGACTCATACTTATCCAGTATCGCCGGTTTGAGTTTTCCGGTATTCTTCAGTTCCTCCAGCGCCTCGTCCAGCTCTTTCAAGTCGGACTGGGCATTGTCCTTGTAATTGTTCGAGAGGTTCATCTCCATGCGCCGGATGATGGATTCCAGTTCTCTTTCAGCACTGCTCTTGAATAATCCCATCTGATCTCCCCTTCTATGCTGCTTTCTACAGTCTTCCGATCCAGGCCCAGGCCAGATCCGTCCACAGACCCACATCCGCCATCAGACTGCGATCCAGCGGCATGGAAGGCTCCTCATGATCACCGAAGAACTGGTCCATCAGCTCCAGCTTTCTCTGTTCCGAAACATTCACACCCTTTCCGTCTTTTACCGCATGCACGGCACGCATGGTCTGCTGCATGGTATACTCACCGCCGGACCAGCCTCCGAAAAATGTCGCATCCGCCGTACTGAGTCCGTGATGCCCCTTCGGGAACACATAATGGGCAAAGGGAACCTTCTTTTTCCGCAGAGCCATGGCAAAAAGATAACTGTTCTCCACCGGTACCACATCATCGCACTCCGTCTGCCATAGGAAGCAGGGCGGCGTATCTTCCTTCACCTGTTTTTCCAGGGAGAAGTATTCCAGCTCTTCCGCGGAAGGCTCCTTCCCCAACAGGGCCTCTATGGAGTACTTGTGGGTAAATTCGCCGGTAGTGATCACGGGATAGGAAAGGATCACACCATCCGGACGGTTGGAGAATGCCGCATACTCCGGATTCTCATCCTTCACATCCGCAAAATGCACCGCAAGGCTGCCGCACACGTGGGCCGCAGCGGAGAAGCCGCAGATCAGGAGTTTCTTTTTCCCGAGGCCGAAAAGCTCCGCATTTTTCCGTATATAGCGTACAGCCCGGGAGATATCCTTCAGGGGCTGTTTCTTCAGCGGCACCGACATCGTGATATCCGTTGTATAGCTCATAACAAAAACATTCATCCCGCGGTCAAAGAAATTCTTTGCCGGGAGCTCCCCTTCATGGGCACAGCACATGCAGTATCCGCCGCCGGGCAGAACCAGCATACAGTCATGCTCTTCCTCATCGGGATGCAGATAGGCAAAGAAGTTCGGAACAAAACCATAGGCCGCAGGATAGTCATATTCTCCCTCTTCCCAGATCTTCCGGGGAAAGACGCGCATGGTCTGCTCCGGCAGGCCCTCTGTCTTAAACGCCTCTTCGGGATAATCTGCTTTCCATTCATCGATCTCTTCCTCCGGGACCGCTTCCTTAAGCACCTCATAATATGCGGGCTTAGCTTCGCATTTTCCGTTGAACAGCAGAGGATAGCTGGTCTCGCCCCGGAAACCGGAGAGCCAGCTGTCTTCATCCCGCAGGTTCCAGAAGGTCACGCCGGTAACATTGGCTTTCCCGCTGATCTTCGCTTCCTTCAGGATATGGAAAAACTCCCGGTAGCGCTGCCCCAGCTGCTTCTGGGACGATTCGGAAGGATCCGCATTGTGCATATCCAGCTCGGTCACCTGGATCTGCAGCCCCGTTGCGCCGAACATCTCCAGCGCGGTGCGGTAAGCTTCGGGATCCGGATGATCCATCAGCAGGTGGGACTGCATCCCCATCCCGTCGATGAGTTTTTCTTTATTCAAAGGCTTCAGGATGTTTTCCAGAATAAAATCTCTCTTCCAAACCTCCGCCGTCTCGTAATCGTTATAGAAAAGGGCCACGCCGGGAGCCGCATACTTTCTGGCAAAACGGAAGGCCTGCTCCACAAAATCCTCACCGACGGTCTTCTGCCAGGGAGACTTCCTCCAGCCGCCGTCATCCACGGCCTCATTCACCACATCCCAGGCATAGATGACACCCGGGTATTCTTTCTGGACAAATTCCAGCACCCCGCGGATATAGGCTTCAAGGCGCTTTAACATGGTCTCGCGGCTCGCAAGAGGCCGGAATTCATTATAGCCTTCATGGAAAAACCACTTGGGCGTCTGATTATGCCAGACCAGCGTATGACCGCGCATGGATATGCCGTTCTCCTTAGCAAGATCGAGATAGGGCTTCGCATACTTAAAGCGCAGGGCCGGTGCCAGATCATACTTCTCCGGATCGGCCTTGCAGCTTTCCCTGTCCAGGAAAAACTGGGGCTTCATGTCATTTTCCGCAGTGAAGCTGTTGAACTGCGCTTTCATGAGCTCCACATGGGCCGCCGTATGGATATTGATCCTGGAGAGCGCGACCCCGATCTTAAAGTATTCTTTATAGGCTGTTTTCAGATCCATTTCGATTCCTCCGTTTATCCCTTATGATATGCGGTATACGCCGCAGGCATGGGGAGAGAGCCTTATCTCCGACGCGGAAACGCTCTCACCGCTCCAGAGTTCCGTTGCTTTCTCACATCCCGGGATCGTAAAGACCCTCTCTTCTTCCGAAAGATTGAAGAGGGCCACCACCCTGTCTTTTCCGTCGTGGCTCTTACTCTCCCAGGCCGCCTTATCCTCGTCCCGGTACAGCTGCCTGCGGATGCGGTAAGGATCCAGCAGGGAAAGGATATCCTTATTGCACAGCAGCTTTTTCGTTGCCTCGTCCAGCAGGGTCAGCTCCGCACCTATCATCAGGGGGGAGCCGAAGATACACCAGAGGCTCAGCATGGTCTTCTGCTCGTCGGGGGTGAAGTTGCAGTCCCGCTCCGCGCCGAAGCCCTTGCCCAGCTTCCCCAGGGTGAGCATGTCACAGTCCGGGTAATTTCCGGCGCTCACATGGCGTTCCCAGAGTTCGCAGCGGGTGAACATATCCTTCAAAAGATCCCAGCGGTCCCAGAAATCATCGGTGATACGCCACATATTGGCGAACTTTTCGTAATGCCAGGCCTTATCGATGAGTGCAGGTCCCGGAGACAGGGAGAGCACCATGGGACGGCCGCAGCCCTCGATGGCCTTCGCTATCATCTCCACCTCGTGCTTTCCGGTATAACGGTCATCGGCAAAAGCATTGGTATTGCATATATCGTCGCATTTGATGAAATCCACACCCCAGGAGGCATAGAGTTCGAAAATGCTGTTGTAATAAGCCTGTCCCGCTTCGCAGTCCCGCACCCCGTACATATCCGGGTTCCAGCGGGAGATGGAGGAGGGATTGGCCACATCGGCTGCCGTAAGCTCCGTCCCCAGAAGCTTTGTATGGGCATGGGCCGCCTGACGGGGAATGCCCCGCATGATATGGATGCCGAACTTCAGCCCCAGGGCATGGACCTTATCTGCCAGGGGTTTAAAGCCGGCGCCGTCTTTTGAAGAGGGGAAACGTTCCGGATCCGGAAGGAGCCGTGAGTATTCATCCATGGCCAGCTTACTGAAGGGGATATACTGGAACTTGTCCCGCTGGCTGCCCGCACCGGGGGCATACCATTCGATATCCACCACGATGTACTCCCAGCCGAAGGCTTTCAGTTCTTTAGCCATATACTCCGCATTGGCCAGCACCCGGTCCTCCGTGACCGTGGTATCGTAATAATCGTAACTGTTCCAGCCCATGGGGGGGCGGGGTGCACAGGCGTTCTTATCGTAACTCATCGTGAACTCCTTTCAAATTTTTTTTAAGGATAACATAGCCGCAGGACTTGCGCAAGCATGGACAGATCGCGTATCTGTTCAGACACACAAAGGCAGCAGGATCTCCGTTTCGATCAGGAAGATCTCCCCTTCCGGAGTGCTGCTTATATTGAATTCCCCGCCGTATTTCTTTACGGCCCGGCGGATGTTCATGATCCCGAAGCCGTGATCCGGCGAGTTCTTGGCAGAAATGATCCTTCCCGATTCCAGCGGGGAGACACTTTTATTGCTTTCCAGGATCAGCATGAAATTGGCGTTTTTCCGAAACTCCAGACAGATACGCTTATCCTCCGGCGGCAGCTCCCTGCCGTACAGTCGGTTTACGGCCTCGATGGCATTATCCAGAAGGTTGGAAAGGATGGTCACCAGATCCGCCGACTCGATGGCAAGCCCCGCAAGATCTCCGGAGATCTCCAGACTTAAACCCCTTTTTTCCGCCTTGGCGTACTTGTCCGCCAGGATCACATCCGCGATATCATTGCCGCTGCGGTAGGGCGGGGCCGCCGCTTCGATCTGCTCGGCGATGGAATCTATATATTTAAGGAGTTCCTCCTTGCGCTCATCCTGTGCGAGAGAACGCAGCGCGATCAGATGGTTCTTCATATCATGGCGGCTGCGGCGTATCTCCACATTGCTTTTTTTCACAGCCTCATAATGGGCGTTGCGGGCATCCCTGAGCATCTCATCGATACGTTTCAGCTCCGCCTGATAACGGTCCCGGGACAGCTCCGGCGTGTGAAAGATCACGATACAGCACAGAAGCCCCGTCACCAGATAGCTTAAGGAGGCATAGATATAGGTATTATCGTGGATCATGCAAAGGCAGAGCAGATTCAGGATCAGGATAAAGAGAAAGGACGAGAGCATCTCCCGTATCCCCGGGATCATGGGCTCTTTCTTTGCACAGATCACACTGCAGGGGATCATGGCAAAAACCAGAGCCAGGGCACTGAGGGGATAAAACAGCAGATGCAGGAATACACTGTCCCCGTAGGCTTCCAGGCCCATAAGTGCCGAACGAAGATCAAAGGCCACCACCAGGGCCGTCAGCAGACAAAGAAATGCCGGAAAGAGATATCCGCCGCATTGCCGGCGAAGCAGCACCTCCTCCTTCGGCAGCGCTCTTCTGCCGTATATATAAAACCACATGAGAAAGGCGGCCGCCAGAAGTAATATAACAGATATCACAGCACACAGAAAGCCCATCCCTACCTCGCCGTTTTTTTCACATGCTCGTAAAGGGCATTCTTAAACTCCGTCAGGCAGGAACGGCTGATGCCCACCACGCTCCCCTCATCCAGAACGGCTTCCCGCTCCCGCAGTCTCGCCACATGATCCAGGTTCACCGCACTGCAGCGGTGGACCTTGCGTATCGTATCGTTGATGCGGTTAAAGGTCTCGATGGCTTCCCCCAGCTTCATCCTTGTGGTGATGGAGCCGGAGGAGGTTATGATACGCACATTATTGTTGTCCGATTCCAGATAAAGGATCTCGGAGGGCACCACCAGGATCTCCTCTCCTCCGGAGCGGATCAGCACCCCCTGCCGGCTGGCCTTTCTCAGCTGTATATCCTGCAGGGTCTGCTTAAGCTTGGTATCCTCCACCGGTTTTTTCAGGAAGCGGAAGGCATCCACCTCGTATCCGTCGATGGCCATCTCGATATGGCTGGTAAGGAAAACGATGGGGGTCTTAAGATCCTCCTCCCGGATCTGCCGGGCCGCGCTCATACCGTCCATGCCCCCCATCTCTATATCCAGAAAGATGAGGTCGAAGGAGAAGGAAGAGGCCAGCAGATCCTCGGCATTGGTAAAGGGGATCACTTCACAGTCCAGTCTGGAAAGGAAGCTGTAGATCTTCTCTTCCAGATCCCTCAGAAATATCTCCTCATCATCGCATATGGCGATCTTCATCTTCTCCTCCGGATCCTCTCTTAAAGCTCATCACAGATGTCCGCGGAAGGCTTTCGCGATCCCGCGAACCCTATTTTAGCAGAGGAGTTTCCCGTTGTCGAGTTTGACCACACGGCTCCCGTAACGGCTGTTTTCTTCGGAATGGGTCACCTGAAGTATGGTCATGCCTTTTTCCTCATTGATCTTTTTGAACAGCTCCATGATATTCTTTCCGGATTCCTTATCCAGGTTTCCCGTAGGCTCGTCCGCCAGGATGATCTCGGGTTCCCCCATAAGGGCCCTGGCTATGGCCACACGCTGCTGCTGCCCGCCGGAAAGCTTTGCCGGCATGGCTTTGCGCTTATCGGCGATCCCCGTGATATCCAGGATCTCCGTAAGCCTGTCCGCGGCAGCCTTGTCATAGCGCTTGGACACCTTCAGGGGCAGGAGGATATTATCCTCTACCGAAAGGTTCTGCACCAGATTATAGAACTGGAAGATAAAACCGATCCTGGAAAGCCGGAGGGCGGAAAGCTTTTTCTCTTTGATCTTTCCGATATTCTCCCCGCAGACCACGATATCTCCCGTATAATTCCGGTCCAGGCCGCCGATCAGGTACAGGAGCGTGGATTTTCCGGAACCCGAGGGTCCCATGAGGGAGACAAATTCCCCACGCTGCACCGTCATATCCGCCCCCTGCAGCACCTTTACCTCCAGCTCGTCTTTCCCGAAGGACTTGAAAACATTATCTACCGTGATGATCGTATCCATTTTTCTTCTCCTTTTCTGCCCCCGGAGCGCAGCGACGGGGGAGCCCGCGCCGGCTTTGAGGCGCTTCAGAGATTTGCCGCAAGGCAAATCTTCGTTTTTTTATTCGTACTTAAGCTCTTCCGCTATGTTCATCTTACGCAGGTACTTTGAAGGGATCAGTGTCGTCAGCAGGAAGACGAAGAGGATGACCCCGAGATACATGAGGATCTCTTTTGCACCTACGCTTCCCTTACTGAGTATGTCCATATCCCCGTCCGCAATGACATCCAGGAGATATCCCAGCACCCTGAAGAAGAAGGGCGCGGTCACTCCTGCGATCAGTGCGGAGCAGCCCATGGAAAACAGGCTTTCCAGGAACAGCAGGCGTTTGATCCTGTTCCGGGGCAGTGCCACCGAATAAAGCAGGGCCGTTTCCCTCTTTCTTGTGATAAAACCGAGGGACTGGTTCCCGGCCACACCGATCAGGGTAAGTGCGGCACTTCCGGCAACGATCATGCGCATCACCGACAGCAGACCTTTGGTATTATTCTCCTGTTCCTGTTCAAGCTCCCCAAGGGTCTGGACTCTCAGGCTGGAAGATTCGGAATTCTTCTCGATGCTTTTTTTCACCCCTTCCGCATCCTCCGTCCGGATCAGGATCGCAGCGAGCCTGGATGAAAAGAGGTGATCATACAGATCCCGGTTCATGATGACGCTTTCCAGACTCAGCAGCTCACACTTGTCCGGATCCAGGGTATCCTTCAGGATGAAGCTTTTTTCTGTGGGGAAATCCGTGGTAGGATCCAGAACAAGCTTCACCTCATCCCCCACGCTCAGGCCCAGTCTCTTCGCCATGGGCTGCGCGAGAACGATCTCGTTTTCCTCAAGCCCATAGCCTTCTGCCGGAAGGCCCGCCATCATGCTGTGGGCGGTATCGGCAAAGAAGGTCAGTGCTCTCGCCTTGTCCTCTCCCAACTGTCCGGACGCGGGCATATTGTACACCCGGTCGGTCTCCAGCACCCCGTCGATGACATCCACATATCTGTAGTCGTGATCATCATCGCTGGTATATATATCCACCACCAGATCACAGTCATACCCCAGTTCGCTCAGATCCCTGGCAAGGGCTTCTCCCACACAGCCGATCAGGATGGAAAGGGTGATGGAAGTAACGCAGAGTACCGCCGTTCCCATGATGATGCGGTTCCGGGAGATGTTTTCCGCGGCAAGCTGGGCTACAGGGAAGGAAAGCTTTCTGCACAGTGCCGTGACCGCTTTGGAAAAGAGGCGGATCACAAAGGGAATGAGCAGTGCCAGTGCCACGATCCCGCAGACCAGGGAGACGGCCAGGGTTACAAAGTTTTTGACCAAAAAGCCGCTCACAACAGAAGCGATCAGCAGTACGATCCCGGTATAAAGCCTGCCCCAGCGGTATTTGAATTCCGTATCCTTGTTATCAAAGATGATATCCCGGATGGGGGTCTTCACGGCTTTTGTCAGTTCATAAAGGGGGTAGGCACACTCGATCAGTATGGCCGCCGCCACAACCAGCAGATATACGTAGACCGGGGTAGGCCCGAAATACTGGGACAGATCGGTGCCATCCACACCGTTTACCATGCTTTTCAGGATCGGTGTCTTTACCCGGGAATACAGGAAGATACCGATGGCAGATCCGATGAGTGCATACAGCACGTTTTCGATCAGCAGCACGAAGGCCGTTCTGCCCCGAGACACCCCCAGGCTCCTTAACGTTCCGATCACCGACATCCTCTCATTAACGATCTTTTCCGCAATGGAGATCGTCACAAAGATCACCAGCAGGAAAGAGATCAGGAACAGAAGATAAAAGAGATTATATATCCCCTGAATATCGGCATCATCCATCTGCTCGCTGAGAACTTCCAGTTCCGCTTTGGGGTCTCTTTCACGGATGGCATCCGCAACGGCCGAGATCTCGGAATCCTTCACTACATCGATCATCCATATGTTGTAATCGTTCTCCGGGGTGCAGGCGATACGTCTCACCACCTCGTTGCTGACGATGGCGCTGTTTCCGTTAAAGATGGCATTATTCATATCGACGATGCTCATGACCTTGAGTTCGATCTCCACCTCATCCCGGGTCTCGAAGTGAAGGCTGTCCCCCACGGAAAGTCCGAATTCATCGGCATATTTTTTGTTGATCACGGCACTGTCGTCATCCAGGTCGAAGCATTCCGGGATGAAGGCCATATCATAAGCCGTTTGGATATCCGAAAGCGACGCCAGTTCAATGGGTTTTTCAAAAGAGTATTCATAGCCCGAGGGATCCCGCTCATACTCGTACTGCATCACCGATCCGATCCCGAATCTTCTGAGTTCCGCCATAGCGTCCAGCTCTTCCGCCACCTCGTCGGAAGTGTTGTAGGCTATGATATCCACCTTGCCGATCATATCCATCATATAGCCGTTCAGCAGACCCTCGATATTATTTTTCATATCCACCGCCAAAAGTGCGGTAAAGGATGCAAAAAGGATACAGAATATCAGGAGCAGCAGCCTGAGCGGCTTGGAGAATATATTTTTTAACGAATGTTTGATCATCAGTCCCATTTCACTCACCACCTTTTTACTCTGTCTTCCGGTGCCACATACATCGCATCCCCTTCTTTCACATCGTAGATCTCGTAGAAGGGATCAAAAAGGGACACCACCGCATTGACTCTCACGATCCCGGGACTGTGCACATCCATATACAGCTGCCGGAGCACATTGTCCTTGGGGGAGATATTGGCCCATATCCTGGCATAATTCTCTAAAAGTTCCTTCCTCTGTTCGTTATTTTCCGTCAGCCGCAGGATGCAGTCCACACCGCTGATATCCGCCAGGTTCTCTCCCAGGGTCAGTTCCCCGTCCACGGGATGTACATCCAGGATGAGCTGTGAAGAATAGTAGGCTTCCACAGCTTTCGCCATCCGGTCAAAGGCTTCCCTGTCTTCCTTCGGAACCCATTCGGGGTTGTAATTCCCGTTCATATCATAGAGCATGCCGTGATCGTCAAAGGCATGGGATATCTCGTGTCCCACCACCGCTCCGATACCGCCCAGATTTTCCCAGTAGCTCTGCTTTTTGCTGTAGAACGGGGCGTTCATGATGGCTGCGGTGATATTGATGGAATTCATATCCGGGGAGTAGCAGGCATTGACGGTCTGGGGCGGCATCTGCTTAAAGCCGTTGCGCTCCACTCCCTCTTTCAGCATCTTTACCTGCTCCTCATGGGTCCGGATGTTCAGACGGCACTGTGTATCATAAACGGAATGACCGATCAGCTCCGCGTCTTTGGGATCGACGCTGTGGGGCTCCCCTGCACCGATAAAGTACAGCATGTTATCCAGCTTGCTCTTTATGGCTGTCTTTCCCTTATCACTGAGCCAGTCACAATCGCCGATCATGACGATGTATTCTTCCACGATGCTTTCCGTGATCTGCTGCACCTCAGCGGCAGCCTCCGCATCGTAAAAGCGCCTGACATATTCCTCTCCCAGCTCCGTCTTCAAAGAGTCCTTGACTCCGCCCCTGGCATAAAGATCATTGGAATAAAGGACGGGCTCCCCTCCGTATTCCTTCGGGAGATATTCACCTATGCTTCGCATGAAGCCAAGAATGGCGGTATCCTGCCAGGCCCGGAGATTTTCCTCAGTAAGGAGCGAATCCACGGCAGCCAGCTGTCCTTCATCCCACAGATACACTCCCCGGGTAAGTCCTTCCTTCATCCCCATGCTCCGGAGTATCCCCTCCGCACCCACATTGGGGCAGAGGGCATCGATCTCTTCATTTGTCTTATAGATGGCTGTCTGCAGGGACTTGCTCCAGTCTTTGGAGATCAGGTCCAGAAGCTCCAGATCCGTCTCCATGGCGATATCGATATTGAGACGGGTAGCGGATATGCTCCGCTCCTTTGCTTCTTCCTTTTCCACCCCCAGATCGATGAGGGTGGTGCGATACTGCATGGCAATGGCCTGTCCCCAGCTGCCCCCGCGGCAGATATCCTCCAGATCATAGCCCGTGGGACTGGAGAAGGGCCGTATGCTGATGCTTCCGGCAGAGGAATCATGCATGTCCGACTCAACGCTGACGCCAAAGATGGGATCCAGCCCCCACTCCGTATACAGCTTCCCGGAAATATCCAGGAACTCGTCGATGGACGCCGTGTTATGAATGGCCTCTACCGTATCCTTCATGCTCCGGATATCTTCCTCATTCATGAAGGCACCCCCGCAGGAAGCATCCAGCAGCTGGTAATACGCGTCATAGATCAGCTGCTCATTACTTCCGGCGGCATAGGAATCCCGCTTTCCTTCCACGATATCGGCGATGATCTGATCCAGCTGTTCATCCACCATATCGCCGATCTGCTGGAACGAACCGCTGCTGCCGTGGTGTTCTTCAAGATCCGCCTCCATGAGCTGTCTTGCATTTACATAGCCGTTAAAATCATCCTGGGGCCGGATGCTGTCGGGATCGAAAGCAGCCTCGGCTTCCGTCTCCTCCTCCGGTGCGGGGGGCATACCCGCCGCGCTCCCTACGCCGCAGCCGTACAGCAGTATGGCCGGCAGCATGAGCATTGCCAAAATTTGCTTTTTTTTCATGACAGATTCCTCCTACTGTGTTCATTATACGGAAGGGATGCCGTCAAAACCAAAAATGTGGTGAATTGTTCCTTATCTGTGGCGAACGGAAAAAAAACGGAGACGCTTGAAATAATCCCGGATTCTAGTAGAATGATGTCAGGATCACGGGAGCATCGAAGATGCAGAGCGATCCGATGACAACATATATCGCAGAAAAAGGCAGGAAACCAACGAAGTTTTCGGACAAAGAAAGGACAGACCCATGAACAGTGCGGAATTCGGAAAGATGCTTGAAGAGGGCCGGATGGCGGAGCGCTTTACGCAGCTCTACGGGGGTGCGGAAGCAGTCCCGGACCAGACGGCACGTTACCTTAAACTGCTTAAGCGCTTTGAAGAAAAGTTCGGAGCCGGGGAACTGAAGATCTACTCCGCCCCCGGCCGCAGCGAGATCGCCGGCAACCATACGGACCATCAGCACGGCGAAGTGCTGGCCGCTTCCATCGACCTGGATGCGGTGGGCTTTGTGCGTCCCCTGCAGGAGGATACGGTCACCGTCATCTCCGGGGACTATCCCCCCGTCCGTATCAATATAAAGGAGCTGGAACAGAAAAAAGAAGAAGAGGGCACTACTGCGGGACTCATCCGGGGTGTTCTGGCAGGCTTTGTAAAGCACGGCTACAGGATAGGTGCTTTCCAGACCTGTATCGACAGCCGGGTGCTCATCGGTGCGGGGCTCTCCTCCTCCGCCGCTTTCGAGACCCTTCTGGGCAGCATCCTGTCGGGCCTGTATAACGAAGGGAAGGTCTCGTCCACCGAGATCGCCATCATAGGCCAGTACGCCGAAAACGTTTATTTCGGAAAACCCTGCGGCCTGCTGGATCAGATGGCCTGCTCCACAGGCGGGATGATCTACATCGATTTTGAAAAACCCTCCCAGCCTCTGGTGAAAAAGATCGACTTTGACTTTTCCGCTGCGGGCTACCTCTTATGCATCACCGATACCAAAGGTTCCCATGCGGACCTCACCGACGACTATGCCGCGGTACCCGCCGAGATGAAGTCAGTGGCGGCTTACTTCGGTAAGGAGGTGCTGCGGGAGGTACCGGAAGAAGATGTGATAAAGAAGATCCCCGAGCTGAGAAAGGCATGCGGGGACCGCGCCGTTCTTCGCGCCTTGCACTTCTATTGTGAAAATGCACGTGTGCGAAGCGATTTTGAGGCTCTTGAGCAGAAAAACATGGAAACTTTCCTGAAGGGGGTGCAGGAATCCGGGGACTCCTCCTTCAAATATCTGCAGAATGTTTACACCAATAAAGACGTACAGAGTCAGAATGTTTCCCTGGCTCTCTGCCTGGCCGAAAGGGTCCTTAAGGGCCGGGGGGCCTGCAGGGTCCACGGCGGCGGCTTTGCCGGCACCACCCAGGCCTGGGTACCCAAAGACCTGGTCCCCGAATATAAAAGCACCCTGGACGCCGTCTTCGGCGAGGGTGCCTGTGCCGTGCTCTGCATACGCAGCTGCGGCGGGACAGAACTCATCTGAGTATCTTACAAGTGGGGGATCAGTCCCCCACTTTTTTGATATAAAGCTCGAAGGTGCCGTCGCCGTTATCGTCGATCTTCAGCACCTGATGTCCCTCTTCCTTAATGCTGCGGGGTACGTTCTGAATAGGCTCCCCATCCGCGATATGTACCTGCAGGACCTGGCCGTCGTCCAGCTCTTCCAGCGCCACCTTGGTCTTCACAAAAGTAATGGGGCAGGTCACATCCGTGATGTCTACCCTGTCGTCCACTTCAAATCCCAGATCTGCCATTTTCATATTACCTCCAGTTCTTCTTTAGTCGAGATACGCGCATCGGCTGCGCCTTCCACATGAAATGAGTTCAGTACGGGCTTTCCTTCTTCTGCCAGGGACAGGATCAGATAGCTAGCTCTCGGATCGTTGGCCAGGCGCTTGTCCTCCTCCGAAGGCCGGGAAGGTGATTCCGGATGGGAATGCCAGTTTCCCAGGGGCTTTAAACCCGCTGCCCGCATATCCTTAACCGCTGCCAGCTGCTCCTTCGAGTCGATGGAGAAATGCTCGTTGGTATGGTCGATATTGGTGAGCAGGTAGACCTTTTCGATGCGGCGCACCCCGTCCTCCCCGTCGCTTCCCGCGATCAGCCCGCAGGCTTCGTCGGGACGTTCCTTCAGGGCATGCTCCAGGATGCGGTCATAATCCTCCTGCTTTATCGTCACTTTCATACTCAGCCCTCACTTCCGGAGCCCGGATGGAAATCACAGGCTGCCTGCTCGTAATCGATGAGCTCCGTGATGGTCGGTGTATCGGAGCAGACCGCACAGCCCTTGCCCCGGGGCGGCAGCTTGATCTTGTGGAACTCCATTTTCAGAGCGTCATAGGTGAGCAGATAACCCGACAGCAGCTCGCCCACGCCGCAGATATATTTCACGGCTTCCATGGCCTGCAGGGAACCGATGACGCCGCCCATGGCACCGATGACGCCGGCCTGCTTGCAGGTAGGCACCGCATCCTTGGGGGGCGGATTCTTGAAGATACAGCGGTAGCAGGGCCCCTCCCCGGGAAGGATGGTGGTGAGCTGTCCCTTAAAGCGTATGATCCCTGCATGGCTTAAGGGCTTCTTCTCCATCACACAGGCGTCGTTGATCAGAAACTTCGCCGGGAAATTGTCCGTGCCGTCCAGGATGAAGTCATAATCCCTTATCATTTCACGGATATTGGCGCTGCTCACAAAATCGTAATAAGTATTCACCTGCACATCGGGATTGATGGCCCGCATGGTCTCGGCCGCGGAATCCACCTTGCGTTTTCCGATATCCGCCGTGGTATGGATCACCTGCCGCTGCAGATTGGAAAGATCCACCACATCCGCATCCGCTATGCCTATGGTACCTACGCCGGCTGCCGCAAGATACAGGGCCGCGGGAGCTCCCAGGCCCCCTGCACCGATGATCAGCACCTTGGCGTTCAAGAGCTTCTTCTGCCCTTTCGCGCCGATCTCCTTTAATATGATATGTCTGGAATAACGCTCCAGCTGCTCGTTTGTAAAGGCCATTATCTTCCGCCTCCCATGAAATACAGGAATTCCACCTCATCGCCTTCTTTAAGCACAGTGCTCTCAAAAGCGGCGGAATCGACGAACTCCTCATTTACGGATACCGTCACATACTGGGGGGTCTCCACATTCTCCGCCTCGATGAGCTGCGCTACGCTGATGCCCTCCGCTACTTCCTTCTTTTCGCCTGCTACCGTGATCTTCATTGTTCCTCTCTGCTCCTTTCGATTGCCTGTATAAAATCTTCGATCAGATCTTCCTTATCCTCGATACCCACGCTCACGCGCACGGTATCCTCATATACCCCCGCAGCCTCCTGTTCCTCCCGGGGCACCCGTATATACAGGGTGGATGCGGGATGTATGACCAGGGTGCGCAGGTCGCCGATATTGCTGGCGATGAGTGCATATTTAAGTGAATTTATGATACGGAAGGCCCTTTCCTTCGAGCCTGTCCGGAAATTGAGTATGCCACCTCCCAGCCCGTTCAGTTCCTTTTCCACATAAGCGTGACAGGGATGCTGGGGCAGACCCAGATAATTGACTTCTATGTCTTCGATCCCGTCCAGTGCCTTCGCCAGGGCATCCGCGTTTTCGCAGATGCGCTGCATGCGCAGGCCCAGGGTATCCGCACCGATGGAATTTAAAAAGGCATTGGCCGGGGCCATGCAGCAGCCCAGGTTCTCCCACAGATCGGTGCGCAGCCGCAGGAGAAATGCCATCTTTCCGTATTTTCTGAATTCCGCCAGGGCGCTGTGTTTTTCAAAATCCCAGGGGAACTTTCCGCCGTCCACGATGATGCCGCCGATGGCATTGCCCCCGCCGTTGATATATTTCGAAGTGGAGTGGATCACGATGTCCGCTCCCAGTAAAAGCGGCCGCGCTATCACGGGAGTCGCCGTCGTGGAATCCACGATCAGCGGTATCCCGTGAGCGTGCGCCAGTTCCGAAAGCACCGGCACATCCATCACACGCTGCGCCGGATTGCTGATGAGCTCCCCGAAGATCAGACGGGTGTGCTCATTCAGCAGGGGCTCTATGCTGGAAGCCTCCATATCCTTTGCAAAGTGTACTTTTATGCCCAGTTTTTCCAGATCATGAAACAGATCGATGGTGCCGCCGTACAGGCCGCTGCCCACCACGATCTCATCACCGCTCCCGCACACGTTCAGGATCGCCAGTGCCACCGCCGACATCCCGCTGGAAGTCGCCACGGCCCCTGCGCCGCCTTCAAGCTCGCATACGCGCTGCTCAAAGGCTGCGATGCCGGGGTTACCGATCCGCGTGTAAGCATAGCCCATACGTTTGTGCTGAAAGACCTTTTCCAGTTCCTCCATGCTCTCGTAGCAAAAGGCCGTTACCTGCGACACCGGCGGCAGTATCTCCCCCTGTGGATTTTTCTGTATGGCTTTCCCGTGCAGAAGTGATGTATTGAAGCGCATTGCTTTTCCTTTCCGTTCCTCAGGCGATGCTGCGTATGCCCGCTACCAGGGCATCCACATCATCATAGCTGTTGTAGAGTGCCAGCGTAGGCCTTACCGTCCCTTCCAGGCCGAAACGCCGGAGTATGGGCTGTGCACAGTGGTGTCCGGTACGGACCGCGATGCCGAGGCTGTTTAAATGCTGCCCCACGCTCTCGTTGTCCACGCCGTCCAGTACAAAAGAAAGCACACTGGCTTTATCCGC
This sequence comes from Lachnospiraceae bacterium, assembly GCA_017552715.1. GTDB lineage: Bacteria > Bacillota > Clostridia > Lachnospirales > Lachnospiraceae > NK4A136. Next base: position 73,566 of record JAFZOW010000075.1, read on the forward strand.
TGCCGTACCCACCAGATGCAGGCCGGGGATCTTACGCATCTCCGTCATGGCATACTGCAGAAGCTCATGCTCCCACGCTGCCACGGCCGACATACCGATGGTGCTCAAGTACTGCAGCGCAGCTCCCAGGCCCACCGCATCCGCGATGCTGCCTGTTCCGGCTTCAAACTTATTGGGGGCCGGATTGTAGATCGTGCGCTCAAAGGTCACATCTTTGATCATATTGCCGCCGCCCTGGTAGGGTCTGGCCTGTTCCAGCAGGTGGCTCTTGCCATAGACCACGCCGATGCCTGTAGGGGCATAGATCTTGTGTCCGGAAAATACGAAGAAATCCGCATCCAGTGCCGATACGTTCACCGGCATATGTGCCACGGACTGGGCACCGTCGATGAGGATCGGTACACCGTGAGCATGGGCACAGGCGATCATCTCCGCCACAGGAGTCACGGTTCCCAGGGCATTGGACACCTGGGTCGCCGAAGCAAACTTCGTTTTGGAGGTGAAGAGCTTGCGATACTCCGAAAGGATGATCTGCCCGCTCTCGTCCACCGGAGCGACCTTCAGCACGGCGCCTGTTTCCTCGGCAATAAGCTGCCAGGGCACGATATTGGCATGGTGCTCCAGATAGGTCAGCACGATCTCGTCACCGGGATTAAGGATGGGCCGTACAAAAGCTCTGGCCACCAGGTTGATGGCCTCGGTGGTGCCCCGTACAAAAACGATATCTTCCTTCCTGGGTGCACCGATGAAATCCGCCACGATCTGCCTTGCGTTCTCATAGGCATCCGTGGAACGGGCGGCCAGTTCATGGGCGCCGCGATGCACATTGGAATTCTCATGGGTATAGTAGTAGCTCAAGCGGTCGATCACGGACTGAGGCCGCTGGGTGGTGGCACCGTTGTCCAGCCACACCAGGGGATGCCCGTTGATACGCTCCTTCAGGATGGGGAAATCCGCCCGGATCTCGGAAAGCGTCTTGCTTCCGATCACCGGATCCCTGCTGACGGGAGCAGCTGCGGCCGCACTCTCACGCACTGCGGGCTCTTCCGAGGCCTGTGTCTCGGAAAGTACGCGGGGCGAATACCCGCCGCCGGAAGGAAATGCGGGTGCCACGGATACCGAAGAACCCGGCACCGAAGCGGGTACTGCCGACGGTACTGCAACAGGGGCGTCGGTAAGTGTTCCCGAGGGGATCGGTGCAGGCGCCTCGTAGGCCTCGGGAGAGGTGGGACGCTGGTACTGCACCGGTACGGACGGCTCCGGGCGGGCCGGCTCGGTCTCGTTATACTCCGGAAAGAGGCTGTTCGCTAAGCGCTCGAGCTCACTGACATCAGTCATAATCATAGTACTCACCTACTTCCACATCCTCGAGTACCGCAATGGCGTCATCCGCAAGGATGGCAGCGGAACAGTAAAGGCTGAGCAGGTAGGATGCCACACCCTTGTCATCGATACCGCGGAAACGTACGGAAAGGCCGCGGGAACGCTCCTCGGCAAGGCCCTTCTGGTATAGGCCGATAACACCGCGCTTGGCTTCGCCGGTACGGATCAGCAAGATGTTGGTCTTGCCGCTCTTTGCCTCCGGCTCCTTCAGACCGTCCACCATAAGCTTGTTGGTGGGGATGATGGGGATGCCTCTCCACAGGATGAAGGTACCGCCTGCGATGTTGGCTGTTACAGGGGGAACACCGCGCTTTGTGCACTCACGCTCGAAAGCAGCGATGGCACGGGGATGTGCCAGGAAGAAGCTGGGCTCCTTCCAGACTTTGCTGATCAGCTCGTCCAGATCATCCGGGGTAGGTGCACCGGAGGGGCTCACGGGCTGGATCCGCTGCTTATCGGCGATGTTCTTCAGCAGACCGTAATCATCGTTATTGATGAGCTGGCTCTCCTGACGCTCCCGGAGGCTGTCGATGGCCAGGGACAGCTGCTCTGCCGTCACATCGTAGGGGCTGCTGTACACATCCTGTACTGCGGTATCCACATTGATGATGGTGGAAATGGAGTTCAGCCTGTACTCACGGGGCTCCGTCTCATACTGCACATAACCGTCGGGAATGATGTTGCTCTTCTTCTCTGCACTGCAGAGCACATCCAGCGGATTGTTGCCCGCCTTCACCTTGTTCACACGGTAGATGCCGCTCTCCAGGCCTTTGAATTCCAGCACCCTGGACAGCCACTTCGGTGTGAGCTCTTCGTACTGGGGCCGTGTCTTTACGATATCTGCTAAGTTGTAGGCCTCCTGACGACTTAATGCATTGATCAGTTCGGGGTCTTTTTCTTTTGCCATTTCTTTCTTTCCTCCTAAAAATAGTGAATATTAATATGTTGGAACCGCCCGGTCCACATCCCGTGACCAGGCGTTGATCCCGCCCTTGAGATTGTAAAGCTTCCCTTTGTAGCCGGCTTCCCTGAGGGTACGGACCGCCAGGATGCTCCGCTTTCCTTCCTTGCAGAGAAAGACGGTATCGTGCTCCGCATCCAGCTCCTTCTGCCGGCGCTCCAGCTGGCCGATGGGAATAACGACGGCATCCGGGAACTTGTAGATCGCCCGTTCATGGGGCTCCCGAACATCCACCAGCGTCACTTTCTCTCCTTCGTCCAGACGTCTCTTCAGCTCCTTCGGTTCTATGCCCTCTACCTCTTCTTCCTCTTCCTTCTGCTGTGTGAGACCGCAGAAATCTTCATAATCGTAATCGATCAGCGTGGTGATCGTCGGCTTCTTCCCGCAGATGGGGCAGTTTTCGTCCTTGTGGATCTTAAGTTCATGCCAGCGCATGTTCCAGGCATCCAGATTCACCATGCGGCCGATCAGGGGCCTGCCGCCCCCGACGATCAGCTTGATCACCTCATTGGCCTGCAGGGTGCCGATCATCCCCGGCAGCACGCCCACTACGCCACCCATGGCGCAGCTGGGTACCAGGCCGGGAGGGGGCGGTGCGGGATACATGCAGCGATAGCAGGGGCCTTCCTTTGCATAGTACACACTGGCCTGCCCTTCAAACTGAAACATGGCCCCGAACACATCCGGCTTGCCCTGGAGCACACAGGCATCGTTCACCAGATAGCGGGTGGGGTAATTATCCGAAGCGTCCGCCACTACATCGTAAGGAGCGATGATATCGGCGGCGTTTTCCGCTGTCAGTCTTTCATTGTATATCTCCACTTTCACCAGAGGATTGATCTGCTTGATGGAATCCTTTGCCGAAGCCACCTTGGGCCGGCCCACATCCCTGGTGCCGTGGATCACCTGGCGCTGCAGGTTGGTCACATCCACCTTGTCCGCATCGATGAGGCCCAGGGTACCCACCCCGGCTGCCGCCAGATACTGGGCAAGGGGTGTGCCCAGACCTCCCAGACCCACGATCAGCACTTTGGCATCCTTCAGCTTCTTCTGCCCCTTTACACCGATCTCCTTTAGGAGCAGGTGCCTGGAATAGCGGGTGATCTCGTCGTTCGTAAGGCTCTCGCCCTTGCGCTCGCCGGTCACGGAATCCTCCGGGGCGCCGCCGGCGATGGCGGGGATCAGCATCAGCTCGTCTCCGTCCTTTACCGCCGTATCAAAGCCCTGCAGGGCCCGTATATTCTCGGAATTCAGGAATACGTTCACAAAGCCCCGAAGCTCTCCCAGCTCATCAAATAGGGCTTTCTTCGTTTCCGGGTACTCATCGGAAAGCATGTTCAGCACTTCCCGCACATCCGCCCCCTCAAGGGAAAGCTCCGAATGCTGCTCCGTAAATACCCTCAAAGATGTAGGTATCAATACCGTCACTGCCATTTTCAGATCTCCTTCATTTCCTCGCTTATAAAAGACTGCGTATCCGCATCCAAGACCCAGTTTTCCGTCTCCGCCGCTCTTCCTTCGCGACAGGCTATGATCAGGTAGGAGTATACCGGCAGCGCGTGGCTACGGTCGTATTCCGAAGGAACGGGATCATGATCCGGGTGGGAATGATAGAAACCCACGATGTCCAGTTCCTCTCTTCTGGCTTTAAGCTCTGCGGCCAGCATCTGCTCCGCAGGTATCCGGAAACGGTGAAAACGCTCCGTTTCGTCAAAGGCGTTGCGTATGCTTTCCGCACGCATCACTTCCTTATTGCAGCCCTCGTAGATCTTTCCGTAAAAGATGCCGCAGCATTCGTCCGGATAGGCTCTTTCCGCATCCTTCCTGGCCTGTGCAAGCGCTTCCGCACCGATAAAAAGCTTAGATGCCCCAGCCGCCATTGTCTTCCACCCTCCAGAGTTCTCCGGTCACATAACGGCTGCCGCCGTCACAGAGTATGGTCACGATCATCGAGCCCTCCGGCAGCTTCTCCGCAAGCCTTACGGCCGCAGCCACATTGGCTCCCGAGCTGATCCCCACAAAGAGTCCCTCTTCTCTGGCCAGACGGCGGCTCATATGATAGGCTTCCTCGGTACTCACCGCCGGCTGCCCGTCGGAGATACTCTCGTCAAAAAATCCGTCCTTTAAGACCATCATGCGGTGCTTGATCCCTTCGATCCCGTGAAAAGGAGAATCCGGGGTCACGTTATAGCATTTGATCTTCTTATTCTTTTCCTTCAGTTTCCTGGCGCAGCCCATAAAGGTTCCGGAGGTGCCCGTACCCGCCAGGAAGTGAGTGAGCTTTCCTTCCGTCTGTGCCCAGATCTCCTCGGCCGTACCCTCGTAATGGGCTTTCCAGTTTGCCTCGTTCACATACTGATCGGGATAGAAGTATTTCAGTGGATCCTTATTGACCGCCCTGCGGCAGGCCTTATACGCTCCGTCTATACCTTCCAGGGCATCCGTCTCGACCAGCTTTGCCCCGTAGGAGCGCATGGTCAGCTTCCGCTCCTCCGTCACATTGGCGGGGAGGTAAAGCTCCACGGCGATCCCCAGTACGGCTCCGATCATGGCATAGGCTATGCCGGTGTTGCCGCTGGTGGCGTCCACGATGGTCTTGGCTCCTGAAAGTTTTCCGCTCCGTATCCCGTCCAGGATCATGGCCCTGGCCGCCCGATCCTTCACGGAACCGCTGGCGTTAAAGTATTCCGCCTTGGCCAGGATCCGTACCTTCCGCCGGTCCGGGACCACTCTTTTCAGTTCGATCAGCGGTGTGTTCCCCACCAGTTCCAGTGCGTCCATCGCAGCTCTCCTTCATCGGTCTTTCGAAAGTATACCAACCCACTAGGTTATTGTCAATTAAAATAAAATTATAGGCTGTTATAGCCAAAAACTATAACAGCCTGTCTAAGAATTTCTATAATATAAGCTATGATCTACAGTTTCTTCTCGATCTCCTCGATCACGGTACGCAGGGCCTTGATGCGGGCGTAGTGCTTGTCGTTGGATTCCAGGATGTACCAGGGTGCGTATTCGGTGCTGGTCTTCTGGATCATCTCGTCGATGGCCCCTTCGTAGGCGTCCCATTTTTCCCGGTTGCGCCAGTCTTCATCGGTGATCTTCCACTGCTTCTCCGGCGTGTTCTGCCGCTCGGTAAAGCGGGCCAGCTGGGTATCCTTGTCGATCTGCACCCAGAATTTTACGATGACGGCGCCCCAATCGTCCAGTTCCTTCTCGAACTCGTTGATCTCGTTATAGGCACGCTGCCAGTCATTCTCGGAGCAGAAGCCCTCCAGGCGCTCCACCATCACCCTGCCGTACCAGGTGCGGTCGAAGATGGCGATGTGCCCGTCCTTGGGCAGACGGTTCCAGAATCGCCACAGATAATGCCGGTTCTTTTCCCTGGGCTCCGGCGAAGCAATGGGATGCACCTCAAAGCCCCGGGGATCCAGCGCCGCAGTCAGACGCTTGATATTCCCACCCTTGCCGGCTGCGTCCCAGCCCTCGTAGGCGATGATCACAGGCAGGCGCTTCTGGTAGATGCGGTTGTGCAGATCCGCCAGCTTATCCTGCAGAAGATCCAGCTGAATATTATACTCTTCATCCGTGATGCTCTTATCCAGGGCGATCTCGGAAAGCTTGGGCATCTGCTTCAAGGGGAAGGTGTTCTGCAGCACCGTGGCCGCCCGGCCCACATTCTGCAGGGCGATGTCTATGCTCTTGACCAGCAGCTCCGTCACCTGCAGCTCCGCCCACTTGCGGCTCTTGCTGTCGATGAAATACCAGGGGGCGATGAACTGGTTGGTGGCCTCCAGATACTCATCATACACATCCATGCAGTCGTCGTAATGCTTGTTCTGCCAGCGGTCCCATTTCTCCACACGCCAGGATGTGCTCTTTTCCGCCTCCAGTTCCTTTAAGCGTTCCTTCTGCTCCCCTTTGGAGATGTGGAAGAAGAACTTCACCAGCAGGTATCCGTTATCGGAAAGCGTGCGTTCGAAGCGCTTTATGGAGGTAAGCTGACGATGGTACTCTTCCTTATCCGTATCTCCGGAAAGCCGTGCCTTAGTCACTTCATCCATCCAGCTGCCGTCAAAGAAGGAAAACTTCCCGGCCTCCGGGATGCGCACAAAATAACGATAGAGGAAGGGCCTCCGCAGCTCGTCCTCGGAAGGTTTGGAGAGCGTTTCCGTCTTGTAGAAGCGGGGATCCAGGTTCTTGATCACCTTACCCAGCACGCCGCCCTTTCCGGCGCCGCCCCAGCCGTCCATGATCACCAGCACCGGCAGCTTCTTTTCCTTTATGGCCATCTGCCGTCCGGAGAGCTCCAGGCGGGCCTTTTTCAGGCGTTCGCTGATCTCTTCATCCGACGGCCTTTCCGCTTTAACCCAGTCTTTCAGCATATGCGTAACCCCCATTCCCAAATGCTTAGCTTATAAGAGTTTCTTCACCGCCTCCACGGCACCGCTGAGCTTGTCGCCGGTCAGGGCTGCCTTCACACCGCTCACGATCTTGTCCTCGGCTCCGTCGGGGATGTCCACTCCCGCAAGGCTCTCAATAGTCTTTACCGGATCCTTCTTAAAGGATTCCATCAGCTTCGGATCTCCCTTTACCTTTGCCACGATCTGCTCGATCTTTGCTTTGATGTCCATGTGTATACCTCCTTATGATTAAGATATTCTATTTATTCTTGAATTCCTTTTTGTTCTCCCGCATGGCCGCATCCGCACGGCGGTACATCAGCTCTACGGTATCCCCCGGCTGCAGCCTTGCCATGCCGGCGGAAAGGGTAACGGTTCCCAGGGCGCGGTTGGCCAGGTTACGGTCCGCAAGCTCCTGCATCAGGGTTTCGATATTATCGTAATCCCTTCCCCGGGCTATGGCCACAAACTCGTCCCCGCCCACACGGAAGACCGGACTGTGGCGGAAGACCTCGCAGATCATGGTACAGCCCTTTTTCAGATAAGCATCCCCGCCGTGCTGCCCCAGAGACTCGTTCACTTTCTGCACATCGTTCACATCGCTCACCACGATGGCCAGCTCCGTAACGCTCCCCGCGGCGATCTGCTCGTTAAGCTGCGCCTCCAGATCGATATAGGCATGCTTGTCCTTCACTCCGGTAAGGGCATCGACGCTCATTCTTGCCCGGGCCTGGGAAAGGTTCCTCGCATATTCCTCGTCCCTCTTTACCTGATCGTCGATATCATTGACCCCGATGATCAGCAACTCCCTGCCGTTCTCCTTCACCAGTGCCGCTTTCAGGCATACATAACGGGGTTCACCCTTGATCACCAGACGGTAAGTGACGGAATACAGGCCCTTTTCCCTTATGGTTTTCAGCACATTCTCACGGGTGAAGGACCGGCGGAGCATATCCAGATCCTCCATCCAGATGGTCTTCTCGATATCCTCCCGGGATCTGGCAAAGAAATCCTCCCCTTCCAGTTCCACGTTCAGGCTGTCAAAGTCCTTTGTAACATTAAAGGTGTAAAAATGCTCCGTCTCCGGATCCACCGTATAGAATACAAGGAAATCCCCGGTAAGGGCCATGACACGGGAATAGCCGATACGTTCTTCCCTTACCCGTTCTATCTGCTCCCGCTGTTTCATCTGGGCATCCACATTGCTGACACCGATGATGATATGCTTCCCCCCGCTGCCGATACGGATAGCCTTCAGGCTCACATAGATGGGGTCCGGCTCCCTTATCAGCCGGTAATTTAAGTTAAAAGCCCCGTGTTCGTCGATCTCCTTCAGTACGTTTTCCCTGGTAAAGGCGGAAGCGAAAAGCTCCCGGTCTGCATCAAACAGAGCTTTGGCGGCATCCCTGCGGGCGTTTCCGAAAAAATTGCTCCCTTTACGTTCCATGGCGATATCCCCCTGGGAGGGATCGGGGCGGTATTCCGTATAATCTTCGTTATCCACATTTACATAGTAAAGATTCATGTAGTCTGCGGAAAGAGCCTGGGCTATATGGGCATAGGTAAGTCCCCTGTCCAGGAGGTTATCCTCCGAGATCCCCAGGATCACCACCAGCATGGAACGGGCATCATTCACGGGATTGACAGCCACACGCCGGATCAGGATATGGACCGTCTCCCCCCCCTTATTCTTCATATCCATGATGCTCTGTACGCCATCCTCGGCACAGTGCTTCATCTCCCGCATAAAAGCAGCGTCCAGGCCTTCCCACTGCTCACTGTCGTCCAGTTCACGGCTTTGGGAAGAGTCGGATACGGTCCGGGCAAAAAAGCTTCGGAAAGCAGAGTTGCTGCGGATGATGTTCAGTTCCGCAGAGCCCAGTTCGATGATGGCCATGGGCATGGCATCGATACTGCTGCGCAGCCGTTCATCCGAACCGGCGGACGAAGAAAGATCCTGCAGGTTTACGGAACCGATGGTCCTGTAATAATCACTTTCCGAAGGATCCTCGAAACCGATCTGTATGCCTTTATCGTAGCGCTCCAGTATGGCCTCCAGAGGAAGAGGCTTGCAGAAGTAGTAACCCTGCAGCTTGGTACAGCCGGCCTCCATCAGAAACTCTGCCTGTTCGGCAGTCTCCACTCCTTCGCAGACCGTTTCTATCCCCAGGCCCGCAGCCATCTTGATCAGGTTACTTAAGATGATGCGGCTGTTCTCGCTCTCATCGAAATGCCGCAAAAATTCCATATCCAGCTTCAGGGTGTCGAACTTCATCTTCTGAAGGATGATGGGTGAGGAATAGCCGCTGCCGTAATCGTCCATCCAGAGCCCGAAGCCCAGCTCACGGAACTTTTCCGCCTGGGTCTTCATGTAATCAAAATCGGTACCTATGACGCTCTCGGTGATCTTGATGGTCACACGGGAACGCTCGATGCCGGCTTCGTCCACCCGCCGGCGTATCTCCTCCACGATATCACAGCTCTCAAAATCGGAACGGGAGATATTGATGGAACAGGGAACCAAAGCCAGACTGCCCTTTCCGGTCTGGTACTTTTTCATACGGTTCAGGATCTGTTCCGCCATGAAAAGATCCAGCTTATAGATCAGGCGTGTATCTTCCAGAACGGGGATAAAATCCGCCGGGGACATGAAGCCCCGCACAGGATCGATCCAGCGGGCCAGTGCTTCCTCATCGCAGACCCTGCCGTTGGAGGCCCGGATGATGGGCTGATAGTAGACCCGGATCCAGCCTTCCTCTATGGCTTTATCGATATTGTCTATGATGTACTGGCGCTTCTCTTCTTCGGCCAGGTACTTTTCACTGAAATAAGCATAACCGGATTTCAGGGTCCCGCGGTGGATATCGCAGGCCATCTTTGCACGGTCACAGGCTATGCCCGCATTGACCTTCCCCATACTGTGAGAGTAGATCCCCGCCCTCAGGGGCAGGCTCTTCCCTTCGTTCAGCTTCCGGCTCTCCTCCATGATATGATCCAGCTTCTCTTCCAGCCCCTCATCCTTCGTAAAGGCGGCAAAACGGTCACCGCCGAAACGGCCGCAGTTTTCCTTCCCGAAGCAGCTTACCAGCAGCTCCGCCATGGCACGGATCAGCTTGTCCCCTTCGGCAAAGCCGAAACGGATATTATAATTTTTCATTCCGTTGAAATCAAAGAAGATAAGCGCCGGAACAAGGCCGGCAGAAACGGTCTCATCCCGAAATGCTTCCGCACGGATAAAGAATTCGTTCATGTCGGGAAGACCGGTCAGACGATCGGAATTACCGGATAATAAGGAGGAACTTTCCTGTTCGTTAGTCAGTTGATCACTCATATGGATCCCTCCAAACACACATATATCATATTATAACACATGCATGCCGGGAAAACAACGACCGTTCACAGTGATTCAGTCCTTAAATACGTAATCTTTTGCCTCCACTGCCTCCTTCACGGCGGCCTCATCATAGCTGCCGGAAAGGATGAGCTTTGCCTCCCCCGCTTTATGATCCGCTTCCGCGCTCTCCACAAAGGGAAGCGCCTCCAGAGCCTTCTTTACGCTGGCCTCGCAATGTGCGCACATCATACCTTCGATCTTTACTGTCTTTTCCATCTTTGTACTCCTTTTTTTTGTTTCTTTCCGCGCCCTGTCCCGGCCTGCAGCCTTTATATCAAAAAGGTTAAGCCTCAGGGCGTTCATGCATACGGTAAAACTGGACAGGCTCATGGCCGCAGCCCCCAGCATGGGGCTCATCCTCCAGCCGAAAAGCCCGGCTGCCAGAGGGATGCAGATCAGGTTGTAGAAGAAGGCCCAGAACAGGTTCTCATGTATGTTCTTAAGGGTCTTCCGGCTTAAACGTATGGCCGCAGCCACATCTTTAAGGCTCCCGTTCTCCAGCACGATATCCGCGCTCTCTATGGCCACATCCGTTCCCGCACCGATGGCGATCCCCACATCCGCCCGGGTAAGGGCCGGCGCATCGTTGATGCCGTCCCCCACCATGGCTACGCGGCCTTCCTTCTGCAGCGAACGTATCACGCCCTCCTTTTCCTCCGGCAGCACTCCGGCCACCCATTCCTCCAGACCGCATTCCGCTGCAACGGCGGCTGCCGTCCGCTCGTTATCTCCCGTGAGCATCACGGTTTTCAGTCCCAGGCCTTTCAGCTGCCTTATCCCTTCGGCGGAATCGGGCTTCGGCACATCCGTAACGGCGATGCAGCCAAGAAAGCGCTCTTCTTCCGCAAACAAAAGCAGGGTCCTTCCCCGGGAGGCCAGCTCTTCGCACTGCTTCTCAAGACCGGGATCCTGCCGAAGCTCCTTAGCCAGCCAGTCCGTGCTCCCGCCCTTAAGCAGCCTGCCCTTCTGCCGCCCTTCCACGCCTCTTCCCGGAAGGGCGGAAAAGTCCTCTGCAGCTTCCGCGCTTATACCCCTCTCTCCGGCATAAGCCGTGACGGCTTTCGCCAGGGGATGTTCACTCTTCTGTTCCAGTGCCAGGGCTGTCCGCAGCAGTTCCTCTTCCGCTCCCCCTTCCGTGGGAAGCAGTTCCGTCACCTTCGGTTCCCCGGCGGTTATGGTACCGGTCTTATCCAGCACCACCGTCCCGATCCGGCCCGCAGTTTCCAGAGCCTCGCCGGTCTTAAAGAGTATACCTGCTTTTGCCCCTATGCCGTTCCCCACCATGATGGCCACCGGCGTAGCCAGGCCCAGGGCGCAGGGACAGGAGATGACGAGGACGCAGATCCCCCGCTCCAGTGCATAGGCAAGATCCCGGCCGGCTGCCAGCCATCCGGCGGATACCAGCAGCGCCAGCAGGATGACCGCCGGCACAAAGACCGCCGAGACCTTGTCCGCGATCCGTGCGATGGGAGCCTTGGTGGCCGCGGCATCCGAGACCATGCGGATGATCTGCGCCAGAGTGGTATCCTCCCCCACCCGGGTGGCACGGCACTTTAAAAAGCCCGACTGATTGATGGTGGCCTCGCTCACCTTATCTCCCGGCCCCTTATCCACGGGAAGGGATTCCCCGCTTAAAGCCGCCTCGTTCAATGCACTGCTGCCTTCCAGCACGATACCGTCTACGGGAACGCTGTCCCCGGGGCGCAGCAGGAACACGTCTCCCACCGCCACTTCCTCCACGGGCACTTCCCTCTCACAGCCGTCCCGCTCCAGCAGGGCTGTCTTGGGCTTCAGCTTCATAAGGCTCTTCAGTGCATCGGTGGTGCGCCCTTTGGAAAGAGCTTCCAGCAGCTTCCCCAGAGTGATCAGGGCCGGGATCATGGCAGCCGATTCAAAGTACAGCTGATCATGATAAAGTCCCATCAGCTCCATATTCGATGCCCCTTCCGTGATGAGGCCGCACATCTTATAGAATACAAAAACACTCCATCCGAAGGAAACCCCGGAACCCAGTGCCACCAGGCTGTCCATGTTCGGCGATCTGTGCAGCAGCGCCTTAAAGCCGGAGCTGAAGAACTTCCCGTTGATGAGCATCACCACCGCCGCCAGCAGCATCTGGCTTAAGCTCAGCCCCAGATGGTTATGCTCGAAATACGAAGGCAGGGGCCAGCCCCACATACCATGCCCCATGCCGATATACATAAGCAGCATAAGAAAAGCCAGGGAAAATAGCAGACGTCGCAGAAGGACCGGGCTCTCCCTGTCCTTAAGCGCATCTTCTTCCGCATCCGGAGCGCTCTGCTTATCCGCAGCTGCCCGCCTGGGACGGGCCGTATAGCCTGCAGCTTCCACGGCCCGGATCACGGCAGCTTCCTCCGCTGTCCCTTCCACTCCCATGGAATTGGTCAGCAGGCTCACCGCCACACTCTCGACGCCGGGCAGCTCCCTTACGGCTTTTTCAACTCTGGCCTGGCAGGCGGCACAGCTCATACCGCCCACGATGTACTGTTCCATATGCAGCTTCCTCGGGTTAGTTATAACAAACATCTTGATTGTACCCGTTCCTTCCCCCTCTGTCAAGGCGGCGGGAACCGGAACAAAAAATGATAAAACAAGGAACAGGATTTGGCTGTTCAAGGCCGTGATCACATGCTAGAATCAGTAAAATGAACGGTATAGCCGTTTATCATTTTCATGCATTACTGACTACATGAGGTATACGAAGATGCAAAAAGAAGAAAAAAAGTACCCCTTAAGCCGTCTGGGCTGGCTGTGGGAAAACATGAAAGGCAGCCGCGTCCTCTTTATCATCGCCATCGCGGGGACCGTAGCCTATAATGTCATGCAGCTGGTGGTGCCCTATTATTCCGGGCGCATCGTGGATCTGTTCCTAAGCGGACCGGATGCGGCTACCAACATTGCCACAAGGCAGGATCTTTTCTATCAGCTGCTTTTTACGATGGTGGGCCTTACCCTGCTGCGCACCCTTCTGGTATATCTGGACTGCATGGCTTACGAGCATGTGTCCCAGCGTACCCTTTACCGTGTGCGTAATTTCCTTTACGACAAGATCCAGCGGCAGGATATGACCTTTTACAGCACCTACCGCACCGGCGATCTGATGACCCGTGTGACCGGCGACCTGGATGCCTTGCGGCATATGATCGCCTGGGTGGTGCGGGCCATCATCGAAGCCTTTTCCCTCTTTACGGCAACCGCCGTATGCTTTTTTGTCATCAGCTGGAAGATGGCCCTCTCCCTGCTGGCCGTGGCGCCTCTGGTATTCATCGTCATCTTCCGCTTCCGCCGCAGGGTAGCTCCCATGCACGCGAAGCTGCGCGAGAAATTCGCCCAGATGAACACCATCGCCCAGGAGAACATCGCCGGCAACCGTGTGGTAAAAGCCTTTGTACGTGAATCCCACGAGGAGGAGAAATTCGACCGGGCCAACCGGGAATACCGTGACACCAACATGGAGACCAGCATGATGTGGGTGCGCACCCAGCCCGTTGTGGAAAGCTTTGTGGACCTGCTGCCCGTGATCATGCTTGCGGTGGGCGGCTTCTTCCTGATCCGCGGAGAGATGACCATGGGTGAATATGTGACCATCTCCGGACTGATCTGGGCCATTGCCAATCCCATGCGCATGATGGGAAATATCTTAAATGAGTTCCAGCGCTTTGCGGCCGCGGGAGACAAGGTAATGGAGATCTACTACTCCGAGCCAAAGATCCATGACAATCCCGGCAGCATCGACAAGGAAGGCCACTTTGAGGGCAAGATCGAGTTCCGCAACGTTTCCTTCCGTTACGAAGACGGCGACATGCCGGTGCTCAACGATATCTCCTTTGTGATCGAACCCCAGCAGACCATAGCCATCATGGGCGAGACCGGCTGCGGCAAGACCACGCTGATCAATCTGATCCCCCGCTTCCACGAAGTGAGCAGCGGCGAGATCCTCATCGATGATGTGCCGGTACAGGATTACACCCTGCACAGCCTGCGGAAGAACATCGGCCTGGCCAACCAGGACGTGCTGCTCTATTCCGACACCATCGAAGGCAATATCGCCTACGGCGACGTTAACTTAAGCCTCAAAGAGGTCATGAAGAGCGCCAAGCTCTCCGCCGCCTCGGCCTTCATCTCCCGCATGCCGGAAGGTTACGATACCGTGGTGGGTGAGCGGGGCGTGGGCCTTTCCGGCGGCCAGAAGCAGCGCATCTCCCTGGCAAGAGCCCTGGCTGTTAAGCCCTCCATCCTGATCCTGGACGATACCACTTCGGCCGTGGATATGGAAACGGAAAAAGAGATACAGGATGCCCTGCGGCATCTGGACTTCCCGGCCACAAAACTGATCATCGCACAGCGTGTATCCACGGCCCGTACAGCCGACCGCATCATGATGATGCGCGACGGCCACATCGTGGAAAGCGGTACCCACGATGAACTGGTGGCCCTGGGGGGGTATTACAACGAGCTGGTACAGCTCCAGGAAGGAGGGATCTGAAAATGGCAAGGAATACATTCAAAGAAGACGAGCGCCTGGACGAGCCCTTTAACGTCAAACACCTTCTTCGGGCTTCCGGCTACATAAAGAGATACGCAAAACCCATGCTCATCGCCCTGATCCTGAGCGGACTTGGGGGAGCCTTCGGTTATCTGGCACCCATGATCATACGCCGCGCCCTGGACGATGCGGTCCCTGCAGGCAACGTTCGCTACCTTCTTATCCTGGTGGGTATACTGGTATGCGTTTACGCCCTGAGCGTGATCTTCAACCGTATCCGCAGCGGCCTGATGGTAAAGGCCAGCCAGAGCATCATCTACGATATCCGGAAAGATATCTTTGCCCATCTGCAAAGACTGCCTTTCCAGTATTACGACGACCGGCCCCACGGCAAGATCCTGATCCGTGTGGTGAACTACGTAAACTCCGTTTCCGATATGCTCTCCAACGGTCTGATCAACATCGTGCTGGAGTGCTTTAACCTGCTCTTCATCATCGTCTTCATGTTCATGGTGGATGTGCAGCTGGCTCTGGTGGTCATGGGCGGTGTCCCGGTATTGGCGGTGTTCATGTTCTGGATCAAGAACAAGCAGCGCAAAGCCTGGCAGGCCGTGTCCAACAAGAGCTCCAACTTAAACGCCTATCTGCAGGAGAATATCGTAGGTGCCCGCATCACCCAGATCTTTGCCCGTGAGGACGAAAATGCCAAGACCTTCGCCGGTCTTTCCGATGACTGCCGCAGCACCTGGATGACCGCCGTGCGCTACACCAACCTGGTATGGCCCGGCATCGATACCATCTCCGTCCTGGTGCGTGCCTCCATCTACCTCTTCGGCATCCTGCTCTTCGGGCAGGGCGAGAAGAGCCTGGGCACGGTGGTTGCCATATCCAGCTATGCTTCCTTCTTCTGGCAGCCCATCATGAACCTGGGGAACATCTTCAACAACTTCATAAATAACATCGCCTACCTGGAGCGTATCTTCGAGACCATTGACGAACCCGTGGTCATCGAGGACAAGGAAGGCGCCACGGATATCGGCGATGTGAAGGGCAAGGTGGAATTCGATCATGTGACCTTCTCCTACGACGGAGAAGAAGACGTGCTCCACGACGTATCCTTTACGGTACAGCCCGGGCAGAGCATCGCCCTGGTGGGACCTACGGGCGCCGGCAAGAGCACCATCGTGAACCTGCTGTCCCGTTTCTACGATGTACAGAAAGGAAAGATCAAGATCGACGGCAAAGACATCTCCAAGGTGACCCTGGCCTCCCTGCGCTCCCATATGGGTATCATGATGCAGGATTCCGTGATCTTCTCCGGCACCGTGGAAGACAACATACGTTACGGAAAACTGGATGCCACTTCCAAGGAAGTGCGCAAAGCCGGCGAGACCGTCTGCGCGGATTCCTTTATCCGCCGCATGCCGGAGGGCTACCGCACCGAAGTGAAGGAGCACGGATCCTCCTTAAGTCAGGGCCAGAAGCAGCTGATCAGCTTTGCCCGCACCCTGCTGTCGGATCCTTCCATCCTGATCCTGGACGAAGCCACCGCCAGCATTGACGTACAGACGGAGCGCGCCCTTCAGCAGGGCCTGAACACCATGCTCAAGGGCCGCACCTCCTTCATCATCGCCCATCGTTTGAGCACCATACGCAACTGCGACCGCATTCTCTACATCGATGACGGCGGCATCGCGGAAAGCGGCACCCACGATGAGCTGATGGCAAAGAAAGGGTACTACTACAAGCTCTATACCGCGCAGGCGTGACAATACCCGGCCGCGGTAAGTATATGAATGCCGCCGGGCCACATGTGTTCGCACTCGGCTTAGCGCATTCGCAGAATAAGCAGAGGCCCTTGCAGATGCCTCCGCACATAAGCTCGTGCATCGCGTCCTGAAACCGACTCGCCCGAGGCAACTCGCTTGCTCGCGCCTATCAGAACGGGGCGCGAGCTTCGCTCAGACAGTACCTCGGGCGAGATTGGACGCTCGCACTTGCTAAGTGCTGCGGCAATGCGGCGTGCCCCTGCTTATTGCTGCTTCTGCGCATAACCGAGTTCAGACATATGTGGACGCGGCCGGATAAGAACAATCGAGTAGGAGGGGGATTTGGTTAATCCCCCGACCTCTCACACCACCGTACGTACCGTTCGGTATACGGCGGTTCAACCAACTTAACAAGTGACTTGCCTTTTGGCGTAGTAGTCCGACATGGGGATTAGCCCAAATGCGGCTAATCTCTTATTGCTTATCGCCACGTTAACAGCACCCTTGTTACAGACATAGGCAATTCTATGTCCTGTGTAGGCAACTCGGTATGCTGTCCTGCGGTCGATTCCGAGTTTCATCAGATTCTTCGCTCTATTCAGCGGTGTTTTCCAGTGTTTCCAGATACACATCCTCAGACGGTATCTGATATTACTGTCCAGCCTTTGGCACAGCCCTTTCATGCTCCCGATCTTGAAGTAGTTAATCCATCCCCGGATGAGCTGGTTCAGCTTGAGCACTTTGTAATCGTTGCTTACTCCCCAGCTCCTGCATGTCAGTTTCTTCATCTGTGCTTTGAACTTCGCTACTGCCTTAGGGTGTGGTCTGGCTTTGTACGCTTTGGCGAATGAGTCAAAGTAAAATCCGAACCCGAGATACTTGATTCCTTTTGGCTTGTCGACCTTGCTCTTTTCGGCATTCACTTTCAATCCGAGCTTTTCCTCAATAAATCTGGTTACACTCTTCATGACCCTGTCTGCCGCCTGTCTGCTTCCGACCATGATGATCAGGTCGTCTGCATATCGGACAAAATCCAGCCCCCTTGCTTCCAGCTCTTTGTCCAGTTCATTGAGCATGATGTTCGCCAACAGCGGCGAAATATTCCCGCCCTGCGGTGTGCCGACTATCGTATCTTCATACTCATCGTCGATCATCACTCCGCTGACAAGGAACTTCCTGACCACCGATATGACATCTCCGTCCTTTATTGTGCGTCCGAATATCGTCATCAGCTTGTCATGATCTACTGTATCAAAGAACTTTGCAAGTTCGATGTCCACTATCCAGCTGTGTCCGTCATTCATCATTTCCAATGCCTTCAGGACCGCCTGCTGTGCACACCGATTGGGTCTGAACCCGTAGCTATGGTCGTGGAACTGCTCCTCGAATATCGGTGTGAGCACCTGCGCGACTGCTTGTTGGACAAAGCGGTCGACTACTGTCGGTACTCCCAGTTTCCTTATACCTCCATCCGGTTTCGGAATCTCCACCCTTCTAACCGGCTGCG
>JAFZOW010000076.1 GCA_017552715.1 Lachnospiraceae bacterium
GACCTGGTATGTGCGGATCCGGGAAACGGCAACGAGGAAGCCCGGGGAGGCTGCAGAGGTGCTGATCCCCAAATGTACCCCGCCGCTGGTCAGCGCAGTGCAGGGGCTCAGTTATAACGGCGTCCCGCAGATCCTCGTTACCGCCGGAATTCCGGACGAGGGAAGCTTATATTTTGCGGTGACGAAAAGCGGTGCAGTGGAGCCGGCTGCCGGCAGCTATACCACAGCTCTCCCCGTTAAGACCGATGCCGGAGAGTATCTGGTCTGGTATAAGATCAGGAGCGAAGCCGGAGAGACGCTGCCCCAGAACATAAGGGTGGATATCAGCAAGACCTATATCGATGCGGCATGCAAGACTCTTTCGGTAAATGTCTGCATCGGAACGGAGGGGATGATCGAGATTGATGACAAGATCCCGGAGCAGGAATGCAGACTGTCCCTTGTTTCTTCCAATGAATCAGGGGTTCTGGACGGGAAGCCCACGATCATCGGGAGAACGATAGATTATTATACCGTGAATGATCCCGACAAAGTAGGGAAAAATGCGTGGATCACCGTCTCCGTCAATGACATGGTAAACTATAAAAACTATGATCTGCTCATTACCTTAACGGCAATTCAATGCGATCATGTCCATACGGAACTCAGGCATGTTAACGGTAATAAAGGGGACCTGTGCTGCGCAGACTGTAATGCGGTCATCCAGAAGGGCTGGAGCGATCCCGGCGGCGGAGGCGGCGGCGGAGGCGGGGAGACTCCTCCCGAAGAGATCTATACGGTGACCGTGACAGATGACGGGCATGGAACAGGCAGCGCATCCCCGGCCAGCGGCAAAAGCGGCACGGAGATCAGGCTTTCCGCATACCCGGCGGAGGCTTACGTATTTAAGGAGTGGCAGCTTATATCCGGCGGCGTAAGTATTGAGGGAGATGCCTTTATCCTCGGTGAAGAGGATGTGGTGATCCGGGCTGTTTTTGAGCCGGAAGAGGGACATATCCACAACTATACGGTTGAGGTGACAAAGGAAGCGACCTGCACGGAAAAGGGCTTAAAGACTTACAGCTGCAGCTGTGGCGACTGCTATACGGAAGAGATCCCCGCACTCGGACATGATTATGCGGAGGAGATCACGAAAGAGGCGACAACGGAAGAAGAAGGTGAGATATGCTTTACCTGCAGGCGCTGCGGACACAGCTATACCGAAGCGATCCCGAAGATTTCGGACGAGCTCCTTCTCTATGAAAAGCAAAACGGCACTTATGAACTAAGGTTGTCTAAAAAGCTGAGGTCCGGCGAAAGCTGTATCCTGGTACCGAGATTCGCAAACGGAGAAGTAACGAACGAGCGTGTTGTATGGACAAGCTCGGATCCTGATGTGGCCGGGGTAACCCAGGACGGAAAGCTGACGGCACAAAGAGGCGGCGGGACAACGATCACGGTCAGGAGCGAAGAAAAGCCTGATCTGACGGCATACTGTGTAGTGACGGTGACAGATCCGGTGACGGAGATCAGTCTGGACCGGAAGAAGGTCAGCCTCGGAACAGGCGAGAGTGTGACCCTTTCTGCGACTGTGCTGCCCTTTGTTGCGGAACAGGAGCTCGACTGGAGCGCGAATAATGAAAAAGTAAAGATCTTTGTATCCGAGGACGGAAAGAGTGCTGTTGTTACGGCTGCAGAGGAAGGAAATGCCAAAGTGACCGCGACAGCCCGTGACGGGAGCGGAAAGAAGGCAGTCTGCAGCTTTACCATCGGAAATCCCGTACCGGATTTTGAGATCGGCGGAAAAGGCGGGGCCGGCGAGGTCAAGGCAGGAAAGAGCCTTACGATGCAGCTGAACTGGAAAGGTCCGAAACCGAAGAATGCAGAGCTGGTATGGAGCGTGGCTGCAGCGGATGGCGGGGATGCTTCCTGCATCGCGGCGATCTCCGGCAAGGGCGTTCTGAGCGGTATCATGGCCGGTAAGGTGACGGTCACGGCGGTGAGCGTGGCTAATCCGGAAAAGAGTGCCAGCACTGTGATCACGGTTACAGCAGCCGAAAAGAAAGGGGCCGAGATCACAGGTATCAGTATCGCGAATACGGATAAGTTCAGCGAGGGACTCGCTGCCGGAAAGAGCCTTAAATGTAAGACGGCCCTTACGCTTTCCGGAAGCGGAAAGGCAGATAAGGACGCGGTGGCATGGTACAGCTCCGACAGCAGTATCGCTACGGTAAACCGGAAGGGTGTGGTAAAGGCTGTGGCACCCGGTACGGTCACGATCACCGCGATATACCGCTATGCGGAGGATCCGGAAACGGCACCGAAGGATTCCCTGACATTTACCGTGTCCGCTTCCGTAAAGAGAGTTAAGGCCGACAGGAAAAAGCTGACCCTGGGTACACAGGAGGGAAGCTCCTGCGGGAAGATCTGCATCGCAGCGGTGCTTCCTGTGGATGCGACGAACCCTGCGATCAGGTGGACGGCGAACAATAAGAACGTGGAGCTGGCAGTGGTCTCCGCAGAAGGGAACGCTTCCGAGGGAAGCTTTGCTGCGGCCGGGGAGAGTCTTACCACGGAGGCAGGTTACGCACTGGCAGTCAGGGGCCTGACGCCCGGCGTGACGAAGCTGACCGGTGTGACGGTGGACGGCTCGAAGAAGAAGGTGAGCTGCACCGTGACCGTAAGAGGCCGGGTGACGGATCTTTCCCTTAAGACAGGCAACGGAAAGAAGGGCGTAAATGACGTGACGGATGCAGGGGACGGGAAATATACTTCCGTTATGAAGGCCGGCGGCAGCATGAAGCTTTCCCCGGTCCTGGCGATCAACGGCGTGAAGAACAGCGGCAGCACGAAGAAGGATTACAAAAAGTATAAGAAGTATACCGATACAACTGTGTCCTACCGGAGCTCCGACACTTCCGTGCTGACGGTAGATGCAAAAGGAAAGATCAGCGTAAAGAAGGGCGTGAGCGGGAAGACGGCAACGGTATATGTGACCAGCGAGGACGGAAAGCTCAAGTCGGAGATCGTGATCACCGTTAAATAAGCCCTATGTGACGGTTTTCAGAGCCGCGGAAGATTCCGCAAATATTTTTGGGAGAGTGTTTGTATATGTGGACATCATCGAATAACGCGGACCAGATCGAGGCAAGGAGAAGGGAGCTGCTGGAAAAGGGCTTCGAGGTCCTGTCACAGAAAAGTATAGAATCTGTAGCCATGCAGGATGTGGCGGATGCCGTGGGATGCGGCATCGCCACCCTGTACCGCTATTTTGACAAAAAGCAGGGACTTGTGGTGGCGGTGGCCACATGGAAGTGGGAGCAGTTTCAGGAAGAGAACAGGAAGCGCCGACCCGGAGGAGATTTCGGCGGGATGAGCGCGGCTGAGATCTTTGAGTTTTACCTGGACTCCTTCCTGGAGCTGTACAGGAAGCACAGTGACCTGCTGCGTTTCAACCAGTTCTTTAATGTATATGTCAGGGATGAGCAGATCGGTACGGCCACGCTGCAGCCTTATCAGGATATGATCAGAAATACCCGGGAGCGTTTTCATATGATCTACAGGAAGGCTCAGCAGGATAAGACGATACGGACGGACACGCCGGAGGAAGAGATGTTCTCCACCACGATGCACCTGATGCTGGCGGCAGTCACAAGATATGCGGTGGGCCTGGTCTATACCCCGGAGAGCGGTTTTGACCCGGAGAAAGAGCTGGCGGTACAGAAGGAGATGCTGATGGAACGATACCGGGCCTGATCTTTTACGAAAGCCTGAAGGATTAAGGATTCTTTCTGAAAACTGCACCGGCCTGGTGCAGAAATAAAAAGACCATCCGAAATTTCTTCCGGATGGTCAGCGGAGACGAAGGGATTCGAACCCTTGTGCCGGGAAAACCGACAAACGCATTTCGAGAACTACAACACATCTTATAGCCTCGAAAAACCAATCTCATAAAGCATCTTTTAAACATCTTTAGAATACGGCACAAATGCCGTAAAATCAAGCACTTTCTTGTGCAAACGCAGGGAATATCAGCAATCTTTCAAAAATCCCCAAAGAATCAGAATGCAGAGAGTTTTTTAGAAAGCTTTTTAGAAGACCGGGTCATATGAAGAAAGGACGAAAGGAATATGACCCTGGAAGAAAGAATTGCAAAGGTCCGGGACAACTATCCGGATCCGATGACTCAGCTGCAGTTCGGTGAGGCCGTCGGTCTGGGAAAATCTTCGACATACAAGCTTGTCCGGGATGGCGTGATCCCCTATGAGGATGTATACGACAGGCTTACACATTATCACATGATACGGAGACAGGATGCGATCCGGTTTCTGGAGAAAAAATACGC
>JAFZOW010000077.1 GCA_017552715.1 Lachnospiraceae bacterium
CCGGTACCGCCCAGGGTAAAAGCAGGCCGCAGGATCACGGGATAGCCGATCTCCTCTGCCACCGCAAGCCCCTCTTCCACGGATTCCGCAATGCCGGAAGGCACCACGGGCTCCCCCAGCTCCTCACACAATTCCTTAAAGAGTTCCCTGTCTTCGGCCCTGCGTATGCTCTCCGCGTCGGTCCCCAGAAGCTCGATCTCACACTCCTCCAGCACCCCCTTATCGTAGAGCTGCAGGGAAAGGTTTAAGCCCGTCTGTCCGCCGATCCCGGGGACGATGGCATCCGGCCGCTCATAGCGGCAGATCCTTGCCATATACTCCAGTGTCAGCGGCTCCATGTACAGCTTATCCGCAATGGCTTTATCCGTCATGATGGTGGCCGGATTGGAATTGGCCAGCACCACCTCGTAACCTTCTTCTTTCAGGGCCAGGCAGGCCTGGGTTCCGGCATAGTCAAACTCCGCCGCCTGTCCGATCACGATCGGGCCCGAACCGATCACCAGTATTTTCTTAAGATCCTGTCGCTTCGGCATGTCAAACTCCCTTCATCAGATCCGTAAAACGTTCAAACAGATAGCCGGAATCCTGAGGTCCCGGTGCACTTTCCGGATGATACTGTACGGAAAAGAGCCTGTCCTCATCACTGTACAGGCCCTCCACGGTTCCATCCAAAAGATTGATATGGGATACGGAAAGCCCCGTCCCCTTAAGAGTTTCCTCTTTTACGGCATAGCTGTGATTCTGGCTGGTGATCTCGATCTTTCCGCTGCGTACATCTTTGACGGGATGATTTCCGCCGCGGTGACCGAACTTAAGCTTATAGGTCTTTGCACCTCCGGCCAGGGCGATCAGCTGATGCCCCAGGCAGATGCCGAACATGGGAAGCTTTCCACGGAGAGCCCGCAGGGTTTCGATCACCTCCGGCACATCCTCCGGATCCCCGGGGCCGTTGGAAACAAAAAGCCCGTCCGGCTTAAGAGACATTATCTCTTCGGCGTCCGTGGCATAGGGCACGATGGTCACATTGCAGTGATTTTTGTTCAGCATGCGCACGATATTGCTCTTCATCCCGCAATCCAGGGTCACCACATGGTACTTCGGATTGGCGGTACGGCTGTAATGCTTCTTTTTGCAGCTGCAGCGGGCCACAGCATCATGAGGGACTTCCGTCTCCTTAATGCGCCTAATGCCTTCCTCCAGCGACACCTCCGTATCCGTAAGTATCCCTCTGCGGGAACCCAGATCCCTTATGCTGCGCACCAGCTTCCGGCTGTCCACTCCACAGATCCCGGGGATGCCGTTTTCCTCCAGCATCTCGGAGACCGAGCAGATGGAGCGGAAATTGGAAGGATTCTCATTCAGATCCCGGACGATCAAAGCCGCCGGCGTTACCGTACGGCTCTCAAAATCCTCATCCGTGATACCGTAATTCCCGATCAGCGGATAACTCATCACGATACCCTGGTCGGTATAGGAGGGATCCGAAAGGATCTCCTGATATCCGGCCATGGAGGTATTAAAGACGATCTCGAATACCGCATCCTTATCCGCTCCGAAACCCAGGCCTACGTATTCGCTCCCGTCCTCCAGGATCAGTTTTTTCTTTTTCATTACCGCTTCCTCTCCTTAGTTGCCGCTCTTTATCGCCGCCTCCACAAAGCCCTGAAAGACCGGGTGCGGACGGTTGGGTCTTGATTTGAATTCCGGATGATACTGCACGCCCAGGTAGAAGGGATGGTCCTTAAGCTCCACCGTCTCCACCAGACGCCCGTCCGGAGATATGCCCGAGATCACCAGTCCGGCTCCGGACAAGGTCTCCCGGTATTCATTATTGAACTCATAACGATGACGATGCCGTTCCTGTATCTCCGGCTGCCCGTAGCAGCGCTCCATCAGGGTCCCCGGAGTGATCCTGCAGGGATAGCTTCCCAGGCGGAGGGTCCCGCCCTTATCCACCTCATCGGACTGTCCCGGCATGAAATCGATGACCTTATGCTCCGAAGCCGCATGGAACTCTCCGGAACAGGCATCTTTGATCCCCGCCACATCCCGTGCGAACTCGATCACGGCGATCTGCATACCCAGGCAGATTCCCAGATAAGGCAGGCCTTTTTCCCGTGCATATTTTGCCGCCAGTACCATGCCTTCGATGCCCCGGTCCCCGAAGCCGCCGGGCACCAGTATGCCGTCCGCATCCTTTAAGCGTTCTTCGATATTATCTTCATCCAGCTCTTCCGAGTCAAGCCATTCGATCTTAACATCGGCTCCCGTGGCAAATCCCGCATGATGCAGGGCTTCCGCTACGGAAAGATAGGCATCGTGCAGCTGCACGTATTTCCCCACCAGCGCGATGGTCACCGTCCTTGAACGGTTTTCGATGCTGCTTACCATCTGCTGCCATTCCTTCAGGTCCGGAGCCGGTGTTTCCAGCCCCAGTTCCCTGCAGACCACAGCGGAGAAGTTGGATGCCTCCAGCATCAGGGGCGCTTCATAAAGGCTGTCCAGCGTACGGTTCTCAATGACACAGTCCTCTTTCACATTGCAGAGCATGGAGATCTTCTTAAAGATGCTCTCCTCCAGAGGCTCATTGCAGCGCAGGACGATGATGTCCGGCGCGATGCCCATTCCCTGCAGTTCCCTTACGGAATGCTGCGTCGGTTTGGACTTGTGTTCCCTCGAACCGTGCAGATAGGGCACCAGGGTCACATGGATAAAGAGGCTGTTCTCTTTTCCCACCTCCAGCGAGATCTGACGCACCGCCTCCAGGAAAGGCTGGGATTCGATGTCACCGATGGTACCGCCGATCTCGGTGATCACCACATCCGCGTCCGTCTCGTGACCCACACGGTAAACAAATCCCTTGATCTCGTTGGTGATGTGGGGGATCACCTGCACCGTGGAACCCAGGTATTCCCCCCTCCGTTCCTTATTCAGCACATTCCAGTATACCTTACCTGAGGTCAGATTGGAATAGCGATTCAGATCTTCATCGATAAAACGTTCATAATGCCCCAGATCCAGATCCGTTTCCGCCCCGTCCTCGGTGACATATACCTCACCGTGCTGGTAAGGGCTCATGGTTCCGGGATCCACATTGATATAAGGATCCAGCTTCTGGGCCGCCACCTTCAGGCCCCGGGCTTTTAAAAGCCGTCCCAGAGAGGCCGCCGTGATCCCTTTTCCCAGTCCCGATACCACACCGCCTGTCACAAAGATATATTTGCTCATCTCCCACCTCACAGATTCGTATAGCCCATCAGTGCTTCGTCCACGGCCTTGGCCACACTCCGGCCTTCCGAAATGGCCCAGACCACCAGGGACTGGCCCCGGTGCATATCACCGGCGGTATAGATCCCGGCTTCCGATGCTGCATAAGCCCCGGGAGCGGTCTTCACGTTCGTCCTTCCGTCCGTCTCCACGCCGAAGGCCTCGGTAACATATTTCTCACTGCCCAGGAAGCCTGCGGCTATGAGCACCAGCTGTGCCGGAAGCTTTTTCTCCGAGCCCTCCACAGGCACCATGTTCATGCGTCCCGTCTTTTTATCCTTCTGGGGTGTAAGGGAGACCAGCACCACTTCCTTCAGCTTCCCCTTCTTATCCCGCACAAATTCCTTTACCGTGGTCTGATAAATCCGGGGATCCTCTCCGAAGCGCATGATGGCTTCCTCCTGGCCGTAGTCGGTCTTAAGGATCCTGGGCCATTCCGGCCAGGGATTGGAGGGCAGCCTCGTCTCCGAAGGCTTGGGCATCATCTCCAGCTGGGTCACGCTCTTTGCACCCAGGCGGATGCAGCTGCCCACACAGTCGTTGCCCGTGTCACCGCCGCCGATGACGATCACATCCTTATCCTTCGCCAGCTCATAGGGAACATCCGAGAAATCGCTGTCCAGCAGACGCTTGGTGACCTCTCCCAGGAAGTCCACGGCAAAACGTATATCCGTCCCTTCCCTGCCGGGAGCACTGATATCCCTGGGCTGCGAAGCCCCGCAGCAGAGGATCACGGCATCGTTTTCCTTCTTCAGTTCAGCTGCGGAGATGTCTCTTCCCACATCCGCATTCACCACAAAGCGTACGCCGGCTTCCTCCATCAGCTTCACTCTCCGGTCGATGACGGACTTGTCCAGCTTCATGTTGGGTATGCCGTAACGGAGCAGCCCGCCCACACGGTCTTTTCTTTCATATACCGTGACTGTATGTCCTCTGCGGTTTAAGAGCTGTGCCGCCGCCAGGCCGGAAGGTCCGCTGCCCACCACAGCAACCTTTTTACCCGTACGCACCGCAGGGGCTTCCTCCTTCACCAGTCCGTTGGCATAGGCATATTCGATCACTGCCTTCTCATTCTCCTTGGTGGAGACAGGCGCGTCGTTCAGTCCGCAGGTGCAGGCCGCTTCGCAGAGGGCGGGACACACCCGGGAAGTAAACTCCGGAAAGCTGTGGGTCACGGAAAGCCTGCGGTAGGCTTCCTCCATACGGCCCAGGCACACCAGGCCGTTCACCTCCGGCACGAGATTCCTGAGGGGGCAGCCGGAGGCCATCCCCGCGATCATGCAGCCCGCCTGGCAGAAAGGCACGCCGCAGTCCATACATCTGGCCGCCTGCTTCTGCCGTTCCGCCTGGGAAAGATCCCCGTGAAATTCCTTAAAATCCTTTACCCGGACTTCCGCCTCACGGACCGGATCGTCCTTCCTCGCATAGTCCAGAAATGCTCCCGTCTTTCCCATCACTCCATACCTCCTTCAACAAAGGCCCGAAAAGCTTCGATCCTGGCCGTTTCCGGATCAGCACCCTGCTCTTCGAATTTGGCGATCCCTTTCAGCATCTTCTTGTAATCGATGGGGATGATCTTTTTAAACATCGGAACATAATCCTCAAAATGCTCCAGGATCTCTTTTGCTTTCACCGAATCGGTGGCCTCCACATGCTGCTTTAAGATATTCTTAAGCTCCTCCAGATCGTTCTTCTGCTCCAGCTTTTCCATAAGGACCAGCTGGTGGTTTAAGTTCCTGTACAGATGATTGTATTCATCCAGCACATAGGCCACACCGCCGCTCATACCGGCCGCAAAGTTCTTCCCGGTCTCTCCCAGGATCACCGCAACACCGCCGGTCATGTATTCGCAGCCATGCTCGCCTACGCCTTCCACCACCGCCAGGGCACCGGAATTACGTACGCAGAAACGCTCTCCCGCTTTCCCCGCGATAAAGGCCTTACCGGAAGTGGCTCCGTACAGGGCCACATTACCCACCATCACGTTTTCGTGAGGATCGTATTTTGCTTCCTTCGGCACGCGCACCGTCAGGGTTCCGCCGGAAAGGCCCTTACCGAAGTAATCGTTGCTGTCCCCTTCCAGGTAGAGGCTTAAGCCCCTGGGGATAAAGGCGCCGAAGCTCTGTCCGCCGGAGCCTTTGCAGCGTATCACGATGCTGTCATCCGGAAGCCCCTCGGGATGCCGCCTTGTGATCTCGGCTCCAAGCAGAGTTCCGAAGGTACGGTCCACGCTTTTCAGCTTCACCGAAAGTTCCGCGCTCTTTCCGCCCTCCATGGCCTTCTGCACCGCCTTGTCGGCCAGGAGCAGAGCTTCGTCCTTCGTTGTCTCCAGATGGAAATCAAAGGCTCTCTCGGGCTTATAGCAGGTCCTCTCCGCAGACATATCCGTAAGGATGCGGGAAAGCTCGATCTTGCGGCCCCGCTCATTTAATCCGTCTTTTCTCCTTAACAGATCCGTTCTGCCCACCAGCTCCGAAACGGAACGCACACCCAGACGGCTCATGTATTCCCGCAGCTGTCTGGCGATGAAGCGCATGAAATTCTCCACGTATTCGGGCTTTCCTGCAAAGCGTGCACGCAGCTCCGGGTTCTGGGTAGCCACCCCCATGGGGCAGGTATCCGACTGGCAGGCCCGCATCATCACACAGCCCAGGGTGATCAGAGGTGCCGTGGCAAAGCCGAATTCCTCGGCTCCCAGGATGGCCGCGATGGCCACATCCCGGCCGCTCATGAGCTTGCCGTCCGTCTCGATGACCACGCGGTCACGGAGGCCGTTGGCGATCAGGGTCTGATGGGTTTCCGCCAGGCCCAGCTCCCAGGGCAGGCCTGCGTTATGGATGGAGGAAAGAGGCGCTGCGCCGGTACCTCCGTCATAACCCGAGATCAGGATCACGCCGGCACCCGCCTTGGCCACACCTGCAGCCACGGTACCCACACCGGCTTCGGAAACCAGCTTCACCGAGATCCTTGCATTTTTGTTGGCACACTTCAGATCGTAGATCAGCTGTGCCAGATCCTCGATGGAATAGATATCATGATGAGGCGGCGGCGAGATCAGGCTCACACCGGGTGTGGAATGCCTGGTCCTGGCGATCCAGGGATAAACCTTCTTGCCGGGCAGATGTCCGCCTTCACCGGGCTTCGCTCCCTGAGCCATCTTGATCTGTATCTCCCTGGCACTTACAAGGTAACGGCTGGTCACACCGAAACGTCCGCTGGCCACCTGCTTGATGGCAGAG
>JAFZOW010000078.1 GCA_017552715.1 Lachnospiraceae bacterium
GAAACAGTATGTACCGTTCCGCTTGCTCCGACGTGCGGAGAGGGACGGAACGGATGCAGAAAGAGCTTCCTGCCACCGTCAGCCGTAACAGTTCGGCAACCGGTACGGAGACGCTCTTCTTTTTGTATACGAATGAAGAGGCCGATGCCGCTACGGAGCTCATGGAGGGCCTTCAGGAAAAGGAGGCGGCGCTTACGGAGCTGTCCGGCTACAGCGACAGTGTGCTGCGGCCCATGAGCGATACGGAGATCTCCGGGCGTCTTTCCGAAAACGGCCTGGATATCGCGCCGGAGTTCATACATCTTTTGTTCTTTATGCATTATGAAGATGCGTCTGTGGAGGGCCTGCCGGGGGCAGAGGAGCTGCTTGAGTTTTGTCGCAGTGATATGAAAGCCTTCACGGAAGGCGGGGTTAAGCTGGATTCGGATCCCGAACGGGCTATGCTCTTTATGGATACTGCGGGGCTTTCGGAGGAGAAGTCGGGGGCTGAACTGGCGGTCCTCCTGGACCTGCCTGAGAGTTTGACGGAAAAGCTGCTTCTGGTCTATCTGGAAAAACACGGTTCCGAGGATTGCTCGGGAAGTTTTACGCTTTCGGATTTTGCCGCTTCGGTGAAAGAAGCGGAGGGAGACGATCCCTTCTTAAGCTTTTCACAGGATAAGAAAATGAAAGACCGGCTGGATCTTATCGAAAAGTTTTCGGATCCGGAACGGATCAGTGCCCAGCACAGCGCATCGGAGCTGGCGGGAATGCTTGCCCTTTCCCAGAGTCTTGTGGATCAGGCCTTCGGTAAGGCCAGGAACGAGGGTATGCGGGGCAATACCATGAGCTGTGATGAACTGGTGAACATGATGATCAATAACATGTCTCCTTTTCTGAATACGGCCACCAAAGACCGGCTGCAGGTGATACACCGTATCATGGACGGAGCTTCCAATGATACGGAATATACCGCTGACGAGCTGTCGGCTTTTCTGGATCTGGATCCTTCCGGGATCAGGAAGGTCTTTCTTCTGAAGCAATATAAAAACTCTGAGATCGGGGAGTGGAAAGCTGCTCCGGAGGCTTTTGTCAGCTTTATACGGGAGGAGCTTCTTACAGACGAAGGATACGCGGCGGCCATCGGGGAAACAGAACGTGAGAGCATCGAAAGAAGCGGAGAACAGATGGCAGCGGTCCTGGGAAAAGATACGATGGACAGGGAGGATCTTGTCCTTCTCTTCGGCAAAGATGCGGAACTGATATCCCTTATGTATGCAGCTTCTTCGGCTTATGATCCGGAGCTTAAGCTGTCACTCTGGGAGCTTTTGGCCGATGCGGAAGCACTGGCTGCTGACACGGAGCGCTTTGGCGGAGGCCTGTGTGATGCGGCGCAGGAGCTTTCGGAAGGACTGGGAGAGCTGATCAGCGGTACCGCGGAACAGTATGTGGGAGGGCATTATTCACGCATGATGATCTCCCTAAGCCTTCCTTCAGAAGGGAAGGAAAGGACGGAGCTGATCGCCGCACTGCTGAAAGAAACAGACCGTACGCTGGCCGGAGAACACTATCTTCTGGGGGCGGCCGTGTCGGAATACCGAAGACGCGGCACCCTGGCCTATGCCCTGATATTGCTTACGATCCTGTCCTCGGCCGGGGCTTTGGTGTTTTTCTTCCTGGGACGGAAAAAAGCAAAGGCCTCGATGATCCTGGAAAGAGCCTGGTGAGGGAAAGGAGAGCTTATGCGGGAAGATACTGTATTGCGCTATACCAAAGCTGCGGAGGATTTTAACGAAGCCTTGCCCATAGGAAACGGCCGTATCGGCGGCATGGTCTATGGGGATCCCGGGCAGGAGCTGATCGGGCTTAATGAAGATTCCGTATGGTCCGGCGGCCTGCGGCAGCGTATCAATCCGGATGCAAGGGAAGGCCTGAAAGAAGTAAGGGAACTCTTACAGAAAGGGGATATACCCGCGGCGGAGAAGCTGGCCTTTGAGAAGATGCAGGGGATCAACCCCAACAGCAGGCACTACATGCCTCTTGGGGAGCTGCGGATCGCTTTTGATACGAAAGGGCAGGAGGAGAACCCTTATACGGATTACTGCCGAAGCCTGGATATAAAAGAAGCTATTGCAGCTGTTACATACCGTGCCGGCGACTGTGTCTATGAGAGGGAGTATTTTGTATCCGCACCGGATAATGCCCTGATCGTCCATATAAAGGCTTCCGAAGCCGGCAGCATAAGCTTTGATGCTTCACTGGACGGACGGGACGATTATTACGATGATAACCGCCCCTGTGCACCGGACTGCATACTCTACAGCGGCGGGACCGGTTCAAGGGACGGGATCTTTTTTGCCGCCGTGCTGGGGGGCAGCGTAAAAGGCGGAAGCTTACGCACGGTAGGAAATGTGATAAGGGTTGCGGATGCGGATGAGGCTACGCTGGTGCTCACAGCCCGCACGAGCTTTTATGAAAACAGCCTGAGTGAAAGCGGAGACCATCTGCGCAGTAAGGAGGATCCGGCCCTTGCAGACAGCGGGCGCTGCATACGGAGGGCCATGGAAGATGCAAAGGCCGTACTGCAAAAGGAATACGAGCTGGTAAAAGAAGCACATATCAGGGATTATAAGAGTCTCTATGAACGTGTGGAGTTTAAGCTTTCGGATAACAGTGAAGGCGCTTCGGAGCTTCCCACGGATGAAAGGCTTAAGAGACTTAAGGAAGAGGGGGCAGCGGATAATGCCCTGATGAGCCTGTATTTCAATTTCGGACGCTACCTGATGATCAGCGGCAGCCGGCCGGGAAGCCAGCCCCTGAACCTGCAGGGGATATGGAATAAGGACATGTGGCCTGCCTGGGGGAGCAAGTTCACCGTCAATATCAATACGGAGATGAACTACTGGCCGGCGGAGAGCTGCAATCTCTCCGAATGTCATCTGCCCCTCTTTGATCTGCTGGAGCGGATCTGCGATAATGGGCGGATCACGGCAAAAGAGATGTACGGCATCCACAAAGGCTTTGTATGCCATCATAATACGGATATCTGGGGGGATACCGCCCCGCAGGATAAATGGATACCGGCGACCATCTGGCCCATGAGCGGAGCCTGGCTGGCCATACACGTATTTACCCATTACGAATACACGGGGGATAAGGAGTTCCTTAAAAAGCATTATCACCTGTTAAAGGAAGCGGCGGAATTCTTTACGGACTTTCTGATCGAGGACAGTGAAGGAAGGCTTCTCACATCCCCTTCCGTTTCTCCGGAAAATACCTACCGTACGGAGAAGGGGACAGAGGGCTGCATGTGCATCGGGCCTTCCATGGATTCCCAGATCCTTACGGTGCTCTTTACGGATGTGATACGTTCGAGTGAGATACTGGACTGTGATCCCGGATTTGCCGAAGAGCTCAAGGGCATGCTTAAAAAGCTTCCGCAGCCGGAGATAGGGAAATACGGCCAGATCAAGGAATGGGCAGTGGATTATGATGAGGTGGAGATCGGCCACAGGCACATCTCCCAGCTTTTTGCCCTGCATCCGGCAGATCTGATCACACCGGATAAGACGCCGGAACTGGCGAAAGCAGCCCGGGCCACCCTGGAAAGACGCCTTTCCCACGGTGGAGGACATACCGGCTGGAGCAGGGCGTGGATCGCCAATATGTGGGCACGGCTTTATGACAGCGAAAAGCTGTATGAGAACCTCTTAAAGCTCCTGGCCCTTTCCACCAATCCAAATATGTTTGACAACCATCCGCCTTTTCAGATCGACGGGAATTTCGGTGGTACGGCCGCCATGGCGGAGGCACTCCTGCAGTGCTGCGACGGGGAGCTTATCCTGCTCCCGGCACTCCCGACACAGTGGGGGGATGGAAGCATTAAGGGGCTCCGGGCCAAAGGGGGCTATGCGGTGGATATGGAATGGAAGGACGGAAGTTTAAGCCGGGCCGTCATCACGGCGGATCATGACGGGGAATGCCGGGTGCGGATCGGGAAAGAGAGCAGGAGTCTGCTGATGAGGGCCGGAGACAGAGCGGAACTGCTCCCGGAGTCAGAGAAGGGATAAGGGCTGTCACTTGAAGATCGATATCAGACAGATAGATTCGGGAGAAGAGTCGATCGTTATCCGATATAAGGAGCTGCGCCCGGAGATAAAGAAGATCCTGGATGTGCTGAACGGCGGGAATACGAAGATCACGGGGCGGAAGGATGATCAGCGGGTCGTTATCGATCCGGAGGATATCCTATACATCGAATCCGTGGATGACAAGACCTTTGCCTGCACCAGGGAGGATGTGTTCCGGATGGACTATTCCCTTCAGGGGATGCTGCTGCAGCTTAACGACATACGTTTTTTCCGTTGCAGCAAAGCCATGATCATCAATGTGGATAAGGTAAAGTCACTGAAGAGTCTTTCCTCGAACCGTATCGATGCAACCCTGGATAACGGGGAGCATATCATCATCTCCAGAGCCTATGCTTCCGAATTCCGGAAGTATCTGAAGGGAGGAGTGTCAAATGGATAAGAAGAATAAACTGAGCCTCTGGGAAAGGTATCTGACCCGGGAGATCGGGATCGAGTTCAAATCCTGCCTCTATTTCTTTGCGGTGCTTTTCTTCTACTGCGTATATAAGCTGGTCTGCGGCGTTTACGAGGCAGGCATACTGCATATGAGCGAGATGATACTGGCCTGTTATCTCATCGGTTACCTGCAGGTTTACGGCTTCAACAATTTTGATGAGGCGGACAGCTTAAGAGGCCGGGAATGGCTGGGGGTCGGCGTATGCACAGTCCTGTACACCCTCTTATCATACTTCCTGGGCTGGTTTGATAAGAAGCTGTGGCTTTCCGGTGTGTTTACGGCATACATACTCCTGGTTTATTTCTGTGTATTCCTGATCTACCGCGCAAAACGGAGGATAGACGATAAGATACTGAACGAAGACCTGAGGCTTTTCCAGGCGGAACATCCCGGAAAAGTGCAGGATAAAGACGAATAAGTGCAGCATACGGGAGCAGATATTGCTCCCGTATTTTTTTTGTGTTATTGGTATTTCAGGAGGACAAAAATATGAGTGATGTGATAAAGATCGAAGGACTTACAAAGACTTACGGAAAGAAACGCGGCGTGACGGATCTTACTCTTAAAGTGAAGGAAGGAGAGATCTACGGATTTATCGGCCCCAACGGAGCGGGCAAATCCACCACCATACGCTCCATGCTGGGCTTTCTGAATTTTGACAGCGGAAAGATCGAGATCTTCGGACGTGACAGCCGCTCGGAGCATACGGCCATTCTTAAGGATGTGGGCTATATGCCTTCGGAAGCCCTGTTCTATCCCGCCATGAAGGTGTCGGAGGTGATAAGCTTTGCGGCGCAGGTACGGGGGCTGGATTGCAGGAAGGAAGCCGCAATGCTCTGTGAGAGGCTTCAGCTGGATACGAACAAAAGGATCAAGGAACTCTCCCTCGGGAACAGGAAGAAGGTGAGCATCGTCTGTGCCATGCAGCATAAGCCGAAGCTCTTCATCTTTGACGAACCTTCCTCGGGACTGGATCCGCTGATGCAGAACACTTTCTTTACACTCATAAAGGAATATGTCCGGGAGGGAGCTACCTGTTTTCTTTCCACCCATGTACTTTCGGAGGTGAGCCGCTACTGTGAGCGTGCCGCAGTGATGCGGGAGGGGCGCCTGATAAGGGAAGACAGCGTCGAAAACCTTACCGAGAGCAGCGCAAAGACCGTAAAGCTGAGCGTGGACGGAGTACAGGAAGAGTACATCTTTAACGGGGATATCAATGAACTGGTCAGTGAGCTGGCTAAGAAAAAGCTGGATAATCTCTACATAGAGGAACCGTCACTGGAAGAGATGTTCATGCATTTCTATGAGGGAAAGGAGGGAAAGTAAATGTTATCGATATGCAGACATGAATGGAAACTGGGCCTTAAGAGTCTTCTGATCTGGAGTCTGAGCGTGGGTGGCATGGGCTTCCTTTGCATACTGATGTATACCAGCATGGAAGGGGATATGGCCGCTATGGCGGATACCTTTTCCAACATGGGAGCCTTTTCTGATGCCTTCGGTATGAGTACCTTAAGTATAGCCACGCTGGGGGGCTTCTTTGCCACGGAAGTGGGAACGGTACACGGACTGGGCAGTGCCATGTTCGCAGCAATCATGGCAACGGTGCTCCTTTCCAAGGAGGAAGATGCCCATACCGGCGAATTCCTTTATTCACTGCCCGTATCCAGAGGGCGTATCGTATGTGCAAAGTGCCTGGCCCTTCTGGCAGAGCTGGTAAGCTTTACCCTGATCTGCGGAGTACTGTATATAGGCGGTTTTATTGCGCTGGGGGAAGAGATCCCCATGAAGGAACTGCTGATCTTCCTTGGCTGCATGCTGCTCATGAACGTGGAGGTATCCTCCGTGGCCCTGATCATATCGGCCTGCTCTGCAAGGAACCGTATAGGCGTGGGACTGGGGATCGCCCTTCTGTTTTATGCCTACGACCTGATCGGAAGGGTGGTGCCGGATATGAAGGACTATCTTTTTGCCGGACCTTTTTCCTACACCAACGCATCAGAGATCTTTTCCGGAAAGGAAATGTCTGCGGCTGCACTGATCACGGGCATAAGCGTGATCCTGCTGTCCCTGGCCGCATCCTTTACGGTATATCTGAAAAAGGACCTGGCTTCATAAGGAGTTGACATATCCGCTTTCGTTCTGTATCGTAACTGTTCGGAGAGTTATTTCTCTCCGGACAGTTTTTTGAATGGAGTGCGGAAAAAGAGATGAGTAAAGAAGAGAAGAAGACAACGGACAATAAGGTGCGTGAAAAGGCCATCACAAGGACAAGCATCATCGGTATAGCAGCCAATGTGTTTCTGGCGGCTTTCAAAGCCGGGGCCGGTATAGTTGCGGGTTCCATCGCAGTGGTGCTGGATGCCCTGAACAATCTGACGGATGCTTTCAGCTCTGTTATCACCATACTGGGTATCAAGCTGGCCAAAAAGAAGCCGGATCAGGATCATCCCTACGGCTACGGGCGTATCGAATACTTCAGCACCATACTCATCGCCCTCATCGTTTTTTCAGCCGGGGCGGCATCTTTGGTGGAATCCGTAAAGAAGATCATCACCCCTTCCCAGCCGGAATACTCCCTGGTGACCGTTATCATCATCCTTGTTTCGGTGGTGACCAAGCTGATCCTTGGGCGTTATGTGAAAGGGCAGGGCGAGAGATATGCCTCCGATGCCCTGGTGGCTTCCGGTTCGGATGCCAGCTTTGATGCCATCCTTTCGGCATCCACCCTGATCGCTGCGGCGGTGATGTATTTCGGACACTTTTCCGTGGACGGTATCATAGGCGCGATCATTTCCCTCTTTATCGTAAAGGCCGGTCTGGAGATGCTGCTGGAGGCCCTGGGACATGTGATCGGAAAGCGGCCGGAGAGTGCCATCACCTCCGAGATCAAAGAGACCGTCAATGCCATTGACGGAGTGATGGGCTGCTACGACCTGATCCTGCATAATTACGGGCCGGATTCCGCCATCGGCAGCCTGCATATAGAGGTGGACGGGAGTATGAGCGCCAACAGTCTCCATGCCCTTACCCAGAAGGTGCAGAATGCGGTGCTGGAAAAGTTCCATATCTTCATGACCGTCGGGATCTATGCCGTGGATAATGAAGATGAGGAAAAAGTCAGAATGCGGGAAAAGATAGGGGAGCTCTCACGTTCTCATGAAGGCGTGGTGAACTGTCACGGAGTGTTCATCGAGAATACGGAAAAGAAGATATCTTTTGATGTGACCATGGATTTCAGTATCCCGGATAAGCAGAAGATGAGCGAGATGATACGGAAGGAAGTAGAGGAAGCGTATCCCGGATATTCGGTGAACATCAATTGCGATACGAATTACAGTGATTAGGGGGAAAACATGTTTCAGTTTAAGAGTATCGGGGTAAAGGAAAAAGAAGCGGTAAAGGAGCTGTTTACTTCGGTTTTTTCGAATGAGCCCTGGAATGATGACTGGTCGGATGAAGTACAGCTGGACCGCTACATCAACGATCTGACGGGACAGGCTTATTCCCTGACTTACGGCCTCTATGACGGAGATGAACTTATCGCGGTTTCCATGGGATATATAAAGCATTGGTTTACGGGTACGGAATACTGTATCGACGAACTGTGTGTTAGGAGGGACAGGCAGGGGAAAGGCGCAGGGACTTATTTTATGCAGGAGATAGAGAAGGCCATAAAGGCAATGGGACTTAAAAATATCTTCCTGCAGACCGATGCCAATGCTCCGGCATACCATTTCTATAAAAAACTCGGATTTTCGGAACTGGAAAGTCATGTTTCCTTTAACAAAAAGCTGGATCCGTAAGGGAGGATGGGGAATGCTTACAAAAGAGATACAAAAAAGCCTTTTTGAGCTGCAGGACGAGAAATACCGGGATTTTCAGAGCAAACTGATCCCGACTGTCGACAGCAAAAAGATGATCGGGGTGAGAACGCCGGAGCTTCGAAAATATGCCAAAGAACTGCTTAAGAAGGAAGAGCTTCAGAGCTTTCTTAACGAGCTGCCCCATTCGTATTTTGATGAAGATCAGCTCCATGCTTTTATCATTTCCGGAATGAAGGATTATGAAAAATGCATGGAAGAGCTGGAACGTTTCCTTCCTTACGTGAATAACTGGGCCACCTGCGATCAGATGTCTCCCAAGGTCTTTAAAAAGCATAAAAAAGAATTGGCGGAAAAA
This sequence comes from Lachnospiraceae bacterium, assembly GCA_017552715.1. GTDB lineage: Bacteria > Bacillota > Clostridia > Lachnospirales > Lachnospiraceae > NK4A136. The sequence continues at coordinate 8,749 of JAFZOW010000078.1, forward strand.
ATAAAGATATGGATACATTCCGATGAGACATACACCATACGCTTCGGGATCGGCATGCTGATGGAGCATTTCCTGGATGAGGATTTTGATCCCGCATATCCGGAAATGGTGACGCTTCTCCGTTCGGATGAGTATTACGTCAATATGATGATCGCCTGGTATTTTGCCACGGCCCTGGCAAAACAATACGATAAAGCCCTGCCTTATATGGAAAAGCACAGGCTGGATGACTGGACACATAACAAGGCGATACAGAAAGCGGTGGAAAGCTATCGTATCACAGAGGAACAGAAGAAATACTTAAAGAGCCTTAAGATACCCCGTTCCTCATGAAGCGGACTGTTTCATAAGAGCTTTGACCCGGTACATTTCTTCATCGGCCCGTTTGACCACATCCTGCACGGACATATCTTTTCCGGGAACATAAACGGAAATGCCGCATGCGATGGAAACATAATCGGAGGGGAGAGGTAAACGGTTGGAATAAGGGCTCATGTGATGATCCAGATCTTCCTTAAGATGCTCCCGGTCTTCAAAATCGTTCCCGGAAAGGATGGCGATGAACTCGTCTCCGCCGACGCGGTATACCGGACTGTGCTTGAAGATATTGCAGATCAGGTGGCAGGCGCGGATCAGGTATTCGTCGCCGGCATCATGTCCGAAGGAATCATTGACCAGCTTCAGATTATTCACATCAAACATCGCGATGGCGAAATCCGACGCCGTTTCCGAATTGATCTTTGACTGTATGTACTTTTCCTTATCCTCATAGGCCATACGGTTGTTCACGTTGGTCAGCGGATCGCGCCGCATCAGATCCAGGAGTCGTTTGTTTATCAGATCGAGGCTTAAGGCATGACGGAACTTGTCAAAGACAAGCCCCATGCGGCTCTGATAGGTGTGAAGGAAATGGTTCTCCACTTTTTCCATGCAGTCCCTGAATATGATATATCCGTATGCTTCATCGGCTTCGTGAAGCGGAAGGAAGACATAGAGATGATTGGGACCCTCCGGATCGTAGCCCGGGATCAGCTCGGATGAGGAGAAGCGGTCTTCTTTGAAGCTGACGCCGTCTTCCGTGGAGTAAAGCACTTCCAGTTGTTTGCTGTAACCTTTGGTGTTAAGGCGGATATTAGGATCGTATATGGAAAGTCCGAAATTCGGCTCCAGCAGGATATGGAAGGAATCGCCCTCATAATCATGATTTTCTGCCAGCAGTCGATGCAGGTTCCGCTTGAAATCCTGATAGGTAAGACAGGAGAGTATCGTGGAATCGATCAGGTTGAGCTTGCGGTTGAAGTAGGTAGTCATGGCACGTTTAGAGAAAGCTTCACGCCCTTTGCGCCTGCGCATCTTGTCACTGTTGCGGGTCTCATAGCAGCCGCAGCTGTCTCCCGGGATGAACTGACAGGGGATGATGTGTGTTTTTCCGGGTTCAGCGCCTGCCATAAGTTCCAGCCAGAGCTTTCCGGCGGCAGCGCCCATCTCCGTAAAGCACTGATCTACAGAGGAGATGGAAGGATCGAAGACCTGGCTGTCATCGATATGATCATATCCGCAGACCAGGACATCCTTAGGGACTTCGTAGCTGTTATTTGACAGCGTTACACAGCATTCCATGGCAAGACCGTCATTCGCGCAGATGAAGACATCGGGGAGCTCTGCACCTTCAGCGCAGATCTCGTTCACATGTCTTGTAACAGCGGCGTTTTCCCATTTGGTATAGAAAACTTCCGTAAGGTCCTCCGAACGATCGTTTTCTTCAAGGTAATCCCGTACGGCTTTAAGCCGCAGCTCCGAATCCAGGGAATCCGTAGTGCCGGCAAAGAAGCTGATACGTTTAACACCATGTTCTCTGGTGAGATGCTCGCACATGTTCTTGGTGGCCTGATAATTGTCGGAGCCGACAAAGCTGATTCCCTCACGCCGGGATCCCTGCATGATCACGGGGATACCGGCTTTTTTGCTGCGGGCGATGATATCATCGACACGGTCTTTGAAATCCAGCCCGCTGCCGAAGATCACTGCTCCGTCAAAATCATGAAGATCAGGGAGAGTGAAGATATTCATCTCCCCGCGTTTCATGGCCAGAGTGTCGATATAAGTAGGGTAGCAGAGGAAAAGGAAAAGATCGGCCTGCTCCGATCGAAGAGCATCCTGCATCCCTGTAAGGAACTGGGACAGTATCTCGCTGCCCCAACCTGTCGTAAAGATCGCTATCTTTTTTTTCATAGGCTTCTCCTTTATGATATTATAGCATGCAGAGGGGATTCCTTCCATTGTTTTTTTGATGCAGCAGAAAATACGTGAGTTTTTGGTGGATTTAGGCTTCCGGACATGCTAAAATTTTTCTGATCGGTAAGGGAGTGTTGAAACATGTTTTTTAAAATGCTGTTCAATGACCTGAAAGAACACAAGGGTCTGAATATCATACTCTTTCTCTTTATCATTGCCGCATCGGTCATCTCGGTGGCCGCAGCGGGGCTTATGTATATGGAGATCGTGGGCAGGCCCCGCACGGACAGGCTCTGCAACATTGCCAATATCGCCGTGAACGTTAATGTGGGGGCCGGGAATTTTGAAGAGAAGAAGCAGCTCCTCCGGGATTGGATAGGGGAGAGTGCGCTGGTAAACGAGGGAGAGCTTACGGAATATGCTTCCGTTATGGATGATGAGTTCAGTGTTAACGGCTTTTGCGCCTCGGATCCGGCTTTTCCCGGCCATAAGGCCTTTCATCTTACCACGCAGCCGGAACGTATAAGCCTGCTGTATAATGAGCAGGATAAACGCTTTGGCCTGGAATCAGGCACTATGGCCATCAGCCTGAACCTTTCCGATCTGGCGGGTATACACATCGGGGATGAGATACGGATCACCACACAGCTGGGAAAGATATATGCCTTTAAGGTTTCCGAGATCTACAAGATCCCAGCAAATATGGGCTATGAAGAGCTCATCATCTCCCCGGTGGATTATGAAAAGCTTAAAGCGGATGAGCCCTTCCGTATCTGCAGACTGCTCCTCCGTGCGGGCAGCATTAACCTTTCCGGAAGCATCTGTGATGAGCTTTACGAGAAAGGGTTCGTGAAAGCCTGCAGTTCATATGAGTACAGCCCCGAGATCGATCCGGATTATACGATACTGGTGGTGATCTCCTACTTCCTGCTGTTCATGAGTATCGCCATCCTTCTCATCGTGCTGATCACCATACGCTATATGATGATCGCGGCCATAAAGCAGGAGGAGAAGGAGATCGGGATGATGCGTGCCATCGGAGTGGACTCCTTCCGTTACCGCTGGATGTTTGCAGCCACATATGTGAGCTTTGCGCTCATTGGCGGCATTGCGGGGATCACGGCCGGAGCGGTCCTGTGCCGTTATATCCTTCGTCAGTTCTGCAAGAACATGATAATGCGGGATCCCCTGCTGATACGGAAGACAGCCCTGATCGTATCCCTATCCATCGTGATCCTGATCCTTTCCTTTGCGGCCCTTATGATGCGGCGCATCAGCCGTATCCCTGTGGTGGAAGCCCTGCGGGGCACGGATACGGGGGAGCGTTTCGGACGTTTCCGGCCTGTGGCCCTGCATCGTTTCGGGAGCATCAGAGTCCCTTCCTTTCTTGCCATAGCGGATCTGGTGAACAGCTTCGGGAAATATTCCTTCCTGATCATCAGCTACATCCTTGCCGCCCTTATCCTGCTCACGGTCTTTAACCTGAAGAGCACCCTCATCAGCCCTCAGTACCAGAGATGCTTCCTGCAGCTGGAACGGGATGTGGTGTTCGGGCTTTGGGGTGATCTGGGGAATTATTATTTCCAGAAGGGCGGAGATTACGAAGGGGCCGTCCGGGCCTTTGTGGAAGATGCAAATAAAGAAGGGATACCCTTAAGCGTGCGTTTCGTGAACTGCTCGGATGCCATGATCCTGCAGGATGGAAAAGAAGATATCTCCGCCACCCTCTGTTTCGGGGATACGGAGAATGAGGATATCCCCCTCAGGAAAGGCGGGCGGCTCCCCCTGAAGGCGGATGAGGCGATCCTCAGCTACTATACCGCCAGGAAGGAAGGCTATAAGATCGGGGACAGTATAAAGCTTGAGTTCGAGGAATACGATGATGACAGGATAGCTGCTCATACGGTGCAGAGGGAGTTTGTCATCTGCGGTTTCTACGACATCATGGAAGCCGGAGAACCGGGGATCATCGTGGGTAAAGAATATACGGGAGCCTATAAGTCTTTTGTGAGGATCACCAATATCCATCTGGAGGGGCCGAAGTCTTCCCATGCCGCCATGATACAGAAGCTTAAGGAGCGCTTCGGGGAGCAGTATTTTGAAACACAGGAGCAGTCCAACAGGGAGAATTTTTCCTATATCACCGGGACCATCGATGCGCTGAAGATCGTCTTTTCCGTGATGATCGCTTTTATACTGGCACTGAACACCACCCTCTATACCACGGTGGATCTTGCGGCCGAGACTCCCGGCATAGCCATTTTGAAATGCATGGGCTTTTCGGAAAAGGATGCAAAAAAATGGCAGATGCTGCGGAGCTTTCTTATGCTGGTGATCGCCATGCTCATTGCGTATCTGCTGGAGCTGACCGTGGTAGACGCTTTTGCCGGGAAGGTGTTCGAGAGTTTTCAGAATACGGGGATACATCTGGTGCCGGATCCCCTGGAAAATCTTGTGATCATTCCGGCGATCATCTTTGTGATCGGGATGGTATCCATGCGGATATGCCTGATCCGGATGAGGAAGATCAATCTGTGGAGTATCAGGGAGGACTGAATGGAAACACTGATCGAGGCCAAAGGCCTGTGCAAAAGCTATATCGTAAACCGGTTCAGTAATGAAGTGCTTAAGGATATCGACTTTTCTCTGCGGGAAGGGGAATTCGTTACGGTCATGGGCCCTTCGGGAAGCGGCAAATCCACCCTGCTCTATACCGTGAGCGGAATGGACAGGGCTACTGCCGGCGAGATCTGCTTTATGGGGAAGAGCTATACGGGGATGAGCGAAAAGGAGATGGCTAAGCTCAGGCTGCTTTCCATGGGTTTTATCTTTCAGCAGATGTATATGATGAAGAAGCTGTGCATACTGGATAACATTCTGCTCCCGGCTTATCATGCGGGCAGGGAGGACAGGAAGAAGGTAAAGGAAGAAGCGGAAGAGCTGATGCAGCGCCTGGGCATCACGGAGATCGCGGAGAATCGGATCAACGAAGTGTCCGGAGGACAGCTGCAGAGAGCCTGCCTGTGCAGGGCTCTCATCAATCATCCGAAGGTGCTTTTTGCGGACGAACCTACGGGAGCACTGAATTCCAAAGCCGCCGGAGAGGTGATGCGTGAGCTTTCGGATATCAACAGGGAAGGGACGGCTGTCATGATGGTCACCCACAATGCCAGAGTAGCGGCAGTCAGTGAGAAGGTGATCTACCTCATCGACGGACATATCGAAGGTCAGATGGAACTGGGAAAGCTTAAGGACGATGCGGAGCTTACGGAGAGGGAACGGAAGATAAACCAATGGCTGATGGAGCAGGGATGGTAAAAATGAGAGAAGCACTGAAAAGGCTCCCGGCTTTAGTGAGCGTCTTGGCCCTGCTGGCCGGCTGCGGCCTGGATGTACCTGATACGGAGATGCCGCCTTCGTCTGTAGTGAGCACCCTGGAGCCTGTGGGGGAGCGGCTGAACCGGGAAAGCTATGAAGGGGAAGAGGCGCAGAAGGAAGAGGCCCTGGAGAGCTACAGCTCCGCCGACGGCAGATGCGTCATCGAGAAGAAGCCCTCGTACTATGAAGTGTATCTGGATTACAGTGACGGGGACTATCAGGCGACGGGAAAGGCATACGCGGAGACCATCCTTAGCCTGGGCCTGGATTTCAGTGCGGTTCTGGAACCCTATCTTTTTGAGAACATCGACGGGGCTTTCCCGAATCTGGACGGGGATTATACTCCCGTGGTAGAGCGGATCAACGAGCTTAAGAAGAATATACCCGACGAGTATGTGAAGGAGATGGAAGGCTTTGCCGAAACCATAAGCGGCGGAAAGAGGGGGATGGAGAGCGACGGGATCATCAGCTATGAGGAGGCGCTGCTCATGCATATGGTGCCGGACTGCTTACGGGACACCAACTGCAATGCCCTTTCCGTATGGGGAGAAAAGAGCGTCACGGGAGAGCGTATCGTAAGCCGCACCATGGAGTGGCCCATGGGCAGTGAATACCAGATGTGTACTGCCCATGCGGTGACGCATTTTAACATGGGCGGGGACAAAAACAGTTACAGCTCCTTTGCGGTGCTGGGGATGCTGGACATGCTCACGGGCCTGAACGATAAGGGAGTATTTGCCGGGATACTGGACGCCGGGACCCTTCTGGATTACAGCTGTGACGGGAAGAAGTGCTACAGCTATGAATTGCGCTATGCCCTGGAGAATCTGCCGGATGCCCGCAGCGTGGGTGAATACATGGTGGCGGAGAGCAAGAACTTTACCTTTTCCCATAACATCATCATCACGGATAAAAAGGACTGTTTTGTGGCGGAAGACTGCGTGGATGATTCGGGAGAGATCAGCAGCAAGTCCACACTGCGGGACAAGGATACGCCGCTGATGGAGGATATCGTCTGGGACAATCCGGACAGCCTGTGCGTGGTCAATGCCTTTGTGACGGAAGGAAGCGATGACCATTTCAGCGGAGTGGGGAGCAATTACCTGCGCTTCTGCAAGTACAACGCCTGGGTGGGGGAGAAGGAGAAGATGTCCCCGGCGGATATAAAGGGCATAGTCACCCGGGAAAATACCGAATGGGATACAAATTTTCAGAAGATCTATTCGGAGAATGTCTATCATGTGATAATATATGATTATGCTACTGGGGAACTGGATATCTGCTTTACGGGAACGGAAGGCATCGTGGATCATCCGAAGTTTGTGAGGATCCTGTGATCAAAATACAGAAAAGGAGATGGAAAAATGAGCGGATTTGATGCGGAGAAAATGACGGCTTATCTGGATTCACTGACGGAGAAAGGGATACCGTCGGTGGACTGTATCGTGTATCAGGACCACAAACAGATCTACCGGCATATGAACGGAACGTCGGATGCGGCCAAAACAAAGAAGGTGCAGGCCGATCAGCGCTATCTGATGTTTTCCATGACCAAGGTACAGACCATGACGGCTGTCATGCAGCTGATAGAGCAGGGAAAGCTTGCCCCGGATGATGAGGTGGGGAAATATCTGCCGGCATACCGGGAGCTTATGGTTGAGACGGAAGCCGGGGTGGTGCCGGCAAAGGAGAGCCTGCGGATATGGCAGCTGCTTTCCATGCAGTCCGGATTGGATTATGACCTGGAGCGGCCCGGGATACTGCGTGTGCTGAAGGAAAAGGGCAGTGCGGCCACCACCCGGGAGCTGGTGGATGCGTTTGCGGAATCTCCTCTTAAATTTGAGCCGGGCACCCATTTCCTTTACAGCCTGAGCCATGATGTGGCAGCAGCCGTGATCGAGAGTGTTACGGGGATGCGCTTCGGGGAATACTTAAAGAAGAATCTCTGGGAGCCCCTGGGCTTTACGGATACCTTTTTTGCAAAGCCTTTTAATGACGGGCTGGAACGTCTGGCGCAGCAGTTTATCGTAAATGAGGAAGGTATCGTTCCCATGGAACAGAGCTGCAATTACCAGCTTTCGGAGAATTACGAAAGCGGCGGAGCGGGTCTGGTGAGCTGCACGGAGGATTACGCGAAGCTGGCGGATACCCTGGCCTGCGGCGGAGAGTCGGCGGAAGGTGTGCGTATACTGAAGCCGGAGAGCGTTGAAAAGATCAAGGAAAACCTGTTGTGTGAGGCGGGGCTTAAGGATATAGAAAGCACCATGGGAAGAAAGGGCTACGGCTACGGCTGCGGCATGCAGGTGCTCCTGCATCCCGAGCTTCTGGGTTCCCCTGCGCCGGCAGGTATCTTCGGCTGGGACGGAGCCGCCGGTAGCTGCATCCAGATGGATACCGCCAGCCGCAGGAGCTTTGTGTATGTGCAGCATGTGCGGAACTGCGGCATGTCCTACGATACGATACACCCGAAGCTGCGGGATATGGTTTTCGGGGGATAACAAAAAAGGCCGGGGATTGGTCCCCGGCCTTTTTTAATGGTGCTTTGTCAGTCGCTGGTCGTATAGGTCCCAACGGCCTCGTTATCGGAGCGCTCGGGAGCGGGGCCCGCTTCATCCGTAAGACCGGAGGCATCCAGTTCGATGTAGGAGGCGCCGCCTTCGGGTGTATCCGAGGAAGAGCAGCCGTAAGTTCCATCAGAGGTAATGTCGCTGAAGCTGAAGTAGGTATAGGGATTCTTCGGATCGGAAATGTGCACGTTCAGTGTCCCTTCGGCACTTACCATGTCCGTTACATCCGTACTGAGATTCTTGTAGAAAAGCATCAGCCTTCCGTCCTGTGCCTTCAGCGTGCATTCGGAATTCATGTATGCGGCAAGTTCTTCCGCAGAGATCGGGCTTTCGTTTCCGTCCTCGTCCAGTGCAATGCCGCCGAATCCGTAAGTCTCCCCGTCAGCATCGGTCCAGCTGTAGCCCATGCCGTCTTCTTCGACTTCCACTTCACTCTTTTCTCCGTTCATCCAGATCTCGATCCGGGTGCGGATACCGCCCAGGTCGGCGGCATAGCAGGCGCCGAAGCTTCCGAAAGCGATGACGCCGGCGATAGCGGCAGCTGCGAAACGACTGATCCCATGTATAGAAGTATTCATTTTGCTCTCCTTTCCGTTCTCTTTCAGGCGCTCCTCAAGGCGCTTCCCGAAATCGTCGGAGAGATGCAGACGATCGAAACTTCTCCGGTACCATTCTTCATTGCTTCTTTTACTCATCTTCCCATCCCTCCAGATTACTCCTCAGTATCCTGCGGCTTTTTGTAAGCCGCGTTTTTACGGTGTTCTCGGATAGCGAAAGGATCTCGGCGATCTCACGGGTTTTGTACCCTTCAAAATAGTACAGGTGTATGATGATCCTGTATTTCTCCGGCAGGAGCAGCACGGCATCCATAAGGCTTCTGTCAGACGGCTCCTCAAATCCGAGGCTGTCCATGTAATCTTCATAGGATGTCCGATTGCGGTTCCAGAAGGAGCGGCGGGTACTCTTTGCCGCGTTTACGGTGACCTTGAGCAGCCAGGCCTTAATGTGTTCTTCCGACTCAAACTCCGTATCGGAGCGGTAGAAGCGTATCAGGGCTTCCTGTACGGCATCTTCCGCATCCTGGGGCTGCCGGCATACATTAAAGGCGGCTGCGTACAATCGGTCTCCGTATCTGGCGCATATTTCCGTGATGTCTGTTTCCATTCTTTTGCTCTCCGTAAAGACGTCTTCACCAGTAATACGCGTGAGAGGGGGAAATGGTTTTCATTTTCAAAACTTTTTTTCTTTATTTCTCACCGAGAGGAATGCACCGGCGATGATGAGGACCAGGGAGAGGAAGAGCAGTACCGGCTTTAAAGGACCGGGAATACTATCCAGGAAGATCAGCGTAAGGGAGTCGATCAGGAAGCCGGCAGGGATCAGGGGGGAGTAGGGACGGGCCTTATATTCCGGAACGGCCTCGCCTTTCCTTTCCCGAAGCTCCCAGATGATACGTTTGATATTTTTGACCATATTGAGGAAAGCGACTATGATCGCTGCGATAAGTAAGGCAAAGCCCCAGGCAGCGGTAACGCCTTTGCAGGCTCCGTACAGTTCGGCGATGAGGATAAGGAACTCTATGAGCGTAACGATCTTGAACATAAGCAGGATCTTTTTATATTGCGCGATCTGGCTGTCCACATCGGAATAGAGGGCGAATTCGCCTTCCCGGGCTTTTCTCCGCAGGACCACCCAGGGGCCCCAGTTCTGTACGATATCCACGCCCATCTCTTTCATAAACTCCTTGTAGGCGGGATTCGTGAAGAAGAAGCCGTGGCCTATGTCTATCTGATACTGCCATTCGCCCTTTTCGCAGGGAATGAAGCTGTAGAAGCCGCAGAAAAAGCTATCCATGGCGTATCCCTCATCGGACATGCGGTTCAGCCATTCCACCTCTTTATCTTTGTCTAAATATAAACGGAAACGTGTCATTTCTCTTCCTCCATTTTGCGGGCATTTTCCAACAGTTCCGACAGGCGGCTTCTTTCCGCTTCGAAGACCTCCCGTCCCAGCTCCGTGATCAGGTATTCCTTCTTTTTTCGGGAACTCTGGTCAGCGCTGAGCACGCTGATCCATTTTTTCTTTTCCAGGGTCTGTACGGCGCCGTAGAGGGTGCCGGCCCCAAGGACCACGCGGCTGCCGGTCATGTTTTCCACCTCCTGCATGATGCCGTAGCCGTGATTGGGGTGCCGCAGGGCCAGCAGGATATAGAAGACGGCTTCGGTCAGAGGCAGGTCTTTCTCGCTTATCATACTCATCCGGCCATCCTCTCCTTCTTCATGATATGGATCCTGACGGATGCAAATACGCCGACGGGAAGAGCGATCAGATCGATGATGCCCAGAAAGCGCCTGGCCATATCCGGGAGTTCGACGCCGCTGATGGCGGAAAAGGCGATGATGCCGAAATAGATCCCCAGAAGGATCAGGGCAGCGGCTCTTGCGATGACAAGTCCTTTGCTGTTGCAGATCTCAGTTCTTTTCATTTTTATTTCCTCCTTGTTTTTGAATCATCTCACGTTACATCATTAGCTGATATAACGACATCCGATATATTATGGTTTCAATATATCAGCACCCGATATATTTGTCAAGAACTTTTTTTAAAAAATTTCTTTTTTTATTTTTTTCATGAAATATGTGTGTTATGATGGTTTTGTTTCTGTATATCTGATACAGCTGTAAAGCAGAGGAACAGCCTATGAAAAACATCACATTGGGACGGAGTGGGATCGTTGTCCCACAGAACGGATTCGGAGCATTACCGATACAGAGGATATCGCAGGAGGATGCCGTAGTATTGCTGCGTAAGGCTTATGCCGGAGGAATGCGTTTTTTTGATACCGCCAGGGCGTACAGTGACAGCGAGGTAAAGCTGGGAGCGGCTTTCGGGGACGGATTTATCGATCGCGATGATATCATCATTGCCACAAAGACGGCGGCCAAGACAAAAACGGCCTTCTGGAAGGATCTGGAGACTTCCCTCAGCAATCTGAAGACGGATCATATCGATATCTATCAGTTCCATATGATGGGAGAACTGTGGAAGCCCGGGGATGAGAACGGCATGTATGACTGCATGCTGGAGGCTCAGAGACAGGGGAAGATACGCTTTATCGGCGGCACGGCCCACAAGCTGGGGGTTGCCCGGGAGATCGTTACATCCGGCCTCTATGATACGCTGCAGTATCCCATAAGCTATCTGGCGGATGAAAAAGAACTGGAACTGATGCAGCTGTGCCTGAAGGAAAACGTGGGGCTGATCTGCATGAAGGGACTGGCCGGCGGGCTGATAAGCAATTCAAAGGCGGCAATGGCCTTTATCTCACAGTTTGACGGGGCGGTACCCATCTGGGGCATACAGCGGGAGAGCGAACTGGAGGAATGGCTTTCCTATATGGAAGATACGCCCCGGATGGATGAGGAGACGAAAGCCTTTATACGTAAGGAACAGGAAGAACTGAAGGGTGAGTTCTGCAGGGGCTGCGGTTATTGTATGCCCTGCAGCGTGGGGATACAGATCAACCAGTGTAACCGCATGAGCCTGATGCTCAGGCGTTCCCCCAGCCATAGCTGGCTCGGAGAGTTCTGGCAGCAGAAGATGGCAATGATCGATGACTGTATAGGCTGCGGGGCCTGCCTGCCCAAGTGCCCCTATGGCCTGGATATACCGTCACTTCTTAAAAAGAATCTGGAGGATTACAGGGAAGTACTGGCAGGGAACAGAAGCGTTTCATAAAGGCAGGGTGGTGCCTTGAGCGAAGCAGCAGGAAATGAAGGAGGGATCGTGATGAAGAAATACATTAAGGGAGCAAATCCGTATATGCCGCTGTGGGAGCATGTGCCGGACGGAGAGCCCCGGGTATTTGAGCATGAAGGGGAAAAGCGAGTATATGTATACGGCTCCCATGATACGGAAAAGACCCAGTACTGCGGAAGGGACTACGTGGTATGGTCGGCACCGGTGGACGACCTGACGGACTGGAAGTGCCACGGCACGGCCTATGAGACCCATTACGATTCCATACTCTATGCTCCGGATGTGGTGAAAAAAGGGGACTACTACTATATGTACGCAGCGGAGCGCAAGGGGAGCCTTGTGGTGGTGGCAAAGTCAAAGACACCCTGGGGACCCTTTGAGGATCCGGTAGAGACCAAGCTGGGCTTTGACCCGGGGGTGCTGGTGGATGATGACGGAAAGGTCTATGCCTACTGGGGAGGCTGTGCAGCCCCCTGCTATATCGCCGAACTGGAAGAGGATATGGCTGCCATAAAGGAAGGAACGCTGGTGGAGAATCCCCTGGGACATTCCACCTGCCCCTGGAACCCGGTGGATGACGGGCATATCTCCCTGATCGATGCCTTCTTTGAAGCATCCAGTCCCCGGAAGGTGATGGGCAAGTATGTCTATCTTTACTCCAAACGTTATGAAAAGCCTGTTCCGGAGCTGGGGGTGTATACGGCCAACAACGGCTTTCTTTCCTACCGTTTCAGCGACAGTCCCTTCGGGCCTTTCCATGACGGTGGTGACATCAGCTTTAACGGCGGCGAGATCCTGAAGGATGCGGATGGGAAGGGCACCATGACCTATCAGTGGGGGAACAATCACGGTTCCATCATGGAAGTGAACGGAAAGTGGTATATCTTTTATCACCGTCAGACCGGTCTTAACGAGTATTCCCGGCAGGCCATGCTGGAGCCGGTGGATGTGGCCATGGGCGGTGACGGAAAGCTCTATATCGGTGCGGTGAAGTATATCGACGGGGAGCCCGTTAGCTCCGCTCCGGTAGAGATGACCTCCCAGGGAGCGCATATCAACGGCCTGGATGCATATTCCTGGATCTCGGCGGGCTATGCCTGCCATATCTACGGCAGCCGGAAGAGGGCCTATATCCGTCCCGGCTATGAAAAAACAGATGAGATCTCCACCCCCATATGCGACATCACTACCGGGACCACCGTGGGCTTCCGTTACCTCCAGTTCGGAAACAATACGCCGAAGAGCGTTACGGTGATACTGGAAGAAGCAGCTGCGCTTTCTGTAAGGCTTCGGCTGGATTCCTACCGCGGGCCCGTGCTGGCGGAGCTTAAGGGGGACGGCAGCAGCGGCGAACTGAAAGCGGAGCTTAAGGGCGGCATCATCGGCCGGCATGCCGTGTACTTCGAATTCCTTTCGGAGGAGGAAGAGGGGACTTATATTTTCGACAGATTTACCTTCGACTGAGTAAGTGGATTTTTCCTCTTGTAAATATTCCGAAACTGTATTACAATGCTCCCGGGTGAAAACCCGGGAACATTTCAATTTTATACATCCGATCAAAAGGAGGGAGCAGAAATGAAGAAAGCAGCAGTAATGCTTGCCGGACTGCTCGCGACAATGGCTGTTGCACTGTGCGGCTGCGCAGGTGACAAGGCAGAGGAGACTTCCTTAGGTCAGATCACCATCGGTATTCCTCAGGATCTGGAGGATGGACTTGACCCGCACAAGGTAAGCGCGGCAGGTACCAAGGAGATCCTGTTCAATATCTATGAGGGGCTCGTGAAATACGATGCCAAAGGTGATCTGCAGCCGGCCCTTGCAAGCGAGTTTCAGGTGAGTGAAGACGGAAAGGAATACAGCTTTACTTTACGTGAAGGTGTTAAATTCCACAACGGCAAGGAGATGACGGCGGAGGATGTGATCTGGTCCATCAATCGCTGCGGCGGAGCCGAGGGTGAAGCTCTGGTTCCCGCATTCTCCAATATCAATTCCATCACCAATCAGGATAACAAGGTGGTAAAGATCGGCTTAAAGACGCCGGATTCCGAATTCCTTGCATCCATGACCACGGCCATACTGCCGGCAGACAGCATCGATCCGGCAAAAGAAGTGGTCGGTACCGGACCGTACCGTTTTGTGTCGCGTACGCCTCAGGAATCCATCATCCTTCAGGCCTTTGACGATTACTGGGGGGAGAAGGCCCATATCAAGGATGTGACCCTTAAGGTGGTGGCCAATCCCGATACCATCGTGATGGAGCTGAAAGGCGGTTCCATCGATATGTTCTGCCGTATCACCGATACCCAGGCAGCAGAACTGGCCGGCACGGATTTTAATGTGCTGGAAGGCACCATGAACCTGGTGCAGGCCCTGTACCTTAACAATTCCGTGGAGCCCTTTACGGACAAGCGTGTCCGTCAGGCCCTCTGCTACGCCATCGATCCCCAGGAGATCATGGATTTTGTCTCCGGCGGGAAAGGAACGGAAGTGGGAAGCAGCATGTTCCCCGCTTTCAAGAAGTACTATGACGAGAGTCTGAACCACACCTATGACAGGGATATCGAAAAGGCCAAGTCACTGCTTGCCGAGGCGGGCTATCCCGACGGTTTTACCTTTACCATGACGGTACCTTCCAATTACCAGCAGCATATCTCCACGGCGGAGGTCTTAAAGGAGCAGTTTGCGGCCATCGGCGTGAATGCGGAGATCTCCCTGATCGAATGGGACAGCTGGGTTTCGGATGTGTATGTGGGGCGTGATTTCACCTCTACGGTGGTAGGTGTGGATGCATCCCCGCTGACCGCCAGAGCTCTGCTGGAGCGCTTTACCTCCGATTACGGCAAGAACTTCATCAACTTCAATTCCGCTGAGTATGATGCGGCCTTTGCGGCGGCCATCGGTACCACGGATGATGCGGAGCAGACAGCGCATTATGAGGACTGCCTGCGTATCCTTTCCGAGGATGCGGCCAATGTGTATATCCAGGATCTGCCTACTTTTGTGGCACTCCGGAATAATATCACGGGCTATGAGTTTTATCCTCTTTATGTTCAGGACATTGCCGCTCTGCGTTTTGTGACGGAATAAAAAAGACTGAATGAAGCATTTTTTAAAGAAACTTGTCTCGATGCTGCTGACACTGCTGGCCGTAGGCTTTGTGGTGTTCGCGGCATTCGAGATCATTCCCGGGGACGCGGCGGTGTCGCGCCTCGGGAGTAATGCCACGGCGGAATCCGTGGCAGCTCTGCGCACCGAAATGGGGCTGGACAGACCCTTTTTCGTGCGCTTTTTTTCATGGCTTTTCGGCTGCCTGCACGGGGATTTCGGAACTTCCTACAGTTACGGGATGCCGGTGGCGGGGATGATCGTGGAAAAACTGCCCATAACCCTCTGCATGAGCCTGATCTCCATGCTCTTATGCATCGGGGTATCGGTGCCTGTGGCCCTCTTTGCCGCAAAGCATGCGGGCAGCCGTACCGACCGGGGCCTGCGTTCGGCCAATCAGCTGGTGATGGCGGTGCCGGCCTTCTTCCTGGGGATCCTTCTTTCCTGGCTTTTCGGCATGGTGCTCAAGTGGTTCACCCCCGGCGGCTATGTTTCCTATAAAAAGGATTTCGGGGCCTTCCTGGCTTATCTCATCCTGCCTTCCGTGGCGGTGGCGCTGCCCAAGTGTGCCATGAGCGTAAAGCTCCTTCGCAGCGCTATCCTGGCGGAAGCGGATAAGGAATATGTGCGTACCGCATACAGCCGTGGGCTTTCCACCATGGAGGTGCTCTACCGGCATGTGCTGAAGAATGCCATGATCCCCCTGGTCACCTTCTGGGGCATGGCGGTAGCGGATATGATCGCCGGTTCCATCGTGGTGGAGCAGGTCTTCAATATCCCGGGGCTGGGACGCATCCTTCTGAATTCCATAGCCAAGCGGGATTATCCCGTGGTGGAAGCGGTGATCCTTCTGATCGCTTTGGTGGTGCTGCTCATGAACCTGCTGGTGGATACGCTTTACCGCCTGCTGGATCCGCGTCTTAAGGAGGAGCAGGGATGATAAAGAAGCTCAGACAGAATCCGGATCTGCTCTTTGGGACGATCTTTACGGGGATACTCCTTCTGATCGTGCTGGTGGGGCTGATCCATACACCCTATCCCACAACCCAGATGAGTGCTGCGGATAAGTTTGCCGCACCGGGTTTAATGCATATCTTCGGCTGCGACCAGTACGGCCGGGATATCTTCAGCCGCGTGATGGAAGGACTGGGAAGCACCTTTGTGATCGCCCTCTTTACCGTGCTGATCGGAAGCGTTTCCGGCGTGCTCATCGGAAGCCTCTGCGGTTATTTCGGCGGGCTTCTGGACGATGCCCTCATGCGCGTCAACGATGTGCTCTTTTCCTTCCCCAGCATACTGCTGGCCCTGGTGATCGTAAGTCTTCTGGGGACCGGGAGCGTTAATGTGACTCTGGCGCTGGGTATCGCCTTTGTTCCCAGCTTTGCGCGTATTGTCCGCTCCGAGGTGAAGAAGCAGGCTGCTCTGGATTATGTACAGAGCGCCCGGCTTATGGGAGCCTCGCATTTCAGGATCATTTTTGTGCACATACTGCCCAATATACTGCCGGTGCTGGCCAGCTCCGTCATGATCGGTTTTAACAATGCGGTGCTGGCGGAGGCGGGTTTAAGCTACCTGGGGATAGGAGTACAGCCCCCCAGGGCTTCTCTGGGACGGATGCTTTCCGAGGCTCAGTCCTTCCTCTTTACGGCCCCCTGGTATGCTATCTTCCCGGGACTGACCATAGTCCTTCTGGTGCTGGGCTTTGCCCTGCTGGCGGAGGGAATGACGGAAGGAGGCCGGGATGCTTCTTGAGGTAAAGGATTTCGGTATAGAATTCCACGACCACGACCGGCCGGAGCGGGTGGTGGAAGACCTGGATTTTTCCCTGGATACGGGAGAGATCCTGGGGATCGTGGGAGAGTCGGGTTCGGGAAAATCACTGACCGGCCTGGCCATTGCGGGGCTGCTGCCCAGAAAGAAGCTAAAAAAAGAAGGGGCTATCCTTTTTGAAGGCCAGGATGTGCTGCGCATGGAGCGTTCCGCTCTTCGTGAGCTGCAGGGGGATGAGATATGCATGATATTTCAGGAGCCCATGACGGCCCTGAATCCCACCATGCGTATCGGCAGGCAGGTAGAGGAAGCCCTGCGCATCCATCATAAGGAAATGGATGCCGCGGCCCGTAAGGAAAGGGCTCTTTTATGGCTCAGGAATGTGGAACTGGAGGATGCGGAGAGGGTTTATGATTCCTATCCCCATGAACTGTCCGGCGGCATGCGGCAGCGTGTGTGCATCGCTGCGGCCATGGTGGGGGGGCCCAAGCTGCTGATCGCCGATGAGCCTACCACGGCGCTGGATGTGACGGTGCAGGCCCAGATCATACGGCTCCTGCAGAGGATCAATGAAGAGGAAAAGGTGGCCATTCTTTTTGTTTCCCATGACCTGTCCCTGATACGGCAGATCTCGGATAATGTGCTGGTGATGCAGAAGGGGCGGCTTGTGGAAAAGGGACCGGTGGAAAAGATCTTTTCGGAACCCCGCGAGGAATATACGAAGAAGCTGATAGCGGCCATACCCAGGGTGAATCTCGATGAGTGAAGAATTGCTGCGCCTGACCGACCTTCATGTGAGCTTTCGCAGCGGGGGCGGATGGAAGAAAAAAGAAGAGAAGCATGTTCTGAAGGGAGTGAGCTTTTCCGTTGCTCCCGGTGAGATCGTGGGCCTTGCGGGAGAGAGCGGCAGCGGAAAGTCTACCATCGCCAAGGCCATACTGGGAATGGTGCCTTACCAGAGCGGCAGCATCGAAAAGAACTGTGCCTCTCCCCAGATGATCTTTCAGGATCCCTACAGTTCCCTGAACTCGGCCTACAGCATTTCCTGGATACTGCAGGAGCCTTTGCGCCTGGCCGGCGGCTATACACGCGAGCAGCTTAAAGAGAAGGCAGCTGCGATGATGCGGGAGGTGGGCCTGGATGAAGAGCTGCTGATCCGTAAGCCCCGGGAGCTTTCCGGCGGACAGAGGCAGCGTGTGTGCATAGGGATGGCCCTGATGCGTTCCCCGGAGCTGCTCATCGCCGATGAACCTGTATCGGCCCTGGATGTAACGGTGGCGGCCCAGGTGCTGGCGCTTCTGAAGAAGCTCCACGAAGAAAAAGGCCTGGCCATGCTCTTTATCTCCCATGATCTGCGGACCATGTATCATTTCTGTGACCGTATCCTCATCCTGCATGACGGCCGTATCGTAGAAGAGGGGATACCCTCGCAGCTCTACCGTGATCCCAAAGAGGACTATACCCGGCTTCTTCTTAAAAGCGCCGGCATATCTTGACTCTTTTTTCTCTGCATGTTAACATAGATTAATTATGTTAACTTGACGAATAAAGGTATCTGATGCAGAGCAGTTCGGAATGGAAAAAGATAAGAAGGAAGCAGCTCAGACAGCGTGTGATGCTGGGCTTTGTTTTGATCGTTGTGGCAGGTACCCTGTTCTTTTTCGGTGCGCTGCTCAAGCATGATGCCAGCGCAGAGGATGCGGCTACGGTGCTGGAACCCGCAGCCCAGCAGGCGGAGGTGCTTAAACCCCTGACACCAGCTGCAGCAGAGGCGGCGGCCCGGGAGATCACCGAGATCTCGGAAGAGGACGAAGGGACCCCGGAAGAGGAAAGCGGGGAGAACGAGCCGGTACCGACCCAGGCCCCCAAGCGGGAATACAGAGACTGGCTGGTGGATGTGCGGGATGAGTACGACAGCGTGCTTGGAAACTATGAGGTGATCAATGTCTCCGGCTTTCACCCCTACGTGTTTGCCCCCGACGGAGCCGGCAGCGAAAGCCCCGCCAATGTGCTGGGAGTGACTAAGCTGGTGGAGAAGTACGGTAAATCGGAGCATATCGTACTGGCTCTGAACGCCGGGATATTCTATGATAATCTTTCTCCCAAAGTATACTGCTTTGCCGGAAAGCAGCCCGACGGCATACTGATCGCCGGGGGCACGGTGCTGAAGAGTGTGGAGACCGTGGATCACACGGAATGTGAGCCCCTGGTAATCGATGAAGACGGAAACGTGGGCTGGACGGATTATTATGCCGATGCGGATGCCCTGGCCCGGGGAGACGGCTATTATTATGATATCCACGGGAATAAGGTGACGGGGAAGAAGATCATCTCGGCTGTCTGCGGCTTTGTACCCATCCTTGTGGACGGAAAGAATCTTTACGACGCAGAGGATCCTCTGGGGGGCTACCACAATTACGTGAATCATTATTTCGGCCGATGGGAGCGCCAGGTGCTGGGGGTAAAGGAGGACGGCAGCTTTGTGATCCTCACCGTCACCACCCGCAGCTGGAGCCTGAAGATGGCTGCGGATGCGGCTCTTGCGGAGGGCTGCGTGTTTGCCTATAACCTGGACGGTGGTTTTTCCATCGAGACGGTGGTCTCCGACTTTAAGGGAGAGGTGGACCGGATCGAGACCTTAAACCTGGTGCATGGCGGGAATCAGATCCCGGCCTGCCTGGTATTTACCGATGACGGCATCGCACCCGTGAGCGCCGTTCCGGAGAGCCTTACGGTGGAAGCTCCCGAAACGTCCTTACCTGTGGGAGTGAGCCTTGCGGGGATCGCCGCTTCCATTAAAGTGAAGGAAGTGCTCAGTAACGCCAACGGCCACAGCTCCGTACGGGATGTGTATTCCTATCTGACATTCCCGGAGGGGCTTACGGAACACAGTGTTAAGACGGCTATGGGGGATAAGAAAAAGATCAGCGCCAGTCCCGGAGGCAATTATGTTTATACCAAGACCGGCAATGAGAGCTGGGCCTCCCTTTCCATGAACGACAACACCCGTTCCGACGGGAAATATTATGATTACGGATCGGGTTACACTTTAAGCACCCGGGACGATCTGAACAGTCCCGGAGAAAAAAGGATCACCGTCAGTTACGATCCCGGCGGCGGCTGGAATGAACTGACGGCGGAATTTACGATCACGGTGGAATAGCATGTTTTCGATGTTTTATCCTTCAACATATGAAAGAAGCGCATACAGTATCGATTACGGGGATCTGTATGCCCGGGGCTACCGGGGACTGATCTTTGATATCGATAATACCCTTGTGCCCCACGATGCCCCGGCCACAGCGTCGGCGGCGCTGCTGGTGCGGAGGCTTAAGCGCAAGGGCTTTAAGGTGGAGATCGTATCCAACAATAAGGAACCCCGGGTAAAGAGCTTTGCCCTGGGGGTGGGAGCCGGCTATGTATACAAGGCCGGCAAGCCCGGATCCCGGGGCTATCTGAAAGCCGCAGAGAAGATGGGGCTTAAGCGCGAAGCGGTGATGGTGATCGGGGACCAGCTCTTTACGGATATCTGGGGCGCTAATATAAGCCGTATGCACAGCATACTGGTGGGACGCATCTCCTGGAAGGAACCGCCCCATATCCATTTGAAGCGGATACTGGAGCTGCCCCTGCTGATCGGATATTTCGCTACGCACAAAGCGGAAAGGAAGAAGCTGTGGCGCAGATGATCGATACAAAGACTAAACTGGCCGGGCTTCTGGGGCATCCGGTGGGACATTCCCTGTCGCCCCTGCTGCAGAATTCCCTGGCAGAGCATTATGGCATAAAAATGGCTTACCTTGCCTTTGATGTGGAGGAAGGAAAGCTTAAAGAAGCCGTGGAGGGTGCCTATGCCCTCGGAGCTGTTGGGCTTAACGTGACGGTACCCTATAAGCAGGAGGTGCGGGCCTTTCTGGCTGCGGAAGATGAGGCGGCGGAGAGGATCGGCGCCGTGAATACCCTTAAGAGGGAAGCAGACGGCTGGCACGGCTACAATACGGATATGCCGGGCTTTCTGCGGGCTCTGGATTATGACGGTGTAGAGGTCGCCGGGAAGGATGTGGTGCTTCTGGGGGCCGGCGGAGCGGCCAATGCCGTGCTCTGTGCATTGCTTTCCCGTTCTCCCCGCAGACTGCTTCTATACAACCGCACCCCGGAAAAAGCACATAAGCTTATGGAACGTATACTGCCCGCCTATCCGGGGGCGGAGGCAAAAGTGGCGGAGACACAGGAGGAACTGCTTTCCGCCATGAAGGACGGGGAAGAGTGGATCGCGGTTAATACCACGAGCCTGGGCATGGCGCCGGATACGGAAAGAAAACTCATAGAGGCCGGGACTTTCTACGGGAAAGTACGTACCGGTATAGATATCATCTTCAACCCGGCGGAGACGGCCTTCCTTAAGGCCGTGAGGGAGACGGATCCCGAAAACCGCGTATATAACGGGCTGCGCATGCTGATCTTTCAGGGGATACGTTCCTTTGAGATATGGAACGATCTTACGGTGGATGATAAAACGGCGGAGAGCATACTGCATAAGGCAGAGGAGCAGCTGAAGACAGGAGGACGGCAATGAAACTGCTGATCATCAACGGACCCAACATCAATTTTCTGGGTATACGGGAAAAAGCCGTATACGGAAAGCAGACTTATGATGACCTGCTGGAGCTGATCGAAGAGAAGGCCAAGGAAGCGGACTGCAATGTGGAGGTTTTCCAGTCCAATCACGAAGGGGCCATCATCGACCGCATCCAGGATGCATACAGCGACGGGACGGAAGGCATTATCATCAATCCCGGAGCCTATACCCATTACAGTTATGCCATAAGGGATGCACTGGCCAGTGTGGAGCTTCCCAAGATCGAACTGCATATCTCGGACATATCCGCAAGGGAGGATTTCCGGAGGCTGTCGGTAACGGCGGAGGTCTGTGACGAACAGATCAAAGGCCTGGGCTTAAAGGGGTACTGTGTGGCCATCGACCATATCTGCGCCCTGATCGAGGAAAGGGAGCTGTGAAGACTTCCGCAGTGCTCATCGGTTATATGGGAGCGGGGAAGAGTACCGTGGCCCGTGCCCTGGCAACGAAGAGCGGGGCGAAGCTTCTGGATACGGACGAGCTCCTTACGGAGCGCTTCGGCATGAGCATCTCCCGCTTTTTTGAACTGCAGGGAGAGGAAGCCTTCCGGGAGCGGGAGACAGCACTGCTTAAAGAGCTTTCGGAGCAGGGCTTTTCCGGTATTTTATCCACCGGCGGCGGTATGCCCCTGCGGGAGGCGAACCGGGCTTTGCTTAAAAAGCTGGGGCATGTCTTTTACCTGAAAGCTACCCCGCAGGTGATCGCCGGGCGGCTCTGGGGCCATAAGGGACGGCCGCTCCTGGAGGGGGTAAAAGATAAGGAAGAGCTTACGGAGCGCATCGGCTCCATGCTGAAAGTCCGCGAGGAGGCTTATCTTGCCGCCGCGGACACGGTTCTTGACACGGATGATAATGATCTGGCACGTGTTCTGGAACAGATATCTCACATTGTTTCGCTTGCAGAATTCTCATAAATAAGATATACTTTTTGCAATTGTACACAACCACAGGGGGACTATGTTATGATCGAGGCAGTCAGCTGCGGTGGTGTGGTTATCTTTCGGGGCAAGATCCTCTTGCTGTATAAGAATTACCGGAACCGTTACGAGGGCTGGGTATTGCCCAAGGGAACGGTGGAGCAGGGGGAGGAGTATCCGCAGACGGCACTGCGGGAGGTGCATGAGGAAACCGGAGTCAGGGCGAAGATCGTAAAGTATATAGGAAAGAGCGATTACAGCTTTAACGTGCCGGAGGATGTGGTGGAAAAGGAAGTCCACTGGTATCTGATGCGCGCCGCAAGTTACTACTCCAGACCGCAAAGGGAGGAATACTTTCAGGATTCGGGATATTACAAATACCATGAGGCATATCATCTGCTGAAGTTTGCAAACGAAAAGCAGATCCTGGATGCAGCTTATGAGGATTATCAGAGCCTGTACCGGGCCAGACTCTGGAACGGGTGAGATATGTTTCGATTTGATCCTGCGCTCTATGTGAGTCCAAAGTTGAAAAAGAAAAAGACCGGGCTGGTGGAAGGATTTATGCGCGGAGAGATCCCGCTTACGCTTTTTGTGATCTATCGCAATGAGGAGAGCGGGAAGCCGGAATTTACCCGGAGCATGTATCTTAAACAGAGCTGGTACGCCGATAAGGATATGCTCATCCTGGGGATCTGCGAGGATTACGACACGGCGATGGCTTATATGGCTGTGGCTGCGGAAGAGGCACTGTATACCGACGGGATGGCAGGAGCGTAGTATGGAGATATTTCTTACGATATTGCGCGTTACCGGGATCGTTCTTTTATGTATCCTCGCCTTTGTGATACTGCTTCTTTTACTCCTTGTTTTCTGGCCCTACCCTTACCGGGCTGATGTGAAGAAGGATGAAAGCCTTAAGGGACGGGTGAGACTGCGCTGGCTGGTATTCTTCCTGATCGCCGATCTTTTGTACGAAGGTGATATGAACCTGCGGATCCGTATCCTTGGGATCCCGGTCTACGATAAGAAACGCAAGGCCGAGAAAGCCGCCCAAAAGGAAGAAAAGCGGCGAAAGAAGGAAGAGGCAGAGGCGGCGAAGAAGAAAAAGCCGAAGAAGGACGAAGAAAAGCCTTCCGGAGAGGATAAGCCCGAAGAGCTGAAGGAAAAAGCTTCTTCCGCGGATACGGAAAAGCCTTCCGGGGATAAGCCTTCCGAAGATAAGCCCCGGAAAGAAAAAGCTCCCGGGGAAAAGAAAGAAGAGCCTGAACGCAAAGAAAGCCTGTTTGAACGGGCCGAAAAGGCTTTCGAGAAGATACTGGACTTTCTGGAGGAGCTGCCGGATAAGCTGGACGAAGGCACGGATAAGCTGGTCGAAAAGCTGGAAGGGGCTTTTGAAAAGCTGGAATTCTATATCCATCTGCTGGAAAGCTCCGGCACCGCCTGGGTCATCGAATATGTTAAGAAGCGCGTGATCGGCATACTGAAGTCCATACGTCCCACAAGGCTGGATGCTGCCATAAGCGTTAAGAACGAAGATCCCGCCACGGTGGCAAAGGTATATGAATATTATGCACTGTCGCTGCCTCTGTGGCTTGCCCTGAAGGGCAATGTGACGGTGGAGGCAGAGCAGGATCAAAGCGAGCTGCGGGGAGAAGTGCACCTGAAGGGCCGCATTCTTCTGTTTCAGCTGCTCTGGCATGCAGGCTTGCTCCTGCTGAATAAAAAAGTAAAAACATTCTTAAAACTGCTGAAGAACGGTAAGCAGGAGGAGGAAAAAGATGGCTGATAACAAAGTCACGGAACGAAAGAATTCGGAGAACAACATCACCAATGTCATGGATGCCATGATGAGCAACATGCAGCATCTGGTGGGTTCGAAGACGGTGATCGGTGATCCCGTTACGGTGGGGGATGCCACCATCATCCCGCTGGTGGATGTGTCCTTCGGTCTGGCGGCCGGCGCCGGCTCCAAAGCAAACGGAGCCAGTAAATCCACGGGAGTGGGAGGCATGAATGCCAAGATGTCACCCTCGGCGATCCTGATCCTTCAGGGAGGCCATGCAAGACTCATCAGTGTTAAGGATACCGGGAGCATCAGCAAGATCGCGGATCTGGTACCGGAGCTGATCGATAAGTTCAAAGCCCGCAAAAACGTGAATGTGGATGTGGATGAAGCAAAGGAGGCGGCTTTCCCCGAGGGAGAGAGCACACCCACCAACGCCTGAGCTTAAGACATGACGGATCACTTCAGGAATGAACTGGAAAATGCATATACACCCGAGGAGCTGGCGGAATTAAGGCACCAGCTCTTCCGTGAGAATGTTCGTCTTCAGGCCGAGCAGGCAAGGCTTGCCGCCGATGCGGACGAGCTGCACCGGGAACGCAAGGCCCTGCTCAATGAAAAGAAGCAGCTGCAGCGGGAAAAGCGCCAGCTCTCCATAGAGATGAACCAGCTGCGGGAGGCGGTGGAATACGAGAGAAAGCGCCTTAAGGATGATGAGCGCATGCTGGATAAGAAGCAGAAGATCATCCAGAATTCCTACGCCATGTTCGATGAGGACCGGGTCAAGCTTAAGGAAGAGTACCAGCGGATCGAGCAGGAAAAGGCGGCACTGAGGCGGGCCAATATGGCGGCGCGCAAAGAGGTATACGCCACGGGGCTCTTCTTCAGGGGAGTGGATAATCTGATCGCCCTTAAGAAACGCTACAAGGAGCTGATGAAGATCTACCATCCCGACAATATCTGCGGCGACCAGGAGATACTGATCAAGATCAATTCGGAATACGAGGAATTGCGGGCGCGCTTTGACCGGGCCCGGAGTGCAAGAGCCGGGGGCTGAAAAAAAGGCTTGCAATTTGAGCGGCTTTCTGCTAATATATGAGCGTTGCGGGCTTTGGCCCTGCAGTATTATGGGTAAAGGAGGTGTTTACGATGGCAAGATGTGATATCTGCGGCAAGGGAGCACATTTCGGGAACAATGTCAGCCACTCCCACAGACGTTCCAATCATGTGTGGAATGCGAATATAAAGAATGTCAAGTGCAAGGTGGGCGGCACCCCGAAGAGACTGCATGTGTGCACTACCTGCCTTAAGTCCGGCGCTGTTGAGCGTGCGTAAGGTGAAGACTGTATTTTGAGATTAAAACCACCTTTTCTTTAAGGGTGGTTTTTCTGTAGTAGAAGCTAAGGAGGTCCGGGGATGAATCGTTCTGAAAATTCGGTGGATACCCATTTGGGCAGTATACAGATCGATAAGGCGGTGGTTGCCCAGTATGCCGGAACGGTTGCCAACGAATGCGTGGGCATCGTGGGTATGGCCAGTGTTAATCCCAAACAGGGATTGGTCAGGATACTGAAAAAGGAAAGTGTGAACCATGGGATATCGGTAAAGAGTGCGAACGGAAAGCTGATCCTGGATTTCCATGTGATCATCGCTTACGGCGTGAGCATCCTGGCGGTGAGTGAGAATCTCATCAGTAACGTTAAATACAAGCTGGAAAGCTATACCGGCCTGGAAGTGGAAAAGATCAACATCTTCGTGGAAGGTGTTAGGGTGATCGATTAAGGAGGACGGGTAAAAGTGTCTGTCAAGAGTTTGGATGCCGCTCTTGTGGCTAAGATGTTCCTTGCGGGAGCAAAAAAGCTGGAAGCGGGTAAAGAACATATCAATGAGCTGAACGTATTTCCCGTGCCGGATGGTGATACCGGGACCAACATGACGCTTACCATCATGAGTGCGGCGAAGGAAGTATATGCACTTAAGGATCCGGATATGGCGACCCTGTGCAAGAGTATCTCCTCCGGGTCGCTCAGGGGGGCCAGAGGTAATTCCGGCGTTATCCTTTCCCAGCTTTTCCGTGGCTTTGCAAAGGTCATCAAGACCAGCGAGACGGTGGATATCGCCCAGATCAGTGCCGGCTGCGATAAGGCTGTGGAATCGGCTTATAAGGCCGTGATGCAGCCCAAGGAAGGAACCATCCTTACGGTAGCCAAGGGCATTGCCGAAAAGGCCAACGAGATATTTGAACGGGGTGAGGAGGATCTGGAGGTTCTCTTTCCCGAGCTTATCGCCCATGCGAGAGAAGTGCTGGACCGTACACCGGAAATGCTGCCCGTACTGAAAGAAGCCGGGGTGGTGGATTCCGGCGGAGCGGGACTTGTTGCGGTGCTGGAAGGAATGTACGACGGCTTCCGCGGGCAGGGCATCGATTTTACCATGGATGCGGAGACCTCCCAGGCGGCAGGCGAGATAAGGCACCTGAGCGGAGAGGATACGGCTGCTCCGAAATACCGTTATCTTTATCATACCGCCATTTCCCTGGTGCTGGATAAGATCTTCCACCTGCAGAGCGAGCAGGAAGTGCGTAAATATCTGGAGAGTGTCGGTGATGAAGTGGCACTGGCCGTGGATGAGAATATCGTAAACGTAAGCGTGAACACCAACGATCCGGGTATGGTGCTCCAGAAAGCGCTGAAATACGGTGAGCTTGTGGATGTGCAGATCACGAACCGCGGGCTTGCTTCCGGCGGAAGCAGCGCAAAGCCGGCTGCGGCGGCTCCGGCCCCTGCGGCGGAGAAGAAGCCTGTGGGCTTTGTGGCGGTATCTGCCGGTGACGGTATCGGAGATATCTTCAAGAACCTGGGGACCGACTACCTGATCGAGGGCGGCCAGACCATGAACCCCAGCACCGAGGATATGCTGAATGCCATAGCTGCGGTGAATGCCGACACCATCTTCATCTTCCCGAACAATAAGAACATCATCCTTGCAGCCAATCAGGCCAGGGATATGACAAAGGATAAAAAGATCATCGTCATCCCCACCAAGACTGTGCCTCAGGGCATCGGCGCCCTGCTGGCCTATGTGCCGGATATGAGCGTGGAGGATAACGAGACGGCCATGACGGAAGCCATGGGCATGGTTCAGACCGGACAGGTGACCTATGCGGTCCGGGATACCCAGATCGACGGGGTGGAGATCCATCAGGACGATTACATGGGCATAGGGGATGCCGGTATACTTTCCAACGGGAAGGACATCACCGGGGTGACCACGGCCATGCTGGAACGTATGGTGAAGGAAGATTCCGAGCTGATCAGTGTTTATTACGGTCAGGATGTGGACGAGGCGGCTGCAGAGCAGCTTAAGAATGCGCTGAGCGACCGTTTTTCCTCCTGCGAGGTGGAGATCACCCGCGGAGGCCAGCCTGTATATTACTACATCGTTTCCGTTGAGTAGTGCTGATCACCGATGGCATTGAAAAACTGAAGGGGATAGGGGAAAAGACAGCCCCTGCCTTTCATGCGGCAGGGATCTTTTCTATAGCCGATCTGCTCTATCATTATCCCAGAAGCTACGAAAAGCTTGGGGAGATCTGCCCGATGGGCAGCATAAAAAAAGACGGACGTTATACGCTTGCGGGGAAAGTATTGAGCCCCGCAAGCGTTTTTTACAAAAACGGGAAGAGCATACTGCAGTTTTCCTTCGGGGACGACAGCGGGAAAGGGAGGGTTTCCCTCTTCGGTATGCCTTACCTTAAGAAGAATTTCGAGCCGGGGCGCAGGCTGATCCTGCAGGTCTATGCGAAGCGCAAGGGCGAACAGCTCTTCCTTTCCCAGCCCCGTATCCTTAAAGAAGCAGAGTATGAAGAGGGGATAAGGCAGCTGAAGGCGGTCTATCCTCTTAGCGGAAAGCTGAGCCAGACCCTTTTGCGAAAAGCAGTGGCCCAGGCCCTGCCCCTGGCGGAGGAGCTGACGGACTGCCTGAATGAGGAGCGGCGGCGCAAGCTGGAGCTTCCCTCCATTGCGGAGGCGATGCATCTCCTTCATGCGCCTGCGGATACGGAACAGGCGGAGCGGGGAAGAAGAAGGCTGGCTTTTGATGAATTCTTCCTTTTCCTGGCGGCCATGGAACTGCTGAAGGACGGGCCGGACAGGCTGCCCAGCCCTTATGTGATATCGGAGGGGCAGGAGGCGGTACGTCCCTTTATTGAGGGTCTGGCCTATGAGCTTACCCCGGCCCAGAAGCGATCCCTGAATGAAGTGCTTTCCGATATGGCGGGAGGCTATGTGATGAACCGGCTTTTGCAGGGAGATGTGGGCAGCGGTAAGACGGTCATTGCTTTTGCGGCGGCCCTGGCGGCTATACGGGCCGGGCATCAGGCAGCCATCATGGCTCCCACGGAGGTGCTGGCCAGACAGCATCATGCGGCGGCACTCCGCTATTCCGAAAGTCTGGGAAAGGATTTTGTCCCGGAGCTTTTAGTAGGTTCCATGACAGCAAAGGAAAAGAGGGAAGCCAGAGCCAGGATCGCAGCGGGAGAGGCGAAGCTGGTGATCGGTACCCATGCCCTGATCCAGGACGGGGTGGAGATCCCCGATGCGGCCCTGATCGTGACGGACGAGCAGCACCGCTTCGGTGTCCGTCAGCGCCGGCGCCTGGCCGGTATGGGGGCGGGCCCCCATGTGCTGGTGATGAGCGCCACACCCATACCCCGTACCCTGGGGCTCATCCTCTACGGGGATATGGACGTTTCCCTTATCGACGAGCTGCCGGCGGAGCGTCTGCCCATAAAGAATGCCATAGTGGACGAAAGCTGGCGGGAAAAGCTTTTGCAGTTCATCGTAAAGCATGTGAGGGAAGGGCAGCAGTGCTATATCATCTGTCCCCAGGTGGAAGAAGGAGAGGACGGGGATATACGCAATGTGACAGACTATACGGAAGAGCTCCGGGAGAGCCTGCCGGATGACATACGTATCGGGATGCTCCACGGGCGGATGAAGCCGGAGGAGAAGAGCAGTGTGATGGAGGAATTCGCTTCAGCCGCGCTGGATATCCTTGTATCCACCACTGTGGTGGAGGTGGGGGTGAACGTGCCCAATGCCACCGTGATGGTCATCGAGAATGCGGAACGTTTCGGCCTGTCCCAGCTTCATCAGCTGAGGGGGCGTGTGGGACGCGGTGACAAGCAGTCCTACTGCGTCTTTGTGGCCGGCGGTGATGACGGCGAGCTGAGCAAAAAAGCAAAGGAACGGCTGGAGATACTCAAAAAAAGCAATAACGGTTTTGAGATAGCGGAGGAAGACCTGAAGCAGAGAGGTCCCGGAGAATTCTTCGGCTCCAGGCAGTCCGGTGTTCCGTATTTTGAACTGGCGGATATTTACGGGGATTCCGCCCTGCTCACCGCAGCGAAGCAGACCCTGATGCAGCTGATCAAAGAAGATCCCGGAAAGCTTGAGCCCCTGCGGCAGGTCCTTAAGGAACGAAATAAGGAAAACAGTACAGAATTTCGTGGAATTTGTCTGTGATCTGTGGTAAAATCATAAGTGATTTGTTGTATGTACGGGAGAGCAGATGATCGGTGAGCAGCAGTTTATAGAATCTTCTTTTTATTTCACGGGCTTTTTTATCTGCCTGTCCTGTCTTGTGTTCTCTTTGGTGCAAAGGCGGACGAAAAGGCCGCAGAACCGTATCTTTTTCATCCTTCTCTTAAACATCATGTTCGGAGCTGCATCCGATGCGGTGAGTGTGTTTTCGGATGTTTACTGTTCCGTTTCAGCCACGGCCGGATTCATTTCGAAGCTTTCCCGGATCAGTTATTTTGTCATACATGCTTCCCTGGCTCCTTCCTTTTATGCTTATCTGGTCTATGTAAGCGGTTCCATTCATGTTCACCGCCGGCATAAAAGGCGTTTTACCCTGATCATGCTTCCCTTCCTCGTTACGGAGATCCTGGTGGTGGTCAATCTCTTTACCGGGGTGCTGTATTACCTGGATGAGGATTATGTCTATCATCGCGGGCCACTGATGAGTATCTTTTATCTTTCGGCCGCATTTTACCTGTTACTGGCTTTACTGGATATCGTTCTTTTCTGGCATGCCATTACACCCCGCAGCCGGAAGGGCATCATCTACCTTTTCAGCCTTACCCTGCTGGGGGTGGTGATTCAGATGATCAATATCCATATCCAGTCCGAGGTGTTTGCCGAGTCCATGGCACTGGTGCTGGTGATGCTCTTTATCGAAAACGATGAAGACCGTTTTGATGTATCCAGCGGTTTCTTTAACCGTTCGGCCCTGTCGCTGGATCTGAACAGCTATATCCGTATGAAGATCCCCTTCACGGCTACGGTGGTCTATGTATCCAATGCGGATGTGCTGAGTAAGCTGACGGGGAGTGCGGCTACCGAGGGCCTGACCGAGATGGTATCGGATTATCTGTGTTCCGTACATCCCGTCTATCAGATCTATAAGACGGAACCGGGATGTTTTGTACTTCTGGGGATCGATACGAAAGCGGAAGAGGATGAGGCTCTCTCCGAAAAGATAAGGACCCGCTTCAGGGATCCCTGGAACAGGGAGGGGGTGGAGATCTCCCTGAATTCGCTGGTGATGCAGGCTGCATATCCCGGAAGTATTTCCACCGTGGAGGAAGTTTTCCTCATGTCGGATTTCCCCAAGGGGGCGGATGAAGCCGGTCACATCCTCAGGGAAGTGGACCTGGATCAGATCAAACGCAGCATCCAGGTGGAGCAGGCTATGCGCCGGGGCTTTGCGGAGCATAACTTTGAAGTTTACTATCAGCCGGTCTATTTCCTGGACAATCTGGCGATCCATTCCGCCGAGGCGCTGACCCGGCTGCATGACCGGGAGCTGGGGGAGATCTCTCCGTCGGAATTCATACCGGTAGCGGAACGGGACGGCATCATCGACCGTATCGGGAACTTTGTGCTGGAGGAAGCCTGTCTCTTTCTTTCCAGCGGTCTTCCCGTGGAGATGGGCATAGAATATATCTGCGTGAACCTTTCCATACTGCAGTGCCTGCGTCCGGGCTTTGCGGACTATGCCAGGAATATGGTTCTGCGCTATGATGTTTCGCCTTCCCTGATCTGCTTTGAGATAAAGGAGTCGGCAGCGACCAGGGATCTGGAGGTCCTGCGGAAGATGATCGCCGAACTGAAGCAGTATGGTTTTCGTTTTTCCATGGACAGCTACGGTACAGGGCTTTCCGATCTGCAGTCCTTATACAGTCTGGATCTGGATGTGATCAAGATCGACAAGAGCATCTTAAACGGTGCGGATGAGGGAAGCGTAGGACGGGTTGTGCTGGAAAGCTGTGTACGCATGATACGTCAGATGCACCGGCGCATCCTGGTGGAAGGGGTAGAGACCAAAGAGCAGATCGAACTGCTGAAAAAGCTGAATGTGGATTATCTGCAAGGCTATTATTCCTCACGCCCCATCACAAAGAACGAGCTTTTGGGTATCCTGCGGGTGACGGAGCTGGCACGCATGGAGGAGCGGCGTGCCATAGCGGCCAGCGAGGCAAAATCAAGCTTCCTGGCCAACATGTCCCACGAGATCCGTACTCCCATTAATGCGGTGCTGGGCATGAACGAGATGATACTCCGGGAATGCGATGAATCCGCCGTGATGCGTTACGCCAGAGAGATCGAGACCGCAGGCCGGAATCTTCTGTCCCTTATCAACAATATCCTGGATTATTCCAAGATCGAGGCCGGGGAGATGGAGATCGTGGAGGCCGAATACGATCTTAAGACGGCTTTAAGTGATGTGATAAGAGATGTTTATCGTAAGACCGACCAGAAGCATCTCACTTTCCGTGTCTATGTCTCGGAGGAGCTGCCGGCGCGGCTTTATGGCGATGAGTTCCGCTTAAAACAGGTGATGATGAACATCCTGAACAATGCCGTAAAATATACTGATGAAGGCAGCATACACCTGACCATCGAAGGAGAGTACTATTCTGAGGAGGAGGTACTCTTAAAGATCATCGTGGAAGATACGGGCTGCGGCATACGGGAGGAGGATCAGAGCCGGCTTTACGAGATGTTCCAGCGGCTTGATATGGAGCGTAACCGTACCGTGGAAGGAACGGGACTGGGCCTGGCCATCAGTTACCACCTGCTGCAGATGATGCAGGGTGAGATCGATGTGCAGAGCGAATACGGCGTAGGAAGCACCTTTACGATACAGCTTCTGCAGAAAGCCGTTTCCAAAGAGCGTATACGGCCTTATACGGCGGAGGAGCTTAAGGATATATTTGCCAGCCGCAAAGGCCGAAGGGAGTTCTCGGCACCGGATGCAAGGATATTGGTGGTAGATGATACGCCTCTGAATCATACCGTGATCCGGGAACTGCTGAAATCGACGGGAATACAGATCGAAACGGCCCTGAGCGGTGAAGAGGGATTGGAACTGGCCCGGAAGAAGTATTTTGACCTGATCTTTATGGATCAGCGCATGCCGGGAATGGGCGGTAGCGAGACCCTGACGGCGCTTCGGGCGGCGGAAGATGCCGTAAGCCGCAGGGTACCCGTTATATCCATGACAGCCAATGCCTATCCCGGAATACGGGATGCGGAGCGGAGGCAGGGCTTTGATGACTATCTGGAAAAACCGGTGGACAGCGGAAAGCTTTTGGAGCTTATCCTGCAGTATCTGCCGGAGAGCAAGGTATTTTACAGCTGAGGCCAAAGGATGATCTATGAACTGATCAATACAAGTGCATTCCTGATCGCGGCTTTCCTGCTGTGCCTGACGGCACTTCTGTTTACTATTGCCATTAAGCGGACGGACCGCATGCGGAACAAGATCTATATCCACCAGCTGGTATTTGTGATGATCTGTTCCCTGGCGGAGATCGGAAAGAAGCTGATCCGTCTGTACGTGGTAAATCAGACCGCCGCGCTGGTACTGCTGGACGGAGTGGAATTTTTGCATTCCTTCTTCCATATCCTGCTGCCGGGCATGTTCTGTTATTACATCGTACTGATGAACGGTTCCCATCATCATCTTTCGACGAAGAAGCGTATCATTGTCTCCCTTCCCATGGTCGTCGCGGAACTGCTGGTACTGACCAATCCCTTCCATCAGCTGGTGTTTGAGCATGGCAGGGACCTGGTATTTCACGGCGGTATCGGAAGTATGTTTGCATACGGGGTAGCCGGCCTGTATATGCTCCTGGGCCTGATCAATCTTATAAAACACCGTAAGGCCCTTCCCCGCCGCCGGCTCATGTCGATGATCTTCTTATTTCCTCTTGTTGCGGCGGGCATAGTGATACAGCAGATCATTCCGGGAGTCAAATGCGAGCTCTTTGCCATCTCCCTGATGCTCCTGGGTGTGATGCTCACCCTGGAAAACGAAGATGACCGCATGGATACTGTGACCAGGGTTTATAACCGCAGTTACATGAAAGAGTATCTCTCCAATCTTTTCCGCCTGGACCAGCCTTTTGGCATCATAGCCATACGGCTTACGAATTATGATACTCTTATGCGGCTTTCCGGAAAGAGCGGAGTGGATCCTGTGATGTGCCGTGTTGCCGATTACCTTAAAGCGGAGCATCCCTGGTTTAAGATCTTCCGTGCATCCCCTACGGGATTTCTGATAATCACCGGATCGGGTGAGGATTATACCGTACGGCTTTCGGAACGTATCTATGTGCGTTTCATGGAAGGGCTCTTTGTTGAGGGGATTGAAACACCCATTACAGCCGCCGTCCTCCGGGCCATGGTGCCCGGGGAACTGCCCGGCATCGAAGATGTGCTGCTTACGGTGGATGGAGCGCTTCCGGAAGATAACGGCAGGGGGATCATCAGCGGGAATCGTCTGGCTTACCTGACCCGTACCACGGATCTGGAGGAGGCCATGGGGCGCTGCCTGCGAAACAGGGATTTCAGTATATGGTATCAGCCGGTTCATTCGGCGGAAGGACTGAAGCCATTTGGAGTAAAGGCACTTCTGCGTATGCATGATGTGAGGCTCGGGGATGTGATGCCCGCAGAGTTCATACCCCAGGCGGAACGGACGGGACTTATCAACGTCCTGGGAGATCTGGTCCTGGAGGAAGTGTGCAGTTTTATCAAGAGCGGGGTGCCCGATAAGCTGGGGTATCGGATGGTCTGCGTGAATCTCTCTTTTGTGCAGTTTATGCAGAGGGGCTTCCCGGAGCATGTGATCGAGATCGTGAAACGTTATGGGGTGGATCCGGGAAGCATCAACTTTGAGATCACCAAGCCCGTGACCCAGGAAGATTTTGATCTGCTGAAGGGCGCCATGGAAACGCTGAAAAAAGCCGGCTTTTTGTTCTCCATGGAGGATTTCGGCGCAGGCTATGTCAATGTGGAAGCCATATTTGCATTGAAATTCGATGTGGTTAAGATCGACAGGCGCGTTCTTTGGGAGGCCATGAAGAACGAACTGGGACGTATCGTTCTGACCAATTCCATTCAGATGATACGGCAGCTGGATCGTAAGATCCTGGTGGAAGGTGTTGAGGAGCGGGAGCAGATCGACCTTCTTTCCGATATGGAAGTGGACTATCTGCAGGGATATTATTTCTCGAAACCCGTATCCCGTGAACAGATGGAAAAGATGGCTATGCTGGAGGATATGTGATCAAACGGGGCTGGATAACACAACTGCATGAATCGGGGATGCTGATCGCCACGATCCTTATGGGTGTGGCAATGCTCATCTATACCCTGGTGCAGCGCCGGATCGAAAAGAAGCAGAATAAAGCTTTTGTGGCCCTGGTGGCCATCGTAGCCTTTGATGCCCTTACGGATGTGGTGAAGATCTTTGCGCTCACTTACTATGCCGAGCTGGAGATCTGCCGGGCACTGGTCCATTTGATGCGCTACCTGTATTTCGCCACCCACAGCATCTTAAGCGCTATCTTCTTCTATTACGTTCTCCTGGCCAGCGGAATGGCGGAGCGTATGACGAAAAAAGAAAGCCGTATCAAGGGCATGCTTTATATGATCCCCATGGGGATAAGCCTGCTGCTGGCCCTGACCAATCCCTTCACTCACCTGGTTTACGTTCTTGGTTCGGAGGGGCACAGCTTCCGCGGACCCGGAGAAGGCGTGATCTACCTGGTGTCGATACTGTATTTTGCCCTGGCGGCCTTTACGCTGATCGTGAACTGGCATTCCATCAGCCGTATGAAGAAGACCACCACCATCATCTTCTTTATGTTCAGCCTGACGGGCATACTGATACAGCTTCTGGATTCCCGTATCCGCTGTGAGCTTTTTGCCGAGATGCTGGCGCTGGGAGGCATCATGCTCATGGTGGAAAATGAAGATGAACGGCTGGATATGTCTACCCGGGTATATAACCGTTCGGCGCTGATCTCGGATCTGATGACCACACTAAAGCTGCTGCCCGGTTTTGAAGTAGTATGCGTACGCATCACGAACGCGGATACCCTGCAGCGTCTCCTGGGCACCGCCGATACGGAGATACTGATCCGTCTGGCTGCGGATTACCTGTGCACGGTCCATCCCAGGCAGTATATCTACCACACCACGCCGGATTCCTTTATCCTGATCTGCCCCGGAGGGGATGATCAGGCGTATGGACTTGCGGAAAAGATCAGGGGACGTTTTTCCGAAAGCTTTGAATTCCTGGAGACACAGTTTGATCTGCAGGCAGTTGTGATGTGCTGCGATGTGAAGAATATCTTTGAAAGGAATGAGGATATCCTGCTCCTCTGTGACGGTCCGCTGCCAAGCCTTGATAAGGATCATGTGCTTGAGGATTCGGAGCTGGATTATCTGGTACGGCAGGCGGAGGTAGAGAGTGCTCTGCATCGCGGCATCTCGGAACGGCGTTTTGAGGTTTACTATCAGCCGGTCTACCGCATGAAGGGCATGTCCATATATTCGGCGGAAGCTTTGCTCCGTCTGAAGGATTCCAAGATCGGAAACATCATGCCGGACGAGTTCATCCCCATCGCGGAGCAGAACGGCCTGATCGGCCAGCTGGGGGATTATGTTCTGGAGGAGGTATGCCTGTTCCTTTCCAGCGGTATACCTACGGAAATGGGACTGGACTGCATCGAGATCAACCTGTCCGTCCTGCAGTGTCTGCGGCCCGGTTTTGTGGATTCGGTGCTGCGCATCGTCCGCAAATACGATGTGGAGCCGCGCTTCATCAATTTTGAAGTAACGGAATCTGCGGCTACAAGTGATTATGCCGTGCTGGATGCGGTATTAAACGACCTGAAGGCTGCCGGTTTCCTGCTGTCCCTGGATGATTACGGTATCGGTTATTCCAATGTGCGCAGCGTATTCTCCCTGGATTTTGATCTGGTAAAGATCGACAAATCCATCCTCTGGGAAGTGGAGGGAGACACGGAGGCCGGGCGCAAGGGCCGGGTGATCCTGGAGAACAGTGTGCGCATGATAAGGCAGATGAAGCTGAAGATCCTGGTGGAAGGCGTGGAGACCTACGAACAGCTTGAACTGCTGGAGGATCTGGAAGTAGATTACCTGCAGGGTTATTACTTCTCGAGACCCGTTAGCAAGAACGAGCTGCTGGGCATACTGCGCGTGACGGAGCTGGCCCGTATGGAGGAGCAGCGTGCCAGGGCGGCCAGTGATGCCAAGAGTAATTTCCTGGCCAATATGTCTCATGAGATCCGCACGCCCATTAATGCCATCCTGGGCATGAACGAGATGATACTGCGGGAGAGCAAGAACAAGCACATCCTGGAATATGCCCAGAATATCGAAGGCGCGGGCCGTACTCTGGTGAGCCTGATCAACGACATCCTGGATTTTTCCAAGATCGAATCCGGCAGCATGGAGATCGTGGAGGCGGAATACGACCTCAGTTCTGTGGTAAATGATGTAGTAAACATGATACAGGTGAAGGCCAGGGAGAAGGATCTGGCATTCAATATAAAGGTGAATCCGGATCTGCCGGATACCCTCTTCGGCGACGGCATGCGCCTGCGCCAGATCATGACCAATATACTGAACAATGCGGTGAAATA
Organism: Lachnospiraceae bacterium; assembly: GCA_017552715.1. GTDB lineage: Bacteria > Bacillota > Clostridia > Lachnospirales > Lachnospiraceae > NK4A136. The sequence goes on from JAFZOW010000078.1 coordinate 45,931, forward strand.
TACCCAGAAGGGCAGTGTGACTCTGGATATAAACGGAAATCTCCTGGGAAAGGATCAGCTGCAGCTCATCATTTCGGTAACGGATACGGGTATCGGGATAAAGGAAGAGGATATAGGAAAGCTCTTCACCAAGTTCCAGCGTCTGGATGAGGGAGTGAACCGGGCCATCGAAGGCAGCGGTCTGGGGCTGGCCATTACCTACAGCCTGCTGCAGATCATGAACGGCGAGATCGATGCGCGTTCGGTTTACGGCGAAGGTTCCACCTTTACCATACTGCTGCCCCAGAAGATCGTCAGGAACGAGGCCATAGGAGACTTCCGTACGAAGTATATCAGCACGGTGCAGGATCGTGTGGTCTACCATGAGAGCTTCCGGGCACCGGATGCCAAGATCCTCGTTGTGGATGACACGGCGGTCAACCATATGGTGATCAAGGAGCTGTTAAAGCTTACGAAGATACAGATCGACACGGCCATGAGCGGAAAGGAATGCCTGGAAATGGTGCAGACCACGCCCTATGACCTGGTGCTCCTGGACTTCCGCATGCCGGAGATGGACGGTATAGAGACCCTACATATCATGCGGGCGCTGGAAAACAATCCCAATGAGAAGACGCCGGTGATCGCCCTTACAGCCAATGCGGTGACAGGTGCGAGAGAACGTTTCCTGAGTGAGGGCTTTGATGAATACATGATCAAACCCGTGGAAGGACCGAGGCTGGAAGAGATGCTCCTCCACTTCCTGCCCAAATCCAAGATACTGGCAGCCAGCCCGCATACGGAGGCGGAAGAAGAAGCGGCGGTGGAGAAAGTGGCGGAAGAGAGCTGGACAGACGCCCTGGTGGGCATCGATACGGCGACAGGTATACGGAACTGCGGCTCCGAGTCGGGTTACCGCAGCGTGCTGAAGATCTATTACGACGGCTGCAGCCAGAAGGCGGATGAGATCGCCCGGTATTATAAGGAAGAGGATTGGGAGAATTATACCATACAGGTGCATGCGCTGAAGAGTTCCAGCCGCGTTATAGGGGCCATGGAGCTTTCCCGGCTGGCGGCGGAGCTGGAAAAGGCCGGGAATGAGCTGAATCTTGACCGGATCCGTTCCGATACGGATGAGCTGCTTTCCATGTACCGCGAGCTTGGCGGAAGACTGGGATTATTGCTCGAGCCGGCCGAAGAGGAGAAAAAAGAGGCGGATGAGCTTCCACCCATCAGTGAATCCGCCCTCCGGGATGCTATCGAGACAATGAAGGACTTTGCAAAAATGTATGATTATGATAATATGATATTCGTTTTGGATTCGCTGAAGGAATATCGCCTCAGTGATGAGGAAGCGGATCGCATGAGAAAGATACGTGATTTTACTGAAGCCTTCCAGTGGGAAGAGATCATGAAGATATTGGGATAAGCGAGGGAAAGACATGGCAAAGCGGGTGTTGCTGATACGAAAAGAGGAGACATTTCTGGTCAATACCATACGTTCGCAGCTGGAAAAGAACAACTACGGATATATCGAATGCGGATTGAACCTGAAGGAACTCAGTAAATACAAGGATGAAGTCAAGCTCATGGTGCTCTATGTGGATGATACCACAGGGGAAGCAAGGGAAGCTCTGGTCTACATCAAGGATCTTCTGCTGGAGGAGGAGAAGAATCTGATCCTCTGCGGTGTGCGGGGGGATCTGGATGAAGTGGAAAAGATCATCTCGCCGGATCTGGTGGAAGCGGAATATGAACGGCCCTTTGATATGAGCCGCATCATGGAGAATATCGGGGAATTCCTGGATGAGACGCTGATACAGCAGCGTAAGAAGATGATACTGGTGGTGGATGACGATCCCACTTATCTTAAGCTCATCAAGGAATGGCTGAAGGAGGATTACCGGGTGGGAATGGCCAATTCCGGGATGCAGGCCATTACCTGGCTTGCCAATAATTCGGCGGACCTGGTCCTGCTGGATTACGAGATGCCTACCATCAAGGGCTCAAAGGTGCTGGAGATGCTTAAATCCGAAGCGAATTCCTCCACGATCCCCGTGATGTTCCTTACGGGAAAGAGCGACAAGGACAGCATCGTGGAAGTGCTGGCGCTAAAGCCTGCCGGATATCTTTTGAAGACCATAGACCGGAATACCCTCCTGGATACGCTGGAGAAGTTCTTTGTGGAGCAGAAGTATAAGAAATAAGCGGCGGCGTTTCGATCTTTGCGCCGGAAAGTATATTTGATAAGAAAGAGAAATAAGGTTTCCCATGAATAATCTGTTGAACAAGATGGAAAAAAAGCTGGGGAGATACGCAATACCGCGGCTTCCCATGGTCATGCTCATCACTTATGCCATAGGCTATGTGATGCAGACCATCAATCCCGGGATCATCGATGTTATCTCCCTGAATCCCTATGCGATCCTTCACGGCCAGCTGTGGCGCGTGATTTCCTGGATACTGATCCCGCCGGAGGTCACCAATCTCTTTTTTGTGCTCATCATGCTGTATTTCTATTATTCCATCGGGAATACACTGGAGCGCACCTGGGGGACCTTCTATTTTAATCTGTACTTTTTTTCCGGCCTGCTCTTTACCCTGATCGGAGCCTTCTGCATGTATGCCTATGCCAGTCTGTTCCAGGGGGATGAGATCGCACTGGCCGAGCAGTATTATATACTGCAGACCGGGACGGAATGCCCGGCTCTTTACGGCGGGAACTATTATTTTTGCATGGTAGCGGAGCTTTTCTCCACCTATTATATCAACATGTCCATTTTCCTGGCATTTGCGGCCACCTATCCGGACATGCAGGTACTGCTCATGTTCTTCATTCCCATCAAGGTAAAGATCCTGGGAGTGATCTACGGGGTCATCCTGGTGGTGGAAGCCTACGATATGTGCCGTTCTTCCGGATCGCCCCTGGGGCTTTTCGTGATCGGTGCGTCCCTGCTTAACTTCCTTGTATTCTTCCTTATCACCCGCAAGGGGCTGAGACTTCGTTCTCCCCAGGCCAGAGCCAGACAGCGGCAGTTCCGTCAGAATGTCCGCCAGGCCCAGGATGTGCGCCGCACCATAGCCAGACATAAATGTGCGATCTGCGGCCGTACCAGTGACGAGTATCCGGATCTGGAGTTCCGTTTCTGTTCCAAATGTGAGGGGAATTACGAATACTGTCAGGATCATCTTTTCACGCATAAGCATTTTACAAGGAGCGGAAGCTGATGGATGAGAAGAGTTTTATCCGTGATATAACGGCCCTGAAAGAAACGGCCGTGCTTCAGGGCGGAGTGCTTTCCGAAGAGCAGGTGGAGGAAGTATTTCCCGCTCTTACAAAGGAACAGAAAGATGTGCTCATGAAGTATTTTCATGAGAATCATATAGGCATCGGCGAAGCCCTGCCAGATGAGGAGATACTGGATCCGGAGGAAAACGATCATATCCGGATCTATCGTGAGGAACTGGAGAGCCTGGTACAGCCGGACGAGGACATGAAGCGCGTTCTTGTGATCAACGCGCTGAACGGGGACATAACGGCCCGGGAAAAACTGACCCAGGCCTATCTGGGCAATGTGCTGGACATAGCCAGACTGTATACCGGGCAGGGAGCGGAGCTGGCAGACCTGATCGGGGAAGGTAACCTGGCCCTGGCCGCAGCCATGAACATGCTGGGCAGCATAGAAGGTCCAGAGGATTGTGATGCCCTGGTCTCCCGCACGGTGATGAATGCCATGGAGGAGCTGATCGCGGCGGAGAATGCCGAAACCGAAGCCTTCCAGCGCAGCATGCTGCTGGTGATGAAGGCCGTAAAGGCAGCGAAGGAGCTTTCGGAGGAAATGCGCAGGAAGGTGTCGGTTGCGGAAGTACTTGCCGAAACCGAGATGAGCGAGGATGAGCTTAAGCATGCCATCTCGCTTTCGCCGGATCTGCTGGAATATATTGCTTTATGAACGATACGGATTATAAATACGTATTACAGGATTTTTCAAAGACCATGATCGGTGCCCGTTTCAGCTATTCGGAGCTGATGGATGCGGAGCGGGTCCCTTTCAAGTTCAGGACCATCGTGGACCGGCTGATCCTTCCTTATGCCGATGGGGATATGACACTGGAGCAGCATCTGCTCAGCCTTACTCCGGAGGATAAGAACTACCGGATCTACGATAGCCTGAAAACAAAGATAAAGTTTTTTGAGCCCAAAGCGGGAGGAGGCTTCCGCGAGCGGGTCGTGGACCTTAAGAGATTTACAGAGGCCAGGGCGGCGTGGAGCGATGCTCACATGATACAGGAGATCATCATCTCGAACCTGGCGTTGAGCGGGTTCAGATTGTAGTACAGTACGGCCGGTATCTGGTGTTCGCGTTCGGACACAGCTTGCGCACGGATCTCGCTCGTAGCGGACGCTAAGCTCGCGAAAAAGCTGCTCGCTAAGCGCCGACGGCTCGATACGGTCCTCACGCTGAACACAGAGTACCGGCCTGTAAAAGGAGAAAAAACTATGAACATAGATAATCTGACAGCATACAAACTGATCGAGCATCACTATTCGGAAGATCTGAAGAGCGAAGCCTATCTGCTGGAGCATATAAAGAGCGGTGCGCGTATCTGTGTACTGGAAAACGATGACGAGAACAAGGTGTTCTATATCGCTTTCCGCACACCGCCCAAGGATTCCACCGGCGTGGCTCATATCCTGGAGCATTCCGTGCTCTGCGGCTCCGACGCTTTTCCGCTGAAGGATCCCTTTGTGGAGCTGGCGAAGAGTTCGCTGAATACCTTCCTTAATGCCGTGACTTATCCGGATAAAACGGTCTATCCCATTGCCAGCTGCAATCAGCAGGATTTCAAGAATCTGATGCACGTGTATATGGATGCCGTGCTGCACCCGAACATCTATAAGGAAAAGAAGATCTTCCTGCAGGAAGGCTGGCATTACGAAACGGATGAGGCCGGGGAGCTGATCATCAACGGTGTGGTCTATAACGAGATGAAGGGAGCTTTCTCCGCTCCGGATGATGTGCTCATGCGGGAGACATTTTCTTCCCTCTTTCCTGATACAACCTACGGGGTGGAGAGCGGCGGTGATCCCCAGGTGATCCCCGAGCTTACATACGAAGATTTTCTGGCTTTCCATTCCGCTTACTATCATCCCGCTAATTCCTATATCTATCTTTACGGTGATGCGGATATGGAGGAGCGCCTGAACTGGCTGGATGAGGCGTATCTGTCCGCTTATGAACGGATCTCCATCGATTCCATGCCGGGGCTGCAGAAGAGTTTCGATAAAGCGCAGCTGATCCGTAAGGAATATCCCATCACGGAAGCGGAAAAGGAAGAAGATCAGTGTTATCTTTCCTGGAACGCCGTGATAGGCACGTCACTGGATCCGCAGCTCATGCTGGCCTTTCAGATGATCGATTATGCGCTGGTGGGAGCGGACGGAACGCCCCTGCGCAAAGCCCTGATCAAAGCCGGTATCGGAACGGAAGTATACTCGGCTTATGAAGTGGATGAGTTACAGCCCTTCTACAGTATCGTTACAAAGAATGCCGGGGAAGACGACAGGGAACGGTTCGAGAGCATCATCCTGGAAGAGCTTAAGAAAGCTGTGGAAGAGGGGCCGGATGAGGATGCGCTCCTGGCCTGTGTGAATACCATGGAATTCCATTTCCGTGAGGGTGATACGGGACGCTATCCCAAGGGACTGCTCTACGGTCTGAAGGCTCTGGACAGCTGGCTCTATGATGCGGATAAGCCTCTGATCCATCTGGAGATCCTGGATCTGTATAAAAAACTGCGCGAGCTTATAGGAACGGATTATTACAGCAAACTGATCAAGACCTATCTGCTGGAAAATACCCATCGCAACGTTCTGGTGCTGGCTCCGAAAAAAGGACTGACCACCGAGCGGGACGAAGCACTGGCGAAGAAGCTTAAGGAATACAAAGAGGGGCTTTCCGAAGCGGAGTACGAAAGGATAAAGACCGAAGCGAAGGAACTGAAGGAATGGCAGGATGCGGAGGAAAGCGAAGAGCTGCTGGAATGCCTGCCTTCTCTTAAGTTCAGCGATCTGAGGAAAGAGATCATCCCTCTTTCCAACCGGGAAACCGAATGCTGCGGCATAAAGACCGTTTTCCATGAAACGGAGACCAACGGCATCATTTACTTAAACCTGTTGTTCAATGTGGATGGTATGCCCCTTCGGCTCTACCCTTATGCTGGGCTCTTCAGCCGTGTGCTCTGCTCCATGGATACGGAGAATTACGATTATGCCCGGCTGGGTTTCGAGATCGATAAAAAGACGGGAAATATTAGCGCCGGCGGGATGTATTCGGTTCCCGGCGGTGACAGTTCGAAATACGGTAAATACCTGACCATGAGCTTAAGCTGTCTGGACAGCCAGCTGGAGGAAGCGCTGGAACTTCTTCGTGAAGTGATGCTTACCACGAAGCTGGATGATACGCAGAGACTGAAGGAGATCATCGCGGAGCTGCGTTCCCGTATGGCAGGGAGCATGATGAGCAGCGCCAATACCGTGGCTTCCGGCCATGCGCTGGCTTATATCTCGCCTTTTGCAAAAGCCAGGGAAATGATCGGAGGCTTGGATTTCTTCCGTTTCCTGGAAGATGCGGAGGAGCATTTTGAGGAAAAGAAAGACGAGCTGACGGCAGGACTTAAGGAGATGGCGCGCTATGCCTTCCGGAAGGACAATCTCCTGCTGGATGTTACGGGGAGCGAGACCGAACTTAAGCTGCTGGAAGGAAAGCTGGAGGGGATCTGCGGCGGATTGTCTCCGGAGATACCCGAAGCTTCGGACGAAAAGCCTGTGATCGAAAAGCGGAACGAGGGCTTCTGCTGTTCCGGACAGGTTCAGTATGTTTGCAGGGCGGGGGATTACAAGGCCCATGGATTGGAGTATACCGGGGCGATACAGGTGATGCGGACCATTCTGGCATACGATTACCTCTGGAGCGAGGTGCGTGTAAAGGGCGGGGCCTATGGCTGCATGAACCGTTTCTGTACCAACGGGGAGTGCTATTTCGTATCCTACCGTGACCCGAACCTGACCCAGACCATTGATACATTCTGCGGGGTTGCCGATTATATCAGGAACTTTACGGCGGATGAGAAGCAGATGATACGTTATATCATCGGAACCCTGAGCGATCTGGATATTCCCATGACACCGAGGGCAAAGGGAGCCCGCTCGCTGCAGGCCTATCTGGACGGGGATACAAACGAAAGCCTGCAGAAGAGAAGGGATCAGCTCCTTGCCACAAGGCAGGATGAGATCCGGGCTCTGGCAGCGCATATAGATGCCCTGCTTTCGGATGAGTCACTTTGTGTAGTGGGTAATGAAGAAACCATCAAGGCGGCCGGCGATATCTTCGGATCGGTAGCACCGCTGTTTACGAGATAAGCTATGGCAGATGAGATGAAAAAATCCGGATTTTGCGCCCTGATCGGGCGGCCCAATGTGGGGAAGTCCACGCTGATGAACCGGCTGATCGGAGAGAAGATCGCCATCACTTCCCCCAGACCCCAGACCACCCGTATGCGTATCACCACAGTGCTTACGGAGGAGCGGGGACAGGCGGTCTTTGTGGACACGCCGGGCATCCACGAGGCAAAGAACCGCCTTGGGGATTACATGCTGGCAGCAGCAAAGAAGAGCCTTAAGGATGCGGATCTGGTGCTCTGGCTGGTAGAACCGAAAAAGACGGTGCCGGAAGGGGACAGGTCCATAGCGGAGGAGCTTTCGAAGCTGAAACTGCCGCTGATCCTTGTCATCAATAAGACCGATACCGTGCACCCGGCGGAACTGCTGCGAGTGATCGACGTGTATAAGGAGCTGGGGGAGTTTTCCGAGATCATTCCCCTTTCGGCTCTTACGGGCGACAATGTGGAGGATCTGAAGGACAGTATCTTCAAATATCTGCCGGAAGGCCCCTATTATTTCGGGGAAGATGAGCTGACGGACCAGACGGAACGCAGCATCGTAGCGGAGCTGATCCGGGAGAAGGCCCTGTATGCCCTGGATAAGGAAGTGCCCCACGGCATCGCCGTGATGATCGACGCCATGAGCTACCGGGAACGGAAGCAGGGCGGGATCTACGATATCGATGCCACCATCGTCTGTGAGAAAGCATCCCACAAGGGGATCATCATCGGCAAGGGAGGCGCCATGCTTAAAAAGATCGGAGCCGCTGCCAGACCCGAGATGGAGCGCATGCTGGACTGTGCAGTAAACCTGAAGCTCTGGGTCAAGGTGAAGGAGAACTGGCGGGATTCCGACTTCCTGGTGGCCAATTTCGGCTACCGCAGTGAGGAAGAAACTTGAGTGATATCCTCTGGACGCCGGGCATGGTACTGCGGGTAGCCCCGGCCAATGAATACGATCGCAGGGTTGTGCTGCTGACCAAGGATCACGGGCGCATCACGGCTTTCGCCAAAGGAGCCAGACGTCAGACCAATCATCTGATGGCCGCTACGGATCTTTTTGTTTTTGCGGATTTTAAACTCTTCCCCGGCCGTTCGGCCTATTCTCTCCTGGATGCCGGCGTGAAGAATTATTTTTCGGAGCTGAGGCAGGATTTTGAAGCTGCCTGTCTGGGCAGTTTTTTTCTGGAACTGGCAGAGTATAACAGCCGGGAGGATAACGACGAACGGGATCTGCTGGCCCTGCTGTATCAGTCCTGCCGGGCGCTGATCCATCCGGCTTACGAAAAAAGCCTGCTGCGGGCGGTCTTTGAACTGAAGCTCATGATGCTGCAGGGCAGCTTTCACCGGCAGGATTACGGAGAGGAGTATTCCTCCACGGCTCTCTATACCCTGGACTTTTTGCTGGCCACAGCCCCGGAAAAGATCTTTTCCTTTTCCGTAAAGCCCGAGGTGGTGGCCGAACTGTCCCGCATCGCATTGCGGGAGCGAAGGGTATACGGTGACGGCCATGTGTTCAGGAGTGAGGAACTGCTGGAAGGCGCTTTGGGCGGAACTTGAAAAATCCCGAAAAGATGTTAAAATAGGTTTCCGGAGGTTAGCGGATGAGGAAGAGGCTGATCCCTGTGCTGCTTGTGCTCGTGTTTGCGCTGGCGGCCTGCGGAAGGGAATACGATAAGGGAGACGCGAAGAAGAGCAGCATCACGGTCCATTCGGACGGCAGCGTGGATTGCGTGCTCCTTCGGGAATTCGCCCAGACTTATTACAGCGAGGACGAACTGGTGAGTGATACGGAGGAGGCCATCGCCGCCTATAATATCGCCGCCGGGAGTGAAAAGATAAAGCTGACGGATCATCAGGCCAGGGACGGGCTGGCAGCACTGGCCCTGTCTTTTGGTTCTGCTGAGGATTACGATGCCTTCATGGGTCCGGAGCTGTATCTGGGAACGGTCCAGGGAGCCTACGACAGGGGAGAGAGCTTTGATCAGGCCCTTTCCTATGCGAAGAAGCCGGAACGTGTCATCGGCAAGAATGATCTGATGAACATGGCAGGGGAGCGTATCCTGGTGGTGGAAGGTGATATGGCGGTGAATCTGCCCATGGCCCCGAAATACTACACCTTCGGTATGCTGCGAACAGGAGAAAACAGCCTGGAGGCTACGGCCGAGGGCATATACTTTATAATCTATTAGGGAGGTTTATTATGGAAAAGACACTGGAGACGATCAAAAATCTCTGTAAGGGGCGCGGCTTTATCTATCCGGGTTCCGAGATCTACGGAGGTCTTGCAAATACCTGGGATTACGGAAATCTGGGTGTGGAGCTGAAGAACAACGTGAAGCGTGCCTGGTGGAAGAAATTCATCCAGGAGAATCCTTATAACGTGGGCGTGGATTGCGCCATCCTCATGAATCCCCAGACCTGGGTAGCCAGCGGCCATCTGGGCAGCTTTTCGGATCCTCTGATGGATTGTAAGGAATGCCATGAGCGCTTCCGTGCCGATAAGATCATCGAGGACTGGGCTCATGAGAATAATGTGACCCTGGATTCTTCCGTAGACGGATGGAGCGGGGAGAAGATGATGGGATACATCAAGGAAAACAGCATCCCCTGCCCCAACTGCGGTAAGCACAACTTTACGGATATCCGTCAGTTCAACCTGATGTTCAAGACCTTCCAGGGTGTTACGGAGGATGCATCCGCAACGGTGTATCTGCGTCCCGAAACAGCCCAGGGTATCTTCGTGAACTTCAAGAACGTACAGCGTACTTCCCGGAAGAAGATCCCCTTCGGTATCGGGCAGATCGGTAAGAGCTTCCGTAACGAGATCACTCCCGGTAACTTCACCTTCCGTACCAGAGAGTTCGAGCAGATGGAGCTGGAGTTCTTCTGCGAGCCGGGGACGGATCTGGAATGGTACGAATACTGGAAGAAATTCTGTAAGGAATGGCTGCTTTCCCTGGGAATGAAGGAGGAACGCCTGCGTTTCCGCGAGCACGATCCCGAGGAGCTGGCTTTCTATTCCAAGGGGACCCAGGATATCGAGTACCTCTTCCCCACCATCGGCTGGGGCGAGCTCTGGGGTATCGCCGACCGTACGGATTACGACCTGACCCAGCATCAGAATGTGTCGAAGCAGGATATGAGCTACTTCGACGAGACAAAGAACGAAAAGTATATTCCTTATGTTATAGAACCGTCATTGGGTGCGGACCGCATGGTGCTGGCCTTCCTCTGCGAAGCCTACGATGAGGAGAACCTGGGGACGGAGGAGGCTCCGGACATCCGCACGGTACTCCGTTTCCATCCGGCCATCGCTCCGGTGAAGATCGGGGTGCTCCCCCTGTCCAAGAAGCTGAACGAAGGGGCAGAGAAGATCTTCGCACAGCTGTCGAAGACCTATAACTGCGAATTTGATGACCGCGGAGCCATCGGTAAGCGCTACCGCCGTCAGGACGAGATCGGAACACCTTTCTGCGTGACCTACGACTTCGATTCTGAGGAAGACCACAAGGTGACGGTCCGTTTCCGCGACTCCATGGAGCAGGAGCGTGTGGCCATCGACGAACTTGAAGCCTTCTTCGCCGACAAGTTCGATTTCTGAGCCTGCGGCGGATTCTTGCTGCCGGTCGGGAAGACCGTGTGAAGACGCGCAGCCCTGGAGAGAGTCCGCAGACTCGCGGACGCATTTGGTAAAGCAGGCACGAGACGGCAAGGAAGCCTTCTTCGCAGATGAGTTCGTTTTTCTGTCGCCTGTAAGGAAGACCGTGTGAAGATGCGCAGCCCTGGAGAGAGTCCGCAGACTCGCGGACGCATTTGGTAGGGCAGGCACGAGACGGCAGGGA
>JAFZOW010000009.1 GCA_017552715.1 Lachnospiraceae bacterium
CATCGCAAGCTCCACAGGCGGCCCAAAGGCCCTTCAGTCCGTCATACCGCTTCTGCCCGGCAACCTGGATGCGCCGGTCGTCATCGTACAGCATATGCCCGCAGGCTTTACCAAATCCCTGGCCGAGAGGCTTGACCAGATGAGCAAGCTTACGGTAAAGGAAGCGGAAGAGGGCGACATGCTGGAAAAGGGGCATGTGTACATTGCCCCGGGCGGGAAGCACATGAAGCTTGCCAAGAGCGGAGTCCATACAAGGGTTTATTTTACGATGGAGCCTACCCGTGAGGGCGTCAGGCCTGCTGCCAACTATATGTATGAATCTCTGGCGGACACTGCATACGGAGAGATCTGCTGTGTGGTACTGACCGGGATGGGAGCTGACGGCACGGAGGGCATCAAGAATCTGATCAAGCAGAAAAACCTCTACATCATCTCCCAGGATGAAAAGAGCAGTGCGGTATACGGCATGCCCAAAGCCATCGCCAATTCCGGACTGGTCAACGAAGTCCACCCGCTCTTGAAGATCGCGGATGCCATTGCCAGGGAAGTGGGCACGAAATAAGGAGCTGCATTGATCCGGCAGGTCCCAATACAAACGGAGGAGTGAAAAAATGGATGTAAGCCAATATTTGGGAATCTTTCTCGATGAAGCGACAGAGCATGTCCAGAGCATTTCCGATCAGATGATGGTGCTTGAGCAGGAGCCCGATAATCAGGAAGCAGTGAATGAAATCTTCCGTGCGGCCCACTCTTTGAAAGGGATGGCAGGCACGATGGGCTATAAGCGCATGCAGATGCTGACCCACAGGATGGAGGACTGCTTCTCGGCGGTCCGTTCCGGCACCTTAAGCGTTACCAGCGAGATGATGGACATACTCTTTCAGGCGCTGGATGCGGTGGAGGGGTATGTGGATACCATCCGCGAGACCTCTGATGAGGGTGATAACGACAATGAAAACATCGTCCAGGATCTGGAGAATTATATAAACAGCGGAGGAAGCGGCAAGTCCGGCGCCTCCGAAAAGAAGGCGGACAAAAAGGCCGGGGCCGGGGAGAAAAAGAAAGAGGCGGCGCCTGCCGTAGACAGCAGCAGGGCAGTCTATCAGACCCTCAATCTGGACGAGACCCAGAGAGGGGTTCTGAAGGATGCCATCGTGTCCGGCAAGCATGTGTTCGGCTTTACGGTCTATGTACAGGAGTCCTGCCTGCTGAAGGCGGCAAGGGCATTCCTGGTCATAAAAGCCATTGAGGAGAACGGCGATGTGATCGTGACGGATCCGTCCTCCCAGGATATCGAAGATGAAAAGTTTGACCTCAGCTTCAGCCTCTTTGCCATCAGCGACGAAACTCTGGATAAGGTAAAGGAAGCCATCCTTTCGGTATCGGAGATCGAGGATGCAGTTGGTGAGGAATATACGGAAGAAATGATCGATGCCGGCCCGAGGCAGGACAGAGGCCGGGCAGAGGAAGAAAAGGAAGAGGAAGCGGAGGAAGAAAAGGAAGAAGAAAGCCGGGAGGCGGCAGAGGAGCCTTCGGAAAACCTTCCGGCCGCACCGGCCAGGGAATCCAAGCCTGCTGCCGCACCGCAGGGCGGATCTCCGTCCAAGAAGGCGGCGGCGAAGCCGGTGGTTTCCCGCACCATCCGTGTGGATATCGAGAAGCTGGATACGCTGATGAATCTCGTATCCGAGCTGATCATAGCAAAGAACACCATCGTTTCCG
>JAFZOW010000079.1 GCA_017552715.1 Lachnospiraceae bacterium
CATCACGCGTCCGGATTTTTTGTTCCGTACATCATGTGTCACATAGATACGGTTCAGATCCTTCTCTTCTTCAAAGAGATAGGCGATCACGGCCTTCAGGGCTTCCGGCATGATCCCCTGTCCCCAGTATGCCCGACCCAGGCAATAGCCGATCTCGCAGGACCGGGTAGTTTCATCCCGGCTGACCACGGCGATATTTCCGATCACCCGGTCCTTTCCTTTTAGTGTGATGCCCCAGTTGCAGGTCCCGCCTTCCCCGTAACGGGAGATCCAGTTCCCCAGCACCTTCCGGCTCACTTCAACAGCAGTATGGGTGGGCCAGGTGAGGAATTTCGTGACCTCCGGATCCGAGGCCCAGTTATCGTACATATCCTGTGCGTCCTCCGAAACAAATCTCCTGAGGATCAGTCTTTCCGTTTCGATGGTTTTCGTTGTAGCTGTATTCATTTTCTCAATATTCTCCTTTGCTGCTTTTTGTATCAGCGGATCTCTGCTTTTTCTCAGCTGCAGAGCGCTTCATCTTCTATGACCTGCAGCCCATCCGGTGTCAGGCGGCAGATCCGGTCGCACACTTCGGAAAGGTACTTCCGGTCGTGGGAGACACTGATGACTGCCCCCGGGAATTCCTTCAGCATCCTGCGTATGACCGGGCCCGACAAGGGTGAAAAGTTCCGCGTGGGTTCGTCCAGGATCAGTACATTCGCCCCCGACATGCTCAGCTTAAGCAGCAGCACCTTGGCCTTCTGTCCGCCGGAGAGCTCCCGGATGGGATGCTCCATCTCGTCCGCCGTATATTTCAGCGAACCGAGGTAGGTACGTATCCTCGTACGTTCCTCCTTATCTCCGCTGTGGTCAAGATAATCCACCGGCGTTTCGTCCATATCCAGGAGCTTTTCATAATCCTGCGGCATATACTCCGCTCTCAGGTCGTCCCTGTTAAGCAGTTCCTCTGCGATCCGTGTGAGCAGTGTGGACTTCCCGCAGCCGTTGTTCCCGATGATGGCGATCTTTTCGGAGCCACGCACTTTCAGTTCCACATTTCTTGCCAGCTCCCTGCTGCCATCCGCCGTGTCCAGTTCCGCCTCTTCCAGCTGCAATACCCATTTCCCTGCGGGGATCTCACTGTTTTTGTCCCCCAGCTTAAAAAAGATGGCTTCTTCCTGTTCCGGCAATTCCGTCATTTCAGCATCTTCGCGTTCAAAGCGCCTCTCCATGGCCTTGACATTCTTCATCTTCTTTTTCAGCAGCCGTCCGATGGAATCCCTGTCCGCATGGGAGATATTATCCAGCTTTGCACCTACACTCTGCTCCATTTTCCGTATCTTCTCATCCCGGATCTTTTTCTCCCTCCGCTCGCCCAGTGCCAGCTGCTCCTGCTTTTCAAATGCGTTCAGGCGCTCTTCCACATATTGCCGGTATGGCATATTGGCCACGGTATGGCGGCACTTTGTCTTCCTGCGTATCTGTTCAAAATGAATGACACGATCCGCCGTATGCTCGATCAGAGTCTCATCGTGGGAGATAAAGAGCACCGCTCCTTCCCAGCCGTTTATGAGCCGCTCTGTCAGCTTAAGCGTTTCAATGTCGATATCATTGGAGGGCTCATCCAGAAGAAGTATCGTCGGCTTCTCCATCAGTATACGCATCATCTGTGCCTTTACCCGTTCGCCGCCGGATAAGGTCTCAATCTCCTGTTCCCGGTAGAAGAACTCCCGCTCCACGCCGAAATCCTTCGCCAGCCCGGAAAGCTCTCTCGGCGTCTGCTCCGAAAAGGCTTCTCTTTCGCTGAAGTAAGCGTATACCGTTTTCTTCTTATCCTCTGCCGGCAGCTCCTGGGGAAGGTAGCCGAGCTTCTCACCGCTCATCACCCTTTCCCCTGAGGCCTCGATATAATCCTCCACAAGTTCCGGATCAAATATCCATTTCATCAGCGTGGACTTTCCGTTGCCTTCTTCGCCGATCAGCACGGCCCGGTCCCCTTTGTTCAATACCAGGGAGAAATCCTCCAGTATCGTACGCAGATCCTTTTTATGTATAAGTGTAACATGTTTTATCTGAAACATCCGTATCACCTTCTTCCAAAAGGAGTGTGCCGGCTTCTGTAAAGAAAAATGAGTCTGTTTCACGTACGCAAAACAGACTCATACAAACATTCATCCTATAAAACAGGTCTAAACGAATGATAATCCGGAAAGCGTACACAAACAAGCTGCAAAGCTGCAACTCCTTTAACTATGTGTATACTCAAACCAAATTATCTGATAAACATCGTTACACCTGTGCGCTTATGCGCCCTTTCTTTTTTCTGATGGGAATCATAACATATGTGCGAAGGGATTGCAAGCACAATTTATGTACCATCAGGGTAATGCTTCCTGCTCTGTCACGATCACTTCTTCGGTATATTTGCGCTGCATGTCATGACGGATCTTGCGATCCTCCACACTGTCAAAGACAATGGAAAGATCGTAATCTTCCGGATACAGTTCTTCTGCCTTGACATGAAGCTTAACCCTTTTATGGTTGATCCAGAACTTCCGCCCTGCCACCTGAACCCGGAGAGTCCCCTTACTGTTCACCGTTTCACAGACGATCCCTATCTTCTTTTCGGGATACACCATTACGCTGTCACCGATGTTGTAGAGTGTATTCAGCTTTGCATTGACATTGGCTGTTTTCACTTTGGTGAGCTTCGGAGCGGAGCTTCTTTTCAGTTCCTGTCCTTTCCCGAAGCTGTAAGTCTTCGCGGTCTCCTCTCCGTATGCGGCTGTTGCGGCGGTTTCCAGCATATGGCCGGGCATCCCGAGCCGCTCAGCGATGTAGAAGGCGCAGCTTTCTCCTGCTTCACCGATCACCATCCGGTAGGTCGGCCTCAGCGTTTCCTTATCAAAAGTCATCCGGGCGTTTACGATGTTCTCATTCTTCGACGCAAAATCCTTGACCTCCGGGTAATGGGTCGTGACCAGGAAGTTCGCTCCGCTGTTTAATAATTCTGTCAGTATCGCCACTGCGATACCCATCCCTTCTGCCGGATCCGTACCCGATCCCAGCTCATCCATGATGACGAAGCTGTCCCGGTCTGCCTCCGTAAGGATCGCCAGCACGTTTTTGATATGGGCGGAAAAGGTGGACAGGTTCTCCGAAAGGTCCTGTCCGTCCCCGATATCCGACAGATAGCTGCTGTTCATGCAGATATCGGCTTTACCGCAGGGGACATGAAGACCGCATTGTGCCATATAGCAGTTGATCATGACTGTTTTAATGGCAACGGTCTTTCCTCCGGTATTCGGCCCCGTGATCACGATGCCTCTTTCGCTCTTTCCCATTTCAAAATCCAGCGGAACGTTGATCGCACGATCCAGGAGCGGATGTCTTGCCGCTTTTAGCACGATACGCCGTTCAAGATTGATGGCGGGCTCGCTGCAGTCAAGATCGATACTCAGTTTTCCCCTGGAAAATATGAGATCCAGCTTTTCGATCATCCTCATGTTTTCTTCCATAGCGGGAAGCGCATCGGCCACCTGGCTGCTTAAGGTATACAGGATCCTGTATACCTCATTTTCCTCATCCACCCGTAAAAGCTGCAGTTCCTCAAAAAGCTTTGCCACGGCTGCAGGCTCGATAAAGACCGTATTTCCAGTGGCCGACTTATCGATCACGCTGCCCGGGATACGGAAGCGGTATTCTTTCTTCACCGGAACGCATATCCTTCCGTTACGCAGCGTATGATAGCTGTCCGCCATAAGATCCTTATTGCTCCGGATCAGCTGATCCGCCTTCTGTTTCATGGCTTCTTCCGTTGCGGTGATCTTAGTCCTCAGATCAAACAGCACTTTGGAAGCCCTGTCATCCACCGCTTCGTTCCGGATCTGCATGACGATCTCTTCCCTGAGTTCTCCCCGTTCATCCAGATTTTCATCATAATAGGCAAGGGGATTCCCATACTGCTTTCCCCGGGCAAGATACTGTTTCAGCCGCTCCACGACCACCAGCACCTTTTCCACTCTCTCCAGCTGGTAAGGCGTGAGGCAGTCCCCGCGGACGGCTGCCTTAAGGATCTCCCGGATCTCAGTCACGTCCTGCAGGGGCGGAGTCCCCAGTTTTTCGATCATATTCCTCGAATCCGTGGTCTCTTTCAGCTGACGGAGCAGTTCCTTCTCATCCGTGATATGCCCTGTCTCCGCGATCTTTTCTTTCGCGTAGCTGCTGACTGCCAGCTGTTTCCACATTTCCTTTACTTTATCAAAACCGATCTGTTGTTCCGTATTCATTTCTTACTCCTTTATTTTCTCCGTATCACCAGTCCGATGAATGACAGATATCTCTTCATCCCCCGGTCCATAAATGCTTTATCCTTTATCCCGTATTCATGGCCGGATACGAACCAGTCGTTCCACGCTTCCTCATAGCAGTCCAGATCAAGATCCATGACCACTTCATACTCTTTGCTTTTTCCCATGAGATCCAGCCACCATTTCCTGCAATGGAAGGTATCGTAATCATCCTTATTTCCTTCCACCCACTCCATCAAAAGATCGGCAGCTTCCCCTGTCAGTTCCTCCTTTACCCCGGGCATGGCTGCCATGAACACCCCGCCCTTCTTCAGGAAAGGCAGTATCTTTTCCGCGAAAACTCCTTCCTTTGCACCGAAATAGTGATATGCATCGATACTTACGATGGCATCGAAATATCCCTCCGCATAGGGAAGTGCATTCGCGTCTGCATGTATGGGGATCACCTGATCCTCTATCCCCCAGCTTATGAACCTTTCGGCATTCTGCGCAGCCGCGATCCACAGGTCGGTGGCAAACACCCGCAGCTTTGCTTCCTTTGCCAGGAACATACTGGTCAGCCCCGTACCGCATCCCAGATCCATGACACGCCCACCCTCCGCTAAAGGGTATTTCCGGCGCATCTCATCAAGCAGCCGCAGGCAGTTGGGCCCCATCAGATAATCTTTGGTAAAGTATTCCCTGTAATTTTCGATCCTCTTATCATTCATTTTATTCTACCCATCCTTTCTTTAATCCCGGTCCACACAAAACGGACCATGACATCCCGCGCAAAGATATCATGGTCCGGCATCATCAATTCTTTTTCACTCATAAAGGACAGGATCCCCATGAGCAACAAAAAAACGAGGTGTTGACTGATTCATGATATTAAGCGCAAGAAACAAACCGGCAGCAACTACTGTCAATCTGAAGATCTTTATTGCAATGTTCGTACCGTGTCAAAGGCTAAAACGCCGCACACTGTTCGTCATGCAATGGTCATTTCACCACGCTTAACATAAAATACCTCGTTTCCTCTGATTTTTTTTGTATTATACACAGTCCTGCCCCTCATGTCAACATCGGTGTATTCAGCGGCAGAAAGCGCTTATATCCGCCCTGCCGTCTTTCAAGACCATCGTTATGCATCCGTCATGATCCGTACGATAGACTTCACAGTCCAAAGCCCTCACCCGCTCCAGAACTTCCTTATGGGGATGGCCGTAGGAATTGTCCAATCCGCAGGAAATAAGCACCGTATGAGGGGAAAGCTTATCCAGCCATTCCTGTGTATTCGAAGTGCGGGAGCCGTGATGACCAAGCTTCAGGATATCAATATCACAGGCATCAGCCACGCCTCCCTCCGCCATGGCCCGCAGTGCCGCCGTCTCACTTTCCGCCGTTGCATCCCCGCCGAAAACAGCCCGTATCCCTTCCGCATTCAGAAGCAGGATCTGTGAATACTCATTCACATCTTCACAATCATAGCCCGCCGCCGGATGCAGGCAGTCCACCCGGAGTTTACCGAAATGCAGGCAGTCCCCTGCCGCAAAATATACGATCCCCGTTCCCCTGTCCCGGGCCAGGGCAATGAGTTCGGCAAAGTCCGCCTCCGCCCCCTTTGCCTCCGGCAGCACCAGACAGCCTACGCTTATGCCACTGCCAGCATCCGCCAAAAGATCCTGAAGCCCGGAGATATGATCCTTATCCGGATGACTTAAAAACCAGTAGTCGATACGGCTGATCCCGCTGTACTTCAGAAAAGGCCCCAGCTGGTACTGGTACAGCTTATCTTTCGTAGTACTGCCACCGTCGATCATCAGCACCCCCTGCTTCGTTTCGATACAGATCCCGTCTCCCTGCCCCACATCCAGCATGCTGATACGGCACCCGGGCCGGATGCGGATAAAGAGCAGCAAAACACAAAACGCACAGAGAAGCAGCTTAAGGAAGCACAGCATCCGTGGAGCCGGCCCATCCCCTTTCTTCCCAAGCTTTTTCAAAAGCTGTTTTATCCTTCTTCTGTCCGCCGCGATGAGAAGCGCAAAGACCAGCCAGACTATCAGCAGTTTCCACGCAGGCGGAGAGCCTGCGATATAACTGTGTCCCGGAAGGCGGCCGCAGAATTCACACAGCACACGGTAGATCGCCAGGATCCAGTGGCAGGGCAGTCCGGCAATGATCCCCAGGGGCAGATACAGAAGCCCCAGGGGCAGGATGATCAGCCCGCAGACCATGAGAACACTCATGAGGGGGATCACCAGAAGGTTCAGTAAGACGGAATACAGGGGCACTTCATAGTAATTTATCAGAACAAAGGGTAGGGTGAAAACACTGACGGACAGGCTGGCTCCCAAAGCCCGAAAAAGTTTATGCTTCAATCCCCTGCCGCCCTTCAGTTCTCCCCAAAGCGCCGGACCGAAGACGGCAACTCCCGCCACGGCACTGTAGGAAAGCCAGAAAGCGGATGTGAGCAGAAGATATGGATCAAACAGGACCGTGCTCGCCGCGGAAAGACCCAGGGCCGTCGGCAGATCATAGCTCCTCCGCTCCGCATCCGCTCCCGCGCAGAGCCCGAACATGATCACCGCCCGCACTGTGGAAGTGCCGGCACCGCTCATAAGGGCATAGTTCACCATCAGCCCCAGCGCGATGAGCGCCGAAGGCAGAATGGGAAGGCTTGCCCGCCGCAGCAGCCTGTAAAGCCCCATGCCGAGGATAGAGATATGAAGACCGCTGATAGCCAGTATATGGGATATCCCGTTGGCACGGTACAGATCCTTAAGCTCCGCGGACAGATCCCCCTTATCCCCAAGTACCATAGCTTTCAGCACTGCCGCATCTTCCTCCGGAAGAAGGCGGTCGTATAGTTCTCCCAGCCGGCAGCGCAGATTCCACAGTCCTTCCCTCCAGGGAGAGTAGCTTTGCCCCGCAAGGCTCCAGCTCTTTACGCTGATCTTTCCGCCGTATCCCAGACAAAGGTAGTATTTCCGCATGTCGAATTCTCCGGGATTTGTAGCTTCCGGATATAGCCGGAACGAGCCCGTAACGCGCACATAAGCCCCCATGGGCGGCGCGTTTTCTTCGCTCGCACAGATCAGTCCTGTCTTATTTATCACTTTTAGCGTATCCCCGTGGGCGATGCTCACGGATCGCAGGTAGAACACCTGCTCATCATTCTTTCTTTCCTTCTTTTCAACGATCCCGTACACGGTAAGGCTGCCGCCTCCCGTATCTTCATAGGGATCCTCCGGCGGCCCCGAGAAGAACAGAGCCAGGCGTACCGCAAGAAGGAAAAGGATACAGAAAAACAAAAGCGGTCTCTTCATTCTATCATATCCAGATTCCGGATATAGCTTTCTTCCAGATCCATTACCTCCCTGTACATGATATTGCTCTTCCCGTTGATCATGATACGTACTCTGTGCACGTTTCCCAGCTCCGACAGGGAATTCACGATGGAATAGATGCTCACCTGGGGTGTGAGCGAGCCGTCCCCCTCCAGAAAGGCGCTGTCCAGATCCACATAGCATATACCGTCACTTAAGGATACGGACAGGATGCGGGTCTGAGCAGGTATGCTGGCACGGGCCTCCGGCGTTCCCGGCCCTTCGATGAGCTGCTCCACCACCAGACGTTCCATGGAAGTATTGCTGTCACAGACCACATTCCTGCGGCTGCCCACCAGTCTGTCTCCCTTCTGATTGGCGAAGTATAACTGCAGTTCCACGACGTTCCCTTCTCCCCCGTCATCCACAAAGCTGTCGGCACTCATTACGGCCACCGCATTACCGGCAGCATCCGTCAGTGCTTCACTGCCCAGCATCATGCGTACGGTCGCCACATCCTCTGCCTGGGTCAGGGTACGGACCAACGCAGCGCGGATCAGTATCTCCGTGTTCGGAGGCAGTTCACGGTATCCGGGTTCCATGGTAAGGATCAGCTGGTCCCCCTCCATGGTATGATCCGAGACATCCGCTCCGGCACGCAGAACAGCTTTGCTGCTGCCATCCTCTCCGTCCTTCCTGAGTTCGGTAAGCAGCTCATCGATCAGTTCCGTTCCGGCTTTAAGCTCTGTGGAGTATGTACGATAGACCAGCGCTGTTTCGGTTTCGTTCAGCGCGGTGATACGCAGTCCTCCCTCTTCTTCCTCCGCTGCTGCCTTACCGCAGGAAAAAAGGAGTATCGAAAGGAGCAGGAAACATAAAGATCCGAGTCGTATCCTCATCGCTTCTCTCCTCCTTCACTGATATATACCTGCGGGAACTTTACGGTAAAGCTGGTTCCCTCCCCCAGTGTACTCTTAACATCAATGGACCCCCTGTGCAAAAGCAGGGTACGACGGCTTAAGGAAAGCCCCAGACCGGTACCGCCGATCTCCCGGGAATGGGATTTGTCCACCCGGTAAAAACGTTCGAAGATATGCTCCAGCTCCGCTTCCGGGATGCCGTTTCCGGAATCGCTGATGGTAATGCTCACGGCCTGATGATCCGCATCCAGTATGATACGCACCCAGCCGGGACGCTTGTTATATTTGATCCCGTTTTCGATGATATTGGTAAGGGCCTGGCTCATCTTTATCACATCCATATCGGCACTCACCGGCCGGCGGCTCTCCAGGATCAGGTCCACCTCGCTCTTTCGTGCCAGAGGCCCGAGGCGCTTGATGATCTGCTCCAGAAGCTCATTCACATCCTGATTTTCCACATGCATGGAAGCGGTTCCCTGATCCATACGTACCAGATCCAGCAGATCCGTGATGATCTCGTTCTCCCGGTCCACTTCGGCACTGATATCCTGCATGAAATCACGATACATCTCCACCGGCACATCCGTCTGTGTATTCAGGGAATCCGCCAGTACCTTGATAGACGCGATGGGAGTCTTAAGCTCATGGGAAACGTTGCTGACGAATTCCTGACGGGATTCATCCAGAAGCTTCAGCCTGGAACGCAGCTTATGAAAGGCTTCCACGATCTCCCGGGTTTCCTTGTAATCCGATACCACCGGCAGATCCTGTTCAAAGTCAACCACATCCGCCATGGCACGGGTCACACGTTCAAAAGGCCGCACGGAAGTATACGCGATCAGTGCACATACACCTGCAAGAAAGATCAGCAGCACGATCTCGATCAGCAGCGCCCTGTAACGGAGCTCCGCCTCATTCCGGAGTATAGTCTCGGTGGAAGCTCTGGCCAGGATCACCGCCTCTGTCACCAGCTCCCCGCTTTCCTCATCCCGCTGGGAAACAGGGCAGGCCAGTTCGATATAACCGTCCTCCCGCTCTCCCGTTTTGACCGTAACCCCGGAAAAGGCCCGGATCACATCCTCACGGATCATATATTTCCCGAGGTTCTGGCCGTAACTGTCGGCAATGATACGGAAGCCCCTGTCGACGAGCTGTATCCGCCCGTCATAGACCAGGCTGAGCTGCGAAAGCTGCGCATTCAGCGCTTCGGAAGAATTGTCACGGAGATAGTCCGCCGCCAGCATGTGGTCGGACAGGATACGGATCTGTGCGGAAAGCTCTGCCGAACGCTGCTCCACCCGGCGGTCCACCAGGTCGGCCAGCATACTGACGCGCATGATCTCGGCTACTGCCACCCCAAGGATCAGCAGTATCAGAAAGACACGAAGCCGGAAGCTTCGAAGAAAAGCAAATCTGTTCATCCTTTATAAAAATACCCGACACCCCATTTGGTCTGCACATATTTCGGCTGACCGGGGTTCTCTTCGATCTTTTCCCTCAGGCGGCGCACATGTACATCCACGGTACGGGCATCGCCATGATAGTCCTGCCCCCAGACCAGGTCCCGCAGGCTGTCCCTGCTGTATACCTTGCCGGGGTTCCTTACCAGAAGTTCCAGGATCTCGTATTCCTTGGCCGTCAGATTGATCTCCCTTCCGCTGATGAAGAGACGCCGGTTTTCGATCTCAAAACGGAATTCCCCGTTTTCGATCACGGCGCTTTCCTGCGCGGGAGCCTGTACCTTCGGACGTGAGCGTCGCATGAACACACGTATCCTGGCTTTGACCTCCAGGATATTGAAGGGCTTAACGATATAATCATCGGCGCCGGATTCAAAGCCCATGATCTTATCCATATCATCCCCTTTGGCCGTGAGGAAGATGATGGGAACATCCGAGAACTCCCTGATGCGCCGGCACAGCTCCATACCGTCGATCTTCGGAAGCATAAGGTCCAGAAGCAGCAGGTCATAATGCTCCCTGCCTACCATCTCCAGTGCTTCCTCCCCGTCATACGCGGCGTCCACCGCGATCCCATCCTGCTCTATACTGTATTTCAGACCTTTAACTATCGCTTTCTCATCGTCCACGATGAGTATCTTTTCCGCCATTTATATCTCCCGCGAGTCACCGTACCGTGATCTCGTCCTTTATCCTGTTATAGATCCCTTCACCGATCCCGGATACATTTTTGATATCCTCCGGGGATGTGAAGGCTCCGTTTTCGTCCCGATAGGCCAGTATGGCCTTTGCCTTGCTCTCCCCTATGCCGCTTAAGGAACAGAGTTCCGCAAGCCCGGCCATGTTGATATCCAGCTTCCCGTCAGCCGTGTAGGGAGAAGAAGTATCCGCCGCAGCGCCTCCCGCTGATCCCGCCTGTGCAGCTTCCTCTTTTGTGAGCACGCGGTACATCTGCCCGTCCTCCGCGCCTGCCGCCAGATTCAGGGATTCCTCCGAAGCATCCGCGGCAAAGCCTCCTGCAGCCTCCACCGCATCTATAAGGCGGCTGCCGGGCGGCAGACTGTACACCCCGGGATGGATCACGGCTCCGCATATATGTACAAAAACGACTGCCTCTGTCGCATCCGCCTGCACCGGCAGCTGCTCCGCAGTCCCGGCATCCGCCGGAACGTTCCTTTCCATCTGTTCATCCAGATAAGCCTGTGCGGAACCGCACCCGGCCAGCGCAGAAAGCATCCCGAAAAGCGCCAGGAAACGTATGATATTGTTTTTCATGATCTGCTCCTTTCCCACAAAAATGCTGTGGCAAAGGCCTTCTCAGAGATCAGCTGAAAATAATTTTATTTCATTGGGCGAAAACTTTCAAGTGTTTTTCGAAACGAAAGCTGAGATTTTTTGAAGAAACGGATAGCAGATCCTTCAAAGATACATGGTTTCCGGAACGAACTGTTCCTGCTTCGGTTCATAACGATAAACCGCCGAAAAGCGGCCCTCCGCATCACAGATGCGATAGAGCCCTGCTTCAGGCTGTAGCGGACATTCCTGAAAATTGTGGCTATAGAGGGCATTCCCGTTTTGCAGAAAACGTTCTGCCTCCGGCAGCAGTTTTAATACGGGACAATCCTCATAAAAATGCTCCACGGAAAAGATATGTTCCGCAAGCCTCCCGGATGCCGCCAGCTCCTCCACCTCGGACAGATACAGAGCCGTATCCAGTGAGAACTCCCCGCTCCTGCTTCGGACAAGGCTTTCCATTGCCCCTCCGCAGCCCAGCTTTTCCCCGATATCACGGCAGAGAGACCGCACATAAGTGCCCCGGCTGCAGAGCACACGAAAGCTGAAACAGGGCAGCTCCGCCGACAGCAGTTCAAGCTCATGGATCTTAAGCCTGCGGGCCGGCCGTTCCACCACAACTCCCTGACGGGCCAGTTCATACAAACGTCTGCCATCTTTCTTTAAAGCGGAATACATGGGCGGGACCTGATCGTAATCCCCCACAAAGCTTTCCAGCACCTTACACAGCTCTTCCGTCTCGCAGCTGACTTCCGAGCGTGTGAGCACTTCCCCGCACATATCCTCGGTATCCGTAGTCAGTCCCAGACGGCAGGTACAGATATATTCTTTGGTCTTATCCGCCAGCCGCTCCGTAAGCTTGGTAGCCTGACCCAGGCAGACAGGCAGCACCCCTTCCGCCTCGGGATCCAGTGTTCCCGTATGGCCGATCTTTTTCTGGTGCAGTATCCCCTTAAGGCGCGATACCACTCCCGCCGAGCTGATGCCCTTTTCTTTATGGATGTTGATGATCCCGTTGATCACGGGATCTGACGGCCGATCTCCGTCACGAGCTTTTCGATGTAATCTTCCAGAGGCCCGGTATACTCACAGCCGGCAGCACGGTCATGCCCGCCTCCGCCAAAGACCTCACAGACCTTGGCCACATTCACCAGATCAGAAGAAGAACGCAGGCTGGCCTTCCACTGTCCCGGTTTCTTTTCATAGATATATACGGCACATTCCACCCCACGGGTGATACGCAGACGCTCCACGATCCCACCGGTGTCGTCTCTTGTTGCTCCCGCCTCGTTCATCATCTTCCGGGAGCTGTAGCCCAGGATCACACGGCCGTCATAAAAGAAGCGGCTCTCCTGTATGGCCGCAGCCAAAAGGCGATTGGTCATAACGGAACGGGCAAAGAAGGTCTCATCCAGCATGGTGGAAAAATCAAAACCGTATTCCAGCAGCTCCGCACAGACACGCAGGGTATGGGGCTTTGTATTGGAAAAATGAAAGACGCCGGTATCGTGGGCGATGCCCATATAAAGAAGCTGGGCAATGGTGGCATCCATGTATTCCCCTTCGATCAGGCCGCAGATCACCTCCGCCACCGCCGGAGCTTCCGGCACCACAAGATTCAGCTGAGCCGAACCCTTTGCATTACTTACATGGTGATCGATATTAATGGTTTTCTTTGCTTTATCAAAATAACGCTTTCCGTCGCCGATACGCTCGTAGTTGGTATCGCAGACAATGAAAGCGTCAAAAGGCTCCCTTTCGGGATAGTCTGTGATGATCTGATCCCGCAGGGGGATATGGTCAAAGGAAGGCTCCGGCTCTTCCAGGAAAAGCTCCACCGTTGCCTCCGGGAGGCGTTTACGCAGATAGGCCATGAGAGCCAGAGTGGATCCGATACAATCCCCGTCCGGCTTGATATGTCCGGTGATCCCGATGCTCTTTGCTTCCTTCAGCTCCCCGTAGAGATCAAGTGTCATCCGCCTCTCCCCTTGCAGCACGCGTACGCTCGTCTGCCGCAGCCACCTCATCAATGAGCTGCGACATACGGTTCCCATAAGCAATGGAAGTATCCGGCAGGAAGATCAGCTCCGGTGTATTCCGTAAGTTTAACTCTCTGGCCAGCTGCCTCTTCAGAAAACCTTCGGCACTGCGAAGTCCTTCAAGCCCTGCTTCCAGTGTATCTTCATCTCCCAGCATGCTGACCCAGACCTTGCAGCTCTTCAGATCCGGTGCCACTTCCGCATCGGTGACCGAAGTAAACTCAGGGACCCGGGGATCCTTGATCTCACTGCGGATCAGTTCTGCCAGGACTTTCTGAACCTCGGAATTGATCCTTGTATTTTTTACACTGCCTTTACGCATTTAACTCCTGGGTACCTCCACCATGGTATACGCTTCCACGATATCCAGCTCCTGCATGGCATCGAAACCGTCAAATACCAGACCGCATTCGACGCCGGCCTTTACTTCCTTCACATCATCCTTAAAGCGCTTTAAGGATGCCAGTTTGCCTTCGTAGATCTGCTCCTCGCCGCGATGGATACGGATATGGCAATCCCGCAGGAATTCGCCGTCCAGCACGAAGGCGCCGGCGATATTGCCCACTGCGGAAGCCTTGAAGATCTGACGTACCTCGGCATGACCCAGGATCTTCTCTTCAAATACAGGATCCAGCATACCCTTCATGGCCGCCTCGATATCCTCGATGGCCTGATAGATCACCTTGTAGAGGCGCACATCCACGCCTTCCCGCTCCGCCGTCTGTTTTGCCACCGCATCGGGACGAACATTGAAACCGATGATGATGGCGTTGGAAGCACTGGCCAGTACCACATCCGATTCGTTGATGGCACCTACGCCGCCATGGATCAGCTTCACCACCACTTCGTCGTTGGAAAGCTTGAGCAGTGACTGTTTCACGGCTTCCACGCTGCCCTGTACATCCGCTTTGATGATCAGGTTCAGTTCCTTTAAGTTGCCCTCCTGGATCTTGTTGAACACATCCTCCAGGCTCATCTTTACCTTGGTATCCTCCAGGAGCTTTTCCTTGTTCTGTGCGATAAAGGTATCGGCAAAGCTCTTGGCTTCCTTTTCATTCTCGTGGCAGATGAAGATCTCGCCGGCATTGGGCACGTCATCCAGACCCAGGATCTCCACGGGAGTGGAAGGTCCGGCATCCTTAACACGTCTGCCCTTATCGTCCACCATGGCACGGACCTTACCGTGGGATGCGCCTGCGGAAACAAAATCTCCCACATGCAGGGTTCCCTTCTGCACAAGTACGGTAGCCACGGGACCGCGCCCCTTATCCAGCTCGGCCTCGATGACCAGACCTCTGGCCTGCCGCTTGGGATCGGCCTTCAGCTCCAGTACATCCGCCGTAAGCAGTATCATCTCCAGCAGGTTATCGATGCCCTCTCCCGTCTTGGCGGAAACAGGTGCAAAGATAGTGGAACCGCCCCAGTCCTCACTGACCAGCTCGTATTCCGTCAGCTCCTGCTTAACACGGTCGATATTGGCTCCGGGCTTATCGATCTTGTTCACAGCAACGATGATCTCGATCCCGGCGGCCTTTGCATGGTTGATGGCTTCCACGGTCTGAGGCATGACACCGTCATCCGCCGCTACCACCAGAATGGCGATATCCGTGGAATTGGCGCCGCGCATACGCATGGAAGTAAATGCTTCATGACCCGGCGTATCCAGGAAAGTGATGGAACGTCCGTTGATGGAGACCGTATAAGCTCCGATATGCTGCGTGATGCCGCCGGCTTCCCGGTCGGTCACATGGGTCTTACGGATGGCATCCAGCAGGGATGTCTTACCATGGTCTACATGACCCATAACGCAGATAACAGGCGGACGGGCAACCAGTTTGCTGCTGTCTTCCTCATCCTCCTTGAGGAGTTCGGCGATCACATCCACCTTCTCCTCACGTTCACACATGATCTCGTAATCCAGGGCGATCTCTTCCGCCTTTTCAAAGGGGATCTCCTGGTTCACCGTGACCATCTCACCCTGCATAAAGAGCTTCTTGACGATCTCGGAAGGATTGACACGCATCTTGTCGGCAAAATCCTTTACCGTAACGGAATCGGGAAGGATGATCACCTTGATATCGTCCTCGGCCACCTCTTCCTGCTTCTTAGCCACAGGCTTCTGGAAGGATCCGGCTTTGGCATTTCTGCCCAGCTGCTCCTCAAATCTCTGATCCCTGTTCCTCTCGCGGTCGCGATCCTTATCCTTCTGTCCGCCGCGGCGATTGTTCCCTCTGTTCTCCGTCGGAGCCGGAGCGGGAGCAAAGCCTTTTCCGGGTCCTGCCGGACGTCCGCCGGGGGCAGGCCTTCCGAATGTCTGGGGACGACCCTGTCCGGGTGCCGGACGGGTACCGCCCTGACCGGGACGGAAGGGAGGACGTTCTCCGGGGCGACCGTTCTGTGCGGGACGGAAACCCTGACGGTCGGCGGGTCTTCCTGCAGGAGCCTGTCCGTAAGAAGACTGTGCGGGACGGTCGGCAGGACGCGCCGGGCGCTCCTGTACCGCTGCGGGCCTCTGGGGTGCCGCAGGTGCTGCTGCGGGTGCTTCTGCCGCTGCCGCCGCTGCTGCTGCAGCTGCTGCCGCCTCGGCGTTCTTACGTTCCGCTGCTTCTCTTGCACGTTCCTCTTCCATTCTCCGGTTGGAGATGGCTCCGGCACGATCGATCATATTCTCCCGGGGACGAATGGGTCCGCGGCTGAAATTGTTGTTATTGTTATTCTGCGGATAAGCTCCGCGGTTCGCGGGAGCAGGTCCTCTGTTAGCGCCCTGCTGTGCATTGCCGCTCACGATGATGATGGGTTTCTTCTTTTTCGGAGGCTGTCCTCCCGGCACGCCGTGCTGGGGCTGCTGAGGACGGGGCTGTGCGGCTCCCTGAACCTGGGGCTTAGGCGCTGCCGGCTTTTCCGCAGGCTTCTCTGCAGCTTTTTCTTCGGCTTTTTCCGCCGCTTTCTCCGCGATCTTTTCTGCGGGCTTCTCCGCAGCTTTTTCCATAATCTTCTCCTCCGGGGCGGCTTCTCCTCCCCGTGTATAGCCCATGGCCTTAAGCTCCGATACGATCGTCGCCGTCAGCTCCTCCGGAAAAGTGCTGGATGCCGTTTTCCCTGCGGCACCATGCTTTCCCAGAAGCTCGATGATCAGAGTATTCTTCGGCGATGAACCGTCACCCGCCGTAAACTCTTTTGAAAAATTACTGATCCTTGCCATCGATCGCACTACCTCCCTGTCTTTCCCCTAAGTCCTCTTTCAGGAGCTTAAGTATACTCTCCGCAAATCCGGGATCTTCCACGGATACCACACTGCGAAATTCTTTCCCTATTGCATGTCCGAGACTGTCCTTATCCGCATACTCGCAGAGCTCAATGCCCCGGTATGTACACATGTCCCGAAAATGCTTCTTGGATGCCGCGGATGTATCGTCACTGACGATCACCAGTCCGGCGGCTCCCTTTTTTATGCTCTGCTCTACAGCAAATCCACCGCTTGCCACCTTCCCGGCCCGCATTGCCAGCCCGAGAAGGCTCAATACTTTATCCTGCTTCAATCATATCCTCCAGCTGTGCATATACCTCCGCCGGAACCTCGGTCTTCAATACCCTTGCGGGGGAATGTTTTTTTACGGCCTTTCTGATACATTCCGGCTCCCGGCAGATCCAGGCGCCACGGCCGTCCTGCTTTCCCGAAGGGTCCAGGCGCACGCTGCCGTCATTGAAACGCACGATGCGCAGGAGCTCCGCCTTCTGCCGTCTGGCTCCGCAGGCGCAGCACTGACGGTGGAAGACTCTGGCTTCAGGCTTCTCCGCCTTCATCCGACGCAGTCTCCTCCGCTACGTACTCCCCTTCGGCATATCCCTCTTCGGCGTATTCGCCTTCAGCGTACTCGCCTTCCTCATACTCATCGTACTCGTCCTCGAGGTAATCCTCGATACGGAAGCCTTCGGCATCCACAGCCTGGCTTTCGGACTTGATATCGATCTTGAAGCCCGTAAGCTTTGCAGCCAGACGCGCATTCTGACCGGACTTACCGATGGCCAGAGAAAGCTGGGTATCCGGTACCACAACATTGGCGGTCTTCTCCTCGGGATCCGCAAATACGTTCACGATACGGGCGGGAGACAGTGAGTTCTGGATCAGCTCACCGGGGTTCTCGCTCCAGCTGATGATATCGATCTTCTCGCCGTAAAGTTCGTTCACGATGGCATTTACACGGGAACCGTTAACACCCACGCAGGCACCTACGGGATCCACATTGGGATTGTGGCTCATAACAGCCATCTTCGTACGGCTTCCTGCCTCACGGGCGATGTTCATGATCTCCACGGTGCCGTCCTTGATCTCGGTCACTTCCTCTTCAAAGAGGCGGCGTACCAGCTCCGGATGGCTGCGGGAAACGGTGATCTTGGCTCCCTTGGGTGTACTGAGCACCTCAAGTACATAAACCTTGATCCGGCCGCCCTGCTTTAAGCGCTCGCCGGGCACGCATTCCTGATCCGGAAGCAGTGCATCGGTCTTACCCAGGTTAATGGAAAAACCGCGTCCCACTCTGCGCTGCACCACACCGGTGATGATCTCGTGGCGCCGCTCCGCAAACTGCCGGTAGATCACGTTGCGCTCCTCTTCACGAAGCTTCTGCGTGATCACGTTTTTGGCATTCTGGGTGGCGATACGACCGAATTCCTTGGAATTGATCTCCACTTCCACGAAGCCCCCTACCGGCACTTCGGGATCGATCTCCTTAGCCTCATCCCAGCTGATCTCGATGGCGGGATCCATCACGTCATCCGCCAGCTCGATGACCTCCTTGGTAGCGATCACATGCAGCTCCCCGGTCTTATCATCGATATCCACACGGATATTGTCCGCCGACTTGAAGTGGTTCTTGCAGGCCTGTACCAGCGAATCCTTGATCGCATTCAGGATCGACTCCTTGCTGATCTCCTTGTCCCGCTCCAGCGTCTCCAGCGCGTCCATCAATTCCGAGTTCATCTCTTACCCTCCATTAGAAAAGTGTTTTTAAAAATCTGTTTTCAGGCGGACTACCGCCAGTTTTGCCCGTTCAAATATTTCTTCCCTGCCTTCCGTTTCCAGCACCAGGCTGTCCCGGTCATAGGACTTGAGTACACCCTCAAACTCTTTCTTCCCGTCCAGCGGCTCAAAGAGCTTAAGCTCTACTTCCTGTCCCAGGCTGTTGGCAAAATGCCTGTCCTTTGAGAGCTTCCGTCCCAGTCCGGGACTGCTCACCTCAAGGATATAAGCATCGGGGATGGGATCGGCCTCGTCCAGCACATCGGAATAAGCCCGGCTCACCGCTTCGCAGTCCTGGATGTTCACTCCGCCGTCCTTATCGATATAGGCCCGCAGATACCAGTCGCTGCCTTCCTTTACATATTCCACATCATAGATGCTGATCCCCATCCCGTCCGTGATGGGCTGAAGCAGTGTTTCCGCTTTTTCCTCTATGTTTTTTCTGTTAGCCATTTTTACCCCTATTAAATACATAAGAGCAGGTGCAGGACCTACTCTTACCATAACAACAATATGAAGTTTACCATAAGATGCAGCCAAATGCAAGTGATATTTTTACCCAGAGGCCCGGATCGGCCGCTTGACAGCTGCAAACAAATGTTCGATAATGGATATTATGGAAAGAACTTATGTGGCCATAGATCTGAAGAGTTTTTATGCCTCGGTGGAATGTATGGACCGTGGTCTGGATCCCCTGAGTGCCTGTCTGGTGGTGGCCGATCCGGAACGTACGGAAAAGACCATCTGCCTGGCGGTATCCCCGGCCCTGAAGGCCTACGGCATTCCGGGACGGCCCCGGCTGTTTGAAGTGGTCCAGCGGATCAAGGAAGTGAACGCCGGCGGCTTAAAGCCGCCTCTGGAATATATCACGGCGCCGCCCCGTATGGCCCGTTATATGGAGGTCAGCACCCGGATCTACAGTATTTATATGAAATACATCGCAGCAGAGGATATGCATGTCTACTCCTGCGATGAGGTGTTCATGGATGTAACGGCCTATCTGCGCAGCACCGGAATGAGCGCCCACGATCTGGCCATCACCATGATACGGGATGTTCTGCGTACCACAGGCATCACCGCCACCGCCGGCATTGGCAGCAATCTTTATCTATGCAAGATCGCCATGGATATCGTGGCCAAACATATGCCCGCAGATGCCGACGGCGTGCGCATCGCGGAACTGAACGAGCGCAGCTATCGGGAACTGCTGTGGGAACATAAGCCCATTACGGATTTCTGGCGTATCGGCGGAGGGACCGCCCGGCGCCTTGCTCATCTGGGGCTTTATACCATGGGAGATGTAGCCCGCTATTCCGAGCATTACGAAGACACGCTCTACAAGACCTTCGGGGTGAACGCCGAGCTGCTCATCGATCACGCCTGGGGCTGGGAACCCTGCACCATCGCCGATATCAAAGGCTTCCGTCCGGAAAACAACTCCTTAAGCTCCGGCCAGGTTCTGCAGCGCCCCTACCGTTACGAGGAAGCCGCCATAGTGCTTCGGGAGATGGCGGACCGTCTGAGCCTGGAACTGACGGAAAAACACGTGGATGCGGATCAGATCGTCATTAACATAGGCTACGATACGGAAAGCTTAAAGGATCCGGAATTACGGAAGAGCTTTCAGGGAAAGATCAGCACCGACCGCTACGGACGGGCTGTTCCGGAACCGGCCCACGGTTCCGCCCGGCTTCCGAAACGCTGTGCCTCCACCCGGCTCTTCATCGAAGCCGCCATGGAGATCTACGAAAGGACTGTGGATCCCCGCCTGCTGGTGCGCCGTATGAGCATCGCGGCAGAGCATGTATTGCCCGAGGCAGAATGCGACAAAAAAGAGGAACCTTCCTACGAACAGCTGGATCTTTTCACGGATTACGAAGCCCGGGAAAGGGAAGCCGCCGGCGAAGAAGAGCGCCTGCAAAAAGAAAAGGCCCTGCAACAGGCCACCTTGGAGATACATAGGAAATACGGACGTAATGCCCTCCTGAAGGGAACGGACTTTAAAGAAGGAGCCACGGCCCGGGAACGCAACCGGCAGATCGGCGGGCATAAAGCATAAAAAAGCAGCGGAGCGACCCGCTGCTTTTCTTTTATTTCCCGGTAAGTATCTCCGCGATACGGGTGTAGCTGACCCCCGCGGGAATGATATGCCTGCCCGTGCAGATCTTACGATCGTATCCGTTTTTGCAGAGGAATTCGTCAAATTCGGCTGCCGAAGGTACGATCCCTGCTTCGGCCAGACGTCTGGCCACGGTATAGGAACCGTCTCCCGCCACAACGGTGATCTCTTTTTCCTCCGTATTGGTGCTCTTCTGATCGCCGCCGGCATCGACTTTTACAGTGGGAGTCGGTGTGTTCGTAGGCTTCACGGTAGGCGTGGGTGTAGGCGTATTGGTAGGCCAGGGTGTAGGTGTGGCCGTGGGTTCCGGTGTGGGCGTAGGTGTATTGGTAGGTGCCGGCGTCGGAGTGTTCGTCGGGATAGGCGTAGCCGTTGCTGCAGCCTTTTCCTCGGCCGTATCGGGAGTAGGCGTAGTCAGCTCTGCCTTGGTAGGCGTAGGCGTATCTGCGGCCTTCTGCTCTTCCGTGGGTGCAGGAGTAGCCTCCGCCTCTTCAAGGCCGGGTAAGCCCGGCAGGCCGGACTCTCCCACATTCACCAGGGATACCGTAGTGTTGGCGGAGATATTTCCTTCTTTCCCGGCTTCCGAAAGCCGGGTACTCTCCGTCATGCCCAGCTGTGCAGCCCGGGCTTTGATCTCTTCATCGCTTATGGCAGATGCCGTCCGGCCGTCGGAAAAATGGAGGATCAGGGCCGTGACGGCCATACCGATCCCTATTCCGCGTACGTAGGATGCTAGTCTCATAGTTTACCTCATAACTTGCGAATATCCTAAGGGATCCTCCCGCTTCGCGGGCCCCTCCTTAGGAGTGATTCTTTTCCTTTAATCCACATCGCAAGGAATCCCCCCACATCCGTGGGTCCCCCCTTGCGAATATCCTAAGGAATCCTCCCGCTTCGCGGGCCCCTCCTTAGGATGTTACATATTTTCATACAAATCAATAACCAGCTTCACTTCTCCGATGCCAAGGCCCAGGTCTTTGGCGATGGCCATGTTGGAGCGGCCCATGCGGTGCATCTGAAGGATACGCTCGTTATTGTTGGCAGAATCCCCGCCTCCCTGTTTGAACTGCAGGGATACCGCTTCGCGTCTGGGCGGCAGTTCTTCTTTTTTCGAAGGAAGCGGCTCCGCTACCGCGGCTTCCGTAGGAATGCTCAGCTGCCCCAGGATCTCTTCCGCTTTCTTCACGCTGCTCCGGGGTTTACGCTTCACGGTAGTGCGGCTGCTCCGTTCCGGCTCTACCTCCCGCTTTTTAAACAGTTCCGCCGGATCTGCGGCCACCTGAGGGATCACAGGCTCCCTTACTTCCTTGGGTTCCGCCGGTGCTTTGGGCTGGCTGCGTCTCTCTTCACCCAGGCCCGCCGTAGCCTCCTTCAGGATCTTCTCCATCATTTCCTCTTCGCTGAGCTTTTCTTTTACCGGAGGCTTGGCTTCTTCCTCCAAAGTCGGGAAGCTGCCGGGATAATCTTCTTCCCCGTGCCAGGCTTCCTCCTTCACCTCTTCCGTAGGAACCGGGGCTTCCTGTACAGGAGGATTCTCCTGCAGCATGCGCCTCGCATCGATCATCTTCTCTTCGGCGACTACCGCTGTGCTGGAGAGTTTCTCCACCTGAAGCTGTACATCCTCTGCCAGCCTCTTGGCACCGGTAGCCAGACTGTAGGCTTCCTCGGCACTCTTATTGGCCTCTTTCGAAGACTTTTCCGCACGGTTGAGCAGCTCCGTCAGTTCATCCTTGCTGCGGTTGAGCATATCATGCAGGAAGACCGTCTCCTGATGATTGGCTGCGATCTGATTCAGCACCGTATCTGAATAGTCCCCAACCGCCATGATCTTTTCGTTGGCGATCTTGTCCAAGGCACGTTCCGTACGCTCCATACTGTACTGTATGGACTCCTCGGTGATATCGTCGATACGGGAGCGGCTGTTTTCGATCTCGGCATCCAGTCTTTCCTTAAGCTCTTCCTGCGAAAGCTGCTGCACCTCCGTGCCGCCCTTATCCGGCAGGAAAAAGCTGCCGATAAACGCCAGCAGCCCTGCGATAAGCAATATGATCTCTACTGTACTCATTTCTTTTTCCTCTTTAAATCTTTATGTCAAAGGCCATGGTGGATTTTTCCACGATACGGCCCTCCGGCTTCGGCTTTTTAACTGCTTTTCCGTTCCTCCCGGAAGCATACTGCTTCCCGTCGCCGCCATCGGCGGTATTATCCTCTCCGGCATCATCCTTTTCATGTACCTGACGGATATGATGCTCGACATTCTGATCCACCTGCTGCTGCTGGTGATTCTGATAGATCAGGCCTTTTTCGTTATCGAACTGCTGCAGCTGCTGATAATCCTGGGTACGGTTTATCACACCCTGCATTTCCACCATTCCGATAGCCATGTCATCCCTCCGAAAGATCCTTCGATCCCGTCCTCAGTTCGCCGGCCGCCTGTCGGAAAGCCGTGTTCATTCCTCCGTATCAGAGTGCGGCAATACGGACATCCCCGCGATCCCGTACAAAACGACAATACTTCAAAGTATCCTTCACGATCATGGATACATCCGAGATGGCGATCACCACGCCCTGATAGGCCTCACCCGTCACTTCCACACAGGCATTGGAGCCTTCCTCCAGACGTTCCTTCAGGGCTTCCCGTTCCGCATTATCCGCCACCATCTTTTCCTGGGATGTCTTGATGGTAGCCGCCAGTGTCTGTACCTGCTTCACCTGCTCGGGCGTCATCTTTACACCGGCAGCCAGTTTTTTCTTGGCATTATCCAATACGGGCAGCATGGTCTTCATATTCTTCTGAAGATCCTGCAGTTCCTTATTCAGCTCCGCCATACGCGACATCAGGGACGGATCCACACCTACGGTAACCCGGGTATCCGCTCCCATTGCAGAACCCAGCGTACGCACACGTACCTTGGCCGTAGCCACCACTTCCCCGCCGGTGATGAAGCCTTTGCGGCTCATCACATTGATCTCCGTACCGGCATGGGCCTTGGAATGCAGTATGGAATTGGTCTCGATATAACCGCCGGCCTCTGCCGTGCAGTTTTCCATATATTTGGCAATGATGTTGCCGCCGGCCTTCAGTGTGCCCTTCCCCATACCGTTGATGCCGCGCATCAGGATGATGTTCCCTCCGGCTTCGATATGGGCGGCTTCCACCACGCCACGCACTTCCACATCCCCGCTGGTCTTGATGGAGAAATTGGAATTCACATTGCCCTGTACTACCACGGCTCCTTCGTATTCGATGTTGCCGGTGGAATTATCAACGTTCACCACATCCATCACATCCGAAACGAAAACCTTGGTACCGGTAAGGGTAACATGCCCGTTGACCCGTGAGGTGATGGTCAGCTTGTCTTCCGAAATATCAATGTTCAGGCCGTAGGAAAGGTGTCCGGGCTTAACGGCCCGGGGAGCGATCTCTTCCCCGCACACGTTCTTTCCGGCTTTTCCGGGCACTTCCGGATGCAGTGTAGCCAGCACCTGGCCGGCGCTGCAGTGGTTCACCAGATTAAGATTGAAAAAGTCAACGGTACCGTCCTCATTCAGGGTGGGACGTATCCGGTTATCCGTATTAAAATGATACTCTATACGGGCATCACTGCCCTCCTGTACGGGATTGCCGTGGGCGATCACATAATCCTTGCAGTACTGCCTTTCGGACAGAAAAGTCTTCAGAACCGCCTCATCCACCCCGTAGACAACCTTGGCCAGACGGCACTGGCTGTACAGTTCCTCCAGATCCGCCGCTCTTCCTCCGTTGGAAGGGGGATAGAAACGGGCCGTAGCCGTCATTGCATCGCTGCTGATATGGATCATCGCGGATTCGGACACGGGCAGGCTCTTATTGCGGTTCAGCGGAATGAGCTTCTCCGGATCGGCCGCCTTAAAATATGCGCCTATGACCCCCGTATCAAAAGGGATCTTCTTAAAGTCCAGATAATTCATGGCCTCCTGCAGGGAAGGCCAGATTCCGGCTTCCCCGGGAATGACTTTTAAAAATGTACCGCCGTCATTGATCTCTACCTGAAAATATGCACCCATATCCAACCCCCGCTTACAGCTTGTTCAGTATCCCGACATAATCGCCCAGACGCTGCCGCATCTTCTGCAAAGCTCTGGTGTGGAGCTGCGAAACCCGGGATTCCGAAACCTCCAGGATGTTCGCGATCTCCTTAAGTGTGAGCTCTTCGTAATAGTAAAAGACCACCACACTCCGTTCCTTTTCCGTTAACAGATCCAGGGCCTCCACCAGCATCTGCTTGAGCTCGGCATTATCCATCACCTCTTCCGGCGATTCAAAATGAGCCCCCATGGAACTGTCTCCGGCAACTTCACTGCCGGATTCGATAAATTCATTCAGACTCACCACATTGGTCAGCTTCATCTGGGACTGCCAGTCCAGGAGTTCCTCATCGCTGATCCCCAATGCGGCTGCCAGTTCTTCATCCGTAGCAGGCCGTCCCGTATCGGCTTCGATATCCCGCATGGCCGCTTCGATCTGTTTCTGGCGCTGCCTGATGGTGCGGGGTATCCAGTCGTTCTTGCGGATCTGATCCAGTATGGCTCCGCGGATACGCAGGGAGGCGTAGGTCTCGAATTTGATCCCCTTGCGCGTATCAAATTTATCGATGGCATCGATCAGACCGAAGATCCCGTAGCTCACCAGATCCTCATACTCGACCGTGTAACCCAGATACATGGAAAGGCGCCCCGCCACCAGCTTCACCAGCGGAGCATATTCCAGGATCAGCTTCTCCCGAAGATCCGGAGAGCCAAGTCTCGTGTAGTCATCCCATAAACGCTTTTTTCCGGCTTCGTCCATGAACCCTCCAGCCATTAAGTAAGATTTATTCTCCGATCAGGTTCCTCCGGGAGCCTGAACCGCAGTCTCAGAACGTGTCGTTTCCGCCGCCCTTTTCCATCAGATCACCGTTTTCCTCGAAATAGTCCATGTAGTTCATCTTCATGTTGAACTGATCCAGGATCCCTTTGATCACGGTACCCAATATGGCAAAAACAAAAAGTGCGATCAAAACACGAAGTAAAAGCCCCGTCATCGGATAATGCTGCGCCAGACCGTAGACCAGAGCAATCGATCCACCCAGCAGCATGAATAGCGACGGCAGGAGCTTTGTTCGCAGATTATTCTTTTTCAGAGGCTCGCTCTTTTTTTCGTCCGCCAATCATATCACCTTGGGCGGTTTCCCCACGGCTTTCACCTCATAATCACCCGTCTCCGGATTAAAGGTTACGGTGCGCCCGTAATTAGCACCGCAATCTTCTGCCAGGATAGGGATGTTCAGTGCTTTCAGCGCCTGTTTCGTAGCCGCCACGTTTCTGTCTCCCACACCCGTAAGCTCCGATTTGGATTGAAAAGCAAACATGGTAGCCCCGCCGGCGATCTTTGCCACCATACGGCTGCGCAGGGCTCCCATTTTCTCCAGCCTCTTGACCAGCTCGGGGATACCCGTATCGGCAAATTTGGCCAGATTCCCGCTGCTCTTCACTTCCTTACTGTTGGGCAGCATTACATGGACCAGCCCGCCGATCTTGCTATGCTTATCCCTTATGGCGATCCCTACACAACTCCCAAGACCTATTGTTGTGATCAGCTCAGGGGGCTTGCACACATTCATGTCTGCTATTCCTACTTTGATCGTTTCGGCCATCTTTTATGCCCCCATCAAAAGCCCAGTGCATGCAGTATCTTGGCATCCGACTCCTCATCCGGCACCAGTATAAAATAACCGGAAAGGTCATCGTCGTCCGTAAAATCCGTCTGGATCAGCAGCATCTTATCGGAGATGGCTCCAAATTCGATAGCAGGTACAGAAAGAATGGCGCCGGCCATATCGATACACACATCCGGTACCGAAGGGTAGATCGTCAGGTTCGTCAGCGTGGATAAGGAATTCAGATACGCCCCGGTGATCACATTGCCGATCTCCTTGAGGGCGGAAAGCTCCATCTCCGTAAAATCATCGGAATCCGAAGGCATACCCATCAGCTTCTGCACCATGGCCCGCGCGGATTCCTTCTTCTGCACGAACATGATACTGCCGTGAATATCGCCGTCCACCACCAGATAGATCCCGGCCACCAGCTGTTCCTCGCCGCCGAGGGTGGTTCCCACTTCCTTGAATTCCATGAGACGCACCTTGGGCACCTTCATATCAACCTTGGTACCCAGCATGGTGGAAAGCGCCGTAGTCGCATTCCCCGCTCCGATATTACCGATCTCCTTCAGTACATCAAAGTACTGGTCGGACATCTGCTCGATCGTCATCTCTGACATGTGATAATCCTCCTAATCCCTGATCAAAGTCCCTGGAAAACCATATCCAGGTCCAGCAGAGTGATCAGGCCGGTCTCATGTTTACCGATCCCGGCTGCATAGGCATTCTGCCCGTCACTCTTATCGAAGCTGGCCCTTTCCACTTCCGAGGAGGCCAGATTAACCACTTCTTTGACGGAATCCACCATCATGCCGAGGGGCTCGTGCTGATCCATCTTGATGATGATGATACGGGTATCCTTGCTTTCCGTATCGGGCTCAAGTCCCATCTTCACCCGGATGCTCATTACGGGGATGACTTCACCGCGCAGATTGATGACTCCCCTGAAATGGGAAGGCACCTGGGGCACACGGGTGATCTGCTGCATACGCACGATATTGTCGATATAACGGATATCGATCCCGTACTGCTCCTCTCCGATCCGGATAACAATGTACTGAGTGATCTCATTTACATTGGTGCTCAATTCGTTTGCCATAGCTGTCTCCCTCGCTTTATCTTAAATGAGTGCGTTGGAATCGATGATCAGGGCCACTTCGCCATCACCCAGGATGGTGGCGCCGCTGATAAACTTGCACTTGTTGATATATTTACCCATGGACTTGATAACGATCTCCTGCTGGCCGATGAGCTGATCAACTACCAGGCCGGCCTGCTTGTCACCCTTCTTGGCGATAACAACAACCATGTTCGCCTCGGGATCCCTTCTGGACTCACACTCAAGGATATTATCCAGACGCAGCAGCGGGATAACGGTCCCACGCAGGTTGATCACTTCCTTGCTCTCCACGGTCTTCACATCGTGAGGATTGATATCCTCGATGGTCTGGATACCGGAAAGGGCAATGGCGTATTTTTCGTCGCCTACGACTACCATCAATGCCTGGATGATGGCCAGGGTCAGAGGCAGGCGGATCGTGAAGGTGGTTCCCTCACCCAGCTTGGTCTTAACATCCACCTCACCGGAAAGGGCTTCGATCTTGCTCTTCACAACATCCAGTCCCACGCCGCGGCCGGAAAGGTCGGAAACCTGCTTGGCGGTGGAGAAGCTGGGCATGAACAGCAGGTTGATGATCTCGGAATCGTCGGCGGCATATGCCTGTTCTTCCGTCATCACACCACGCTCGATGGCCTTCTGGCGCACGCGCTCGGTATCGATACCGTTACCGTCATCCCTTACCTCGATGACAACGTTATTGCCGTCCTGATATGCATCCAGGAAAATGGAACCGCTCTCGGGCTTGCCGCGGGCGATACGCTCTTCCGGCATTTCCAGGCCGTGGTCGGCGGAATTACGCAGCATATGCATCAGAGGATCGCCGATCTCATCCACCACGGTACGGTCCAGTTCGGTCTCTTCACCGCTCATGTACAATTCCATGGGCTTATTGAGCTGCTTGGAGATATCGCGGATCATGCGGGGGAATTTGCTCACCACGCTCTCGATGGGAACCATTCGGACCTTCATCACCGACTCGTGAAGGTTCGTGGTAACGCTCTCCAGATAGTCGATCTGATCATGCAGATTGGAAGAAGACTCGGAATCGCTGGTAGCTCCGCTCACCAGGGAGTTCTTTGCGATGATCAGCTCGCTCACCAGATTCATCAGGGAATCCAGTTTTTCGATATCCACACGTACGGTGCGGTTCACGGCAGGCTTGCCGCCCTTCTTTTCCGTCTTGGCCGGAGCCGTCTCCTTCTTCGGAGCTTCCTTCTTCGCCGGAGCTGCTGCCTGCACGGGTGCCGGCCTTGTCTCCTCCGCCTTCGGTGCCGGAGCGGGTGCTTCCGCAGCAGGTGCCGCCGCTGCGGGTGCTGCCGCCGGAGCAGATTCTCCGTCAAAAGTACCGCCCTTGGCGTCTGCGATCTCGGATACAGCCTTGATATCCTTGAGGATCGGATCCAGTTCACCCTCTGCCGCAATGATCAGAGAGAATTCCAGTTCGAATTTCTCGTCCTCGATATCCTGCGTGGAGGGATTGGCGGCGATGATCTCGCCGTGTTCTTCAATGGCCTTGAAGACCAGAAATGCCCGTGCGGCCTTCAGCAGGCAGTTCTCCTGCACCGAAACCGTCACGGAATAAAGCTTCTTGTTTGCCATCATGGCATCCTCGAGGGCTTTCTGCTCCTCTTCGGAAAGGTCTGCCACATTCCAGCCGGGTCCTGCTGCGGGAGCAGCCTCCCCGGATGCCGCAGCTTCTGCCGCGGGAGCCTCTGCTGCCGGAGCAGCCTCTTCAGCGCCCTTGCCTGCCAGGATATCATTCAGCTCCTTGATGATGGGCTCATTATCATTGTCGCCTTCATCAGAGGTCTCGCCGATAACGGAGACATAGCCTTCAATGGCATCCAGGCAGCGGAAGAGTACATCGATCATGCCCGCATTTACCTTCAGATTTCCGTCCCTTACCTCGGAGAAAACGTTCTCCATATCGTGGGTCAGATTCTGCATGCGCTTGAAGCCCATGGTCCCCGCCATACCCTTTAAGGTATGGGCCGCGCGGAAGATCTCGCCGATGGTATCCGGATTTTCCGGATCCTGCTCGAGGTTCAGCACGCTGGTATTAAGGCTCTGGAGATGCTCCTTGCTTTCGTCAAGGAAGATGTCTAAATACTGGCTTACGTCCATGTCTACTCTCCTTTTTTATTTTTTACGGAACACCCTCGTTCCGTCACCTTCTGTAATTATCTCACTCCTACATTTGCAAGAATGGCCTGTGCCACGTTATCAAGATCCACCACCTCGTTCACCAGCCCCGTTGCCACCACACTGCCCGGCATGCCGTTCACAACACAGCTTTTTTCATCCTCGGCAATGATGTGGAGCTTCTTGGCCTTTGAAAGGTTCACGATCCCTTCGGTCCCGTCCTTCCCCATCCCCGTGAGCACCACGCACACGATGGAGTGAAAGACACTTCCCACCAGGGATTCATACATATAGTTAGCGCAGGGCTTCACGCCCTCGCGGCTCGGTTCGTCGGTATAAATGATACGTCCTCTTCCGCCGGACTCTTCATATTTCATATGGGCGCCGCCCTTGGAAATGTACACGTGGCCCTTTTCCAGGCTCTCCCCCTCCACGGCCTCGGTCACCGTCAGCTCACTCATGCTGTTGAGACGGTCCGCCAGTGACTTGGTAAAGCCCACCGGCATATGCTGAACGATCAGTACCGGCGCATCCAGGTTCTTGGGAAGCCGGGGTATCACGCTCTGAAGCGCTTTGGGCCCTCCCGTGGAAGAGGCGATGGCCACCAGTTTGTTTCCCTTGCCCTCTCTCGGCACCCTGGTGTTATCTACCTTCACCACCAGCCCGCCGGGACGCAGCACCACCGTATTGCGATAGATCCCGCTGGAAGCCTTGCGGTTGGAAAAAACAACAGCCTCCAGGATCTCGAAAAAGCGTTTGACAAAATCCTGATCCTTGGAATAGATGGCACTCTGGGGCTTCTGTATAAAATCCACAGCTCCCAGTTCCAGCGCATCC
The DNA here is from genome assembly GCA_017552715.1 of Lachnospiraceae bacterium. Taxonomy (GTDB): domain Bacteria; phylum Bacillota; class Clostridia; order Lachnospirales; family Lachnospiraceae; genus NK4A136. Next base: position 30,235 of record JAFZOW010000079.1, read on the forward strand.
AAGGTGACCCGTGCACCTTCACTGGTCTCGGTGGAGAGGACCATGACCCGTTCTTCCCTTTTCCGGGTCTTCAGCTCCTTTAAAAACTCCAGACCGTTCATCTTCGGCATGTTGATGTCAGTGATGATGCCGTCGAAGCTTTTTTCCTCCAGGACTTTCAAGGCTTCGAGACCGTTATTGGCCATGCCCTCCACCTTGTAGCGTCCGTCATTATTGATTATATCACACAGAACTCTTCTCGTGAGTGCAGAGTCATCAACAATCAGGATTTTCTTCACATCCATGCCTGCTTCTCCTTGTATAATGTAACATTCATTTTATCACAACACAGACAAATTGTATACTGTTTTCTTCTCCGTATACCGTATGCTGCGTGCCCTGTTTCATTTTATTTTCCGCTCTGTTTCGCACGCATCTTGCGTTCTTCTTCAAAGATATAGCTTATGATCTCTTCCCGTTCTCCTTCCAGCATTTTCAGGAACTGGCCGCGGTATTCCTTATTGACCGCATTGTTGGCCACATTCTCCACCGACAGTATGCGTGCCACCGCATTGTAGGTGTTGAGCTTTCCCTTGACCTGCAGGATGAAACGGCAGTGTACAAGGCTCCCTTCCTCGTACACCGTGGGAGAGACAAAACGCAGTCCGCCGCCGGAGATATCCACGATCACACCCTTATCCTGGGGCTCCTTTAAGGGATCCATCTCTCCGTGGATCTCATAGAGCCGGGTCTCATCCTGCCCCAGCACACGGCTGCTCATACCGATGACACAGTCGTAACGGAAATACTCCCGCCTCTGATGCCGCATGAGCTTTGTCACGGGTGTCAGGGACGCTACAGCGATGCCCCCGTCATTGCGGCGGCTCACCACCTCTGCCGTGCAGGCATATATCCCTTTCCCCGCATAAAAAAACAGATCATAGCGCTCCCCTACGGAGAGCACGATCATTCGTGTCTTTTCCATGGGCATGAGGATCTCGACCAGATCCTCGTCCTCATTCATATCATAAACCTTGGAGATATAGTATTTTCTCTCGTCCTGAGGCAGTTCGGAAGAGGCCACGCTCTCAATATCCACCCGGTCTCCGGGCCGCACGATATCATACATTTCCATTGACATTTACCTTCTTGTTGGCCACTATGTGGGAAAAGAAGGCGGCCATTCCTCTTTTCCGTACTTTCCCTTCGGTTTCCAGATGCATGAGCCTTGCGGTGATCTCTGCAAAAGCCTGGGCACTCTTTGCCCCGGGATTTGCCAGGGTGACCGGTTTCTGCTGCATGACCGCCTGATTCAGGAATTTATCCTGGGGCACGGCTCCGAGATATTCCAGAGGCAGTCCGAGGAAACGGCTCACCACCACATTCAGTTTCTTAAAGAGCACTTCGCCGTCCGCGGCGTTCTCCACACGGTTGGCTATGACCTTGATCTGCGAATTTTCCTTCGAAAAACGCGGATGGCGGTTCAGGGCCTTCAAAAGAGAATAAGAATCCGTAATGGACGTAGGCTCAGGCGTTGTGATAAGCAGGATCTCTCCGCTGGCCACCAGGAATTCCAGCACCGCATCCGATATGCCCGCCCCGGTATCGATGATGATGACATCCGCAATGGCATCCAGCTGGGCCAGATTCTGAATGATGTAGGTCAGGTATTCCTTGCCCAGATTGGAAAGACCCGCGATGCCGCTGCCGCCGGAGATGAAGCCCACCTCCCCCGGTCCCCAGGTGATGATCTCGGTAATGCTCTTCCCCTGGTAGATCAGATCGCTCAGATTATGCTTCGGCAGAGTACCGAACATGATCTCTATATTGGCCAGGCCAAAATCCGCATCCAGGATGATGACCCTCTGCCCGTTCTTTTTGAAATTCAATGCCAGGTTAATGGCCGTGTTGGACTTACCCACACCGCCTTTGCCGCTGGTCACCGTGATCACCCGGGCCAGCGGACGAGCCGCCCCGGATGGAGGATTTGCCTTTATGATATTTCGTAACTGCTGTGCCTGATCCATTCTTTTTTCCTGCTAACTCTGATCCGTAAGGAGATTTTTTGCCATGGTCTGCGGGTTAAAGACCTCGATGTCGTCCGGGACGTTCTGGCCGTTGGTCACATAGCTCATGGCTGCGCCGGTATGCAGACGGAGGTTCAGGAGATTGCCGCACTCCTTCGTCTCGTCCAGTTTTGTAAAGATAAGGCGGTACTCGCAGAGCTCCCTGTAGGCTTCGGCTATGGCCATAAGATCCTTATACTTCGTAGTGGCGGAAAGCACCAGATAGTTCTCACACTCCGCTTTATCCTTCAGCGCATCCAGGAAATCCGCCATCTCTTTTTTCTGTTCTTCGTTCTTGTGAGAATGTCCCGCGGTATCGATCAGGATATAATCCACATCCTTGTACTGCGTATACTGCTCCACCAGCTCCTCGGCGGAATAGATCACCTGGAAGGGGGCTCCCAGTATACCGGCATAAGTCTTCAGCTGATCCGTTGCGGAAATACGATAGGTATCCGTGGTAAAGAGCACCACCCGCTTGTTTTCCGTAAGACGGAACTTTGAAGCGATCTTGGCCAGGGTCGTTGTCTTTCCCACCCCGGTAGGTCCCACAAAGAAGACCACCTTCGCTCCTTTTTCCGCCGGTGAGATCCGGGAAGGTTTCCCGAATTTCAGTATGATCTTCTGGTAGATATGGGAGAGCACGTGCTCCAGCTGTACACCGCCGGAATAATTCTGTTCGATGTCGTCCACCAGCTCGTTGGCATTGCGCTCGCTCACCTCGTTCTCCACCAGGGTATGATAGAGCAGGCGGCAGAACTCCGTCAGTTCCTTCTTGCCCGCATCCTCTTCTTTCTTTTCCTCCTCGGCGGCTTCTTTCTTTTCCTTCTCCTCATCGGCGCGGCTCTTCAGCTTCTGCTCCAGGAGATTCTGGATATTATCCAGCTTTTCTTCCACCGCAGCTTCTGCGGAAAGCACGGCAGAACGGCGCACCGCAGCTTCTTCGCTCTCTTTTTCCGGCTGTTCTTCTTTTTCCTCAGCCTCCGCCTTCTGTTCTGCGGGCCTGGTCTTCAGTTCCGCATCCATATCCCTGCGGGCTGCATTTTCCCCCCGGGCCCATGCGGCATTCACCTTATGGATGGTCTCCTTCGCCAATGCTTCCGGGCGGTCCATCTCTTCTTCCTTCGCCACGGTGATCTCCACCTGCATCCGTCTCAGAAAAGAGAACAGCCCTTTGGGCTTCACATTCTTAGAATGGATGATGGTCACATCATCTCCCAATTCCTTCACGGCAAGGGCAAAGGCTTCATTTTCGTTTTTTGCGGTAAACTTTTTGATGATCATTTAGGCCGTCACCATCCCCACGCTCTGCAGCTCCACATCCGATTCCACTTCGTTATAACTCACCACCACCAGATCCTTGTAGTAGTCCTCCACAAGGCGGCGGAAATACATACGCACGATGGGACTGGTAAGGACGATGGGACTTGCCCCCATCTCCTGCAGTTTTTCCAGTTCTCCCTTCAGATTGTCGATCAGCTTCCGTATACGGTCCGGATCCAGGGTGATGTAAGCCCCCTGCTCGGACTGTTTGACGCTGGACATGATATCCTGCTCCAGTTTGGGATCCAGTGTAAGCACACTGACCGTATTCTCCCCGGCAAAGTACTTGTTCGAAATGGCTCTCTTCAGGGACTGACGCACATATTCCGTAAGCAGATCCGTATCCCTCGTGGCCGTGGCATGATCCGCAAGGCTCTCAAAGATCGTGAGCAGGTCGCGGATGGAGATCCCCTCGGAAAGCAGGTTCTGCAGCACCTTCTGGATCTCGCCCAGACCAAGGAGCTTGGGTACCAGCTCCTCAACGATGGAAGGATTGGTCTCCTTCAGGTTATCGACAAGACTCTGTACATCCTGTCTGGTGAGCAGTTCGGCGATATGCCGCCTTATCACCTCGGTAAGATGTGTAGCGATGATGGAAGGCGGGTCCACAACGGTATAGCCGGCGCTCTCGGCACGCTCCCGCTGCCCCTCCGTGATCCACATGGCTTCCAGCTTAAAGGAAGGCTCGATGGTGGGTATACCCGTGATCTCTTCTTCCACATAGCCGGGATTCATGGCCAGATAATGATCGAAGAGGATCTCGCCCTCACTGGTCTGTATCCCCTTGATCTTGATGATATACTGGTTCGGGTTCAGCTGGATATTATCGCGGAGACGGATGATAGGAACCACGGTACCCAGCTCCAATGCGATCTGCCGGCGGATCATGACCACGCGGTCCAGCAGGTCTCCGCCCTGATTGGCATCCGCCAGAGGGATGATGCCGTAACCGAATTCCAGCTCGATGGGATCCACCTGCAAAAGGGAGGTGACATTCTCCGGCTTGCGGATCTCCTCCGCTTCTGCCGCTTCCTCCGCTTCCACCTGTTCTTCCACCCGGGCTTCCTTCATGGTGGTATCCATCTTGCGCCCCACCAGGAGGAAGATCACACCCAGCGGTACGAAGATAAAGAACTCAAGAGGGGTAAAGCAGCCCAGGAAAGTCAGGGTAGCACCCACGATATACATGGCCCGGGGCAGCCCGAAGATCTGCTTGATCAGGGTATTGCCGAAATCCGCTTCCTTGGAACCCTTGGTCACCAGGATACCGGTGGCCAGGGAGATCAGCAGTGAAGGGATGGCACTGACCAGACCGTCACCGATGGTCAGTATGGAATAGGTCTGTAACGCTCCCGAGAAATCAAGTCCTCTCCGGAACATTCCCATGAGTATGCCGCCCACAAAGTTTATCGCGCTGATTAGCAGGCCCGCAGCAGCATCTCCCTTAACGTATTTCACGGCACCGTCCATGGAACCGAAGAAGCTTGCCTCTTCCTGTATCTTTTCCCTGCGCCGTTTTGCTTCCGCATCATCGATGGCACCGGTGTTCAAGTCGGCATCAATGGCCATCTGCTTACCGGGCATAGCATCCAGAGTAAAACGCGCCGTTACTTCCGCCACACGCTCGGAACCTTTGTTGATGACCATGAACTGCACGATCAGCAGTATGGCGAAGACTATAACACCCATCACAAGGTCGCCGCCGCCGACGAAGTTACCGAAGGTGGTCACCACGTTTCCGGGCTGACCCGAAACCAGGATCAGACGGGTGGATGACACGTTCAGCGCGATACGGAAAAGGGTGGTGAAGAGCAGCATGGTAGGATAAAAGCTCATATCCAGGGGCTCTTTGGAAAGCATGGCCGAAAACAGGATGGTGAAGGCGACGCTCATGTTGACAGCCAGCAGCACATCCAGAAGCCAGTTGGGAATGGGAACGATGAGCATGATAAAAGCGGTCAGCACATAAAATGCCACCACATAATCGCCCTTCATCAGCTTTTTAAACATGGCGTACCTCCTTTCCTCGATTGGTTATATCCGCTGCGCGAGCTCAGGATACTACGCTCTACCGGTTCTGCGGTACACGATGGCGAGCACCTCGGCCACAGCTACGTAAAGCTCCTCCGGGATCTCCTCCCCCAGCTCCACATTGGCGTAGAGGGAACGGGCCAGCGGCTTGTTCTCCACGATCTCGATGCCGTATTCCACGGCAGCTTCACGGATCTTGCGTGCCATATAATCAGCGCCTTTGGCCACCAGAAAGGGGGCCTCGGCGATCTCTTTATCGTAACGCAATGCCACCGCATAATGGGTCGGGTTGGTGATGACCACATCCGCCTTGGGCAGCGACTGCATCATACGGCGTCTCGATGCTTCCTGCATCCTCTGCCGTATCTTACCTTTCACGGCAGGATCACCTTCCTGGGATTTGTACTCTTCCTTGACCTCCTGCTTCGTCATCTTCATGTCCTGATGGAATTTCCACTTCTGATAAGCGAAATCCGCAAAGGCGATGCCGATAAAGATCATGGAGATCTTCATGCCTATATCGATCAGGAGCTGTCCGGACAGAAGCACAGCCTGGATCATGGGCATATCATACAGTACGAAAAGCACGGGCCACTGATCCCTGAGTTCATTATAGATCACCAGGATCATCACGCCGAGCTTTAAAAGCGATTTTATCAGCTCTACAAGCTTGTTCAGCGAAAAGATCCGCTTGATCCCGTTAATGGGATTCAGCTTGGAGAACTTCGGCTTCAGCGGCTTGCTGGTAGGCTTCCACTTCACCTGCACCAGATCCGCCACAAAGCTGACCACCAGCCCCGTCAGCAGAAAGGGCAGAAGGATCACCAAAAGCCGCAAAAGCCCTATGGTCAGGAGGGTACTGTATTCCCCCGAATTGTCACGGTAAGCGGGCAAAGCCGTAAAGTACGGGATCCTGCCGTAAAAGCCTCCGAAAAGCTCTCCCAGCTGGCTTCCCAGTGTGGAAGTCCAGATCCGCAGCAGTATGAACATCCCCAGCAGTGTAAAACTGGACGCAAATTCCTGACTCTTGGCTACCTGCCCTTCCTTGCGGGCATCCTCCAGCTTTTTGGAGGTAGGCTCCTCGGTCTTCTCTCCGCCTTCCCCTTCTTTGGCAAAGAACTGCAGGTCATAGACGAGGAGCAGCTTTTCCGTACTCATGCCGCGCCTCCCATGGCCTGTACCATGGAAACGATCATGTGCCTCATCTCCGTAAAGATCAGGTCTGCGGCATCCGGCAGAAGCCGGACCGTGAGCACCAGTATCCCCAGTCCCATAGCGGCCTTCAGCTGCATACCGATGGCGAACATGTTCATCTGGGGCGAAACCTTGGCCATGATACCCAGCAGTCCGCTGGTGATCAGGGCTACGCAGAAGATCGGCAGCCCGATGCGGAAACCCAGGCTCACATAATCCGCCAGAAACCCCAGAAGGGAATCGTACAGCGCATCCAGGTCAAAGACCGCCTTCCCCAGAGGGATAAGCTGAAAGCTCTCCGCCAGTGCCAGCATCAGGTAACGGTGCATGCCCGTCACTATAAAGATGAGCATAAACGCATACTGGTAAAAATGTCCGGTAACCGTCACATTCTGCTGTGTGGCCGGATCTATCTGGGCTGCCATGGAAAAGCCTATGTTCGTATCCACGATCTGCCCGGCAAATGCCGCTATGTCCATGGTGACGGCGGCGATGAGGCCGATCAGCAGTCCGGTGACGGCCTCCACCAGTACCAGCGAAGTATATTCCAGGATCGAGCTGTACTGCACGTACATATGCGGTGATATGGATTCGAATAACAGGAAACTTAAGATCACCGCAAAGCTGGCCTTTATGCTCCGCGAAACCTCGGTGCGGCCGAAAAAGGGGGCGGCAAATACAAACATGCTCACTCTTGTAAGGATCAGCAGGTAGTATTCCAGCTCCTCTAAGGGAAAGGACAGATCGACATTCTGAAGCATCTTATCCCCCTAATGGATATACACCGAAAAATCCGACCAGAGATTCACCATAAAAGTGATCATATTGTTCAGCATCCACCCGCCGCCGATCATCAGTACCAGGAAGATGGCCAGGAGCTTGGGTACAAAGGTCAGGGTCTGCTCCTGGATCGAGGTGACCGTCTGGAAGATACTTACCAGCAGGCCGATGATCATGGAGATCAAAAGCGGCGGCAGCGCTGTGAGCAGTACGGTATACATGGCATCAGCCATGATCTGTGAGATAACATCTACGCTCATTCACTAATCTCCGGCTAATAAAAGGTTTTCACCAGGTTCACTATGATAAGGTTCCAGCCATCCGCAAGCACAAAGAGCAGGATCTTGAAGGGCATGGATATCGTTGTGGGCGGCAGCATCATCATACCCATGCTCATCAGCACGGAAGATACCACCATGTCGATGATGAGGAAGGGGATATAGATGAGGAAGCCGATGATAAATGCCGTCCGCATCTCGCTCATCACATAGGCCGGGATCAGGACCTGCAGAGGAACTTCCTCCGGATCCCCGGTCCATTCCTCTACGGAATAGCCCGCGATCTCCATAAACACGGATACATCCTTAACTTCCGTCTGGGGGTACATATACTCCCGCAGCGGCTGTATCCCGGCTTCCAATGCCTCCTGCATTTCGATCTCACCGTTCTGCAGGGGCAGGTAGGCATCATTGTACATGGCTGTAAAGGTCGGGTTCATGATATAGATCGTAAGAAATACCGCTATCCCGATCAATACCATGTTGGGCGGCGCCGTCTGGGTATTCAGGGCCTGCCTCGTAAAATGCAGCACGATGATGATGCGCGTGAAGCTGGTAAGGGTCAGCAGCAGGAATGGCAGAAGCGAGATCGCCGCCAGGATCAGAACGATCTGCAGGGCGCCGTTTACGGAGCCGTTGCCGTCGTTTAAGGCGATGGTCACCGTGTTGCCTATATTGGGCGTATCAATATCCTCCGCCTCATCCCCGCTGCCGGGTTCTTCGGCATAGGTACGTTCGTCCGTATCTCCGTCGTTATCCGCATCCGTAGCGTAAGCGCTTAAGGGCAGGAATACGGAAAGAAGCAGTGCGAAGAGGAAAACAAAGAGGAAACGCCGGCCTGTTTTAAGACTTCTTTTCATCCGCGTCTCCTTCTGCCGGGCTCTGATCCTTAAGACGTTTCAGGATATCCGAAAAGGATCCGCCCTTATTGGTCTCCGCCGGTCTGTATTCGTCCTCCGGGAGCTCCGTGATCAGGCTGAGCTGTTCCTTACCTGAGGCAAGCACCAGATAATGCCCTCCGACTCTGACCAGCAATAGACATTTCCCGGGCCCCAGCTGCAGGCTCTCGAGCAGCTCCATATTGCCGCTCCGGGCCAGTCCTTTCTGTCCCTTGGCCACAAAGCGGGTGGTATAATAGGTAACTGCCAGCACCAGGATGAAGATCAGCAGCAGGGTTACAAAACGCGCAAAATTATTGACCGCATTTCCGCCCCCTGTCTTTTCCTCCGTCTCCCGCAGGTGGGTCAGCATCATATATGCCTGAAAATACAATGATTCCATCAATCCTTGATGATCTCGGTGATACGTACACCGAAGCTTTCTTCGATGACCACCACTTCGCCCTTGGCTACGAACTTTCCGTTCACCAGCACATCAATAGGCTCACCGGCGATCTTTTCCAGCTCGATGATGGTACCCGGCGCAAAATCCAGGATCTCGTGTATGGTCTTGGATGTACGTCCCAGTTCCACCGTAACTTCCAGAGGGACATCCATGATCAGACCGATATTCTCCTGGCCGATCAAGGCCGCCATATCCGGAGTGAAGGCCGTAAACTGGGCCGGCTGAACATTCACGGTAGGCTGCGGCGGATACGGATAAGGCTGCGGCGGGTAAGGATAAGGCTGGGCAGCTGCGGCAGGATCCGGCATGGGTGCTGCAGGAGTCGGCACGGGTGCCGCTGCAGGTGCCGGCGCGGGAGCTGCTGCGGGAGCAGGTGCCGGCGCAGGCGCAGGATCGGGTGCCGGAGAACTGGCTCCGCCCGTAAATTTCTCATACAGTGACTTGGCAAAAGGTATAGGATACAACTGCATGATCGTGGAATCGATCAGATCCCCGATCTGCATACGGAATTCGATCTGCACAAAAGTGTCTTCGGTGAAGGGATCCTGCCGGCGTCCGTCCGTCAGCTCGTTCACCCGCACCAGGGAAGCCACGGGCGGGCTGATATCGATCTTCATCTCCATCATGGAAGATAAGGACGTGGCCGAGGAACCCATCATCTGGTTCATGGCTTCGGAAATAGCGGAAAGATGCAGGTCTCCCAGCTCTCCCTCCGTATTGGAGCCGTCGCCGCCCATCATCAGATCGGTGATGATCTTTACATCCCGCTCGTTCAGGATCAGGATATTGGAGCCCGTAAGACCGATGGTATACTGGATCTCCACAAAAACGCAGGGAGCGGGATAATCCGCCAGCACCATATCCCAATTGGAAAGGGTGACCCGCGGCGTTGTGATGTTCACCTTCTGGTTCACCAGAGAGAACAGCGTGGTAGCCGAAGTTCCCATGCTGATATTGGCGATCTCGCCTATGGCATCCTTTTCGATGTCGGAGAGCAGGCTCTGATCAGGTGAGCCCTTACCTCCGGAAGCCGCAGCATCCCCGCCGGCATCCGCCGGAGCCGCATCACCACCGCCCTCACTTATATCCATACCGTTAAGGAGTGCGTTGATCTCGTCCTGTGACAGCATTCCATCCATAGTTCCTGCTTCCTCTCTGTTTATTCGTGTCTCTATTCAGAACCGCCCTGCGATTCTGAATAGATACGCAATCTGCCCCTGCATGACCGGCTTCGCCGATGGACAAATTGCCGTAAAACTCGTGATTCGCAAACTCACCCTCGCGGTGTTCTGAACAGTTGTGTTTATTCTTCCATTCCGACGACTTCGGGCATATCCGTCGCCGTATTTTCCTCATCTTCCCGGTATACGCTGGTGATACGCACTGCGTAGCGATCATGGTCCGTTCCGGGAACAGCCGAGAATTTCTTATACATACCTACATAAACATCCAGTTCATTATCCACCCTGCGCTCCAGCCGGATGATATCCCCGACCTGCAGGGTCAGGAAGTCGCTGACGGCGATCTGGCTCTTGCCCAGCACCGCCTTCACCGGCACATCCACCTTACGCAGCAGATTCTCCAGATCCTGCTTGTGATCCTCGGAATCACCGCTGGTCATACTGGTGAACCAGAACTTCGTGTTCAGGTTATCAATGATGGGCTCGATGGTCATGTAAGGGATACACACGTTCATAAAGCCCTCGATATCGCCCATCTTGATGTTCAGGGTCACGATGGCGATCATTTCGTTAGGCGCGATGATCTGGGCGAACTGGGTATTGGTCTCAATACGGTCCAGTATGGGCTCAACCTCCAGCACGTTCTTCCAGGGTTCCCTCAGAAGCTGGGCGCTGATGGTCACCAGCTTTTCCAGTATCCCCATCTCGATCTCGGAGAATTCCCTCAGCTTATCCAAAGGCTCTCCGGGGCCTCCCAGCATGCGGTCGATAAAGGCAAAACCCACCGTAGCCGTAAGATCCAGCAGTATATTGCCGGACAGGGGCTGAAAATTCACGATGCCCAGGATCACCGGATTGGAAAGGGCATTGGTGAATTCGTTAAAAGTAACGGTTTCGGAGCTCACCACATTGACCTGCACGTTCTTGCGCAGATACACCGGAAGGTTCGTGGACAGAAGCCGCCCATAATGCTCAAAGATCAGCTCCAGAGTACGCAGGTGCTCCTTGGAGAACTTGGCCGGCCGCTTGAAGTCATAGTTCTTGACCTGGCGGTCGTCCGCATTCTTCATGTCCTCCACGTCGACCGAGCCGTCGTTTAAGGCATTTAAGAGATTATCAATTTCCTCCTGGGATAGTATATCACCCACTCGTTTACTCCTTCGCTTCGCTCACTCGCTCACTCGTGGGCGCGATTTCGCCATCCATAATTGCCTTCGGCAATGGCGAAATCGCCGCACAACTCGGGATTCGCAAGCTCACCCTCGCGGGATACATCCCGCGTAAGATCTTCTCCTTATACTTCCGCTTCCGCCTCGCTCAGTCGCGCGGGATTCATCCCGCGTAAGATCACCTCAGAATACTGTCGCTTTAACCAACTTTAACCAAACATGATGCTGGAGATCGTGATATCGTATACAACATCCGAGCCCAGCTTGCTCTGGACGCGCTTGAGGATCTCCTGACGGATATCATCCTGCATCAGACGGATCTCATCCGCCGTGTAGCCGCCGATCACGGAGAAGACCTCACCCTTGATCAGATCCACATAATTGCCCATGGCCTCGCCGCCGTAGGTTGCATATTTTTCGTGGGTCTTGTTGATGGACAGGGTAATACCGATGATGCAGTAGCTGTCCTTCTCCTGTCCCTCGGCACGCTTCGTGGTGATGGTCATCTCGGGGATGGTATAGTATTCCGAATCCTCCGGTGAAGGCATTCCCGTCTTGCCTCCGGCATCGGTCCCAAGCTCCAGGCTCAGGATCCCTGCGATATCCGTCACGATCTCGGCCGTTTTTTTATTCGTACCGATGACGGAAAAGAGCATCACTGCCGTCATGACGATGTTCACTACCAGCAATGAAAGGATGACGATGGATAAGAGATTTTTTTTCATAGGCCCTCCCTATTCGCTTAAGCGATTGTAGATCTTGATCTCCACCCGGCGGTTCAGTGCCCGGCCCTCGGCCGTGCCGTTATCCGCTATGGGATTGTATTCCCCCCGGCCGCTGTGTTTCACAAAAGCGGGATCCAGGCTGGTATGTTCCATCAGATAATAAAATACCGACAATGCCCGGGCATCGGACAGTTCGTTATTGCTGGGGAACTGTGCGGAATGGATCGGAACGGAATCCGTATGTCCTTCGATCTCGATGGTGCTCTCGGCATAACGCTCCAGGATCAGCCCTACCTGATCCAGAACCGTTCCTGCCTGCTGGCTTAAGACCGCACTCCCGCTCTCAAAGAGCAGCGCCCCGTTTAACGTAAGTTCCACATACTGAGAGGTATAGGAAAGCTCCACCAGTTCATCCAGACCGGCTTCACTCACCGCTTCCTCCACCTTCTCTTCCAGTTCCTCGGAGGCCGCCATCTTCTGCTTTTCGGCTTCCTCCATGATATTTTCCAGATCGGCTTCCATATCTTCGGCCGATTTACCCGTGGAATTGATGTAATCATCCAGCTGATTCAGCTGGCTCACGCCGTTACTGATCAGGATCCCGTCGCCTATGGCCTGGGCTCCGCCGGAAAAGATGCTGAAGGTCGCGGTAAAGCTGGCTGCCACTTCTTCCCAGCGCTTCTCATCGATGGAACTCATCGAAAACAACAGCACGAAGAAGCAGAGCAGCAGATTCATCAGGTCGGAAAATGTAGCCATCCACGCCGGTGAACCGGCGGGGGGATCTTCCTGTTTCTTTTTACCCAAGTCTCAACTCACCTGCCTTACACATGAAGCAATATATCATTCTCCCTGATCCTCACCGGCCGGCCGGTCGGCAGGAGCCAGGAAGCTCTTAAGCTTTTCTTCGATAACACGGGGGTTCTCCCCTGCCTGGATCGAGAGCAGTCCCTCGATCATGATCTGTTTCTGACCGGCTTCCATGCCGTCATAAACCGCCATCTTGGATGTAACAGGGGCACAGACCCAGTTCGCCAGCATGGAACCGTACATGGTCGTCAGCAGGGCCACGGCCATAGCAGGTCCGATAGCATTCGGGTCATCCAGGGCCTTCAGCATGTTAACCAGACCGATCAGTGTTCCGATCATGCCCCAGGCGGGACCCATGGCAGCCACGCCTTCCCAGAAACCTTTCTTGGCTTTATGCCGGTCTGTCATGGCATCCAGCTCCGTCTCCATAATGGCACGCACCAGTTCGGGATCCGTACCGTCCACCACCAGCATGATGCCTTTTTTCAGGAACGCATCGTCTATATCCGCACTGCCTTCTTCCAGAGCCAGTAAGCCTTCCTTTCTGGCAACGTTGGAAAGGTCGATGATCTTCTGTATCGTGCCCACGGGATCTACCTGGGGCGGCTTGAAGATAACGGTAAAGCTCTTCAGTCCCGCGATGAAATCCGACATGGTATTACCTGCCATGATACACATGAAAGCACCACCGAAAGTGATGATGGCGCTGGGCACATCCAGGAAGTTCAAAAGCGAGCTGAAATTCACGCCTGTCTTGGCATCGAAAACGATACCGAAGACCACCAGTATACCACAAGCGACCAGGCCTATGAGAGATGCTATATCCATTTGCCCTTTTCCCCTAAGCTATGTTTATTTAGACACAAAACACACAGACAACGCCAAAGCCCCTTCGGGACCCGGCCGTCATCCATGGTATATTTCCTGCTTATAGCATTTTACAAGATTTTTTATTTCTTGTCTACTCTCTTTTACGATCAGCTTACGCCCCGTAGTAAGCGTAACCACAGTATCTGGTGTCTCCTCCACGTACTCGATCAGGTCGCAGTTGATCAACACCGTAGTACCGCCCAGTTTCGTAAGTTCGATCATTATGTCACCCCCATATCTTGTGGTTTACGATAATAGCATCTGTTGTCTCTCGACTACATCATATACTCAATTGATTTGTTATAGATTTCATGCTATAATTCAACTTGCCGGGAACCTCCCATGGAAGGAGGTGAGTCCTTTGAACGCAATCGAATCCTTTTTGATCTCCGTCATGGCAGGTATAATCTCGTATTATATCTGTAAATGGCTGGACGAAGATGACTGACCGGCAGCAGCCTGAGAGATAACTCACTCCGACGAGCAAGAAAGGCTTCGGGTCTACACCACCCGGAGCCTTTCGTTTGCCTTGAACGCTTTTGAATCCTTAATACATTCATATTATACCTGTCAATAAAGCCGATGTCAAGATTTACGTTGGCATCACCTCTTCCGTATTACCTCTTCAGGTTCACCAGCTCCTCCAACAGGGTATCGGAAACGGTGATGATACGGCTGTTGGCCTGGAAACCACGCTGGGTAGTGATCAGGTCGGTGAACTCGCTGGACAGGTCCACATTGGACATTTCCAGGATACCGGTGGAAACCTTACCGCCGTCGGCTGATACATCCACACCGATGCCGTCCCACTCGCCGCTGTTCATGGTAGCGGAATAGAGGTTATCACCTTCTTTTTCCAGACCCGAAGCATTGGCGAATTTTGCAAACGCCAGCTGTCCCAGAAGCTTGGTCTGACCGTTATCGTAAGCACCGAAGATCTTACCGTCGGTCTGGATGGAAACACCCGTCATGGTACCCACAGCCCAGCCGGTACCGAAGCCCTTGGTGTCGCCACTCACGGCACTGATGGTAGACTTCTTCTCGTTATTCACATTGCTGGTCGCATTCATGAAGATCTGGATACCGGGTGCACCCTTGTCATCTCCCTGGGCGGAATTCATGGAGAAGGGATTGTCCGCACCGGCAGCTACCGGCTCGATCAGCATGTAAAAGCTCTCTCCGGTATTTCCGCCTATGGACTTCAGCGCACCGCTGATCTGATCATACGCCACGGTAAGTGTCTTACCCTTGGCTGCGGTATAGCCGGAAGACTCCAGAGTCCCGTTTACGGCGTTCAGTACATGGGTACGGACCTTTTCACCGTCCGAACCGGAAGTGGCATCCAGCAGTCCCATAAAGTCCACTTTGTACTCTGTAGGGGGATCCGTCGAAGTATCTTCATAGGAAAACTTCATATTCTTCAGGGTATCCCAATCCTTAACACCCCAGGCCTGAGCATATCTGTCCTGCTCGGAGAGCCCGGTATCGGGATCCGGTGTTGCACTGGCCGTAGCCGGATCTATAACGGGAGAACCGCTGGAACCTACGATGGTCATCGGTCCGTGAGAAGTATCCGTGGAGATCTTCCACTTATCGGAAAGGGAATAGGTCTTGGCACGGCTGATCTCTGTTCCGGGTGCGGCCGGATCGTAGGCCGTTCCGGTAAAGATATTGGCATCGTACTTGTCCAGTACGGAATCGTTGTTCGCATCCCGCAGGTCTTCCAGAGTCAGGGCATACACACCTTCCTCGTCCGTGCTCTGAACCGAATAACGTGCGGTATAGGAATAACCCAGATTATCATAGATCTGCAGGTTGATGATCTTGCCGTCTCCAAGTACCTGGGGATCCATCTTATCGATGATGCCGCTCATATTGGCGCGGCTGGTAACCTGGGGAGGACTGGTCATATTCTCGGCAGAGAGGATACGCAGCGGGGACACATTATCCTGTACGATATCGCCGTTGGCATCTACCTGCCAGCCCATGACATTGTAGCCGTTGCTGCTCATGGCCAGATTACCTACAGCATCTACATAGAAGGAACCGTCACGGGTGAACTTGTCGCCCGCGCCGCCGTTTACCACGAAGAAAGCATCGCCGGAGATACGCAGATCAAAGGCATTGCCTGTATTCTGGGAGGAACCCTGCTGGGAGATGGCGGTAGAGATTGCCGCACTCTGTACACCAAGACCGATCTGCTTGGCATTGATACCGGCACGTCCGGTTTCCGCATTGGGACCGGAAGCAGCCTGCGTCGTCTGATACATCAGTTCCGCAAAGGTGATGGACTGGGACTTATACGCCACGGTATTTACGTTGGCGATATTGTTACCGATCACGTCCATCTTGATCTGGTGTGTCTTCAACCCCGCTACGCCGGAGTAGAGTGATCTCATCATAGTGCATGTCCTCCTTTATCTTTGCGGAGGCATAGTAACAGCCTCCCCTCGCTCTTCTTAGACTCGAAAGGAGGCCGATCGTCCTTTATCCGCATTTCTCTTCCCTGAGAAAGCATCCTCTCGTATTTTGCTTACACTTTATTTATCGTCAACCACGGGAAAATCTTTATAGCCGGCGAGGATAATTCTTTATCCCTTCAATTCCTGCAGCTTCTGATAATATTCCTCTATCTTTGCGATATTATCGGCCCCCAGGTAATCCTTCACCATGTCGTTCACATTCTGCAGGGCGTTATAAAGGGCCTCGATCTTTTCCCCATGCTCCTCAATGCTGATGGCATCCGTCTCGGGAAGGGTAGCAAGGGCTTCCTTCAGGGTCTGGGCACTCTCCTGTGCATTATAGTCGCTGACCAGTCCCATCATACGCTCTCCGTACTTATTGATCTCATCAATGGCTTCCTGCTCGATGAAGCTCTTCTCATAATCGGACATACCGGAGAGGATCTCTCCCAGCTTCAGAACAGTATCCTGGTCGCTGATGGTCAGGTTCTGCAGGGAGGGCAGCTTACCGATGAGTTCACGGATCTGATCCACCTTATCCTGGGCTGCCATGTACTCGTCACTGATAACCGTATCCAGATCATCGATGGAATACGGGCTGCCGTCGATATAAACATAGGCCTTTCCTTCTTCGTAGCCTACACGCTCCACCATACCGCTCACCAGATCCGTATTGCCGGTGGAATCCGTCACCTTCATGATAACGTTCTTACCCACCAGGCTCTGGGCCTGTACGCCGCCCATGGCCTTACCTATATCCTGGATCTCGCTCACCTGGGTAAACGTGGCGTACTGGCTGATCCACTCGGTATTGGAAGTAGGCTCCAAAGGATCCTGATTCTGCATCTCTGCCACAAGAAGGGTCAGGAAAGCCTCGCTGCTGACAGCGGAGCCGCCCTTTTCGTCCTTCGCATTCTTAAGAGATGCGCTGGATGCGGTCTCGGTATCAAATTTGCCGTCTACTAAGGGTGCTATCAAACTCATATGAATACTCCTTTCCTGACTTCAGGCTATCTAAGTATCGATTTTTCCAACTTAAGCATTAGGTTTCTTCCCACTGGCCTAGCGTCGTGTGTCTCCCCACTATCGTGGGGCCCCTTTCACACTCCGGCCAGCGGGCCCCTCCTCATGCTTGCTAGGCTCTATAATCCATCCTGTTTCCGTCGGCCTGCATCATCTGCACAGTAACGGCATCCGCTTCATCTACCGGGATCACATCCCCCTCTGCGTAGTCGCCGAGGTCTATGCGATGGGTTGCTCTGCGCAGGCGTTCCTGTTCCTGTGCTTCCGCTTCACTCTGGCCGCCGTTTCCCTGCTCCAGATTCTGTTCGAAGGCATGACTGGCAACCGTAACTTCCACAGCTTCCACTTTCACGCCGGCCTGTTCCATATTCTCTTTCAGGAGCTGCAGCTGACCCGCCAGGGCATCACGAACCGCATCATTCTGCGCCGTGAACTGAGCCGTTACCGCCCCGTCCTGACTCACGAGACGTACCGCCACGCTTCCGAGACTGGCCGGATGGAGTACCATCTCCAGACTGCTCATATCTTCCGTCACCTGAGTGCGGATATGCTCCGCTACCTGGCTTAAGATCTCTTCCGGATTGCTGGTATAGTGCAGCTGCTCCGCTGCCTGGGGTACATCCACGGCATCCGGCTGCTGCACATTCACACTCTCAGGGGCAAAACTCTGCTCGGTACGGAATTCATGCGCATCAAAACGCTCACGGTTCTCTCTGCGTCCTTCCGTATGCTGCTCCTGAGCTTCTTCGTTTTGCTGCTTTGCCTGCGTCTGCACAGGCCGGTCCGCCACAGCCGTCACTTCCTCCTCCGGAGCGGCAATGGCATCACTGAACATATGCTCGACGCTCTCTGCTGCCGCAGGAGCTTTCGACTCGGGAATACTCTCTGTTTCTGCCTTCAGGCCGGCTTCAAGCACCGGGGCAAAAAGCTGTACCGCGTCATCCCCCAGATCCGCTTTCAGCGTTTCGATGGTTTCCGTGATCAGCTCGTTGATCCTGCCTGCCGTCTCCGCCAGAGACTGGTCCGTCAGTAACGCGCTGATATCGCCGCCGGCAAAAAGCTCCGCCGCCAGCTCATTTCCCGCATGGACATCCAGAAGCTCCATCCCGGAGATATCCAGCTCTCCGAGAGCCTCTGTCAGCTCCTCGGGGCTCATATCCAATAACTGTGCCAGCAGATCGATGAACTGCTGCATGGCCGTGACCAGCACAGCCTCCGTGGCTTCATCCACAGGAGCATCCGCAGCCGGTGCCGCAGCCTGGGTATCGGCCGTCCGGGTATCCCCGGTCCTGACATCCGCCTTTTCCTCAACAGGCTTATCCGCAGTTTCTGTCTTCTGCGGCCGGGGCTGTTCCGTTTTGACACTCTTGTCCTCCCGCATATCCTTTGCGGGAGCCTCAGATTGTTCGGAGTCCTTTCCGTTTGCAGCGGTTCCTTCCGTCTTGATCGGAGTCATCTGGGAATTCATACCGTCTTTCGCATTGTTGAAAGCCTGCATGAAATCACCGGAGGTCTCGTCCTTCTGCGGCTGCACTGCGCCGGGCATCAAGCCCTGCAACGCCAGCTCGCTGATCGCTGCAATACCCATTTACCATCCTCCTTCTCGTCTTGAGACTTTTCCGTTATTATTCTTATCGGATGGATATCTGAAAAACTTAACCGCCTGCGGGATCACCTCGCCCGCTCAGACCGACATTCGCTCCGGGACGCGGATTCCGTCGCTAAACGGTTCCGGGAAACTGCGAAAGATAATGACGGTGTCCGGAACCGGTCGATATTCGGCTTCCCTGCCTCATATCTCCCACTCTCGGCCATCCGGGCCTCGAGTTCCTGTCTGCTTCAGCAGTTTCAGGAACCGTTAAGCTCCTCCATATGCGCCCGGATCGAATGCCGGTCTTTCCGGGCCAAAAGTCAGAAAGCGCTTCCTGCAAGCAGAGCGCTGTCAGATCTTCAGCCCTTTATCACTCCGGGTCCATCAGCCTCGTCACCTGCGCGGCGATATCCGGATCCATCTTGGCCAGGATGGCTCCGCGCTGGGAACTGGTCATACTCCAGAGTATCTCACCCACCAGCTCCAGTGAATTGCCCATGGTATTAAAGATCGCCGCCGCTTCCTCCGGCTGCATGGCCGCATAGGCTGCCGCGTAATCCGCCATCTGTGCGGAGGCTGCACTGCTCTTCACCACCAGCTGATAGAGGTATTCCGCCGTAGCGGGATCCATCTGCTCATAATATTTACGGTATTCATCGGGACCGGGGCCGTTCTCGGCATAGACCACCTGTTCAAAGAATTCCGTACGGATCCGCTCAAATTCCACCTGCCTGTCCTCAAAGCTCTTAAGCCTCTCCACTTCCCCTTTGAGCAGGGTCACATCCTGGGCATAGGTCTCGTTGGCCGTACGGGCGCTCTGAAGCTCCAACTCCAGCGCCTTGATCTGATCCACTGCCTGATCCAGAGACGTATAGCCGTAATAGGCTTCCAGGTCCTCCGTCTCGGTGGTGGTATCCCGGGGCAGGATCTTGTTCACTACCGGCACATTCTTAAGGACTGGAGCCAGCACACCGCTTCCGAAACCACCCACATCCAGCTTGATCAGTATGGCCAGGATGGCCAGCCAGATCAGCACGATAAATATGGTCACAAAAAACATGGAGATACCGCCGCCTGTGGTTTCGCCCTCCAGTTCCGCTTCCTGATCCGCCAGTTCCTTGGCCCGCTTTTTGGCTTCTTTCTTCTGGGCCTCCTGATCTTTCTTCAGTTTCTTTTTTTCGTCGGCGATCTTTTTCCGTTCCGCCTTCAGATCATCTGCCATTTCCCGTTCCTCTTTTTATTCGTCTTCTGACTTGGTTCCGTGTATATAGCTGGTAAGGCCGTCGATCTCTTTGATCTCTTCGGCATTCAACTCGGCAACGAAGCGGTCGAAAGCTTTTTCCCGGAGCTTCTCATGGATCCTCCGCTCCTGCATGGCTTCCGTCATACGGCGTTTTGCTGCATCCAGGTTCTTCTCGGCAACCCGTACCTTCACACGCTGCTGCCTTATCTCTTCCTCCGCGTATTCCGCCTGCCGCTCATTCTCTTTGATCTTCAGCACATCAATGGTGGTAAGGCGCATGGCCTTTCCGGCCTCGGCGATATCATCCCTCTTGCGGAGCAGGGCTGCCATCTTCTCTTCCTCTTCGGTCAGGATCGCTCTTCTGGCCGCAAAGTTGTTCTTCTCCTGCTCCTCCAGCTTCTCCTTAAGCTGCAATATATTCTGCATCCGATAGTTAAACCGGGCCATTCACGATACCCCTTCCGTTCCACCGGCTCTGCCTTATTACTTAAAGAGCTCCGATAACTGTCTCTCCGTTTCTTCGTACTCGACCTTCTCATTCACATCCTGACAGAGGAACTCGTTCACGGCATCGATCTTTTCTATGGCATAGTCGATGCTTTTATTGGATCCCCTCTTATATGCCCCGATGTTGATCAGATCTTCCGCCTCATCATAAGTCGCCATGACGCTCTTGAGCTTTGTTGCGGCCTGACGGTGTTCTTTCCCCGTCACCATGCTCATGCATCGCGAGATGGAGAGCATCACATCGATGGCCGGATAATGTCCTTTGGCCGCCAGACGGCGGTTCAACATGATATGTCCGTCCAGGATACCACGTGCTGTATCCGTTATGGGTTCATTGAAATCATCCCCGTCCACCAGCACGGCATAGAGCCCGGTGATGGAACCCTTATCATCCCTGCCAGCCCGTTCCAGGAGCTTGGGCATTTCAGAATACACGCTGGGCGGATAGCCTCTCGTTACCGGAGGTTCCCCCGTGGCCAGGCCGATCTCCCGCTGGGCCATGGAAAATCGCGTCAGATTGTCCATCATCAGCAGAACATCCTTGCCCTTCGAGCGGAAGTATTCCGCTATAGCCGTAGCCGTCTGGGCCGCTTTCTTACGTTCCAGCGCCGGCTTGTCGGAAGTGGCACAGACCACCACGCTGCGTTTCATGCCTTCGGGACCCAGGTCACGTTCGATAAATTCCCTCACTTCACGGCCACGCTCCCCGATCAGGGCGATCACATTAAGCTCTGCCCTCGTATTCCTGGCAAACATCCCCATCAGGGTGGATTTACCAACACCTGAACCAGCAAAAATACCTATACGCTGGCCCTTTCCCACGGTGATCATACCGTCCACGGCCTTTACTCCCAGGGGCAGTACTTCATTTATTATAGTGCGGTTCATGGGATCCGGACTTTTCGCTTCCAGGGGATACCAGGTCTCTCCCTCGGGTTTAAAATCGCTGATGGGTCTTCCCAGCCCGTCCAGGATCTGCCCTAAAAGAAAATCCCCCACCTGCACGGAAAGGGGACGCTCCATATTTTCCACCACACAGCCGGCGCCGATCCCTTCCGTAGCCTCGTAAGGCATCAGCAGGGTCATGTTGTTTTTGAAGCCCACCACCTCGCTCATGATGGTATGCCCATCCGTTGTGGTGATGCGGCACATATCCCCCATCTTCGCGTCCGGTCCCGCGCTCTCCAGCGTCAGGCCGACCACATTCATGATCCGGCCCAGCCTCCGGTAGTAAAGCTTCTCCGCCGCGTCATATTTATCAAGATTCAGTTCATTCATAACTCAGTATCCTGAGCTGCTGGGACAAAAGCTTCAGCTGCGTTCCCAGCGAGCAATCCCAGACACCGCCCTCACTCTCGATCAGGCAGGCTCCCTGACTCAGGGTCCCGTCCTCCACCAGTTCAAAGCTTTCCGGAAGTATGCCCGTTCCTTTAGCAAGCTCTTCCTTCTGCGCTTTGACATTTTCGTAATCCGCCACGGAGACATGCACGATATAATTCCGCCCGCTCTCCACAGCTGTCAGGGCCCGTTTCAGCAAAAAGAGCACCGTCTCCCGGTCATTCTCCAGTCTTGCTCCCGTGACCCGCTCATAGATCCCGGCGATCTTATCCACCAGCAGCGGCTCCAGCTCCGCGCTTTTTTTCAGAAAATCCGCCTCGGCTGCCCTGGCCCTTTCCTCACATTCCCGTTCCTTCTTTTTATATTGCTCGCGGCACTCTTCCTCGGCCTGACGCTTTCCTTCCCGGTATCCCTCCTCGCGGCCTTCGTCCCTTGCCGCTCCTCGGATCTGTTCCGCTTCCTTTCGGGCCGCCTCCAGGATCTGTTCGGCTTCCGCTTCCGCCTCCCGCGTCCGCGCTTCGATATCCTCCCGGGTCAGAGCTCCTCCGGCCTTGATCAGAGCTTCATCCTCCTCGGGAGTAGAAACAAGCCTTTCCACCAGCAGCGGATCCAGCCCTTCGGAAAAACCTTCCTCGAAATGCTCTGCCGGTTCTTCCACCAGCCGGGAACGCAGCTCCTCTAAACGTTTCTCCACGATATCATTGGAATTGATGGTGAGCTTTTTGCCGTCCGCCACCGTGACGAAGCCGCCCTTGATGAAATTAGACAATGACCTCGTCACCTCCGCCGCGGGAAATGATGATCTCACCGGAATCCTCCAGCTTACGGATGATATTCACGATCTTCTGCTGGGCATCCTCCACATCCTTCATACGCACAGGTCCCATGAATTCCATGTCTTCCTTGATCATCTCGGCCAGACGTTTGGACAGGTTGGTAAAGATGGCATTCTGCACTTCTTCATTGGTGCCCTTCAGCGCCAGCTCCAGATCATTATTGTCCACATCACGCAGCACACGCTGTATGGCCTTGTTGTCCAGAAGCAGGATATCTTCGAAGACGAACATCTTCTTGCGGATCTCGTCCGCCAGCTCCGGATCCTCGATCTCCAAAATCTCCATGATATGCTTCTCGGTACCGCGGTCGGTGGTATTGAGGATCTCCACCACCTGGTCCACACCACCGATCTGCGTGTAATCCTGATTCACCAGATTGGCCAGCTTGCTTTCAAGCACGCGCTCCACCTCCTGTATGACATCCGGACTTGTGCGGTCCATAGTGGCGATACGTCTTGCCACATCCGCCTGATTTTCCTGAGGCAGGGCACTGATGATCATGGCGCTCTGGCTGGGACTTAAGTAGGAAAGGATCAGGGCGATGGTCTGGGGATGCTCGTCCTGAATGAAGGAAAGCAGCTGGGTCGCATCGGTCTTACGCACAAACTCGAAGGGCTTGACCTGCAGGCTGGCTGTCAGCTTGCCGATCACGTCCAATGCCTTTTCCGAACCCAGCGCCTTTTCCAGCAGTTCCTTGGCATAGCCTATACCACCCTCCGCAATATACTGCTGCGCAAGGCAGATCTCGTAGAATTCGTTGATCACATCTTCCTTGACCTGGGGAGACACGCTGCGCGTGTTTGCGATCTCCAGCGTCAGATCTTCGATCTCTTCTTCTTTCAGATGCTTGAACACAGCGGAACTCATCTCGGGTCCCAGGGTGATCAGAAGGATCGCCGCCTTCTGTGTTCCGGTCATACTGTTGTCATTCGATGCCGCCATCTTTTAAACCTTTATCTCCAGAATATCACTTTAACCCCAGTCGTCATTCAGCCAGTTGCGCAACAGATTGGCAGCAGCCTCCGGGTTGTCTTCCACAAATTTCTCCACGATCTTGCGGGCCTCGGATTTGTCCTCCAGGCCGATCTCGTCCAGCTCTGCCTCAGGCTGGGTGCTCTGCAGGATATCGTCGATGCTGATCTCGGGTTCCGGCTCCTCCACCTGTGCCTGACGCATGCTGCGCAGGATCACGAAGGCAAGCAGTCCAAGGATCAGGACGATCAGGATGATCTGCAGCACATCCGTCATACTGATGTTCAGTCCTTCATGATCCACGAAGAAAGGCTGTTCGTAAGAAAGGATGCTGATCTTTCCCGTAGAGATACCGGATGCATTGGATACCGCAACCACCAGATTCTGCGGCACCTCCAGTTCCCGGCGCACGTCATTGGCCAGCTTGTACTGGGCCCAGGTGATGCCTTCCAGGTCCCCGCGCTCCTTTACGTCATCTTCATAGATCATATTATAAGTGAGCAAGGTCACGGTAATGGAGGAATTCTCCCAGTCCACATTTCCCGCACCGCTCCGTTTTTCCTTGATATGTTCATCCGGCAGGAAATCTTCACTGGTCTCGGTCACGGAGGAACTCTCCGAGGAACCGTTCTCCATCACATAGCCGGTCTCCACATTGCTGTCCGTGCCGGGAACCCCGCCGGTGGTCCCTTCATTAATACTCTGGTAGGTATCCCGGCTGGCCAGGATACCGTCACCTTCTTCATCCGTATTGGAATACTCATGCCAAATATCCGAGGTATCGGAGGGATCGATGATCACTCTTGCCGCCACCTCTATTCCGGAAAACTGGTTCATTCCCAGCAGCGCACGCTTCACATCGCTTTCCATGGAGCGGGCGAGCTGATCGGAAGTCGTGGCATAGCTGGAAGGGGAGGATGCGCTTGCGCTCTCATCTGCCCCGGCATAGAGCAGTATGCCGCTGGTATCCGTGATCGTGATATTGGTAGTGGTATCGTTGCCCAGTGCGGTAGCCACCTGCCTCGCTATGGCTCCGGCCTGATCGCTGTTGCAGGTGCCGGAAAGTTCCAGCTGCACCGCAGCATAGCTTTCCTGGTTCTGAGCTATGAGTGTACCGTTTTCCTCCGGGATATGAAGCTTCACATCTGCGTTACGCACAAAGTCGTAGGCTTCCAGATTGGATTCCAGTTCTCTTTCCAGGTAAACGATATACTTTTTCTGGGTATCCGACTCCGTGGAGAAGAAGCCGCCGTCCGTAACATTGTCAATGGAATAATTGTCCGTGGATATGGAATTGCTGCCAAGCAGCAGCACGGCCTTGGTATAATCCTGACGCTTGATGGAGATCTTCAGCCCGTCCTCACTGGTCTGATAGCTGATATCATCCCCGGTCAGCAGATCTATGACTTCCTGTGCCTCTTTTGCATTGGCTGCCGTATGGATCGTCACATATTCGGGCCGTGTGATGGCTATGATCAACGCCACAAAAGCCGCCAGTGATGCCACTGCCAGCACAGCAATGATGATCTTCTGCCTGCTTGAGAACTTCTCCCACCAGTCAAGGAAACGTCTCGGCAGACTGCGAAACCATGCTATGATACGATCTACCATAATTCCTCCTCTAGATACTGCCGGTCTCAACGGCAGCTCGCAAAGTTCTGCTCCGCAGAAGCTTTACTTCCTGTCGTTTTGATCCCTGTCGGGACCGGATGCCCTGTCCCTCGGACAGACTCTATATCTGCATGTTTATTATGGTCTTATACGCTTCTATAAAGCTGTTTTTGAGTGTCACCGTATATTGCAGAGCCGTGGAAGCCTTCTGCAGCGCAATAGCCAGATCATGGGTGGAACTGCTCTTGCCCATGGCCAGCTTGACCTCCTCATTTTCGGCATCGGAAAGGTATTTATTGGTCGTATTTATATTGGAAAGAGCTGCACCGAAAATGGAGGCGAACATATCCTCCGTTTCGCTGCCACGCTCCGCCACAAGCCGGCTGACCGCACGCCCCGTAGGAACGTTCAGCCGCTCGATGGGATTGCTCACGATATTCCCCGTTGCCGTATCACGATATTCCATAGCTTACCGCCTTATTTATTCCCGGCCAGCCCCAGCCCCGTACTGGCCATGGCTTTACTGGCCGTAAAGACCGTGGCATTCGCTTCGTAGGCCCGGTTGGCATCAATGAGATTTGTCATCTCGGTGATGGTGTTCACGTTGGGATAGGTCACATAACCGTTTTCGTCCGCATCCGGATGAGAGGGATCATAAACCATGTTCATGGGACTCTCCGTGTCATCGCTGATCTTCGGGATCTTCACCCCGTAGCCGATGAGATCGTCCGAGACGATATTACGGTCATGACGCTGCTGCGCCCGGCCCGTGCCCACTATGGTGGACAGTACACGCCCGAAGCTCCGCCGGTCCTGCTGCGTTTCCTGTGTCTCAAAAGTCACAACCTTACGGCGGTAGGGCGTTCCGTCCCCCGTCCGGGTGGTATTGGCATTGGCGATATTCTCCGCAATGGTATCCATGCGGTAACGCTCGGCCGTAAGTCCCGTTGCTGTTATATCAAATGCGGTAAACATTCCCATGATCCGAATCCTCCGTATAACTCACATCATCCCGTCGAAGCGCGTAAGCTTATCAGCCCCCGCCCATGGCTGTCTTCAGATTGCCGAACTCACTGGTGATGCACTGGATCAGCCCGTTATAGGTCAGCTGGTTTTCAGCCAGGTAAACATTTTCCGTATCAATGTCCACATTATTTCCGTCCAGCCGGTAGGAAAAGCCCTCTGCCTCCGTATATACCCGCGGCTCAATGCGGGAAAGCTTCAGATTATATACGCGGGCATCCATGGTACGGTACTCTACTTTGTTCAGGTTACGCATCAGCTCGCCTTCGAAGCTCACATCCTGACGCTTATAGTTCGGAGTGTCCACATTGGCGATGTTGTTGGAAATAGCCTCATTACGAAGCCAGGCGGCATCTGCGGCCTTATCCAGCAGGTTGATATAACTGAACGCATGGGAGTTTACCATAATTTTTTATCCCCTTTATGCAAAATGAGCACAGGCAGAAAACCTCCCGGGCCATTCCTTGACCTCAACGGGCTTCCCTGCCTATGCCTCTGAATATTAGGTAAACAACAATGGCGAATGCCTGATGTCGTTTACCGCGCCGGATCATGGCCGCTGAAAGCGGCAAATACCTCACAAAATCCGTGCGCATCCTCGCGGAGTGTATATAGTAAACGGCAGATCTGTCTGACGTTTACTATATATATCGGCATAATAAGCGACTTCTATTATAATAAAATAATCACAAAATTACAAGACCTCATAAATATAATCGTTCAGGACCGTGAGACGCGTCCCCTTCACACCGGCAGAGCGGGTCTCGATGATCCCGGCACTCTCCAGCTTTCGTATGGCGTTGACCACCACACTGCGTCCGATGGAGATCTCTTCGGCTATACGGCTGGTAACGATCAGCGCCTCCTCCCCACATACATGGGAAAGGATGTGCCGTACCGCCTCCCTCTCCGATGCTGTCAGGGCATCCAGGGCGCTCTTCACTCCGTGCTCACGCCGGTCGCTTTCGTCCGCTTCCTCGGTAAGGCTGCGGAGCAGCTCCAGACCCACCACGGTGGCGGCATACTCCACCAGGATGATATCGTCCATTTCGTACCAGCCCTCATCCTTAAAAAGAAAGAGGGTTCCCAGGCGCTCACCGGAAGCATAAATAGGCGATGCCACGGCATGATAACGATCCCCTGCGCGGTTCTTTTCTCCGGTAAAGCCCAGAGTCATGAGGTTCACGTTATCCTGGGTGGAAAGTATGGTTTGGAAACGTTCATTCAAAGCATCATCGATATGCTGCCCCACTTCATAGACCAGCAGTTCACCCAGACGTTCCACGCTCCGGGCTTCTCCCAGCCCCAGAAGTTTTCCTCCCCGGCTGCAAACGAAAACATCCGAGCCGAGGGTCTCACTCAGCACGGCACAGATATCGTTAAATGCCACCTTGGGAGAGGTATTGTTATGCAGGAGCCGTCCCAGCTTACGGGTACGGTCCAGAAGAGAGATGCTACTCATCCGTTCCCTCGTCTTCCTTTACAAAGCCGCACTCCGGATCATTGCAGCACAGCTTATTTCCTTTTTTCACCATCAGGCCGCCGCAGTCCGGACACTTTTCCGCCACAGGCCGATTCCAGAGCATCAGGTCACATTCAGGTATATTCTCACAGCCGTAGTAGCGGCGTCCCTTCTTAGTCTGGCGGATGACGATCTCGCCGCCGCACTTCGGGCACTGTACGCCGGTCTTTTCATAATAGGGCTTGGTATTACGGCAGTCCGGGAAGCCCGGGCAGGCCAGGAAACGTCCGTGGGGACCATACTTGATCACCATCATACGGCCGCAGTTTTCACACTCCACATCGCTTTCCTCATCCTTGATCTCGATGCGGGACATCTCTTCCTCGGCTTTTTTCACCGCTTCATCCAGATCAGGATAGAAATTCCCGATGATGGTGCGCCACTTGGTCTTCCCCTCGCCCACATCATCCAGCAGGCCTTCCATGGTGGCGGTAAAGTTCACATCCACAATGGCAGGGAACTCGTCCTTCATCACCTTATTCACGATATCGCCCAGTTCCGAAACAAAAAGATTTTTGTTTTCCTTCAATATATAACGCCGGGCCAGGATGGTCGTGATAGTGGGTGCATAAGTGGAGGGGCGTCCGATACCCAGCTCTTCCAGAGCACGTACCAGGCTTGCTTCCGTAAAATGAGCCGGGGGCTGGGTGAAATGCTGCTTCTTCTCCAGGCTCACGAACTTCACCTTGCTGTCTTCCTTTACTTCCTTTAAAAGGAAGCTGTTCTCGGCTTTTTCACTCTCGGCTTCGGTATAGACCTTCATGAAACCGTCAAACTTTATCCCGCTGGCGCTGGCCGTAAAGACTACCCCCCGGGCTTCCATCTTCAAAGAAAGAGTATCATAGACTGCCGGTGCCATCTGGCTGGCCGCGAAACGCTTCCAGATCAGCTGGTAAAGGCGGAACTGATCCCGCGGCAGCTTATCCTTCAGCTCCTCCGGGATACGGGTGATATCCGTAGGACGGATGGCCTCATGGGCATCCTGGATCTTTTTATCACTCTTTTTGTCTTCCGGCCGGCTGATGGGATATGCCTCGCCGAAGTTCCGGATGATATAGTCCCGGGAAGCAGCCTGTGCTTCCTCCGAGATACGGGTGGAATCGGTACGCAGATATGAGATATAACCGTCTTCGTAAAGGCTCTGGGCAGTACGCATGGTCTTCTGCGTAGAGAAGTTCAGCGCCTTCGAAGCCTCCTGCTGCAGTGTGGACGTGGTAAAAGGCAGGGGACTCTTCCGTGTACGTTCTCCCCGCTTGATCTCTTTTATCTCAAAGCTGGCGCCCTTCAGGAGCTTTTCGATCCGCTCAGCTTCCGCCTTGCTGTCTATGGTCTTTTTTCCGTTTTCATCACTGTAAAATGCCGCTGTGAAACTCTTTTTCCCTCCGGCATTGAACTCCGCATCCACGGTCCAGTATTCCTTCGGGATAAAGGCTGCGATCTCTTCTTCCCTGTCACAGATGATACGCAGGGCAACACTCTGCACGCGTCCGGCAGACAGCCCGCGTTTGATCTTGTTCCAGAGCAGCGGCGAGATCCGGTATCCCACCATACGGTCCAGGATTCGTCTGGCCTGCTGCGCATCCACCAGATCCATATCGATCTCCCGGGGGTGCTTTAAGCTGTCCTTTACCGCGTTCTTTGTGATCTCGTTAAAGGTGATACGGTGGACCTTCTTATCGTTCAGCTTCAGGGCTTCGTAAAGATGCCAGCTGATGGCTTCCCCCTCGCGATCCGGGTCGGTAGCCAGATACACATTATCAGCCTTCTTCACTTCCTTACGGAGCTTAGCCAGCACATCTCCTTTTCCCCGGATGGTAATATACTTCGGTTCAAAGTCGTGCTCCACATCGATCCCCAGGCTGCTTTTGGGCAGATCCCGTACATGACCGTTGCTGGCACACACCTCATAGTTACTTCCCAGAAATTTCTTGATCGTCTTCACCTTGGCCGGGCTCTCCACGATCACAAGATTCTTTGCCATAGCTTCTCCTCAAATACACCTGCTTTTTACAACACGCAATCAAATATACAACAAAAGAAAATTTTATGCAAGCACAAATAAGCATGACGCTTGCGACAAGCTCATGCAAGACGCGGTTGCACAGCAGCTTTTCATCTTGCGCGCATGCGCATCCCCCGGCTTTTTTATGTATAGGATATGAGATGCAATTTCCCATACAATAAAAAAATCCCCCCCATACGGGGGGGATGGAAGAAGAACTTAGTTGTAACCGCCGTAGTACTCGTACGGATGAGGATCTTCCGTCGTCTGATCCGGCATCTTATCCTTCTTCGGGATGGCGGAATCGCTGACACCTACGATATCCATCAGCTTCATCATCTGCGCATTCGTTCCCACACCGTTCGGATAATAGTAACCATAGCAATCGTAGATATATGCGTAAGGCTCATTTACGGAATTGACCACACCGTCCCAGGTAAGTCCGTCAAAGCTGCACCAGATATGGAAACGCAGGTATCCGCCGTTATCCACAACATAAGGGAAGTATCTGAACGCATTCGTGGCATGCTGGTTGGTATCCAGTGAGAAGGCATTGGCCTTGTTCTCTACATGGATGCGCCCTACCTTGAACTTGGTAAAGATCTGTCCGCCTTCTTTATCCGGATAGTAGTACAGGGCACCGCCAACCTGACTATCCTCATCTCCGTTCAGCTTAAGTCTCGGTCCTCCGGTATTACCGCCCGTTAACTCCGTATCATAGTTCTTATCAATGAGTGTCTTGTCATACAGCCCGTTGACACTGACCACCGCTGTACCGCTGGCTTTCTTCTTACGGTACTCGATGATGAACTTGGCGTTGGTGATATTGATCTCCACGCCTTCCTTTGCCCTTGCAAAGATCTCATCCTGCCAGACGGCCTGGGAGATCACAGGTTTTGTTTTTGTTCCGGTCGGGACCTCATCCCCCTCGGCAAAGGGATATTCCGTTCCGTTCACCGTGACCTTGGTCTCTTTATGCACCTTGAATTTGACATTGTTCTCACCGCCATAGAAGAGACGGAGCTTACCTGTTGCCTTATTGATAGTATCATCCTTGGGAGACACTGTCTTTCCCGCGGAGTTGTAATCCGGGAAGGTGATCTGGGCATCAACGATCAGATTCTTGGCACACTGCGGGCAGGTGCAGATTCCGGTGACGGGAAGAGCATTGCTCATCCAGCCCGTGGTATTACTCCAGGTGGAAACCGGTACACGGCTACCGTCATTCACCTTATCCGTATGGATGGATATGGTTCTGGCTGCATTCGTTGAAAGGGAAGAAGTAGCCTTGATCGTGGCATTATACTCCGTATCCCATTGTTTATTGGTCGACGTCTCACATTTCAGCTGACCGTCCGTGGTTAAGGAATATGCAGTCACATCACCGGATTCCAGTACAAAGTTGTCGTAACCCACCGGAAGATAACTCTTCAGATTGTAGCAGTTATGGATACGGAGCACGGTCAGTTTCACATCCGCACCAGCACCGGGTGTGCTGGCAGGAACGGGATCACCGCCGGTTCCGGGTCTGTTACGCAGGTAAACCTCTCCGGTAGCCGTATAGCTGTATTCATGATTCAGCATATTGATCGTCAGAGTGATCACGTCCGCAGTGGTCAGGTTGTAGATATGTCCCTGATCGGCAACATTGGTCTCACCACGATCCTGATTGCTGGCCAAGCGGATCGACCGCACACCTTCCGCGATGAGTACCGGAGTTCCCGAATCCTTTTTCATCATCAGATCCGAATATAACTGCCCGTCGGAATTTTTCTGAAGGGGCGCCCCCCCAAGATTCGGGTCACAGCGAAGTCCGATCTTATAGGTAGTGGGAGATGCATTCAGTCCGCTGTACTGACCGTTACCTCCGACGGTACGCTCCGTGATCTTGATGGTGATCAGGTCAGAACTCACGGTCCCTTCATAAAGCATGCTCGTAGCGGTAATACCACCGCTGTTCTGAACGCTCACATTGGCGTTCATGAGCAGATCCTGCACCTGCTGAATGGCCTGCTGTGCACTTTCCTGTACATGCACTTCATAATAGCCGTTCTTGTAGAGATGCTGGCTGTTGACCATCAGGGCCCCTACCTCTGCCAGAACAAGAACAAGTACGGCAATGGCCACTACCAGTTCTACCAGCGTATAACCTTTATTCTTTCTCATGATACCCTCCCTTCAGGACGCAGGTCAAAACTCATGTTCATCACAAAAGCATCTGTAGTCTTCCGGATCAATATTTCTTCTCGATGGCTCCCGTTTCCGCGTAAACGATAACTTTAATTTCCTTATCTCCATGTTTGAGGCGGAACAGATTCGAATTTGTCTTCGTAACACCCTGAAGACGAAGCTTTCCGTTGCCGTTAAATACCGTATTCCAGCCCATGGTACCCGCATCTACGGGTTCCGCTTCCGTTGCGTAGTCCGTAGTAAACTTGGGTGTAAAGGTGATGCTCGAACTGCAGATCAGCTCTTTCTTCTGGCTGCTGGTCCCGTTTCCGATCTCGGCATAGATGGTCCCGCCTTCGCTTACGAAGTGTACGACGCCGTGTGCCTGTCCGCGGCTCATGGCATTCACCCTGGCACTGCGGAGCACGCTCTCCAACCGGTTGGACGCCTTTTCAACATCCGCATTCGAAACCACCGAATAGGAATAGGTCAGGATCGCGAGTATGATCGCGCTGATCCCGAGAACGATCAGCATCTCCACAAGGGTAAAGCCTTTGTTGTTTTTCAGAGACTTTTTAATCCAGCTCATATAAAGCCCCCCTTATTCTTTGGACCAGTTCATCACGGAGATGACCGGCTGTGCACCGGAAGAACCGCTGCCTCCTGAAGCCCCTTTGAATTCGCGAAGGGTCTGATCCATGTTCACGTCAAAGAAGCAGTTAAAGGTGAAATACATATTGGTGGTGTTCTCTTCTCTGTAGTAGATGCGATCCAGCCCTACATCCTTGTAGCTGATCAGCGTCTTGCCATCCAGCGTCCATTTCTGAGGATTGGAGTTCAGCACGGGTACCAGGTCATCCGAACTCTTTCCGCCCCCCTGGGTGGATACACCGGAGCTGCCGCTCACATCCACGCGAAGCGACACAAACAGCTTTCTGGCCACTTCGAATTTCTCATCGCTGAGGGTACCGAAAGACTTACCGTTCGCCTGAATGTTCAGCTCCATATTATTATCTTCCGCCACATTCAGGATCGTGCAGTTTTCAATGGTACCGTGGATATCCGGCATACCGCCGTGTACGATCACGAGAGCATCTTTGAAGCTTAAGCTGCTGCCGCCGTTATCATTGGGTTTGTAAACACCTTTGGCACTGGTCGTCACAAAGTTACCGGAAACATTTGCCTTGGCACTGCCGGAAACTTCCCAGCCGCCGTTGGAGCTGTAGTTCTTACTCTTGTTCTTCAGCTGAAGCTGTGTCAGTTCTTCAACACCGCTGCCGCCGTACATATACATGATCGGAGCCACCAGTTTCTTTCCGAGGCCGTCATTGTATACATCATAGTTGGCCCAGGGGATCGTGGTCCCGTCACAGATCTCACCAAAGCCCGTGGTCTTGATATTTCCGGTATAGGCATTATCCTTAACATAAAGCTTTCCGCCGACCACCAGCTGGCCCTTATCCGCCACATAGATCTTCCCGCGGACAAAGCTGCTGCCGCTCAGGTAAACGTAACCACCCTCGCCGACATACAGGTCCCCGTCAAAGAAATTGAAGTTTCCCAGGAAAGTGGCACCGCTCTTGGATTCCACACCGAATGCACAGTTGTATGAAGAGCCGCCCGCACTATAGGTGATCTTCCCGTTTTTACGCAGGTACATCTCCCCTCCGAAATACTGACAGCCTTCCTTCAGGCGCATCGGGCAATCGGAGAGCACGCTGAAATCGTTGAGTTTTGCGGGGGCATCGGAACTGCTGGGGAAAGCAACACGGATATCCGTCAGTATGGTACTTTCGTACTCCCCGTGCTGGGCATCTGTTTTAGCGGTGATCTGTACCCCACGGATGTAATAGTAATTGTTGTCCTTTTCAAAGGACTTGGTCGTTGTGCCGTTGTAAATGCAGTTGATGCTAACGGAATCAAGTCCCGTGATGATCTGCTGGCCCGGGGCATTCAGATCCGCCACCAGTGCACGGAGACGGTCCACATCCACATTCCCCGTATTTCCGACCTCCAGCCCCTTTACCCAGGCCTGGGGATCTGCTTTCAGGGAGCATTCCTGCTTCATCTGAGTCATCAGATCGCTTAAGGCAAATTCCGCCGTATAGAAGTTATCGGAGGAGAACTGCCGCATGCTCTTCATTTTATAGTTCAGTGTGGACATGAACAACAGAGAGCTGGCCAGGATCGTGATGAACAAAACCCCGATCAGTACGGCAACAAGAGCAGCTCCGCCGTTCTTCTTAATCTTTTTCGAATCCCTCATGATCCTCATCTCTTCCTCCTCCCTTTCACGATCAGTTGATCTTCTTATTCATGATACCGCTGGTCAGCGTCACCAGCGGAGGCCCGTCAAACCAGACACTAGAGCCGTCCGAAACAAAGCGCTCGGCCCAGACCCCGTTTTGACTGTCATATCTGTACTCGTAAACCCTTACGGTGACTTCATAGGTGAAATAATCGTCCAGCCGGACTTCTTCCACCGACTGCATGACCCCGGCAATATTCTTCGATACCGTCTCTGTTCTCACATTCTGTGCCCTGGGGATAAAGGTCACCGTTGCATCATAATAGTGTCCGTTCTGCTCGATACGGCTGTACAGAAGGTAAGCCAGCTTGGGATAGCCGTCATCGGCTCCGGTCTGACTCTCCAGATAGTAATCACTCCAGGAGAAGCCGTAGTAAAACAGCTTGTCCGCGGGAGCCGTATCCGTGACCAGCAGCGGGACCGTAGTGGCATTCGGATTGGGATTCCCTCCGTAATATGTGTTAAAGATATGCTTCATTGCATTCTGTGCCAGTGCCTGATCGCTCACTGTCCCGTTGACGCAGTTGGCACTGACATAGGAGTAGGTACCCGAAGGGATCTCATAATTGTTCTTGTACTTGGTGGTATAGGTCTGGCCGATGAAAGGCATCAGATCCGTGGCCGCATGTATATGCGTGACTCCGCCCACCGTACGGTTGCCTTTGTTGTACCAGTTGTCGTTGATACTGGACATGGCATATTTGGCATGGGAGGAGCTGACGCTGCCCACCGAAGGATCCACCGCCAGATCACCCTTGAAGTTGTAGCGGAGGGAAGCCATCACATCCTCATAGGTCTTGCCGCTGATGCCCTCCATGATGGAATTGGCCACGTCGGTGGCGATCATCACCTCACGGCTCTTTTTGTTCACCGACACCGACGTGATGAAAGAGCGCATGACCGGCGTGATGATGATAGCAAACAAGGCAAGCGCAACCATCACTTCGAAAAGGGTCACACCTTTTCTGCCCCATTTTCTTTTCATCAAGCTTAAGAAAAACCTGCTCATACGCTCCTCCTTCCGTTACTGCGACTTACTTGTCGTCGTCCTTCTCTTCGTCCTTGTCCTTATCGTCCTTCTTGCCCTTCTCTCCCGCTTCCTCGGCAGCCATTTCCGCCTCGATCTGACGCCGCTCAAGAAGCAGCTCGAACTCCTGGAAATTCCGCAGGGTATCGTAAGACAGAGGTCCGTAGATACCTTCCTCCATCACACCGCGGAGCCCCTCGTCGTCGATATCCTTCCATACGGGCTCAGGCTCCAGGGTCCTGCCCTGTCCGCCGATGGCATACTGCTCGATACTGGCGACACCTTTTATGTTTCCGCTATCCGGATCAAACTCCATGGTCAGCACACGGTAGATCATGGGATCTTCGTATTCCAGTATATAATGAAGGAAATACTTCATTCCGCTGTAGTAGGTGGCAAATTCGATGGAGGAATCATTGATCAGTCCCACAAGACCGTCTTCCACCTCTTCATCGGAAATGGCGATCTCCTCATTCCCGCCGTAATCCACCTTGCCGATCAGGAAGATGGTATTCCCGTCGATCCCCTCATAACCGAAACGGGGATACTTTGCTTCATCCTCGGCGGGGATATAATCCGGATCTTCTTCTATCTTCTTTTTCAGTTCCGCCCGTTCCTCCTTGAACTTGGCAAAATTCTCTTCGGCCTTGATCATGGAATTATATTCCATATAGTGCAGGAACATGGTGTAGTTTTCCTGATCGATCCCGCCGGGGAAGGAAGTGATGAGTTCATCACGCTCCTTCTGCATACGCTCTGTTTCGGCGATGTAAAAATCCCTGTTCTTGTTCATTTCCTGCAGCTGCTCCAGACGGGCCTGCAGTTCAACATTCACACCCTTCTGTGTTTCGGTGTCGGCCCGGGTTTTCTGACTGTAAAAGACATAGGGCAGGGCGATCACCGCAACGATCAGTAAGAGAAGGATCATTTTTTGATCTCTGTCTGTCAGGCTCATTACTGTACTCCTCCTTCCGTTGTTTCGGTTGTTTGTGCCTCAGGTACGGGAGGGGGCCCGATATGGCAGCTGGCGGTATACTTCACCTGTCTGCGCAGCTCCTGGGCAACGATCACGACACCTTCCGGAAGGTTCATGCCGTTCTCATATTCCACAAGCGTTGACTGTTCTGCCTTTTCTCTGCGGGGATCCCAGAAGAGCATAGCTTCGATCTCCTCGTCCAGCTCTTCCTCTTCATCCTTTTCTTTATCTTTCTTCTTATCGTCTTCCTCTTCTTCCTCTTCCTCATCATCCTGGGCATAAAGCTCCGGATCGAAATCCTCGGTCAGGTAGATGGGCTCGTCATTTTCATCGTAACCGACGATCAGGTAGGTATGCCATGCATCCTCGATGCTGGGGATATAGAAATTGGTCACATAATCCAGATTGCGGAGATTCATCAGCACATCCGCCACCTCGTTCTTGGCACTCTCATGAAGGCCGCTGACCAGTTCGAATTCCACATTACCATCCGAGAAGCTGATCTTGCTGATGGCGGAATCCGTAGGCAGAAGCTTTTCCAGATCCTCGATGAACTGGATCACATACTCGTTGTCATTCTTTGTACGGTTTACGAAGTTCATGACCAGGTCGTATTCCCGCTGGGCCGCTTCATAAGCCGCAAGGATCTCTTCGATATCCTGAATGGCCGCGATCTCGGCCTGCAGTCTTGCCTGCTCTTCCATTACTTTCTTGTGCTGCCAGAAGGTGATGCCGGAAAAGACGGCACTGCCTACCGTAGCCACCACCAGAGCATATTTCAGATACTTGATCAGGTCGTTGGATTCGATGCCGGCTTTCTTCCCGGAACCGATCATCAGGT
Source organism: Lachnospiraceae bacterium (assembly GCA_017552715.1). GTDB lineage: Bacteria > Bacillota > Clostridia > Lachnospirales > Lachnospiraceae > NK4A136. Next base: position 67,436 of record JAFZOW010000079.1, read on the forward strand.
TCATGGGATCAATGATGGCACCGATATTCGGCAGATAGCGCAGAACCTCTTCGGCTGTAAGAGCCGCCTGTCCCTTGATGGAAACGCCGGCCAGCGTATCAAAGTGCTCCACCTGGGCACCCAGCTCACGCTGGAGGATCTTTTCGATACCGGCGATGGCCGAGCCTTCACCGAAGATCTTGACACCCTGCAGCAGCTCGCCGGGGTTCTTGGTACGGTGGTATTCCACCGCACGGCCGATACCGTTTACCAGATAGCTTACGGCGCTGGCATATTCATCCGCCGTTACATGCTGATCCAGCAGCGTCTCGTTGGAAAGCAGCGTCCTTGCATCCTTTTCCGAGATCTTCTTGACATCCATCAGAGCGTTGATAACGGCGGTCTTACCGTAGTTAACGCTTCTCTGCAGCACCAGCACATGACCGCGCATAACATTGACATAGGTGGCATCCTTTTCGATCTGGAGCACCAGATCCGTCCGCCCTTCCTGCATCTGAAGCGACAGCAGCTGGATAACGGAGTTACCGAAATAGTCAATGCTGCGTACCGCAAGCTTCAGTTCTTCGGCGATCTCATAATAACCGCGTACCAAGTCCATGGGAGCCGCCACCGCGCTGACACGGTACTTGTGCCCCTCATCATTCATGAAGTCTTCCAGGATCGAATAAGCAAAGAGGTAATCTCCCGAGTTACTCATCGGGAAATATTCTCCGGAGTTGGCCTGCAGCACCTGCCCCAGCTTCTTGGTATTTTTGAAGTAGTTGATCTCCACTTCCTTGCTTGCGATCTTCTTACTCGCGATAGTGAAGATCACTTCTTTCGCCGTAAAGCCCCTGCCGAAGATCGCGGTACGTATTGCCTCCGCTATGGCGGAAACATCCACGATGTAACCGTCATTGAAGCTTCCGGCGGGAGTACCGATCTCGGCCGCGTTGCTGAGCACAACGGCCTTCTGGTTGGTCTTCTGCATCTCGGCGATACGGATCACATCCATCGAGATGTAGATAGTGAGTGCCTTATTGGCCATCCCCCTGTTCCCCTTTCGTGTTAGTTTATTGTTATAAAAGTACTTACATACCAGTCGATGATGTTCTGTCCGTACAGGGCCGCCACAATGCCGCCCATGGCCAGATACGGTCCGAAGGCCAGCTCATGCTTTCCCTTCGTGAACAGAACACGCGCCCCGTGCACAAGGCTTCCCAGCAGGGCTCCTATAAAGAGCACCAAAAGGGTCTTCTGCCATCCGAGCAAAAGCCCCAGGGCCGCCATGAGCTTGATATCTCCGCCGCCCATGGCCCTTCCCCCGCTCAGGAGGGCCAGCAGCCAGAGAGGCAGGCTCACGCACAATGCACCGATCAGATAAACATACCAGTGCTTCAGGTCAAAGATCAGATGGATCGCTCCCAGTACGGCGATCCCGATATTCAGCTCCGGGGGCAGTTCAAAAATCTTCCGGTCCACCAGAGCCAGCCCCCAGAGCAGTACTCCCGCCATTCCGTACAATATAAGCTCCGGGGCGGGACCATATACATAAGCCGTGAGCCCCCAGCTCACACAGCAGAGCGCGCAGAAGACCCATCTTTCCGCGCCGTCCCGCTTCACCGCAGCCATCCCGTCCAGGATCCCCATAGACATAAGGGGTCTGTTCGGTTCCTCTTCCGGCCCGCATTCCGCCTTAAATAGCGAATAACGGTACACCACCGTACCGAAGAAAAAAGCTCCGCAAATTGCACTCAAAAAACAATATAGTCCCACTTACATGGATTATAACAGAGAAGAATCAGCCCGTCAATTTGCATAATTTGGAAATATTTAACAAAATACATAATCTATTTTCGCAGTTTTGCACAGCCGTGGTGGACTGGTGACATTTTCTTCTTGAATAGTGTAAGAACGCTGTGTTATCATGTTTTTATGGAAAAATGGAAGCAGACGAAAAACTACCCTTTTTTTGCCGCAGCACTCAGCACGGTGATCTATCTTCTGATCCTCGCCGCCTCCCATATCCTGGGCTACGGAAACTATACGATACTCAGCGGCGATC
>JAFZOW010000080.1 GCA_017552715.1 Lachnospiraceae bacterium
AAGGAGCTGCTGGCCTTGATGGTGGATAAAAGGGGAGCCATACTTACCTCTCAGGAAGCTCTCAGCCGCATCTGGGAGGGCAGAAGCTATGACAGCAACTCCGCCAGCGTATACCGGGTGAACATGAAGAAGCTCAAAGACATCCTGAAGGAAGAGGGGCTGGAGGAGATCCTGGTGGATGACAACAAAAGGGGAAAGTATCTGGATACCACCAAATTTGACTGCGATCTGTACGATTTTCTCGACGGGGACAGGAAAGCCATCAATTCCTTCAGCGGTGAATATATGCGCGAATACAGCTGGGCTGAACCTCGTACGGGTTATCTTCAGGCCATAAAGGACGAATATACAAGTAAAAGAGCAGACGTAAGCTCCTGAAAGGGATACCGCCCATTAGAGCTCCGGCATAGTGCGAAGCCTTCAAGGCATAAGCTGAGCTGATAATTAATGATGATTATTACGTTAGGGCCCCCGGCTTTAACGAATGTTATACGCACCGTATGATACGCTGTAAATGTATAGGAATATCCGGTATCATCCGTGTGATCTTTTGGAGAGCATAAGAACATGAAAAAGATCATTGCATTGACCTGCGCGGTCGTGGCTATAGTGGTCATTATGATCGCTGTCTCCATGGCACCCAGGTTTTCATCAGGATCCATGTACGAAGAGGATCCGGTGGCGGTGGTGGACGAACTTACGGGGGACGTGAGCATAACCCACGGCGGACTGAATTATACCCTCAAGGAGGGTATAGGGCTCTGTCCCGGCGACAGGGTCCTGGTGGGCAGGAATTCCTCCTGCGGCTTTGAAGCTGCGGGACTCCTGGACGCCCACATGAATTACGACAGCACCGCGAAGATATTGAAAACATCGGACGGGCTCTTTGAGCTCAGTATAGAAGAAGGCTCCGTGTTCATGGAAAGGCCCTCCGGTGAGGGCGAAACCGTCACGGTGAGCTTCGGCAAGTGCGAAGTGGTGCCCTCTGCGGGAGCGGTGTTCTCCTGCGAAGTGTACCCCGGTTCCCAGACGGTGAACTGCTACAGCGGGGAGCTGGAGTTTTCAGGTTACGGAAAACGTTTCACGGTATCGGCGTCGGAGAACGTCATCGTGGCCCAGGTGTCCGCGGAAGTTTCGGTTTACAAGTCGAAGATAGTCCTCTCTGAGCTCCGCGACGACCTTCTGCTTTGCATCCTGGAGCGCGGCATAGATGCTTACGATCCCGGCGAGATAGAGGATATCCTTTCCGCAAGACAGACCGAGACCGCCATGAGGCTCCCGGATGAAGATGATGCCGACGGCGCCATGTACGCCACCATAGAGATAAGGTGCGATACGGTACTGCCGGACCTGGAGGAGATGCCCGGCGCCCTGGCCAAGGTGATCCCCCGGAACGGGGTCATGCTTGCCGAAACGAAAGTGCCCATAGAATACGGGCAGACAGTTTTTGATCTTCTGTACCTGGTATGCACCAGATCGGACATAGAGCTTGATTACAAATATCTCCCCCTGATAAAGGGTTATTACATTACAGGGATAGGCGGACTATCCGAATTCGACTGCGGAAAGTCATCCGGCTGGCTATACAGGGTCAACGGATGGTATCCCAACTACGGATGCTACAGCTGCTATCTGAAAAGCGGTGACAAGGTGGTCTTCGCCTACACCTGTGACGGATACGGCAGGGATATCGGAAGAGACGAGGATTTCGATCCCGACGAGTGGTGATCTCCCGGATGCCCTGGCGGGATAGCGGGGCATGATTTCCCGCATCACACCGGATCGGCTTCAGATATGTGAGATCTAGACAATGAGC
>JAFZOW010000081.1 GCA_017552715.1 Lachnospiraceae bacterium
CCATCTTCACATGGGTTCTGCCGCAGGAGCACTTTTCTCTGCTCAGCTTGCAGATATCCCTGGTGCGATAACGCATCATGGGGAACGCCTTTTTGTCAATAGCCGTGAAGACCAGCTCGCCCCAGGTGCCGTCAGGCAGCACCTCTTCCGTCTCGGGATCGATGATCTCAGCGATGAAGTGGTCCTCATTGATATGCATACCCTTCTGCTCGCTGCATTCGAATGCCACACCCGGTCCGGAAAGCTCTGTCAGTCCGTAAATATCATAGGCCTTGATACCCAGGGTCTTCTCGATCTCACGGCGCATCTCCTCACTCCAGGCTTCCGCACCGAAAATACCGGCCTTTAAGGGAATATCATCCGGTCCGAGGCCCATTTCCTTCATACTCTCTCCCAGGTATGCCGCATAGGAAGGGGTACAGCAGATGATGGTAGCCTCCAGATCCTGAATGAACATGATCTGTCTTTCGGTATTACCCGAAGAGATGGGGACTGTCATACAGCCCACCTTATGGCTTCCGCCGTTCAGACCGGCACCGCCGGTAAACAATCCGAAGCCGTAGGAAACCTGGCATACATCCTCTTTGCTGCCGCCTGCCGCTACGATGGCCCTGGCACAGCACTCCTCCCAGAGATCGATATCTCCCTGGCTGTAAAAAGCAACCACTCTCTTTCCCGTGGTACCGGAGGTGGAATGGATCCTGACAACCTCATCCTTGGGCACCCCCATCAGCCCGTAAGGATAAGCATCCCTCAGATCCTTTTTGGAAAGGAACGGCAGCTTATGCAGATCCTCAATACCGTTGATATCCGCGGGACTGACGCCCTTTTTCTCCATCTTCTTTCGATAGTACGGTACATTGTCCCAGACATGCTGTACCTGCTCTTTCAGTTTCCTGTTTTGAATGGCAACGATCTCTTCTCGCGATGCGCATTCGATCTCCTCTTGGAAATAGCGCTCCAATTCCTTATCCTCCTCTTGAAAATATAGTTAGCAGTTGCTTACTTTCAGGCCTTCTCACCCAGCTCGAAAGCCTTCTTGTTCATCTCAAGGAATTTGGCCGGAACGATCTGCTCCATAGCCTTCATCCACGCTTCTTTCGGGATATCAAAATAGTGGCTGAGTCTGCCCATCAGCACGATGTTCACAGCCTTGGCGCTTCCGGCCTCCTCGGCCAGGGCCAGACAATCCAGAGCGTCCACTTTTGCCCCGAGACCCTTCATCTTATCCACCAGATCCTTCGGATACTCCATGGCACCCGTGATCACGGGCATGGGATCGATCTGCTGGATGTTGGTGACTACCTGTCCGTCCTTCTTCAGGTAAGGAAGCCATCTGGCAGCCTCTAAAAGCTCAAAGGACACGATGTAGTCAGCCTGTCCCTTATCGATGACGGGCGAATATACCTTATCTCCGAATCTCACATAGGTCACGACGCTTCCGCCTCTCTGGGACATGCCGTGTACCTCGGACACCTTTACATCATAACCCTCGTCAAGCAGCAGCTTTCCGAGCAGCTTACTGGCAAGAAGGGAACCCTGCCCTCCTACACCGACGATCATTACATTCTTCGTTTCCATCTCAGCCCTCCTCCTTTTTGCAGCCTTCGAGTGCGCCTACCGGACACAGCTGCTGGCAAACGCCGCAGCCCACGCAAAGGGTCGTATCGATATGGGCCTTTCCGTCCTTCA
>JAFZOW010000082.1 GCA_017552715.1 Lachnospiraceae bacterium
CGGGAAGCCCATGAGCGTTATGTTCGTGGATATCAACTATATGAAGCGGATCAATGATGAGTTCGGTCACCTGCACGGTGACAATGCCATCAAAGCCGTGGCGGATTCCATCAAGGAGAATTCCGGGGAGAACTGGATACCGGTACGTTACGGAGGAGATGAATTCCTGATCATCGCTCCCGATTGCGACGCCGAGGAAGCGGGGTGGGTACAGAAAGCGATACTGGAGAGGCTGGATGCGAGGAACAACGACGGCTCGCAGCCCTACAAGATCTCGGTGAGCTGCGGTTATGTGGTAAGCGATCCGGAGAAGACAGAGAGCCTTCAGGAATGTGTTCAGGAGGCGGATAAGCTGATGTACGAATACAAGCAGGAGGCACACCGAAGAGACGGTAAGTAAGCTTCACTATGGGAAAAGAGAAGGACGGTAAAACAGCGGGCAGGAAGAGTCGGAAGCTTGACCTGCAGACCGTGATCGCGCTGGCGGTGGGTCTGGGGGCCATAGTTTTTCTGGCCTTCTTTTTTTCTATACTTTCCGGCGAGGATATGAAAACGGTATCCGAAATGCAGGATCAGCTCTTTGACGTTACGGTGGGGGAGGAGCATTACGGAGAGGTGGATCTGGATGAGCTGCGCTTCACTCCCGTGGATAAGGGAACGCAGATCAGCTATTCCGCTCCCCTTAAGGGGAATATGGACCAGCCCATCCTCAGGATCTATCTGATCCATTCGGTGGTCCATGTTTATATGGACGGGGAGGAGATCTTTACTCACGGAGATCTTAACGGACACCTGCTGGGATACGGATATGTGATGGTCCCGTTGCCGGAGGATTATGAGGGACGGGAGCTTAAGGTGGTACAGACCGTTTGGGAGAGCGGCGAGATGGGGAATATCCGTAATCCCGTGATCTTTGACGGAAGTCGCTATTATAAGGCCCAGCTTTCCGCCGTACGGCTTACGTTTTTTACGGATGCTGCCATGATCATGCTGTCACTGGCCGTTATCTTCGTGGGCTTTGTTTTTCTCCGGAAGATAAAGGAAGCCGGGAACCTGATGTGGATGGCAGCCGCTTTCATTGGTATGGGCCTGTGGGAGTTCTGTAATTCCAATATGGTGCTGCTCTTTGCGGAGAATGATCTGGTACTGAAGGCCTATATGGAGTATCTCTCGCTCTATATCACGCCGCACTTTCTGCTTATGTATTTCGCGGATGATTTCTGCAGGAGACAGAAGCGGAGGGAGAGGATCCCCTTCATTGTCATCCAGTCCATTCAGCTTTTGTTCATCGCCGTTGCCCTGATCCTGCATTTCACGGATACGGTGCATCTTCCGGGAGTCCTGTATTTCGGGCATTTTGTGATCCTTCTTACCCTGGCCTATATCCTGACCATGAACATACGCCAGGTGTTCAGGAGAAAGACGGCGCACAGGGAGATCCTCATCGGTACCCTGATATTGGCTGTCGTGGGGCTTTCGGATATCGTCCGTTACCTTTTCTTCAAGCTTTTGCTGAAGAACAATACGGATTATATCAGCTTTATCCTTCTGGGGATGTTTGCCTTTGCCCTGTGCATGATCCTGGATTTCTTCAATACCCAGCAGCGTAATGTCCTGGCGGAGGCCCGCAGCGATATGCTGGAGAAGATGGCTTACCGGGATATGATGACCGGTCTCTACAACCGCCAGATGGTGCGGGATATAACCTCGCGCATCGCGGAGGACCGGAGCGGGGGCTGTTTCGGCATTGTGAACTTTGACTTAAATGATCTGAAAAAGACCAACGATATATACGGGCATACTGCCGGAGATAAGCTGATCATGGATTTTTCCGCTCTGCTTAAGGAGGTTTTCGGTGAGAAAGCCACTGTGGCCCGTATCGGCGGGGATGAGTTTGTTGTGATCTACCGGGATATGGCGGAGGTGGATCACGAGGAGTGTATGAATGAACTGGAAAGGCGCTGTGAGCTTCTGAACCGGGAGCGGGAGCAGCCCCTGTCCTATGCCATGGGTTTCTGTTCCCTGACGAAGGAGGAGGCGGAGGCCTTTCCCGCCCTCCTGCCCCGGGAGAGGATCGAACTCTTCCGCAAGGTCTATAAGCTTGCGGATGCCCGCATGTATGAAAATAAGGCCGAGATAAAGAAAGCAAGGGCATAGAAGCCGTTAAGAGAAGAAACAAAAAAGGAGCTGTCACACAGCTCCTTTTTTATTCAGGATCGCTTTATGCTCAGAACTTTCCGGCCTTTGCAGCTTCCTCGATGGAAACGGCTACGGAAACGGTCATACCAACCATGGGGTTGTTGCCGGCGCCGATCAGACCCATCATTTCCACATGTGCGGGAACGGAAGAGGAGCCTGCGAACTGTGCATCGGAATGCATACGGCCCATGGTATCCGTCATACCGTAGGAAGCGGGACCTGCAGCCATGTTATCGGGGTGCAGGGTACGGCCGGTGCCGCCGCCGGATGCAACGGAGAAGTACTTCTTGCCGGCATCGGTGCGCTCCTTCTTGTAGGTACCTGCAACGGGATGCTGGAAGCGGGTGGGGTTGGTGGAGTTACCGGTGATGGATACGTCCACGTTCTCTTTCCACATGATGGC
>JAFZOW010000083.1 GCA_017552715.1 Lachnospiraceae bacterium
GCCAGGTGGATGTGGGGAGCGAGACTTTACAGATCGTAACCGGAGCCCCCAATGTGGAAGTGGGAGCCCTGGTACCCGTGGTACTGGACGGCGGCAAAGTGGCCGGCGGTCATGCCGGCGGTCCCCTGCCCGAGGAAGGCGTGCCCATCAAGGCCGGAAAGCTCCGTGGAGTAGATTCCTACGGTATGATGTGTTCTATCGAGGAACTGGGCAGTGACCGTAACTTTTATCCCGAAGCTCCCGAGAACGGCATCTACATCTTCAAAGACGGGGTAAAGCCCGGAGATGATGCGGTAGAGGCCCTGGGCCTGCATGATACCGTATTTGAGTACGAGATCACCTCCAACCGTGTGGACTGCTATTCCATCCTGGGGATCGCGAGAGAAGCTGCGGCCACCTTCCGCAAGCCCTTCGTTCCCCCCGTTGTACCCGAATGCGGAAACGACGAAAAGGCTTCCGACTATATCTCCGTTGAAGTAAAGGATACGGACCTCTGCAGCCGTTACTGTGCAAGGGTGGTAAAGGATATCAAGATCGGTCCCAGCCCCCAGTGGATGCAGCGCAGGCTTTCCGCCAGCGGCATCCGTCCCATCAACAATCTGGTGGATATCACCAATTACGTTATGGAAGAGTACGGTCAGCCCATGCACGCTTTTGATCTGGATACCATTGCAGGCAAGAAGATCATTGTGCGCCGTGCTGCCGACGGCGACCGTTTCCAGACCCTGGACGGGCAGGAGCGCATACTGGATAAGGACGTGCTGATGATCTGCGACGCCGAGAAGGAGATCGGTATAGCCGGTATCATGGGTGGCGAGAATTCCAAGATCACAGACAGCGTGAATACCGTTGTCTTTGAATCTGCCTGCTTTAACGGACCCAATATCCGTAAGAGCGCAAAGCGCATAGGTCTGCGTACGGATGCCTCCGGCAAATTCGAAAAGGGCCTGGATCCCGCAAATGCCCTGGCCGCCATCAACCGCGCCTGTGCCCTCATCGAGGAGCTGAACTGCGGTACGGTCATCGGCGGAGTAGTGGATGTATGCCAGCCCCTGAAGGAAGAAGTAAAGATCCCCTTCCTTCCCGACAAATACAATAAGCTTCTGGGCACTGATATCTCCCGTGAAGATATGCTTTCCTACTTTGGACCTCTGGAGATCCGTTATGATGAAGCGGATAACATGCTGCATATCCCCAGCTTCCGTCAGGATCTGCTGGGACAGGCGGATATCGCCGAGGAGGTAGCCCGCTTCTTCGGTTACGACAATATCCCCACCACCCTGCCGGGAGGCGAAGGCATGGAGGGTAAGCTTTCCTACGCCATGCGCATCGAAGCAAAAGCCAGGGATGTGGCCGAGTACAGCGGCTTCTCCCAGGGTATGAGCTATTCCTTCGAAAGCCCGAAGGTATTCGACATGCTGCGTATGGATGCCGACGATCCCCTGCGTAAAGCCGTGACCATATCCAACCCTCTGGGGGAGGATTTCTCCGTCATGCGTACCATCAGCTTGAACGGGATGCTGACGAGCCTTGCTACCAACTTCAAGCGCCGCAACAAGAACGTCAAGCTTTACGAGATCGGCAATATCTATCTGCCCAAGTGCCTTCCCCTTACGGAGCTTCCGGACGAGCGCATGCAGTTTACCCTGGGCTTCTACGGAGATGATGATTTCTTTACCATGAAGGGTGTGGCAGAGAACTTCTTTGCAGCCGTGGGCATGAAGGAAGCCGCAGAGTACGATCCGAAGTCCGCAAGACCTTACCTGCATCCCGGCCGTCAGGCAGATATCATTTATAAGGGTGTAAAGCTCGGCTACCTGGGTGAAGTACATCCTCTGGTCTGCAACACTTACGGCATCAAGACCAGGGCTTATGTATGCGTACTGGATCTGCCTTCCATCATCGATTTCACCAGCTTTGACCGCAAGTATGAAGGTCTGGCCCGCTTCCCGGCGGTGACCCGTGACATCTCCATGGTAGTACCCCAGGCTGTACTGGCCGGAGATATCGAGAAGATGATACGCCAGCGGGGCGGAAAGATCCTGGAGAGCGCCGAACTCTTCGACATTTATGAAGGAGATCAGATCAAGGCAGGATTTAAGTCCATCGCCTATGCTTTAAGCTTCCGTGACAAGAACAAGACCCTGGCCGATGACGAAGTAAATGCCGCCATGAAGAAGATCTTAAACGGTCTTGAGAGCCTCGGAATAGAGCTGCGCAGCTGATATGCTCACTTCGGATTTTGTTTATGACTTACCTCCCGAGCTCATAGCCCAGGATCCCCTGGCGGAGCGCAGTGCCTCGCAGCTGCTGGTGCTTTCGAAGGAAGACGGCAGCACGCTGCACAGGCATTTCCGGGATCTGACGCAGTACCTTAAGGCCGGTGACTGCCTGGTACTCAACGACACCCGCGTGATCCCGGCCCGGCTCATGGGCGTAAAGGAAGATACGGGAGCCATCGTGGAAGTGCTGCTCCTCAAATGCCTGGGGGACAGGGAGTGGGAATGTCTGGTAAAGCCCGGGAAGAAGGCAAGACCCGGCTGTCGGCTGGTTTTCGGCGACGGCCTGCTCCACGGCGAGATCATCGAGCTTCTGGAGGAGGGGAACCGCAGGATACGTTTTGATTATGACGGCATCTTCGAAGAGATACTGGACCGGCTGGGGGAAATGCCCCTTCCGCCTTATATCACACATAAGCTGCCCAGGGAACAGCGGGAACGTTATCAGACGGTTTATGCCAGGGAAGAAGGTTCGGCCGCCGCACCCACCGCAGGGCTTCATTTTACCAAAGAGCTTCTTGATGAGATACGGGATATGGGTGTAGAGACGGTCTTTGTGACTCTCCATGTGGGCCTGGGTACCTTCCGTCCCGTGAAATGCGAAGATATAAGCGAACACCATATGCATACGGAATATTGCCGTATCGATGAAGAAGCCGCAGAGCGGATCAACGCCTGCAGAAAAGCCGGCGGGCGCATCATCTGCGTAGGCACCACCTCCGTCCGGACCCTGGAGAGCTTAAGCGACGATGACGGTATCGTCAGGGCGGGAGAGAAGGAAACCGGCATCTTCATTTATCCCGGTTACCGCTTTAAAGCCGTTGACGGGCTGATCACGAATTTCCACCTGCCGGGTTCCACGCTGCTAATGCTGGTAAGTGCATTTGCCGGAAGAGAGCGGGTATTGGCCGCCTACAAGGATGCTGTAAAGGAGAAATACAGATTTTTCAGCTTCGGAGATGCAATGCTGATACTCTGAAACTTGCGGTGGTAAAATTTTTGTGATATGATGTTGTATATAATGTTCGTCTGAGAAGGAAACAGGCATGGCCGAGCAGCGCAAAAACAAGAGAATGAATCTGGAATGCAAACTGCTGCTGAAACGACTGGATCAGGAAGACAGTAATGCCAGGGAAGTCGATGTTATCGTAAAGGATGTATCAAAAAGCGGAATAGGTTTCTCCTGCGACGAGATCCTGACAAACGGCTCGGTATACGAATGCCTCCTTACCATCTGGACAAAAGAAACGCTCCACACTTTCGTGGAGATCATCCGGGTGATACCAAAGCCCGGCGAATTCTTTTACGGTGGCATATTCATCGGTATGTCCGAACAGGACAAGAGCCGCATTGAGATCTACTCCGAATTTTCGGATCTGGATGAGAACACATAACTACAGGAGGGTAAGAGATGAGTGACTTTGTGTTGAGCTGCTGTTCCGCCGTCGATCTGACAACAGAACAGATGCAGGAGTATGATATCAGCTATGTTCCTTTCCACTTTGAACTGAACGGCGTAGAGTTTGTGGATGATCTGGGTAAGAGTGTACCTTACCCCGAGTTTTACCGGCGCATGAGTGACGGCGAACCCACAAAGACTTCCCAGGTTAATGCCGAAGAGTTTGAAAAGTACTTTGAAGGCTTCCTGAAGGAAGGCAAGGATGTACTTCATCTGACCCTTTCCTCCGGTATTTCGGGAACCATAAATTCCGCCAAGCTGGCCAAAGATCTTCTGGCCGAAAAATATCCGGACCGCAAGCTTTATATCGTTGATTCGCTTGCTGCATCCGGCGGCTACGGCCTGCTGATGATGAAGCTGGCGGAGCTGCGTAAAGCCGGCAAGAGCATAGATGAGGTCTACAGCTTTGCCGAGACACATAAGCGCGAACTGAACCACTGGTTCTTTACCACGGATCTGACCTTCTTCATCCGAGGCGGCCGCGTATCCAAGACTGCAGGTTTTGTGGGCACCATGCTCAATATCTGCCCTCTGCTTAATGTGGATTATCTGGGGCGGCTTATCCCCAGGGAAAAGATCCGCACCAAAAAGAAAGTCATTGCACGTATCGTGGATGTGATGCAGGAAAAAGCCTTAAACGGCAAGGATTATAACGGAAAAGTCCTGATCACACATTCCAACTGCTTCGAAGATGCCCGCGCGGTTGCGGATATGATCGAAGAACGCTTTCCTTCCATGGAAGGCAAGGTAATCATCAATTACATCGGGAATCTTATCGGCTCGCATACAGGCCCCGGTACAGTAGCCTTATTCTTCTGGGGAGACGAAAGAGCAAACTGATGAAAACAGCAGTTGTCACCGATTCCAACAGTGGTATCTTCGGAGAAGAGGCCAGGCAGCTCGGGATCCACGTTATCCCTATGCCTGTCATCATTGACGACCATACCTATTTTGAAAATGAAGACATCACTCATACGCAGTTTTTCGAAGCGCAGCTGGCTCAGCGTGCCGTTTCGAGCTCGCAGCCTTCTCCCGCATCCCTCATGGATGTTTGGGAGCTGGTGCTGGACAGCGCCGATGAGCTGATCTATATCCCCATGAGCAGCGGTCTTTCCGGATCCTATCAGACAGCAGCCATGCTGGCAGAGGATTATGACGGAAAGGTGGAAGTCGCGGACGGTCACCGCGTTTCCGTAACCCAGCGCCAGTCCGTGATGCTGGCCTGCCGGCTTGCGGAAGAAGGAATGAGCGCGGCGCAGATCAAGGAGCGCCTGGAAGCGGATGCCTTTAAATCCTGCATCTATCTTACCGTGGAAAGCCTGGAGTATTTCAAGCGAAGCGGCCGTGTGACGGCTGCAACGGCCATGCTGGCAGGGATACTCAACATCAAGCCCGTTTTAGTCTGCAGAGGGGAAAATTTTGACACCCACGCCAAGGTGCGCGGCCTGGAAAAAGCCCGTTCCTCCGTGATCGAAGCCCTTAAAGCGGAGCGGGAGAGCCGTTTCGCCGAATACAGTGACAGCCAGCTCATCATCGGCTGTGCGGGAAGCTTTCTGGAAAAAGAGGATGTGGCGGAATGGCAGAACAGAGTGCGGGAGGCTTTTCCCAATATTGCCAGCTTTTACGATCCCCTTTCACTGAGCGTATGCTGCCATACCGGCCCTAATGCAGCCGGTGTAGGGATAGCTCTCAATCCTTCCTGTACCTGAGAAAAATATCAGAATTCCATGGAACGCAGCTTTGCGGATAGTTTTACCTGCGAATAGAGCGCAGCATATTCTTCTTTGCTCAGATGTTCAAGATAATTCTTATTGTAGTTCCGGTTCAGGCCTTTGAACTTTAAAAGATCCACAGCCTTATTATATGCCACGGCAGCTTCATCCTCGGTAGCATAGTCTCCGATGATGTAGTTTCCGCGCACATGGATACGGCTGCGGTAGATCACTTTGCCTCTTTTGATCTCTCTGGTGACTCCCACATAGCGGTTCACGATGTTCAGATTCGAAGAGCGGAAATCCAGCACATCTCCGTTTATGAAAAAATAGTCCCGGCCTTCCACGGCATAGCTGCGGATGCCGTAGCGGTTCAGTATATTGACCTGAAGGCCGTAATCCGCCGCAAAATAATGATTCCCGCGGCGCATGATCTTGTGGGAGCTGTAGAAGAAAAGCTCATCGGCATCAAATTTCAATATCTCCGAAGGGGACAGATAGTAGAAGAACATCTTATGCATGATGTATATCGGATTGGACACATAGATCCCGTTATCCCTGAAATTTACCAGACATACCCACTTTTCGAAGGGAAGGGGAGAGGGATCGTGATAGTCCAGAACGCCGCATTTCGGGTCGCGCAGCAAAAGACGGGCCTGATTGTAGGCCCGGTGAGCATCTTCGGAGGTCCGGAAGCTGCCGAGACTGATGTGCTTGCGCTTGTAGGTGATGGAGGCACGGTAGTATACCGTACCGTCCTTCTTTGTCGAAGGGTATACACCTGCGTTCTCTCTGTTCATGAAACGAGTATAGCAAATTTTTTATATTGCGTAAAGAAATAGATGCAAAAGAAGCGGATTATGTGGTATACTATCCCGGAAAGAGAGGAGATCAGAAATGGAGATCCGTTACCACAGTACAAGAGACAAAGAACATTTTCTTACAGCTTCCCAGGCCATACTTCAGGGCCTGGCTGAGGACGGCGGGCTTTTTGTGCCCGAACGCATCCCGGAGCCCCTTTCCATCCCCGCCCTTATGGATAAAGATTACCGGGGCGTGGCACTGGAAGTCATGAAGCTTTTCCTTTGCGATTATACGGATGAAGAGCTGAAAGCCTGTATCGATGCCGCTTACGACAGCAAATTCGACACGGAAGAGATCGCTCCTTTAGCCGAGATCGGCGGCACTTACTATCTGGAGCTTTTCCACGGTGCCACCATAGCCTTTAAAGATATGGCACTGTCCATACTGCCGCATCTTATGACCACCGCCGCCAGGAAACAGGGCCTGAAGGAAGAGATCGTTATCCTTACCGCCACCAGCGGCGATACGGGCAAAGCTGCCATGGCCGGCTTTGCGGACGTACCCGGCACCCGCATCATGGTCTTTTATCCCAAGGACGGCGTTTCCCCCGTACAGGAGAAACAGATGCTCACCCAGAAGGGCAAAAATGTGCGTGTGGTTGGCATACGCGGGAACTTTGACGACGCCCAGAGCGGTGTGAAACGCATGTTCAACGACGCCGACTTAAAGAAAGAGCTCAAGGATAAGGGCTTTATCTTTTCATCCGCCAATTCCATAAACATCGGAAGACTGGTGCCCCAGGTGGTTTATTACGTCTATTCTTATGTGCAGCTGCTGCGTTACGGGCGCATCTCCTTAGGGGAGCCGGTGAATTTCTGCGTACCCACCGGCAATTTCGGCAACATCCTGGCTGCTTTTTATGCCAGCAGGATCGGTGTTCCCGTAAACAAACTGATCTGCGCTTCCAATTCCAACCGTGTGCTCTATGATTTCTTCCACGCAGGGACTTACGATAAGCTGCACGAGCTGGATCTTAAGAGCGGAGCATTCTCCCAGGAGAGGAAATTCATGCTTACGGGCTCGCCCTCCATGGACATCCTGATCTCCAGCAATCTGGAGCGTCTGATCTATTATATTTCGGGTGAAGATACGGAAAAGACTGCAGCTCTTATGAAGAGTCTTTCCGAAAACGGAAGCTACGATATCGACGACGAGATGAAGGAAAGGCTGGAAGGCTTTGAAAGCGGCTTTGCCGGCGAAGCGCGCTGTGCAAGGGCCATACGGGAGACCTTCGAAAAGCATTCCTATGTGATCGATCCCCATACAGCCGTCGGTGCCGCCGTCTATGAAGACTATTTTGCACAAAGCGGTGACGAGACCAATACGGTGATCGCTTCTACCGCAAGCCCCTATAAGTTTGCCCGCACGGTCATGAATGCCATCGATCCTTCTTCGGATGCCTGTGAGGATATGGAGCTGATCGACAAACTCTGTTCCCTTTCCGGTGTGGAGCTGCCTAATGCCATCGAAGAACTCAAGGGAGCTCCCATCCTCCACGATACGGTATGCGAGATCGCCGAAATGCCGGATGAGGTAAGGGGATTCTTAAGATGAGTGCGATAATGGGCACGCTGCGTAAACAGGGCGGTATCTCATGAAGCACATATTAATGGTCGATGACAACACCACGAACCTTAAGACAGCGGCTGAGGTGCTGCAGCCCTTTTATCAGCTGTCCATGGCCAAATCAGGACGCCAGGCACTGAATTTCCTTAAGAAAAACCGGCCGGATCTGATTCTTCTGGACATCATGATGCCCGAGATGAACGGCTACGAGACCATGGAGCAGATAAAGCTCAACCCGGGCACGGCCAATATCCCCATCATCTTTCTTACTGCGGATACCGGGCAAGAAAGTGAGATGCGGGGCCTTAAGATGGGAGCACTGGATTTCATCACAAAGCCCTTCGAGGCTGAGGTGATGCTTTCCCGCATAGAAAAGGTACTGCAGATGGAGGATATGCGCCGCAATATCCTTGGCAGTGCCAGCCGGGATCTGTTAACCGATCTGCTCACGGAGGATTCCTTCGGAAGGGAAGCGGAACACGCCATGCGTGAGAGCGGCGGCAATGCCTCCTTTATCATGCTGTGTATAGAAGGCCTGAAAAGACTGACGGAGGAGCAGGGGAGCAGCAATTCCAACGGCGTGATCATCAAGACCGCGGATGCCATCCGCAGACTTGCCCTGAACGGCAGCCTCACCTCCCGCTGCGGCGAAGATTCCTTCCTGCTTTTTGTTCCCCAGGAGCTCAGCTCCGACGAACTGGAGCGTTTTCTGGTGGAGCTGTGGATCGAAGCGGAGCGCGAGGCCAATATTGCCAGGAGCGGGGACAGGGAACTGCGCATCTGCCTGGCAGCCTTCAGGGGCTCACAGTTAAGAGACTACGACAGTGTACGCCGGCGTCTGGACATGGCCATGTATCATGTTCGCCGTACAGAAGGCATGCAATATCATATTTACAGGGAGTGAGCTGTATGGATATCAAAGAAATGATCCGCCATGTGGATCATACTCAGTTAAAGGCTTTTGCCACGAAAGAAGACATTTTCAGGCTCTGCGACGAGGCCGTCAGTCTCAATACCGCCTCGGTATGCATCCCGCCCGATTATATAAAAGAAGTCAAGGAAAGATACGGGGATAAGCTTAAGATCTGTACAGTTATCGGCTTCCCTCTGGGCTATAACACGACTGCCGCCAAACTTTTCGAGACCGAGAACGCCATCTTGAACGGCGCGGATGAGATCGATACCGTCATCAATGTGGGCCGCATGAAGGCCGGAGAATATGACCGTGTACTGGAAGAGCTCCGGGCCATACGTCATTCCTGCCGCGGCCATATACTGAAGGTGATCATCGAGAGCTGTTATTTAAGCGAAGAAGAGATCATCAAAGCCTGTGAGCTGGTAACGGAAGCGGGAGCCGACTACATCAAGACCAGCACCGGTTTCGGAACGGCAGGAGCAACACCCGAATGCGTAAAGCTCATGAAGGAGCATATCGGCGAGGGCGTTAAGATCAAAGCGGCAGGCGGCATACGCACAAAAGAACAGCTGGCGGAATATATCGCTCTGGGCTGCGACCGTGTGGGTGCTTCCGCTACCCTGAGCTTTCTGGAGGAAGGATGAAGATGCGGATCAGTGAGATACTGGAATCCTTAAGGATCTCCATGGGAGTGAACGGAGCGCAGTGGTATCTGGCGGATACCGCCGACCCTCATGCTTCGGAATATGTGAGCCCTCATTATGCGGAGCGGGAATTCCTTTCCGGTTTTACCGGTTCGGCAGGAACCCTGCTGGTAGGTATAGAGACAGCTCTTTTGTGGACAGACGGCCGTTACTATGTACAGGCCGAAAAGGAGCTGAAGGACAGCGGCATCACTCTTATGCGTTCCGGAGACGCAGGGGTGCTCAGCCTGGAACAGTATATCGAAAAATACTTTGCCAGCGGCGATACCCTCTTTCTGGACGGTAAGCTCATCAGCGCCGAAAAAGGGTTGCGCCTGAAAAAAGCCTTAAGCTCCGCCGGCTGTAAGATAAAGATCGGCCGCAACCTTACACATGTGATCTGGAAGGATCGCCCCGCAGACAGCGCGGAAGAGATACGGGTACTTCCTCCCGAGCTCTGCGGCTGCGATTACAAACAGAAACTGAAAGATTTAAAGGATGCCCTGGCGGAAGCCGGTGCTGAAGCCTGTGTGCTCTGCGCCCTGGATGAGCAGATGTGGCTCTTTAACCTGCGGGGCCGGGATATTCCCTGCAATCCCGTGGCTTATGCCTATACGGTGGTAACCAAGCAGAAGGTTTCCCTTTATGCGAAGGAAAGAGCAGTGAACGACGAGCTCTGCGCCTTTGCCCGGGATGAAGATATAACTCTGAGGCCTTATGAGGATTTTTACAAGGATCTTACCGACCTGCATTTTGAAGGAGCTGTACTGCTGGATCCCAAAAGTTGCAATTTCCTGATCCTCCGTATACTTCAGCGAAACGGTAACCGTACCGTCTGCGCCGACAGCCCTGTAAAGGCTGCCAAGGCCGTTAAGAACGAAAAAGAGCAGGAGTGGATACGCAAGGTCTATCTGGAGGACAGTGCCGTACTCACCCGTTTCCTGCGCTATGTTAAAGAACAGGGCGCCGGTCAGGATGAACTTTCCCTGGCCCGCAGGCTGGATGAGATGCGCCTTTCCCTTGCGGATTGCAGCGACCTTTCTTTCAGCACCATAAGCGCCTTTGGTCCCAATGCGGCCATGATGCATTACGAAGCCACCGAAGAACATTCGGATGTGCTTAAGGAAGGCGGCTTTTATCTTGTGGATTCCGGCGGACAGTACGACGGAGGCACCACGGATGTAACACGCACCCTGGCTATAGGCGAAGTACCGGCTGAACTTAAAAAACAGTTTACCCGGGTATGCGCCGGTATGCTGGCCCTGCAGAACGCAGTCTTTCTTTCCGGCGCGGCAGGGCGTAACCTGGACATCCTGGCCCGTCAGCCCGTATGGGAAATGGCTATGGATTACAAATGCGGCACAGGTCACGGGGTAGGCTATATGCTCAATGTCCATGAAGGTCCGCAGAACATACGCACAAAGCTGCAGCCGGGGCAGACCGACGCCGAACTCCTGCCCGGTATGCTGGTATCAGACGAACCCGGTGTTTATGTAGCCGGCAGTCACGGAGTACGTATCGAAAACATTCTGCTGGTGCAGCACAAGACCGAGAATTCCGACGGAGAATTCCTCTGTTTCGAGCCCCTCACCTGGGTTCCTGTCGATCTTGATGCCATAGATGCGGAGGCCCTTAAACCCCACGAGCGGGAATGGCTGAACGCATATCACGCAAAAGTGCGCGAAAAACTCATGCCCCTCTTACGCGACCCGGAGGATGCGGCTTTCCTCCACCGGGCCACGAGGGAAATATAAAACCAAAACAAAAGGAGGACTAGATCATGCCAGACAATGCAGCAATGATTCTCATCATTATTGCCGTTATCCTGCTCCTCATCATCCTGATGAGCGGATACGTAAAGGCGCCCCCCGATATGGCCTACATCATTTCGGGTATCAAGAAAAAACCCAAGGTACTTATCGGCCGCGCAGGCATCAAAGTACCCTTCTTCGAACGGAAGGATACACTGCTGCTGAAACAGATCTCCATCGATATAAAGACCGGTGGCTTTGTTCCCACCAAGGACTTCATCGGTGTGGATATTGACGCCGTAGCAAAGGTTAAGGTAGACACCTCCGAGGACGGCATCCTGAAGGCGCAGCGCAACTTCCTGAACCTGAGGGAGCAGGATTTCATCGTCGCACTGACCGATTCCCTTCAGGGTAACCTGCGTGAGATCATCGGTACCATCGAGCTGCGGGAACTCAACACCGACCGTAAGAAATTCGGTGATGAGGTGCAGGAAAAAGCTCAGGTGGATATGAACTCCCTTGGTATACAGATCATCTCCTGCAACATCCAGCGTATCGAAGACGAGCAGGGCCTGATCAATGCCCTGGGTCAGGACAATATGTCCAAGATCCAGAAGGACGCTTCCATAGCGAAAGCCAACGCAGACCGCGACGTGGCTGTGGCCCAGGCCGAAGCCGCCAAGGAAGCCAACGATGCAAGAGTCACTTCCGATCTGGCCATTGCCCAGAGGAACAACGAACTGGATATCCGCCGTTCCGAACTGAAGGTCCAGGCTGATATCAAGCGTGCGGAAGCGGATGCGGCTTACGAGATCCAGAAACAGGAGCAGGCCAAGACCATCGAGACCCAGGCCGTGAACGTACAGATCGCCAAGGCGGAACGCGAGGCGGAACTGAAGCAGAAGGAAGTGCTGGTCCGTCAGCAGGAACTCTCCGCACAGATCGAACGTCAGGCCGATGCCGAGAAGTATAAAGCCGAAACAGACGCAGAAGCCATTCTGGTACAGCGTCAGCGTCAGGCCGAGGCCGAAAAGTACGAGCA
>JAFZOW010000084.1 GCA_017552715.1 Lachnospiraceae bacterium
CTCAAGACCCTGGAGGAGCCCCCTTCCTATGTGATCTTTATCCTGGCCACCACGGATCCCGCGCGGCTGCCCATCACGATACTGAGCCGCTGCCAGCGTTACGATTTCAAGCGTATCTCCATCGATACCATCGCGGCGCGGATGAAGGAACTGACGGACGCGGAAGGGATCGAAGTGGAGGAGAAGGCCTTGCGATACGTGGCCCGGGCTGCAGACGGCTCCATGCGAGACGGCTTAAGCCTTCTGGATCAGTGCGTGGCCTTCCATTTCGGCGAGAAGCTTACCTACGAACAGGTGCTGGATATCCTGGGGGCCGTGGATACGGATGTGTTCAGCCGTCTGGTCCGCAGCATCATGGCAGGGGAAGTGACGGCGGCCATGGCCCTGGTGGAGGAAGTGGTGATGCAGGGCCGGGAGCTGGGCCAGTTTGTGGCGGATTTCCTCTGGTATCTGCGCAACATCATGCTGCTGAAGGCGGCGGACGGCGGCGATATGGAAGAGCTGCTCAATATCTCCACGGAGCATCTGGCTCTGCTGAAGGAAGAAGCCGCTCAGCTGGAGATGAACACGGTGCTGCGTTATATCCGGGTATTCTCGGAGCTGCAGCAGGCCATGCGTTATTCGGTACAGAAGCGTATACAGCTGGAGATGTACCTGATCCGGCTGATGCGTCCCCAGATGGATACGGATGTGAGCTCTGTTCTGGAACGGGTGCGTGAGCTGGAAAAGCAGCTGAAGGAAGGGATCTCCGTGGCAGCGGCTCCGGCAGCAGCGGCACCTGCGGCAGCAGCCGTTATGGAAAAGAAGGTGCAGCTTTCCCGGGCGGTACCGGAGGATATACAGCAGGTGGTGCGGGACTGGCCGGTGATCGTTGGGAAATCCAGTAATCTGATCTGCGCCACACTTAAGAAAGCCAAGATCTCCATGGGAGACAGCGGGGATCTGCTGCTCTGCTTCCCCGACCGGCTGAACGTGGATATCATGAAGGGATACGAAGAGTCCCTGGCGGAGCTTTTGAACGAACATGTGGGAAAGGAAGTTCCTTTCTCGCTGAAGGAATACAATACGGAACGGGAGTTTGATACCCAGTTTGCGGATCTGAAAGAAATACTCAATATAAATTACGAAGTGGAGGAATGAACAAATGGCAAGACGAGGCGGTTTTCCCGGAGGCGGCATGCCCGGCAATATGAACAACCTGATGAAGCAGGCCCAGCGCATGCAGCGTCAGATGGAAGAGAAGCAGAAGGAGCTGGAGGAGAAGGAATATACGGCTACCTCCGGAGGCGGAGCCGTGGAAGCCACCGTCAGCGGCAAGAAGCTCATCACCAGGCTTACGATACAGCCGGATGCGGTGGATCCCGATGATGTGGAGATGCTGCAGGATATGATCATCGTGGCGGTGAACGAGGCCATCAACGCTGCGGAAGCCGAGAGCGATGAGCTGATGCGGGGGATCTCCTCGGGACTGAACGTTCCTTTTTAAGCGATGGGATCTTACAGCGGTGATATAGACCAGCTGATCCGGGAACTCAGCGCTCTGCCGGGACTTGGGAACAAGTCCGCGGAACGCATGGCTTTTCATATCATCAATCTTCCCCATGAGCGTGTGAAGCGCCTGTCGGAGGCGATCATAAAAGCGAAGGAAAACGTCCGTTACTGCGCGGAATGCTGCACTCTGACGGATGCGGAACTCTGTCCCGTATGTGCCAATCAGAAGCGGGATCACAGTATGATCATGGTGGTGGAGAATCCCCGGGATCTGGCGGCTTACGAGAAGACCGGGAAATATGAGGGGGTCTATCATGTGCTGCACGGCGCCATTTCCCCCATGAACGGCATCGGGCCTTCGGACCTTAAGCTGAAGGAGCTGATCACCCGGCTGGAAGGGGATGTGAACGAGGTGATCATCGCCACCAATTCGTCCCTGGAGGGCGAGACCACGGCCATGTACATCAGCAAGCTCATCAAGCCGGCGGGGATCAAAGTGACCCGCATCGCCAGCGGCGTGCCCGTGGGCGGGGATCTGGAATACATTGACGAAGTGACCTTACTGCGTGCCTTTGAAGGCCGCACGGAACTATAGTGATCTATTTAAGGAGGTAGACCAATGGCAGTAACAAAAGAGTTCTTCGGAACGACCCGTGAAGGGGAGCAGGTGGACTGCTACACCATCACCAACAAGAACGGGATGCGGGCGGAGGTCATCACCTACGGCGCGATCCTGAAGAGCCTCTATGTTCCCGATAAAAAGGGAAAGGCAGAGGACGTGGTGCTGGGCTATGACAATCTGTGGATGTATTTCAAGAATGGCAGCTGCTTCGGAGCTACCATCGGACCCGTGGCCAACCGTACCAAGGGCGGTACCTATACCGTGAACGGCAAAAAGGTACAGCTTCCCATCAACGACAAAAAGGCCAACAACCTGCACAGCGACTTAAACTGCGGCTTCCACAAGCGTGTATGGAAGGCGGAAGCGGGCAAGAACTGTGTGGTGCTTTCCCTTAAAAAGAAAAACGGTGACATGGGACATCCCGGGAACATGGATGTGAAAGTGACTTATACCCTGACGGACAAGAACGAACTGAAGGTTTCCTATCTTGCCACCACGGATAAGCCCACCATCATCAATCTCACCAACCACAGCTATTTCAATCTGTCCGGGCCCGCAAGCCCTTCGGTGCTGGATCACAGCCTGACCATCCATGCTTCCCGCTTTACGGCGGTGGACAAGCAGTCCATCCCTACCGGCGAGCTTCCCGAGGTAAAGGGCACACCCATGGATTTCACAAAGCCCAAGAAGGTGGGACGTGATATCGAAAAGTCCGATTTCGTGCAGATCAAGAACGTGAGAGGTTTCGATCACAATTACTGCATCGATAAGTGGAACGGAAAGAAGCAGCTGGCAGCGGAGCTTTCCGATCCCAGGAGCGGACGCAGCATGAAGGTCTATACGGATCTTCCGGGCGTGCAGTTCTATGCCGGCAATTTTATCGCCAACAATACGGGTAAGGCAGGTTATCCCAATCAGCCCAGAAAGGGCCTCTGCCTGGAGACCCAGTATTATCCCGATGCACAGAACAATCCTTCTTTCCCTCAGCCCCTCTTTACACCCGATAAGCCCTTCGAGAGCACGACGGTATTCGCCTTCGAATGGTAAAGTGAAGCTGACATGTCCAGACGGGGAGAGGAAGAAGATTTCGAAAGAGATAAGATAGACCGGACGACATTCCGGCGGCGGCGGGTGCAGTTAAAGGCCCGCCGCGCTGCCGTGGTGTTCATCGTCATCATGATCATCCTGATCGTACTGCTGGTGATCTTAAGGAGCATGGCGAACCGTGTCTACGAATCCTACGAGGTCATAGGCACAGTAGACTGGACGCCTACAGCGGGAGTCACCATAGTGCCCTACGGCAATGACTTTATCTCCTACAGCCCCGACGGCATCCACTGCACCAATGCCGCCGGTAAGGATATCTGGAGCTTTTCTTATGTGATGCAGGAACCCCGTGTATCCGTTAAGGGGGATTATGTGGCTGTGGCCGATCTGGCCGGGCGCAATATCTATATCTACGATAAGACCGGTCTGATCGGAGAGATCTCTACCTCCAGTCCCGTACAGAATATCCGCCTTTCCGCCGGCGGCGTGGTGGCGGCGGTGCTGGATGACGTGACCACCTCTCCCATTCATCTCTATTATCATGACGGCAGCGAGATCTCCTATTTCCGTACCACCATGTCCCGCAGCGGCTATCCTACGGCCATAGGCATTTCCGACAGCGGAAAGCTGGTGGCGGTCTCCTATACCTTTGTGGACAATGCGGAGATGACTTCCCATGTGGCCTTCTATAATTTCGGCGAAGTGGGTAAGAACGAGACCGATAATCTGGTGAGCGCCTATGATTATACGGGAGAGATCGTGCCCATGGTGGAATTCATGAGCGAGGAATATGCCTTTGCGGTGGCCAATGACCGGCTGATGCTCTACGAAGGCTCCCAGCGCCCCACCAATACCGCCAATGTGTTCCTGCAGGATGAGGTCCGGGCCGTGTATTACGGGGAAGAGTATCTGGGACTGGTCTATTTTGATAAGGACGGTGAGAGCCGTTACCGTATGGATGTGTACGACCGTAAGGGCCGGGCGGTCTCTGATATACGTTTTGATGTGGACTATACGGATATCCGTTTCGCAGGGGATAAGATCCTGATCTACAATCCCGCGGAATGTGTGATCTATACGGTAAAAGGAAGGCTGCGTTACAGCGGCGGCTTTAACGATCCCGTGCGTCTGATGCTCCCGGGCCGCATCGCCAACCGTTACACCCTGGTTACAAATGTGGGTCTGCAGACCATAGAACTGAAGTGACTTTGCACTCTCGCGAAGTTTTTTGTTGATATTGCTCAAAATTATGTAAATCCATTCTCGTTTTGCATAAATTTTGACGAAAAATTCTTGAATTCTCTTTTTATATCCCTTATAATGGAACAAGTATTCCTATACTAACGGATGAGGAGGTTAACAACATGAAACAGAAACAGAAGAACGGCAAACTCATCGGACATATCGTCCTGCTTGCTGTGATCGGTATCGTGGCACTGTCACTTATCCTCTGCGTGATCTCTTACTCTCAGATCCGCAGCACCTATCGTGAGATGGGCGAAGAGGAACTGAAGGTGGCCTGCCTGGAACTGCAGCATACCCTGAGTGATATGTATAACGGTGAATGGCACATGGAAGACGGCCAGCTCTGGAGAGGTGATTACAACCTGGAGAGCGATGAGGAAAATGTCGAAGGGATGATGATGGATGTTAAGAAGTCCACCGGTCTGGACTATACCATCATCATGGATAAGACCCGTGCAGTGACCACCATCGACGGCATGAAGGGTAAGGACATCGGCGATGCGGCTTACAATGCCGTGAAGGCCGGGAACACTTTCTCCGATTTCAAGACCAAGATCAACGGCAAGAACTACTACGTATTCTATTCGCCCATCAACGAGGGCGGCAAGTATGTGGGCTGCTTCTTCGCAGGTCGTTCCTCCGAAGATATCGACGGCAAGATCTCCCAGGCTGCTTTCATCATGATCCTGATCGCAGTGCTGGTGACCGCAGCCTTCGTAGCAGTCGGTCTGGTCCTGTCCGTCAAGTACTCCAAGATCATGCGCAGCATTGCCGAAGGCGTGGATGAGCTGGCAGCCGGTAACCTGTCCCTGGATATCGATCCCGCTCTTGTGAACCGTAACGATGAGCTGGGTATCATCGCCGAGGGCGTTGAGAATCTGGATGAAAAGCTCCGTGACGTTATCAGCAAGTCCCAGGCGGCTTCCCGCGAACTGGACAGCCAGTCCAATGATCTGGCCGATTCCGCTTCCCAGGCTTCCCAGGCTTCCGATCAGGTAACGGATGCCGTTACCGAGATCAGTAAGGGTGCCGTGGCACAGGCCGAGAGCGTGGAGAGTGCTGTGGGTGATACCGATGATATCGGTAAGAACATAGAGAACATCACTGCAGATGTGAGCGAGATGGATCGCTACGCCGAAGAGATGAAGATCGCCTGCGACAAGGCGATGGAAGCTCTGGAGCGTCTGATCAAGCAGAGCGAGGAAGTTACCGCTTCCGTTAAGGATATCGGCGACACCATCAATTCCACCAACGAGAGTGCCAAGTCCATTTCCGACTTCACCCAGGCCATCACGGACATCGCGACCCAGACCAACCTGCTGTCGCTGAACGCTTCCATCGAAGCTGCCCGTGCCGGTGATGCGGGCCGCGGCTTCGCCGTTGTGGCGGACGAGATCCGTCAGCTGGCCGATCAGTCCAGCGAGAGTGCTGACAAGATCAAGAGCATCGTTGAGAAGCTGCTTGCGGATTCCGCTTCCAGCGTCAGCGTTCTGGAGAAACTGAACGAGAGCTTCGGTGTTCAGGCCGAGCAGCTGGATTCCACCCGCACCAACATGGTGACCATGAACGGTAATGTGTCCAGCGTTAAGGATACCGCTTCCCACATCAGCAACCGTGTGGCTTCCCTGAACGATGCGAAGAACGGCCTGATGGAGATCATCAGCGACCTCTCCGCCATCAGCGAAGAGAATGCGGCTTCCACCGAGGAGACCAACGCTTCCATGGAAGAGCTGAACGCTACCTTCACCATCATCAGCGAGGCAGCCGGCAAACTGCAGGCCCTGTCCACGGATCTGGCGGATACCATCAGCTACTTCAAACTGTAATTTCAAAAACATGGCCTCCCGCTTTAAGCGGGGGGCTTTTTTTTGTCGCCGCAGTATGTTATAATGCGAAACGATTGTTGTTTAAAAGCGCTAAGGAGGGAAAAGATGATCAAGCTTTATGACGGCGGAGCTTATCTGCTGAACGGAACAGAGCTGTGCACGGAAGCGGCACAGAGCAAGGAAGAAGCCCGGAAGGGTACCATAGCCTGGGACATCCTGCATGCCCATAACAAGAGCGGGGATGAAGAAAAACTGAACATCCGCTTTGACAAGCTTACTTCCCATGATATCACTTTTGTGGGTATCATCCAGACGGCAAGAGCATCGGGCCTGAAAAAGTTTCCCATGCCTTATGTGCTGACCAACTGCCACAATTCCCTCTGCGCGGTGGGCGGTACCATAAATGAGGATGACCATGTATTCGGTCTTTCCTGCGCGAAGAAGTACGGCGGAGTCTATGTTCCGCCTCATATGGCCGTTATCCATCAGTTTGCCCGTGAGATGCTGGCCACAGGCGGCGGCATGATCCTGGGTTCGGATTCCCATACCCGTTACGGTGCCCTGGGTACCATGGCTGTGGGAGAAGGCGGTCCCGAGCTGGTGAAGCAGCTGCTGAACCAGACCTACGATATCGATATGCCCGGGGTGGTGGCCGTGTACCTGAAGGGTGAGCCCGCCCGTGGCGTTGGCCCTCAGGATGTGGCTCTGGCCATCATCGGTGCCGTATTTAAGAACGGCTATGTTAAGAATAAGGTAATGGAATTCGTAGGCCCCGGTGTGGAAAGGCTTTCCGCCGATTTCCGTATCGGCGTGGACGTGATGACCACCGAGACCACCTGCCTTTCCTCCGTATGGAAAACGGACGAGCAGATCCGTGAATTCTACGAGATCCACGGACGTGCCGGAGATTATAAGGAATTAAAGCCTGCTGACGTGGCTTATTACGACGGTGTGGTGGAAGTGGATCTTTCGAAGGTCAAGCCCATGATCGCCCTTCCTTTCCATCCTTCCAATACCTATACCATTGAAGAACTCAATGCCAATCTGGAAGATATCCTTGCAGACTGCGAGGAAAAGGGCAAGGTGAGCCTGGACGGAGCGGTGGAGTTCAAGCTCCGCAACAAGATCCGTAACGGAAAGCTCCTGGTGGACCAGGGTATCATCGCAGGCTGTGCCGGCGGCGGCTTCGAGAATATCTGTGCCGCAGCGGATATCATGGACGGGGCTTACATCGGTTCGGACGAGTTCAACATGAGCGTATATCCGGCTTCCGTGCCCGTGTATATGGAACTGATCAAGAACGGCGCTGCAGCCAAGCTTTTAAAGACCGGTGCCATCATCAAGACGGCATTCTGCGGGCCCTGCTTCGGTGCGGGAGATACGCCTGCCAATAACGAGTTTTCCATCCGGCACTCCACCAGAAACTTCCCCAACCGGGAAGGTTCGAAGCTGCAGTCCGGCCAGATCGCTTCCGTGGCGCTGATGGATGCCCGTTCCATCGCCGCCACCGCAGCCAACAAGGGTTATCTTACCCCGGCTACGGAGGTTCCGGAAAAGATCGGCAAATATAAGTATTTCTTTGATAAGAGCATTTACGAGAACCGTGTGTTCGATTCCCACGGGGTGGCGGATGAGAGCGTTGAGCTGAAGCTCGGTCCCAATATCAAGGACTGGCCCGCCATGGTGGCTCTTACGGATAACCTGCTGCTGAAAGTGGTGAGCGAGATCCACGATCCCGTTACCACCACCGACGAGCTGATCCCTTCGGGGGAGACTTCCTCCTACCGGAGCAATCCCCTGGGACTGGCGGAATTTGCCCTGTCCCGTAAGGATCCTCAGTATGTGGGCCGTGCCAAGGCCGTACGTGCGGATGAAGAAAAGCGTGAAGCGGATACGGCTCTGGAGGAGCTGAGCCCCGAGACGGTGGAAGCGGTGAAGGCCGTGTGGACGAAGTTCCCCGAGATCACTGCGAAGGATACCGGCATCGGCTCCACCATCTTTGCGGTAAAGCCGGGAGACGGTTCCGCCAGAGAGCAGGCTGCCAGCTGCCAGAAGGTGCTGGGGGGCTGGGCCAATATCGCCAACGAATATGCCACCAAGCGTTACCGCTCCAATCTCATCAACTGGGGTATGCTGCCTTTTGTCATCGATGAAGGAGAGCTGCCCTTTGCCAATCTGGATTACATCTTCCTGCCCGGCATAAGGAAGGCCGTGGAAGAAGCGGCGGAGGAGATAAAGGCCTATGCGGTGAAGGACGGCACCCTCAAAGAATTCTCTCTGCGTCTGGGGGCCCTGACCGATACGGAAAGGCAGATCATACTTAAGGGTTGCCTGATAAACTATAACAGGGTATAATGAGATATCACAGGCCGCAAAGGGGTGGTCATCATCCCTGTGCGGCCCTTTTTGTTAAAGGGAGGGTTTTTATATGCAAAAACTGGCAGAGATCAATGACGTCGTAAACACTTTTGTCTGGACGAAGGTGGGTGTGTGGCTGCTGATCGCCACGGGCCTGCTGCTCACTATCCTTACCGGCTTCTTCCAGGTTACCCGTATCGGGCACTGGATGAAGAAGACCGTCGGCAGCCTCTTTGATAAGAAGGTGACGGGCCATACCGGCGAGCGCGCTTCCATTTCCCAGTTCCAGGCGCTCTGTACCGCTCTGGCGGCAACCGTGGGCGTAGGTAACATTGCCGGCGTGTCGGCGGCCATCATCACCGGCGGTCCCGGTGCAGTGTTCTGGATGTGGCTGGCGGCTTTCTTCGGGATGATGACCAACTATTCCGAGAATATCCTGGGGATCTACTTCCGCCGTAAGAACCATAACGGCGAATGGTCCGGCGGAGCCATGTACTACCTGCAGGACGGCCTGGGGGGCTACAAGGGCATGAAGGGCGTAGGTAAGGCTCTGGCCATCATCTTCGCCATCTGTGCGGCCCTGGCCAGCTTCGGTATCGGAAACATGGGCCAGATCAACAAGATCGTCATTAACTTCACTTCCGCTTTTGATATCAAGGCTCTGTCCGGCGTGGTGCTTTATTCCGGCGGAGATAAGGATGTTACACTTTACATGCTCTTCGTGGGTATCGCCCTGATGATCCTGGTGGGCGTGGTGGTCATCGGCGGTCTGCAGCGTATCGCCATGGTGGCGGAAAAGATCATCCCCTTCATGGTGGTGATGTATGTACTGGGCAGCCTTGTCATCATCTTTACCCATATCAGTCATGTGGGTACGGCTTTCAGCCACATCTTCAGCATGGCCTTCACTCCCAATGCGGCCTGGGGCGGTGCCACGGGTGTTGCTTTCTCCACCATCATCACCCAGGGCTGTAAGCGCGGCGTGTTCTCCAACGAAGCCGGCCTCGGTTCCTCGGTAATGGTGCATTCCAATTCCAACGTGAAGGAGCCCGTAAAGCAGGGCCTCTGGGGCATCTTTGAAGTGTTTGCCGATACCATCATCATCTGCACCATGACAGCTCTCGTGATCCTTACTTCCGGCGTTATCGATCTGGACAAGGGCGTTACGGAATACAGCGACGCTACGCTGGTGGCGGAAGCCTTCAACACCATCTTCAAGGTGGGTAATATCGAATACGGACGTTACTTCATCGCCATCGCCATCCTGCTCTTTGCCTTCACCACCGTGCTGGGCTGGTCCCATTACGGCAGCAAGGCCGTGGAGTACCTGGCCGGCAAGAATGCGCCCCTGGTGACCAAGATCTACAAATTCATCTTTGTGCTGATGATCCTTTCCGGCGCGCTGATGACCAGCTCCATTGCCTGGGATATCTCGGATACCTTTAACGGCCTGATGATGATCCCCAACCTGATCGGTGTGGTGGCCATGAGCCCGCTGGTGGTGCGTCTTACCAAAAACTATGTACAGCGTCGTATCAAAGGCGAGAAGGTAGATCCTGTCCTTTCCTACGATCAGAAGATACAGGAAGAAAACGCAAAAGCAATTGAAGAAACCGGCGAAGACTAAGGAGGATTGCCATGGAACTGAACGTTAAGAGCATTGTCGCGGAAGCAGAGCAGTGGAAGGATGCCGGCGTAGAGCTGCCGGCCTATGACATTGCCGCGCTTAAGGAGCATACGAAGGAAGCTCCGGAGTGGGTTCATTTCGGCCCCGGTAATATCTTCCGTGATTTCATCGGGGGTATAGCCGATAAGCTCATCGCAAAAGGAAAGATGAAGAGCGGTATCTCGGCTGTGGCCGGCTACGATGCCGAGATCATCGAAAAGATCTATGAGCCCTGCGACAATCTCACTCTTTCCGTGGGACTTAAATGGGACGGCACCAAGGAACTGAGGGTGTTTGCCAGCATCGCGGAAGCCGTGGATCCGGGAACGGATCCGGACAAGCTTAAAAAGCTGGCGGAAGCGGAGAGCCTGAAGCTCATCTCCTTTACCATTACGGAAAAAGGTTATGTGGTGGCGGATGAGGCAGGGAAGCCCACAGGGCCTGTAGCGGCGGATATCGAAGCCGGTCCCGACGGGGCGGCTACCACCATGGCCCAGGCTGTTGCCATGCTGTACTACCGTTTCAAAGCCGGAGCCGCACCCGTGACCCTGGTAAGCCTGGATAACTGCAGCAATAACGGCGACCGTCTGAAAGCCTCTGTGCTCTATCTGGCGGAGAAGTGGCAGGAGAAGGGCTTTGTGGACAGTGCCTTTATGGCATATGTACGGGATGGGAAAAAGGTGGCCTTCCCGCTGAGCATGATCGACCGCATCACCCCCAGACCCGATGCTAAGATCGCGGAAGAACTGGAAGCCATGGGCATTAAGAACATGTCTCCCATCGTTACGAAGAAACAGACCTGGATCGCACCCTTCGTGAATGCAGAGCTGCCCCGTTATCTGGTGATCGAGGACAATTTCCCCAATGGCCGTCCCCCTCTGGAGGAAGCCGGTGTGTATATGACGGACCGCGAGAGCGTGATGGGTACGGAGCGCATGAAGGTGGGCTGCTGCCTGAACCCTCTGCATACGGCTCTGGCGGTATGTGGCTGTCTGCTGGGTTATAAGAAGATCAGTGACGAGATGAACGATGAGGAACTGAAGAAGCTGGTCTATGCCCTGGGAGATGAGGGCATGGCAGTGACGGAGGATCCGGGGATCATCCATCCCGCCGACTTTGTAAGAGAAGTGCTTAAGGAGCGCCTGCCCAATCCTTTCCTGCCGGATACGCCCCAGCGTATCGCCTGCGACACCAGCCAGAAGGTGCCCATCCGTTTCGGCGGCACCATCAACGGCTATGCCGCTCTTGGAAGGACGGCGGAGCTTAAGTATATCCCCTTTGTGATCGCCGCCTGGCTGCGCTATCTGGCAGGAGTGGATGACGAGCTGAACCCCATGGAGCTGAGCCCGGATCCCCGTCTGGATGTGCTCTGCAAGGCACTGGAGGCTTACCGGCCCGGAGAGCTTTCGGCAGATGCGGATCTTGCCGCGCTGGATGCGATCCTTGCCGATGAGGAGTACTTCGCCTCGGATCTTACAAAGTATCCGGAGCTGAGCGAAAAGATCCGTTCCGATTACCGCAGGCTGATGCAGGGGAAAGGTGCCCTGCGCAGCGCACTGAAGGAGCTTTTGAAGGAGGACTGAGATGGATAAGCTGGGAGTATTGATACCGGAAGAAAAACTGGATGCACGTATACGGGAGCTGGGAGCCGAGATCAGCAAAGCCTATGAGGGACGCGAGCTTCATCTGGTAAGCGTTCTGAAGGGCGGGGTCTTCTTTACCTGCGAGCTGGCGAAGCGCATCACCGTCCCCGTGACCCTGGATTTCATGTCCGTTTCCAGTTACGGAAACGAGAAGAGCTCCAGCGGCGTGGTACGTATCGTGAAGGATCTGGACGAGAGTCTGGAAGGAAAGCATGTGATGGTCATCGAGGATATCGTGGACAGCGGACGAACCCTTTCCTATCTTCTGAGCATGCTCTCGGACCGGCAGCCCGCAAGCCTCTCTCTCTGCAC
This sequence comes from Lachnospiraceae bacterium, assembly GCA_017552715.1. Taxonomy (GTDB): domain Bacteria; phylum Bacillota; class Clostridia; order Lachnospirales; family Lachnospiraceae; genus NK4A136. The sequence continues at coordinate 12,211 of JAFZOW010000084.1, forward strand.
GCTGCTGGATAAGCCCTCCCGCCGTACCCATGAGGTAAAGGTGGACTACTGCGGCTTTGAGGTGCCGGACAAGTTCATCGTGGGCTATGGTCTGGATTATGCCCAGAAATACAGGAACCTCCCTTACATCGGAGTGATCGAGTAAACATCGGTTAACATAACCCTTGATTTTGTCAACTATGCCGCAGGCCCTACCGCATCTAGTGGTAGACAAAGCCTGCGGCTGTGTATATAATTTAACTGATATCTGACAGGGTATCTGCGGCTGCCATTACAGCAATGCAGCCGTTTTTTTACCCTCAGGGAAGGTTGACATAAAGGGTTAACAGAAATGGAAAACAGGATCTTGCGGAGGTTACACCGTGCTGCATTCGCTGGGTAGCTTACTCCGTACTCCCATACGCATAATGGACGGAAAATGGGGACAGCTGGCGCTGCTCTCTTTTGTGGTGTTCTTTATCCTGGCCGCCCTGCTTCTGATCCGCAAGAACCTCCGGAAAACGGCGGTGCTGCCTCTGGTGCTCTGGTCGGTCTACACCGCGCTCCTCTTGATGCTCACCCTCCTGGGCCGCGGTCACGTGGCTCATCCCATGGCATATTTTATGGAAGGCTGGGACCTTTTCGAGCCGGATACCGAGATCGATCTGGATACCACCTATAATCTGCTGATGTTCATCCCCTGGTCCCTGCTGGGCTGCCTTTCTTTTGCCAGGCATAAGAAACCCCTGGCGGTGGGGCTGCAGCTTTCCCTTACGGGTATGCTCTTCAGTGCTTTTATCGAAGGCATGCAGCTGGTCACCTACCGGGGAGCCTGCCAGCTTTCGGATGTGGTCTACAATACCATCAGTGCGATCCTGGGAGTACTGCTTTTCCTCTCCGTGAGTATGCGGCAGCAGCGGAACAACGTGCTGATGCTCTTCTGCCTCTTTTTCCTCTGCGGCTGCGGGAAACAGAAAAGCGGCATGGTGGAACTTTTCCCCGTAGAGGGCCGCGAGGCCGTGAGTCTGGTGGAGGCCCGTACGGACGAGCCCGAGCCCACTCCGGCGGAGGAGAGGGGTGAGGTGGTGCTGGCGACTCCGACGCCATCGGAACCCGTCAATCATTTCTTCTGGGCACCGGAACGGCTGGAGACCATACCGAAGTATTATTTTGACAGCATGGCAAACGGCGGCCGGCTGGTAAGCTTCTTCTACATGACTTCCGATATCATGGAATACGATGAGAATAAGCGCACGCTGGAGAAGCGGGCCTTTATTTATCTGCCTCCCGGTTACGACGAAACGAAAAAATACGACATCATGTATATGATGCACGGCGGCGGCGGCAACGAAAGCTGGCTCCTGGGAGCACCGGGGCAGCTGCAGGGTTTCAAGAACGTGGTGGACCATGCCATCACGGATAAAAGGATCAAGCCCCTGATCATCGTCTGCCCCACCTACAACAATGCTGCCTACGGTTCGAAATTCACCGGCGGCCAGGCCATGGCCATGAAGCTGTGCGGCGTGTTCTATAAAGAGCTGATGAACGATCTGGTGCCTGCGGTGGAACGCCATTATTCCACCTATGCGGAAGGGAAGACGGATCCGGAATCCCTGAGGGCCTCCCGGGAGCACCGCTGCTTCGGCGGATTTTCCAACGGCAGCGTAGCCACCTGGTATGTCTTTGCCCACGGCACGGATTACTTTGCCTATTTCATGCCCATGAGCTGCGGAGCCCAGCTGCCGGAGATCGATCTGGATGCCATAGCCATGAATCTGGATCCGGACAGCTTCTTCATCTATGTGATGACCGGGACCAGGGATTTTGCCTATTCCCACGACTCCGGCCGGGCCCAGGACATGGCGGATTCTCCTTATTATAAGAAATACAGCGCCACCGAGCGGGGCAATTTTGTCTTCCGTGCAGCGGAGGGCTACACCCACAGTGATGTGGCTGCCCGGGAGTATATCTATAACGGGATGCAGTTCTTCTTCGGCTACGGCTGAAATTCACAGTGGACAATCTTTAAGAATCGGGTTATAATGTCTAGGTATGCGGGTGTCCGAAGAGAAAAAGCGAAAGGACAGGAAGCAGGCGGCGCAGCTGCTGACCATGATCAGCCAGTTTGCCATCACCATGCTGGTGCCCATATTTCTCTGTTTTTTTGCGGGACTCTTTATCGACCGGCACTTCGGCACGTCCATATGGACGATAATCCTCTTTTTTGTGGGGGCCCTGGCCGGTTTCACCAACGTATACAGACTGGCAAAAAAATATTTTAAGAACTCCGATGAAGAACGCCTGGATTAAACACTATACTCTTGTGGAGTTGTGGATAGGGATAATGATCTGGGCGGTGGCGATACAGCTGGTACTGTTCTTCATCCCCGGAGATAAGGCCAAAGCGGCCCTGGGACTCTGGATCGGTGCGCTGGCGGCGCTACTGCTGGCTAAGCACATGGAATGGAGTCTGGATATCGCCCTGGATATGGGCGAGGCGGGGGCCAAAAAGCGGGTTTGGCTGGATTATATGGTCCGCTACTTTGCCATGGCGATCCTGCTGGCAACCCTGGCCATCACGGCTTTCGCGGATCCCATCGCCTGTTTTATGGGGCTGCTGACCATCAAGCTTTCGGCCTACATACAGCCTTTTACCCACCGTATCAGCGAAAAGGTGTGCGGTAAGGAACCCTTCGAAAGAGAAATGGTCTCTCCGGAGGAACAGGATAGATTGTACGGAAAAAAAGAAACTCAAAAGGACGACTGACGAATGAACATGCTTTTATCATCCGATGATCTGGGCTTTATGATCGAAGGGGTCTATCCCCTGCATTTCGGTGACACCACCCTCTGGATCACCACCTCCCATATCTGTCTGCTGATCGTGATGCTGGTCCTCATCATCTTTTCGTTCTTCTGCAAGAGAGCCATGAACAAGGCAACGGATGTTCCCGGAGGCTTTCAGAATTTCGTGGAACTCATCGTGGAGCTGCTGGACGGCCTGGTGCAGAACACCATGGGGTGGAGCGCCCGCATCTTCCGCAACTATATCGGTACCATTTTCATCTTTATCCTTTTCAGTAATATTTCGGGCCTCTTCGGCCTGCGTCCGCCCACGGCGGATTACGGTGTGACTTTCCCTCTGGGCGTCACCACCTTCACTCTGATCACCATCTGCAAATTTAAATACCAGAAAGTCAGCGGCGTTATCAAGGGCTTATGTGATCCCTGGCCCTTCTGGCTGCCCATCAACCTCATCGGCGATTTCGCGGTGCCCATCTCGCTTAGCCTGCGTCTTTTCGCCAACGTGCTTTCCGGCACCGTTATGATGGCTTTGGTATACGGCCTGCTGAAGGTGATCGCCTATGCCTGGCCCGCCGCCCTGCATGTCTACTTCGACATGTTCTCCGGTGCGATCCAGACCTATGTGTTCTGTATGCTGACCATGACATACATCTCCGATGCCTGCGGGGACGAAGTGGTCAAGCCTGAAAAAGCGTAAGCAGTATCTTTAATGATCTTTTAATAACGTACAACATTTTAAGGAGGAAGATATTATGAATTTTACCGGAAATGGAGAAATGTTTAATGATGCATTTATCCTCGGCTGTTCTGCCATCGGTGCCGGCCTGGCGGTTATCGCAGGTATCGGACCCGGTGTCGGCCAGGGTATCGCTGCCGGTCATGCCGCAGCTGCCGTGGGCCGCAATCCCGGTGCAAAGGGCGACGTGACCTCCACCATGCTCCTGGGCCAGGCCGTGGCCGAGACCACCGGTCTGTACGGTCTGCTGGTGGCCATGTTGCTGATGTTCGTGCACCCGTTCAAGCAGAACTGATAGGAGAGCAGTATGTATCTTTTGTTAGCGGCAACAGAACAGATGGATCAGCGAATGTTCGGTCTGGACCTTCAGCTTCTGTTCGACTCGGGACTTACACTCCTGGCTGTGTTTGTATTGTTCCTGGTGCTTTCCTACAACCTCTTCATCCCTGCCCGCAAGTTCCTTAAGAACCGCCGGGACCGCATCGAAAATGAGCTGGCGGAAGCTGCCAGTGATAAGGATGAAGCTCTGCGTCTCAAAGAGGAATATGAGACGAAGCTCCGCGAAGTGGATAAAGAGGTGGAGCAGATCCTGGCAGATGCCAGAAAGAAAGCACAGCTTAATGCAAAGAAGATCGAGGAAGCGGCGAAGAAGGATGCTGCGGCTATCGTGGAACGTGCCAACAAGGAAGCGGAGCTGGAGAAGCAGCGCGTTTCCGACGAGGTGAAGCAGGAGATGGTAAGCATCGCTTCCCTTATGGCGCAGAAAGTGGTGGCCGGAAAGATCGATACAGCGGTGCAGGATTCCCTTGTGGAAGAGACCTTAAAGGAGATAGGTGAGGATACATGGCTAAGCTAGCATCACGCACCTACGGGGAGGCTCTCTTTTCCCTGGCATGCGAGGAAAACAAAGTTAATGAGCTTTATGACGAGGTACTGGCCTTAAAGCGCATCCTTGCAGAGGATCCTGATTTTACGGTGCTGATGAACCACCCCAAGGTGACGAAGGAAGAAAAGGAGCAGCTGCTGGATAAGGTGTTCGGCGGACGCATGGACAAAGAGCTTCTGGGCTTCCTCCAGTTACTGCTGAAAAAGGATCGTTACAGCGAGCTGCCGGCAGTGATCGAATACTTCGTCGGCGCGGTGAAGGAATACCGGGGCATAGGCGTGGCTTATGTTACGGCTCCTCAGGAACCTTCCGCCGCCCAGAAGAAAGAGATCGAGGCCAAGCTTCTTTCCACTACAAAGTATAAGAGCATGGAGATGCACTTTGCTGTGGACAAGAGCCTCATCGGCGGACTGGTGATCCGTATCGGGGACAAGGTTGTGGATTCCAGCATCAGAACCAAACTGGAAGGACTTAAGAGGGAGCTGATCGCGTAAAAGCCCTCATAAAAGAAGGAGATAAGATCTATGAATTTAAGACCGGAAGAGATCAGTTCGGTGATCAAGGAACAGATCAAGCGCTATGCCGACCGGCTGGAAGTATCGGAGGTCGGTACCGTCATCCAGGTGGCTGACGGTATTGCCCGTGTCCATGGTCTGGAAAAGGCAATGCAGGGCGAGCTGCTGGAATTCCCGGGCGAAGTCTACGGCATGGTGATGAACCTGGAAGAGGATAATGTGGGTGCAGTGCTTTTGGGCAGCAGCCGCAATATCAACGAGGGTGATACGGTGAAGACCACCGGCCGTGTGGTGGAGGTGCCCGTCGGCGACGAGATGCTGGGCCGTGTGGTAAATGCACTGGGTCAGCCCATCGACGGTAAAGGCCCCATTGCCACGACGAAGTTCCGTCAGATCGAACGCGTGGCCAGCGGTGTTATCACGAGACAGTCTGTGGATACCCCGCTGCAGACCGGTATCAAGGCTATCGATTCCATGGTGCCCATCGGACGCGGCCAGCGTGAGCTTATCATCGGCGACCGTCAGACAGGTAAGACGGCTATCGCCATCGATACGATCATCAACCAGAAGGGCCAAAAAGTAAAATGTATCTATGTGGCCATCGGCCAGAAGGCTTCTACCGTGGCTTCCATCGTGAAGACCCTGGAGGAGTACGGCGCCATGGCTTATACCACTGTGGTGGCGGCAACGGCTTCCGAGCTTGCCCCCCTGCAGTATATCGCTCCTTACGCAGGCTGCGCCATCGGTGAGGAGTGGATGGAGAACGGAGAGGACGTGCTCGTGATCTACGATGATCTGTCCAAGCATGCTACCGCATACCGTACACTCTCCCTGCTGCTTCGTCGTCCGCCCGGACGTGAGGCTTATCCCGGTGATGTATTCTATCTGCACTCAAGACTGCTTGAGCGTGCAGCGAGAATGAACGATGAGTACGGCGGAGGTTCACTTACGGCGCTTCCCATCATAGAGACGCAGGCAGGCGATGTATC
>JAFZOW010000010.1 GCA_017552715.1 Lachnospiraceae bacterium
AAAGAAGAACAACCGGGGTCTGCATGATACGGCATACTATTCGGTGCTCCGAAGTGATCTTATCACGCACGAACAATATGCCGCTCTCTTTGATGAGATACAGCCCGGCTTCTTTGAGCGCGAATACGTCCGAAATCTTCCGGAGAACGAGATCGCCTGCGAACAGCTTCTGCGCCTGCAGGATTTTGATGAGGGCATTTATGAGAAGGATCTTGAGAAAAATGTCAGCTTCGGCTGTTATGAGGGGGATACGGAAGAACTCCGTGAGCTGGTGAAAAGAGTAGTGCCGGGCTGGACTTCGTTCTTTAATGAGAACTCGCGTATATACTGCGGATTTATTGACGGGAAGGTGGCCAGCTTCTGCCTGATCGAAAACTTCGGCGAGCATGTGATCAACGGACAGCTGCGGAAGGTCGGCGGGCCGGGCTGTGTGGGTACCCTGCCGGAATACCGTGACCGGGGCATAGGACTTACGATGGTACGGAATGTAACAAAGATACTGAGGGATGAGTTTTACGACTACAGCTATATCCACTATACCTTCGAGTCGCGCTGGTATGCGAAGCTGGGGTATAAGACCATAATACGCTGGAACTGCAAGGGGATCGTCGATTGAAATGAAAAACATACTGGCGGCCAGAAAGGGCTTTTATAAGGAACTCTTTGTTCTGGTGATGCCCATCGTGGTTCAGAATCTCATAGCTTCCGCAGTCGGCATGGCGGATGTGATCATGCTGGGACGTGTGGATCAGACCTCCATTTCGGCTTCGGGCCTGGCGGGACAGGTGATGTTCCTTTTGAACGTGCTGTTCTTCGGGCTTAACTCGGCGCTGACCATACTTGCTTCGCAATACTGGGGCAAACGGGAGATGAAGGTCATTTCCAGGATCCTGGGGATCGGGCTGGTGATATCGCTTCTGGTGACCATGACGGTGGCGGGACTGGCATTCTTTCTGCCCTATCACGTGATCCGGATCTGGACAGACCAGCCGGAGCTGATCGAGGCGGGAGCGGTGTATCTGAGATATGTTGCGCTCTCTTATATATTCCTTGGGATCGTCCAGCCCTATCTTACGATACTCAAGAGCTGTGAGCGTGTGCTTTTCTCGGCGGTATTGTCTGCGGCCACGCTGATACTGAATGTGATACTGAACTATTTGCTCATATTCGGTCCCGGCCCCTTCCCGAAGATGGGTATCGCCGGGGCGGCACTGGCAACCTCCATATCCTGGGGAGTGGGCCTGGCTGTATGCATCGTGGATTTTATCCGACAGAGGCTGATCCCACGGAATGTGATCGAAATGTTCCGCATTCCCAGGGCGCTGGTGAAGGATTTCCTGAAGTATTCCCTGCCGGCCTTTATCAACGATGCCATGTGGGGGCTGGCCTTTAATATGAATTCCATCATCATGGGGCATCTGGGTTCCGATATCGTGGCCGCCAATTCCATCGTTTCGGTGGTAAGGGATCTGATAACGGTGGTGGGCTTCGGTATATCGGCTGCGGCATCCATCATGCTGGGAAAGGAGATCGGCGAGAACCGGCTGAAGGAAGCAAAGGCGGACGCATCCTCCATACTCAGGGTCACCATCTTTTCGGGGATCATCGCGGGGCTGGTGCTTTTTGCGGCAAGTCCCTTTATCCCGGGAATGGTCAAGATCACGGATACGGCGGCGGGGTACCTGCGCATCATGCTCTATGTGAATATCGCTTACCAGATGGGACAGATCGTTAATACCGTGCTCATAGCATCCCTGTTCCGCTGCGGCGGAGATTCGAAATACGGTATGGTGCTGGATATCATCTGTATGTGGGGCTTTGCGGTGCCCCTGGGGCTGATCAGCGCCTTTGTGCTGAAGCTGTCGCCCATCGTGGTCTATATCCTTACATGTACGGATGAGTTTGCCAAGATGCCCTTCGCCGTCCACCACTACTTTAAAGCGGACTGGATAAAGAACATAACAAGAGACAATATGGTAATGAAGGAGTGAGAAAATGTTGATGATAGTCATAAGAACAAGGCTTGACTGAATGCATGAAAGTCCGCTGCTTTCATGCAAAAGGAGCAAGAGTATGAAAACTACGGATAAAAAAGGAGAAAGAACATGATCATTCAGGATAATGTGATTAAAGGATATCTGGAAAATGTATACTTTATCGCAGGTACACCCTGCGGAGGAAAGACCACGGTCTCACGGGCGCTGGGAGAAAAATACAACATTCCCGTGTATGATATCGATGAACGTTTTGAAGTGCATCAGAGGATCGCGGACGCCGCATTCCAACCTGCGATGAAGAAGGAATTTGCGGATGCGGACGAATTCTTCGGGAGGAGCGTTGAAGAGTATAAGGAATGGCTGTTAAAGAATACGCGGGAGCAGCTGGATTTTGTCATTCTGGATCTGATCCGCTTTTCGGGGAACAGAAAGATCATCTGCGACTGTCATCTGACGCTGGAGCAGGCGGCATTTCTTACGGATCCGTCCCGTGTGGCATTTATGATCAAAAAGCCGGAGGACCTGGTAGATGAGTACTGCAATCGGCCGGATCATCAGGGCTTCAGTGATTTCATCCACAGTGCCACGGATTTTGAGGCGGCCAAAGCGACCTGCAATGAAACGCTTTTGTCCCTGAACAAAAAGTATTATACGGATGTGCGCGAAAGCGGGTATTTCTGGGTGGACCGCGGGGACGGAAAGAGCGTGGAAGAGACGGTGGCCCTGACGGCGGAACACTTTAATCTTAAGGAGGGGCCCGCGACCTAAACCTCAGTAACAAAATGAAATGAAAATCCCTGCAGGCCCCGCTTAAGAGGTCTGCAGGGCAGAGGTGCGAAATGAGAGAAAAAGTCGATATCATAAAAGTGGAAAAAGATACCCCCATGGCGGAAGCTTTCCTGCATTTTGTGGAAAACTGCTCCTGGACGGAGGTAAGGGAACATACGGCAGAGATGATGCGCAGATGGGAGTTTACGGAGTGGGAATGCATGTTTGCAGCGCTCCTGAGCGGAAAGCTCATCGGGATGACAAGCCTTTTGAAAACGGATTATTATCCGCTGCCGGAGATCTTTCCCTGGATCTCTTCCGTATTTGTTGAGAAGGAATATCGCGGAAAGAGGATCAGTGAAAAGCTCATCGGATATGCGGAACAATATGCTAAGGAGCAGGGTTTCGATACGGTTTATATTCCCAGTGAGCATACAGGGCTTTACGAAAAGTACGGATACCGCTATGTGAAGGATATCGTGAATTACGGAGGCGGTACGGACCGGCTGTATGTAAAGGAACTGTGAAGAGGGTTTTGTTATGAGGCTGTCATTCGCAATGAGGGCATCCGTAAACGTCTGAACAGATACGATTCATCTGGTGAGCTGAAGCATTATACGGAAGCTTGTTTATATGCGAGGCAGCGGCAGAAAAGAAAGGGGGGATAGATATGAACTTTTTTGTGGAAGGACTTCAGGGGGCAGGGAAAAGTACCCTGGTGGGACGGCTTGCAGAGAGATTTCCGCAGTATCGGGTTTTCCGTGAGGGCGACTATAATCCGGTGGAACTGGCTTGGTGTGCCTATATGAACAGGAAACAGTATGAAGCTGTACTGGATAAATATGCAGAGATCGCAGAGGAGATCCGGGCAAATACCACAGCAGAACCGGTATTATCTGCGGGTAAAGACGGCAGAGAGTTTTCGGAAGGCGGAAATAAAGCATCTGCGGATGAAGAACGCTATGTGGTGACCTACACGCGGATCCTGACGGACATCCCCGGCTTTCATAAGGACCTGGAAAAATACGAGATCTATAACGCCAGGGTTTCAAAGGATGATTTCGAACGGATCATACTTTCCAGATACGCTGCTTGGAAGGCGGAGGATCAGATCTTTGAATGCTCGGTCTTTCAGAATATCATCGAAAGCCAGATCCTGTATTATGAGATGACGGATGAAGAGATCATCGCTTTTTACCGCTGTCTCAAGGATGCGCTGGGAGAGCGTAAGTACAGGATCCTTTATCTGGAGGCAGAGGATGTCGCCGGGAGCATCCGTATCATTCGGAAGGAGCGTGTGGATGATAAGGGAAATGAGATGTGGTTCCCGCTGATGATGGCGTATCTTGAAGACTGTCCCTGGAGTAAGAAACATGGTATCAAAGGTTTTGACGGACTGGTTCGGCATCTGGAACACAGAAAAGAATTGGAGCTGCGGCTTCTTCGTGAAGTGTTCCCGGAGCATGCCGTGATCCTGAGATCGAAGGATTACAGTTTGGATGAGATAAGGGAGGAATGAATTTTGGCATATAACTGGATCAATGCAAAAGATTATACGATGAACAGTTTTCTGCTGTTTGACCGCTGGGCACTTAAGTGGATCTTTACGGACTGCAGTGCCTTTGAGTGGTTTGGCGGAAGCAGGTCAAAAAGAGCGCTGAATAAAGAAGTGGAATAAAAGAGAGGAAAACGAAGACCGGTAACAGAAGAGCGCTAAGGGAAAACAGGAAAATGTTGCAAACGCGGCGTAAGAATATCCTGACGACCGGGAGAAGCAAAAAGAAAGGAACGGGTTATGGATTTTGAAGCTTTTGTGAAAGATATTGAAGAGAATCGCTGGAACGTGTTTGGTGTGGAAGTCTATGAGAACGGAGAGCTGGCGCACAGCTATGGGGATACCACAGAGAATCTGCATGAGCTGTACTCTGCAACGAAAACCGTGCTGTCCATAGCCGTCGGGATCGTCTATGACATGGGGCTGATCGATCTGGAAAAATCCGTCCTGGAATATATGCCGGCGGAAAAGCTTGCGAAAATGCAGGCAAAGCAGAAAGAGAGCTTTGAAAAGATCACGATACGAAGACTGCTCACGATGTCGGTAGAGGGCTTTCCTTTCAGACCTTTTCTCGAAGGTGAGGACGGATCACCGGCTTATCCGGAAGCAAGCTGGCTGGACTTTTCTCTGGCATGCGAGATCAAAGATCCGGAGATGAGAGCGTTCAATTACTCCAATATCAATTCCTATCTGGTTGGGGTGGCACTGACGGAGATACTGGGACGTGACCTGGGCGGCTTTATCGAAGAAAAGATATTTGCTCCTCTCGGGATAGAGCGCTTTGAATATACACGCTGTCCCGAGGGATACTTCTACGGTGCCTCCGGGATGCGCCTGACAGTACATGATTTCAGCAAGATCGGTCTTTTGCTGTATAACAAAGGCGTGTATCAGGGCAAACGCATACTTTCGGAAGAGTACGATGAACTGGCCACAAGCGTACAGATGAGCAACCGGGAGGGCGGTTACGGATATTTCGTATGGAAATATCTGGATGGTTTCAGCATTAACGGTAAGCTGAAGCAGAAGTGCTATGTGCTGCCGAAGAGAGGGCTGGTTATCACCCAGCTCTGTGAGATAGAGGATACGGGAAACGATCTCAGAGAAAGCATGGAAAAATGGATACTGGGTCTTACGGCGGACCCGGAGTGAGACAAATACCGGAAATACTCAGTAAAGCTATGGGGAGGTGATGCCGATGATAAACATTATTGAAGAAGCAAAAAGGGTATACGGACTGGAAGGATATGAGTTCCATGAAGGACCGGAGCACGAAGGCGGACGCAACCGGATCTTTATATGTGAAAAGGACGGGGAGAAGAGATATGTACTCCGTATCTCTCCCTGGGGTGACCGGACAGAGGAGGAACAGCTGGCGGAGCTGGAATTTGTGCATTATCTTGCTGAGAATCATGCACCGGTGGCTGATGTGATCCTGTCTGAAAACGGCAGGTTGATGGAATGTCCGGATGGGAAAACGTATGTGAGTTTATTTGCATATGCAAAGGGTATGCTGCTCTGTGACAACGGCTATCGTTATCGGGAAGGAGCACCGCTGAGTGAGTATTTTTACAATCTGGGAAAAGCGCTGGGAGCGGTCCACAGGCTTTCCAGGAGCTACCGGCCGATCCACCGCAGACAGGATTTTTCGGATAAGTACAATACGGACTATATCAGAAAGCTGATACCGGAGGATTACGGGGAACTGAAGGAGGCCATCGCAAAGAAGCTTGGGGAATTCCGTGAGCTTCCCATGGATGCGGAGAGTTACGGCCTGGTGCACTTTGATTACAGCGACGGAAACTTCCATGTGGATCTGGAAAACGGGAACATCACGCTTTTTGACTTTGACAACTGCATCTATTGCTGGTACATGTTCGATCTGGCACATATCTGGACCCACGGCGTGGGCTGGGCCATGGGAGAAAAGACCGCCGAAAAGCGCATGGCTTATATGAACGAGGTGTATTTTGCCGGGATACTGAAGGGCTACCGGAGCGAGACGGAGTTGTCCGACGAACTGCTTAAGCAGCTGCCGCTGTTTATCGATATGACGCTTATCGAATATATCGTGGATGTGTTCGAGTGCGCGGAAAGGGAAGGCGAAGAGGCGGATCCCGAGGACTTTGAAGATGAGGCACGCTGCCTGATCGAAGGCATACCCTATGCGGGCTTCGGAGAAGATTGAACGGACAGGGGGATAAAAGCATGAAACGGCCGTTGATACGTTGCCTGTATCTGACCATAGGTGCAATGCTGCTTATGGGGGCATGCGCGTCGAAAAAGGAGCTTTCGGAAATCGATGAGAAGCTGCCGGAGGAGACTGCGAAAGCGACGGGAGAGCAGACTGAGGATGAGGCTTCGGAAGTGACGGAAGAATCACCGGAGGAGGAGACTCCGGAAGCGACGGAAGACCTGCCTGAAGACGAAAACACGGAAGCCGCGGATGAGCGGACGGAGGATGGGACTCGGGAAAGCACCGGCACGGCTGTTACTTCGTCATACTTTGATACGCTTATCGCCGATACGGACAGGATGATACGGGAGGCTGTCGAACAGTTCGATTTGCGAGATCATACTCCTCTCGATGAAGCGGTCGCTTATCATGTGCTGTGGCTTGGCTTCACACATGTTACGTATGGTAAGCTGGACTTTCGGATGACTGATGACGACCGGGAATATCTTGAGGCGGTTGCACTGAATTTTGAGAAGTCTGTTGAAAGCATTACGGACCATAATCTGGATATCACGGTCGATCTGCATTTCATTGACGAAACCACGCCGCTGACAAAAGCAGATGGTGATGAATGGCTGTATCTGGCGAAAGAGACGGTGCAGCCCGTGATCGACAGCTACTCGGCAGAGGGGGGCATCGATACGGTGCTTACGACCGTTCAGACGGCAGGGAAAGAAAACCGGAACAGGAACAGATCTAAAAAGGGCTACGATATCCACTATGTTATGCTGGGGCTGGAAACGGCAGATATGTCCTCGCCCATGGGATATTCGACCTTTGACCTTACAGAAGCTCGGAAAGGTACTTATCCTTTGCAGGATCCGGAGATCCCGTCCCTGTATGCGACTGCGGTAGCCGTACATGAATGGATGCATCAGCTGGAATATATGGGGACGCTGCTCGGTATTGAGTATCCCAACACCCATGCATATATGGGCCCGGAGTCTTATCCCGGATATCGGAAATATGTGGCGGATAAAAACGACTATGACTATTTTGAGTTTTACAAGCTTGTGCTTAAGGGAGAACTGCCATACAAAGACGGTGATACGGAAGTGCCTGTGGGCATGTATCCGAAGATGTGGAAGCTGGTAAAGAGAGATGTATTTGACCTCGGTAAATTTACGATCCGGGATGCGGAAGGGCAGGGATATCTGGGAGTTTCGGGAGAAGATGAGCGGTTGACGCTTACCGATGATCCCGGCTTGTGGAGCATACGCTATGCCGGGGAAGGAAGCTTTATACTCTCACCGGAAGAATGTCCGGATAAGCGCATCGATCTGGCAAATGCATGGGATTCCGAGGGAAATACGGTTGGACTTTGGTATTACACCGGATATGCCGAGGCCCAGAGCTGGAAACTCAGGGATAACAAAGATGGCACTTATTCGATACAGACAGCCTGTGAAAGCGGTCGTGTCGTTACGGTGCAGAAGGATCAGACGGCAACTCTTTGCAGCCCGGGGGCAGAAGGGGCACAGAACTGGGTCATTGAACAATATCAGGAGAGATAAAAAATGAAGGTAAAAAAACTGGAAGGAAAAGAAAGATTTGAAGCGTATCTGACGGCGGTTTACTGCTTTCACATGAGAGTGGAGGATCCCCGGGCAGAGCGTGAAAAGCATGAAGCGGATACCAGGGAAGACTGGGGAGCTTTTGATGAAGACGGTACTTTGATGGGCAGGATAATGAACCATAAGTTTGACTTTTATCTGGATGGAAAGCCTGTCAGGACCGGAGGTATAGGAGGAGTGGCAACGCTTCCGGAATATCGGAACAGAGGAGTGATCAGAGCGATCTTTAAGGAATTGCTGCCGGCGGCATATAAGGACGGAGAGGTGATCTCGGCATTGTATCCTTTTAAGCATGAGTTCTACCGTAAGCAGGGCTATGAGGTGCTGACGCTGTGTAATGAGTATTCCCTGAAACCCGGATTGCTCTGCAACTACCGTTTTGAAGGCGAAGTCTGTAAGTGGAACATGGGGGATCCCGTAACGGACTTTATGACGGTGTACAATGCCTTTGCGCCACAGTTCAATCTGGCATCCGTGCGCACGAAGGAGCGTATGCTGGATCAGCTGAAGGTGGATAAACCCTACATCGACAGGAAGTTTTCCTACGTGATGAAGCAGAACGGAAAGCCTGTGGCATACGTGATCTTTACGGATATCCGACATGATCCCGCAGCGATCCTGGAAGTGGAGGAATGCGCCTGGATAAAGCGCGAAGGCTTTAATGCCATACTGGGATTTCTTGCGAGATTTGAGGCGGATTACGGTACGATCAAGCTGAAGCTGCCTATGGGGATCGATCTGCTCCGTATCGTGCAGTCGCCCCTGGCCTATGATATCCGGAAGATCCCCCGGCAGGATTTTATGCTCAGGGTGATCAATGCTAAGAAGCTGTTGGAGACGATCCGTAAACCGGCGGATTGTGATCTCACCATCAGGGTATCGGATGAGCTGATCGCGGAAAACAATGCAACTTACCGCGTGACGGCAGACGGCGTCAGAGCATGCAGGAAGAAGAAGGCGGACATTGAACTGAACGAACGCGCACTGGCACAGCTGGCTGTAGGCGGTCTGAACCTGGATGAAGCGATGCTGCGGGCTGATGTGACGGTGAATGCAAAGGAAGAGCTGCTGAGACGCGTCTTTACCGAGAAAAAGATATTTGTAGGCGAACACTTTTAAAAGACAGGGGAAGACAGGGGGCGAATATGGAAAGACCTGATTTTGACAGTTTTACAGGCTACGAGGAATTCATTAAGTACTATTGGTACAGGGAAGAACTGATAAAGATATGTAAAGCGCGGTGACTTAAATCCGACGGAAGCAAGATCGAACTGCTGAAAGTCCTGGAGGCGTATTTTGCAGGAGAGAAGATACTGCCTGAGAAAAAGATGCGTGTAAAGAAGAAAGCAACGGTCACGGAACTTACTTTGGAAACAGGACTCATCGAATGCGGCTTTACCTTCGGAAACAGATTCCGCGAGTTCTTTTCGGAACAGACCGGGGAAGAGAAGTTCAAGTTTAATGTGGATATGGTCGCGACGGCGAAGGCGGTAAAGGAAAACGGCGACGAAGCATTTACGCTGGGAGATCTGCTGGATATCTATTACGGAAAGAAGACTTATGCGACTTATGATAAGTCGGAGCTGCGCTGGAATAAGTTTGTTCATGATTTCTGTGCGGATGAGGCAACGGCAGTTTTTGACGAGAGGCTGAAAGCCGCCGCGGAGCTGTGGGCGATAGTCAGGGATTCCGATCGGAAGAAGGAGTATAGCCACGAATTGTTTGAAGAGTTTAAAGACAGGATGCGTTCGAATTGAAGGCATGAGAGTCTGATGAAGGCCGGAAAAGGGGAGTCTGGCTAACACAAAGGTGGATAAGTGAAGATGTGTTAGCCACAGGTAGATAAGCAAAGAGGAAAAAAGATGAATAATGAAATGAAAAAAGGTAAGATCATATTTTTGAACGGCGTGACCAGCTCGGGGAAGACCTCGATCGTGGATGCGCTGCAGGCGCGCAGGGACGTGTTTTTCTATGTGGTGGCCAACGATCTGTTTCAGGAAATGGTGGGGGAGCAGTATCTGGAGGAAGATTACTGGAAATATCTCTCTGAGGTGATCATCCTGATGTATCACACGGCGAAGCTGTATTCGGATCTTGGGAAGGATGTGCTGATCGACGGGATCCTGGTGGAACGCGAAGAGATACGTCCTCATTACCGGCAGCTCATGGAGATCATGAAGGACAGTCCGCTGGATATCGTTGAAGTATACTGTCCCCTGGAAATCTGCAGGCAGAGAAATATCGAGCGCGGTGACCGCTATGAAAGCCAGTCGGAGGAACAGGCGGAACTGATGAGTAAAGATATCGCATACAGCCTGCGGGTGGATACAGCTGAGTATTCCCCGGAAGAATGTGCGGAGCAGATCATCAGTGCATTATGCAAAGGGGGTGACTGAGATGGATTACAGAAAGGTTTTTGATACGATACCGGAGCAGTTTGACAGGTTCAGGCCGAGATACAGCGAGGAGCTTTTTAAGGATCTTATCGCCTATGCCGGGATCGGAGAAGGAAAGAAAGTGTTGGAGATCGGTCCCGGAACGGGACAGGCGACGGAGCCCATCCTGGCGACAGGATGTGACTACTATGCCATCGAACTGGGAGAGAATTTCTACGCGAAGATGAAAGAGAAATTCGGAAGCTGCGGGAATTTCCATATCGTGAATGACGATTTCGTCACCCATGATTTCGGGGATCGGAAGTTTGACCTGATCTATTCCGCGGCGACGATACAGTGGATCCCGGAGCGTGTCGCCTTTCCCAAGACACTGGAACTCTTAAAGCCCGGCGGAACGCTGGCCATGTTCCTTACGAACGGGGATTACAGGACGCCGAATGAAGAGCTGTATAACAATATCCAGAAGGTCTACGATGCGTACTATAAACCGGAGAAGCTCTACAAGGATATGAAGGAGCCCTTTGATTACCGTCATGCGACGGACTACGGTTACGTGGATTTCGAAAAGCGTGAGTTTCACGGAAAGCGCGTGTTCAACGCCGATGAGTATGTGGCGTACAGCGGAACGCACAGCGATCACATAGTCATCCCGGAGCCTTACAGAACAAAGCTCTTTGAAGGCCTCCGTGAGGCTGTCCTTGCGGCGGGAGATAAGGTGGAGTTCTTAGATACTTATGTGATGTATCTTGCAAAGAAGCCGGAGTAAGCGGATGAAGAATACGGAGATACGCGAGCTGCGAAAAGAAGAAAGTGAGCTTTTAAAGGATTTTCTGTATGAGGCGATCTTTATCCCGGAGGGGGAGGAAGCACCGGAGCGCTCCATCATCGAAAGGCCGGAACTGAAGCTGTATTATGAGGATTTCGGGGAAGGCCCTGCGGATCACTGTCTCGTTGCGGAAACGGACGGGAAGGTGGTTGGGGCCGTATGGACCCGCATCATGAAGGATTACGGTCATGTGGATGATGAGACTCCGTCCTTTGCGATCTCGCTATACAAAGAATACCGCGGATGCGGGACCGGCACGGAACTGATGCGGCAGATGCTTACGCTTTTGAAAGAGAAAGGCTATAAGCGGGCCTCTCTGGCGGTACAGAAAGCCAACTATGCGGTGAAGATGTATGAAAAGCTGGGATTTGTCACTGCAGATCAGAATGAGGAAGAGTTCATTATGGTGTGCGGATTAAACTGAAGATCATATTTATACGTTCATGGATTTTCAGGGGAGATCTGCAGATCGTCAGGAAAGAAAAGAGAGGACATATATGATAACGATAAAGGAATCAACCTATGAGGATATCAAAAACATACAGAGTCTTTGGGCCGATGAAGAGGTCATGAAGTATATCTGGCCCGGAGGATTAAAGGAAACGGAAGAGGGCGTAAAGGAATGGCTGGACAGAAACCTTGCAAGCGGAAAGCATTACTCCATATATGAAGACGGCAGATACTGCGGAGAGACAGCATATCAGATCGATGAAGCGAGCCGCAGTGCCGCGATGGATATCAAACTGTTTTCTTTTGCCAGAGGACGGGGGATCGCGAGCAAAGCGTTGTCCCATGCCATTAAAGAAGCTTTTAAAAACGGCGCGGAAACGCTGTGGGTGGATCCGCACCCTGCAAACGATAAAGCATTAGCCTTATATGAAAGGCTGGGCTTTGTACGGAAGGAAATGCCGGAGCATGTGATCGCAATGGGAGAGGATCCAAACAGATTTGTGTACATGGAGCTTCGCAGGAGTGAATAAGGAAAGGCGGCTCTGCCTGTACGCTTAAGAAAGGAAAGTGAAATGAAAGTATATTACGAAGAAGGGAAATTAAAGATACGCAGCATGCTGCAGTCGGATGCAAAGATATATTATGAGACCTATCTGTCTTATAACTGGCATCCGCAGATGGAAACCTACGAGAATTATTTCAAAGATCAGGAAGAAGGAAAGCGCCTGGTATTTGTGCCCGAGTATGAAGGCAAAGTGGCGGGGATCTGTACGCTTCTGCTTGAGCCGAAGGAAGGGCCTTATGCCGGGAACGGCTGGCCGGAGATCAATGATTTCACGATCTTCTTTCATCTCCACAGGCAGGGGCTGGGAAATAAACTGCTGGATGTGGTGGAGGCGGAAGCCGCAAAGCTTTCGGACCATGTATTCCTTGCGGTAGGTGTGCATTCCGGCTACGGTCCTGCACAGCGGATCTATGTGAAACGGGGCTATATCCCGGACGGCAGCGGTGTGTGGTATCAGGGGAAGCAGCTGGAGCAGTATGCGCCCTGTGTGAACGACGATGAGCTGCTGCTGTTCCTGGCGAAGGAACTGAAGCCGCTTCCGGCAGAACGGGAAAGGTGACACATATGCCGCTTTTCAGACTGCCCGAAAAGGGGATCCTGTTCCCGGATCCCGCTCTTGCGGAGGAGGACGGATTACTGGCCATCGGAGGAGACCTGTGTCCCGAAAGGCTTGTACTGGCCTATTCCCACGGTATTTTTCCCTGGTATTCGGAGGGGGAACCGATCATGTGGTGGTGTCCGCATGAGAGGTATATCATAAGGCCGGAAAGGATACATATATCACATTCGCTTTCGAAATATATGAGAAAGCATGATATACGATTGGTCATAAACAGGGACTTTCCGGACACGATGCACCGCTGCAGGATGAAACGGGAGAATGCGGAAGGGACCTGGATCACGGATGATATGGAGAAGGCGTATGCGGAGCTGAACCGAAGGGGCTATGCCATGGCGGCAGAAGCTCAGGTTGACGGAAGGATCGCCGGAGGCCTGTACGGGGTGCTGATCGGGAAGAATTTCTTTGGCGAAAGCATGTATTCGGATGAGGAGAACGGATCGAAGCTGACATTGGTCCTTCTGGCACGGGAGCTTAAGGAAAAGGGCTTTCACATGATCGACTGCCAGTTTCATACGGACTTTCTCGAAAGCATGGGAGGTGAGCATATCTCCTATGAGGAGTACATGGAACTGATCGAAAAAGATACTGAAAAAATCTGAAGGAGGAAAGAAAAAATGGAAGGATTACAATTTGTTAAACTGAGAGAAAGAAAAGAACTGAAGGATCAGGCGGCACAGTGGTTTCATGAGAAATGGGGCGTGCCGAAAGAGGCTTATCTGGAGTGTATGGATGCCTATCTGAACGGGGAGACAGAGTTCGGCTGGTATATATGCATGGACGGAGACCGTATCGTGGGCGGCCTGGGTGTGATCGAAAACGATTTCCATGACAGAAAGGATCTGGCACCCAATGTCTGCGCAGTATATACGGAGGAGGAATACCGCTGCCGCGGGATCGCAGGGAAGCTGCTGGATCTCGTCGTGGAGGATCAGAGAGCCCACGGAGTATCGCCGCTTTATCTTGTGACAGACCATACCGGCTTTTACGAACGTTACGGCTGGGAGTTTTTCTGTATGGCACAGGGCGATGACGAGCCGGAGATGACGCGGCTGTATATTCACAAGTGATAAGACAAGGCTATGACAGGGGCATGATAATGCATACAGGAAGCGGGGCAGCTATGTCAGAAGCATCCGGCCCCTGTCGTAGATCGGAGGGATAAAATGCATATCGAAAGTGAAAGATTGATCATCCGCTCCGTACAGAGAGGGGATGAAAAGGTATTTGCCGAAATGGCAAAGGACGGAAGCTTAAGCGAGATCGGCTTTGATGAAAACTGCTCCGAATGGATCGGGGACTGGATCAAAGAGGCTGTGGAGCTGGATGAAAAAGATGATCCCCGTGTGGATTATATCGCCTTAAGCGTCTGCATTAAGGAAGACGGCAGGGTCATCGGATCCGTGGGAAGTACCTATTATGAGGATGCGGCAAGGATCGGGATCTGTTACTTTATCGGGACGGAATACAGGAACAAAGGCTACGCTTCCGAAGCGGTAGAGGCATATCTTCGCTATTTCTTTGAGCACTATAATGAGGATGAGATAGCGGCAGTGATCCTTGCGGGAAACGCGCTGTCATGTAAGACTGCTGAAAAAGCAGGCTTTGTGCTGAACAGCATCCGTATGTATAAGGATATCTACGATGATAAGGAAGAGTTATACTGTTTCTACTCCATACAGAGCAATAGGGATATCTTTTATCATGTGATATCGGACCGGCCAAAGACCGCCGGGGAGCATTTTTGCGTGGATGAAGCGCATCCCAACGGAGTCTGGGACAGAGTTCAGGCAGAGGCGGATACGGTAAAGGATATCCGGGAACATCCGGAGAAATATGAAGGGCATGGATTGGAGCATCATACGGATGTGGCCCTCCGGGAACTGGCGTTGGAAAAAGTCCGGAAGGAAAAGTTCCCGCAGTATCCCTCGCGCATGGCGTCTTTGTATGTCTCCCGCGACTATAAGGAGGCGGAACAGTGGGCGGATTATTTCGTGAAACTGGGAAGGCCCGTGTACGGCATTGCAAAGATCAAGGTAAAGGGTAAGGTGTTTTACGGGGATGCCTGTAAGTGCTTTGACGGATCGGTGAATGAAGAAGAGAATCTGCACCGGGCGGAGATCTACTGGCAGAACTGGGGAAAAGACGACGGCCAGGATCCCATCGTGGAAGTTCTGGCGGACGGAGAGATCGAAGTGCTTGAGATCATGAAAGAGATCAATGCGAAGCTGAAGGAAGGATAGAAGCGGGAAGGATGAGTACGGGGAGAGCCCGCGGAAAGAGAGAGGAACAATGGATTACAGTACAAAGATCTCCGAACGGATGTGGAACCAGCCGGATAAGGGAGAACTGGAAGCGGAAAGAGAAAATACCTTTATCGATGATATCGTGCAGAAAGCGCATATCGAAAGAGAATTGCTGAGCGTACTGGAGGGTGTGGAGAACGCCTTTGACGGCGGAGCGGGATGCGGGAGGTTTTCGATCCTGCTGGCAAAGCAGGGGATCAGGGTCACGCATTTTGATATTTCACAACCCATGATCGATAAGGCAAAGGAGATCGCGGAAAAGGAAGGCGTAAGTGAGAGGATCACTTTTGTAAAGGGCAGTCTGGAAGATCTGTCGGCCTATGGGGACCGCTCCTTTGACCTGGTCATGTCCTTTGATTCACCCATCTCCTATACCTATCCGAAACAGGAAGAGGTCATCGGGGAGCTGGTAAGGATCGCGAAAAAGCGCATCATGATCAGCGTATCAAGCAGGCTGGGAGCACTGCCCTATATGGCAAATCCCATACAGAAGAATCAGTTCATCCTGGATCCGGACAGCAAAGATCCCTGGGTGCAGTGGTGTATACAAAGCCGAGAGCAGATGATCGATGCCTTCTACTTTGAAAAGGAAAAGCTGTATAAGGCATATGAAAGCGGGCTTTTGGGTGATCCGGAAGAGGCAAAGCAGGCATATGATCGCGGAGAAGTGCCATGGAGCATTTCCTACCACTTCATGCCGGATGAGCTGAAAGGGATACTGAAAAAACACGGAGTGAAAAACATCTCGCTGGCGGGGCCCGGAGCCTATGCCAGGACCATACCCAATGAGATCCTTGTAAAGATCATGAAGGATCCAGGGCAGCGTAAGGACTTTCTGGAGTTCTGTCATAAGTTTGACAGTGATCCTTATGTATGCGGGATGGGGAAAGACAATCTGTTCGCCAAAGGAGAGATCTGATCTCCGGCACGGTG
Organism: Lachnospiraceae bacterium; assembly: GCA_017552715.1. Lineage (GTDB taxonomy): Bacteria > Bacillota > Clostridia > Lachnospirales > Lachnospiraceae > NK4A136. The sequence goes on from JAFZOW010000010.1 coordinate 16,226, forward strand.
ACATTTGATCACGTGGATCCTCACGTGAGAGAAAGGAGAAAACAATGAAGTATGAAATAAGCGAACTGGCTAAGGAAGAATGGAAGGGTACGCCGATCTATATGGATTACACAACGGAAGAGTATTATGATGTGGAGATAAAGGAAGAGGACGGCTGCTTTCAGACCCTTATGACGAAGAAACGATTTGAAGAGCCCGTGACCCACAGGTCGCAGGATTATGACTTTCCGGACGGCCTGTATCAGGATCACTGGGAAGGAGCGCAGGCCTTCGGTATCGTCGGTGAAGAGAAGGGAAAGAAGGAACTGCTGGCCTGCATCGAGATCTGCCCGGAGGGATGGAGCAACCGGCTGATCGTGACGGAGCTCTGGGTATCGGAGCCGCTGCGCAGGCAGGGCGTCGGGACGGCGCTGATGAACCTGGCGAAGGAGAAAGCGAAGGAACAGGGCCGACGTGCCGTCATCCTGGAGACCCAATCCTGCAATACCGCAGCCATAGCATTTTACCGCAGTCAGGGCTTCCGGCTCATCGGCTTCGATTCCTGCTGCTATACCAACCGGGATATCGAAAGACGGGAGGTCCGCTTTGATATGGGGTATTTTCCGGAGAGCTGAAGGGAGGAGAAGAGCATCATGATAAGAACAAAACAATTTCAGATCCTGACGGATATCGATCTGGTCTGGGAACTGATGACAGCGGCATACGACCATGAGGAGAGCGGCGGCCCGGCAGCGCCCTTCTTTGAGTATGCGGTGACTTCACCCTGGCATGACCGGTCTTATCTCCGCCTGAACCGTTTCTGGCTGGACGGGGAGGAACCGGTGGGTTTTGTATTCTATGAGGCGCCGGTAAGCTCCCGGTATTTTGTGCTGCGGCCGGGATATGAATCCCTGGCGGGAGAGATGATCGAATATGCGGAAAGCGGTTTTCCGGAGTTTGAAGAGCCGGCGGAGTTTGTGTTTGTAAGCGGCCAGAAGGCTCTGGTCGAAGCGGCGAAAGAAAGGGGATACACACTGGCCTATGAGGAGCCGGAACACTACTTTGATTTTCGTAAGGGAAAGCTTGCGTATCCGCTGCCGGAAGGCTATCATTTTGTAAAGCCAGAAGAATCCGACCCGTTAAAGGTGGCAAAATGCCTCTGGGACGGTTTTAACCGCTGGGAACTGGGGGAGTTTAAGGACTGGGATATACCGCAGAAGAATGAGGGCAGAAGTCCGCATGAACTGTATCAGAATGTATACGGGGCAACCATCGCGCCCTCCCCGCATTCGACTTATACCTACAATGTGATCATCGCGGATGAGAAGGATGAGTATGTATGTTTTTCCGGCATGTGGTGGGTACCGGAGAATCATCTGGCTTACATGGAACCCCTGTGCACCGTGCCGGAGCATCAGCATAAAGGTCTGGCAGCAGCGGCACTGTCCCAACATGACCGGCAGCTGCGGCCTCTGGGGGCAGAAGTGATGACCGGCGGCGGAAATGAATTCTATAAAAAGATAGGCTATCAGGAAACGCGTGTTTATATGCACTTCCGGAAAGGCTGAGATCCGGGAGAATTCCTGAGAAAGGATGGATGGGATGGAGAAGCGTCTGGAAAGTAAAGTTGCCATCGTAACAGGAGCCAATTCCGGAATGGGAATGGCCACCACGGCGGCCCTCGCCGATGAGGGAGCGAAGGTCATCATGCTCTGCAGGAATGAGGAGAGAGGGAAGGAAGCGCTCTGCAAGTTGTCGGAGAAAGCGGACAGGAAGCTGGAACTGATCCTCTGCGATCTGGGGGATTATGCTTCCATCCGGCATTTCGCAAGACAGGTGAAGGCGGAAAATGAAAAGATCGATATACTCGTAAACAACGCCGGCTTTATCTCCCTGGACCGGCAGGAAACGAAGGAAGGGCTGGAGAGGCAGTTCGGGATCAATCACATCGGGCACTTTTACCTCACCATGCTCCTGCTTAAGAAAATGGGGGAAGGCTCCCGTATCGTAAATGTGGCGTCCGGAGCTCATAAAGCAGGGCGTATCCATTTTGAGGATATAAATCTGAAGAAGCATTTTGACGTGATCACGGCCTATTCCCAGAGCAAGCTTGCCAATGTACTTTTTACAAGAGAGCTGGCACGACGGGTCAAGGAGCGCGGGATCACGGTGAACTGCTGTCATCCCGGGGCCGTGGCGACCAATATCGGGATCGACAGGGAAAGCGGCTTCGGAAAGACCATCACGGGCATGCTGAAGCCCTTCTTTCTGACGCCGGAGGAAGGAGCCCGGACCGCCATCTTTCTCGCTACGGATGAAGCCGTAAAGGACATCAGCGGGGAATACTTTTATAAATGCAGGATCGCGAAGTCGTCGAAACGCTCAAAGGACATGCGTCTTGCAAGAAAGCTCTTTGTGTTCAGCGGGAAGCTGGTCAAAGAGGGGACGCAGGCGCCCTGAAGCGTTGGAAGGTTGTGAGCGCTCCGTTCAGGGTGCATTAATGAAAGGAATAAGGGGACAGATATGCCCATTCATCCCATCCCGCCCGTATATGATAAAAACTCGCAGATACTGATACTCGGCAGCTTCCCGTCGGTGAAATCCCGGGAAGTATGCTTTTTCTACGGGCATCCCCAGAATCGCTTCTGGAAGCTCGTTTCCATGATCTTTGAGGAAGAAGTCCCACAGACGACAGAGGAAAAGAAAAGCTTTCTTCTGAGAAATCACATTGCGCTCTGGGATGTGATCCGTTCCTGTGATATCGAAGGCTCGTCGGATACCAGCATACGGAATGTAAAGGTCAATGAGCTGAGCCTGATCCTGAATGCGGCGAAGATAAGGGCTGTCTATGTGAACGGAAAGACCGCATACAAATATTATCAGAAGTATGCGTTACCAATGACCGGCCGCTCCGCCATCTGCCTTCCCTCCACCAGTCCGGCCAACGCCGCCCGGAATATGGAAAGCCTGTATGAGGAATGGAAATGTATCAGGGAAGGCTTGTGAAAGATATAAAAAGATGTAAAATGAGAAAGTATGCTATGCTGAAAAACGGAGGAAAAAAACAATGAAAAAGCTGTTGGTGCTCATGCTGCTGGGCCTGATGGCCGCAGGATGCGGGAAGGAGGAGGCGGCATCCGGGGGAGATAAGCCGACAGAGGCGACGGTGCAGGAGGCTTTGCCCACGGTGACGAAGACGCCGGATGAGAGTATGCCCACGCCGATGGAAGAAGAGACGGAAGATGCTGATACAGAGGAAGATGATGTTGAGGCGGATGAAGACGGTAATACGGAGGATGGCGAAGAAGAGGAGGCCGTTCTGGAGAACGAATACTTCCGGGCAAGCCTGAAGTCATTTGAGATCGATAAAGAAACGGACATGGTAAGCGTGGTATTTGAGTTCGAAAATATCACGGATCAGACGTACTACAAGAATGACGAGGAGATCCGGCCGGGAGCCGGCTGGGAGAAGTTCGTCACGTACAGCACAGAGCAATGGCAGAAAGGGGTGGGAACCAAGAGCTGGATCCACTATGATCTGTATGAGATTTATGATAAAGATCAGGAACCTTTCTTTTCCGGGGGACTGTGCTTTAGTGTGGCAGAGGATCTGTCCGTTACGGATATGGAACTCTTCACGGAGTGAGCGCTTTTATGCAGGTAGTACCCGCAAAACTGAAAAAAGGAGATACCGTTGCCACCATCAGCCCTTCCTGGGGCTGTGCGGGGGCAAGGCGTGTCCGTTGGGAATATGAACAGGGCTGCCGGCGGCTGGAGGCACTTGGACTGAAAGTGGTGTCGGCACCGAATTCCCTGCGGGGCAGCAGCTTTCTTAAGGAGCATCCCGAAGCCCGGGCGGAGGACGTTAACTGGGCTTTCGAAAACAAGGAAGTAAAGGCGATCATCGCCAATATCGGAGGAAATGACGCGGAGCGAATACTCCCGTATCTCTCCGAAGAAAGCATAAGGAAGAACCCGAAGATACTCTGCGGATATTCGGATGTGCTGGCGCTGCATCTTTATTGCTACCGGCTGGGGCTGATGACTTTTTACGGGGACAATCTGCTGACGAACATCGCCGAAAACGGGGCCTGGCATCCCTACAGCAGGAAGTGGTTTGAAAAATGCTTCTTTGAAGACGGCGGGCTCGGAAGCATTGAAGCTTCGGAGGACTGGTCTTACGATCCCTGCAAGCATACGGATAAGGGATACAGAAAAAACTATATCCCAAACCGCGGTTATCTGCGGGTGCAGGGAAGAGGGAAGGTCCGGGGACGGCTCTTCGGGGGACACGGAGAGCTGCTGAAGCTGAAAGACCCTTCGGGCCGGCCTTTGGTCCGGGAGCGGGATCTGGAGGGCTGCATATTCTTCTTTGAAGATATACCGGAATGCTGCAGGCCCTCGGATATGGCGGAATTCTTTGACAGCCTGGGACGCTTGGGACTTTTGCAGCGGATCAGAGGCATCATCATCGGGAAGATGCGGATGAAAGAAAGCTTTGACGCATATGCGTCTTCCCTCAGGGAAGTGATAGGCGGCGGCTACGGGCTTACGGAGCTGCCGGTAATGGCGGATATGAATTTCGGACATACATCGCCGGTATTCATTCTTCCCTATGGGATGGAAGCGGAGCTGGATATGGACCGGATGAGGCTGTCCATCGGACAGTAAAGACGCTTATGCAGAGAATAGCAGCTATACGGAAGGGAGTCGGGAACATGGCAAATGACTGCGCTTTTGCAAAAGACAACGACTGGTTCAGATATCGCGCCGGAGCTATACTTGTACGCGACGGAAAGATGCTGTTTGTAAAGTCGATGTACGGCGGATATTATTACATGGTCGGTGGTGGGGTGAAGATCGGAGAGACTTCGGAGGAATGCGTCGAACGGGAGGTCTTTGAGGAATGCGGGGCCCGCTGCCGGGCGGAACGGCTGGCCATCGTCTGTGAGAATATCTTCCCCGGGAAAGGCGGACCGCTCCAGGGGAAAGACTGTCATGTGCTGGAGTTTTACTACCTTATGACGGTGCCGGAAGATGCGGTGTTCGAACAGGCAAATGACGAGGGAGAACTGCTGGAATGGATACCGGTAGAGGATATCCCGAAGCAGGACATCCGTCCGGCCTTTCTCAGAGAGCGGCTGAAGGAGGTATTTGCGGGAAGTCCGCTGATGCATGTGATCAACCGGGAATGCTTTACAGGGGAAGGTTCTTAATGACAGATCCCGAAGTGAAATGTGCACCTGGACGGACGAATAAAGCAAGCGCTAAAGAGAACCGTCCCCATTGACGCATCGGAGGTGGGAAAATGACAACGAGAGAAGAAGTACTGGCATACGGACTCTCATTTCCGGATACCTATCAGGAGGCACCCTTTCACGATCCGAACTGGCAGCTGGTGAGGGTGAGGCAGAATAAAAAAGCGTTTCTCTGGACTTATGAGAGAGATGGGAATATCTGTATCAACGTGAAGGTCGATCCGGAGCTGAGATTCGTCTGGCGGGACAGATATAAATCCGTGATACCGGGTTATCATCAGAATAAGGAAAACTGGAATACAGTCATTTTGGACGGGACTGTTCCCGCGGAAGATATCAAAAGGATGATCAGGGAAAGCTATGATCTGGTGAGTGATTCGCCCACAAAGCGCATCTATGAAGCGGTAAAGCGGATCCCGCGCGGGAAGGTCGCCACATACGGGCAGGTGGCTGAGATGGCGGGAAATCCCAGGATGTGCCGTGCCGTCGGAAATGCTCTTCATAAGAATACCGATCCCGACGGAGTGCCCTGCTACAGAGTGGTGAATGCAAAAGGAGAACTGGCGGATGAATTTGTTTTCGGCGGAGCCGTGGTGCAGAAAAGGATGCTGGAAGCGGATGGGATCGAAGTGAAAGATAACAGAGTGGATCTGGAAAAGTACGGGCTGCAGCCCGGCTCTGATTGTACAAGCAGTGGAAATATGATACAATAAAAGGATAGCGCGGAGACCGGACAAAAGCGACAGGGATAGGAGAAGAGCGTGATGGGACGACGAAGCATCTGGTTCTATGGTTATGATCGCACCACATATTCGGAATGCAGGGAAAAGATAAATTCCACCAACCGGAGGCACGCGATGATGATCGATCTCTGGTTTGTGGTCAATAATATTCTTTATGTTATTTTTTCGCTGATGGGAGTCTTCGGCGTCGGACGGAAGAACACGGTATTCTATGCGAGTTATCTTATCGTTTCTGCCGTATTTCTACTGTATATGCTTTTTTTCCGCAAAGCCGCGGAAAAGTACGGTTCCGTTACGGTATATCTCAGTGTAGTGATGCTGATGGCATATGGTATAGAGACTTCGGTCTCCCAGCCCTACATGTCGGCTGCCATCTTTCCGCTTCTTGTAGTGCTGGTCGCTACGGCTTATATTGACAATATGCTGCGGATGAGTCTGGTGCTGATCGGATTCTCCGTTGGTTTTATCATTTCATCCTATTCGGAAAAAGCAATTTCCATCGCTTATGCAGATACTTATAATATCCTGATCACGCTGCTTCTTGCGGTGGCCCTTCATTATACTTTTCAGAATACACGTATGATGCAGTTCGTGCTGCACCAGAAAAATCTCCAGAACCAGCGCGAACTGGAAGTGGGATCGAGTTTTGACGCGCTCACAAGCCTGCTGAACCGGGGGCGCTTCTTTTCCATGCTGGGACGTGTACTCCGGGAATGTGATAAGGAATACATGGCACTCTGTCTTCTGGATCTGGACTCCTTTAAGCAGATCAATGACAAACTGGGTCATCAGATGGGAGATAAGGTTATCCAGACAGCCGGTACCACGATCCTGGATGTTATGGATATCGATCAGTCGGAACGATGGGCGTTTCCGGACAGAGTCCTGCGGGAAAAAGGAAGCTTTGCGGGGCGCCTGGGCGGAGATGAATTCATTATACTGGTACGAGGGGAGAAGGATCGCGAAGGGGTAAGGAAAAGACTGGGAGAAGTCCTTAAAAAGCTGAATGCCGTGCGCTTTGAAGGGCTTGAAGGGATCCATGCGTCTTTTGGTATCACCGAACTGAAAGGGGGCGAAGATATAGACGCAGCGTATGCCAGGGCGGATGAGGCTTTATATGTCTCCAAACGCGCAGGAAAGAATCAGATGCATTTTTCGGAGGAATGATATATGTATATTAATCCTTCCTATATCCTGCTGATGGCATTACTCCTCTTCCTGGCGGATGCGTGTATCGTTATATATACCCTGATCTACAGAAGACCGGTGATAGCTCCGAAATCCAGCGCTGCCATTGCAGCAGGCTGGATCTCCGCGGCCGCGCTCTTTTCTGCCGTGGTGTGTATCATATGTATGAAACAACAGATCCTGGCTATGGAGAAGGCGCCGCTTGCAGTTTTTCTGATCGCCGTATTCATTTCCCTGTTTCTTCTGTGGATGGTCAATCTGCTGAAAAGGGCGGACCGGTCCGCAAAGCAGCTGCTGGAAATGCTGGTCGGTATCGCAGAGACGAATGCTCCCAATCTGAACGGAAATGCGATCTATGTACGCCGTCTTTCGGAGCTTATTTATCACTATCTTCCCATCGATATGAAATTGAAGGTGAATCCGGAGGAGCTGATCTATGCTTCTGTCCTGATCGATGTGGGGCAGCTGGCCCTGCCCCGTGAATTAAGGGAAAAATGGGGAAAGCTTACGGAAGAAGAAAGAATGCTGGTCCGAAAGAGCCCGGAGTATACGGTACGTATCCTGAAGGATTCCGGAAGTTTTCAACGCATCGCCGGATGGATAAGGCTCAGCAGGGAGCGTATGGACGGAATGGGGAGCATGAGGGTCCCGGGGGATAAGATCCCTTTGATCTCGCGTGTGCTGGCTGTAGCATCCACCTTTGCCGCCATTACCTTAAACCGTACCTATAAAGCGGCCCGCAGTCTTAATGAGGCGATGGAGGAACTGAAGCTGGCAGCGGGGACACAGCTGGATAAAGAGATCGTGGAGATCTTTACGGAGATCTCGATGGATGAGATAGAAGCCTGTTATGAAGAAGTTAAGGCTGAGATCGGTCAGATGAGGGATTTTGAGAAGCAGAAGGAGGAAGACTTATGAAAAAGCATTCCGAACTGTTGATCGATCTCATCCTTTTATTGTCGATCGTTGCCGTTACTGTTCTTTCCGGCAGGAATCTGTTCTCCGGCAGAAGGGGGAGCGGAGACGGCGGGAACTCATATGAAGGCGTTGCCGCCGATGAGGTTCATTTTGCCATACAGCCGTCAGCCGCATTTATACCCTTATATGTAGCAAAGGAAAAGGGCTGGCTGGATGAGGCTATGGCAGAGCTGGGGGTAAAGGTGTACTGGCATGATTATGATTCCGGGCCTCCTATCAATGAGTCTCTCCTTTCGGGAGAAGGGGATGTCGGTGTGCTGGGAGATGTGCCTACGGTTTTTGCGATCGCGCTGGGACAGGATAATGTGATCATTGCTACGGCGGCGCAGGCGGCAGATTCCTATGCGGTTTTGGTGCCTGCCGATTCCGATATCACGGACATATCCCAGCTGCGTGGGAAAGGCTTTGCTACCGTCATCGGTACGACGGCCCATAATCTTATGGACAAGTATCTGGCATCCGGGAATATGGAGATGTCGGATGTGCGGCTTGTGAACATCGCGGCAGGGGATATGGCGGATATCTTAAAAACACACAGCGCGGATGCGGTGGCCATCTGGGAGCCTACGGTTACAAGGCTTACGGATGCCGGCGTTGCGCGCATACTGGGAAGCGGATCCGATTGCGGACTGGCAGGGACCAATACGCTGGTGGCCAGAAGAGCCTTTGCAGAGGATAATCCGCGGCTGGTGGAGATCATAAAAGAACAGTATAAAAGAGGGGCACAGGCTCTTTCGGAGGGGCTGGACGAGGATACTGCCGCAAAGATCGCCGCATATATGAAACTTGACATAGACCAGATCGAGGAGCTTCTGCCGAAATTTGATTATACGGTCGATATTACGCAGGAAGATATCGATTCCCTGAATGATACCATAGCGTTCCTGTATGAAGTGAAGCAGATCCCGAAGCTGTTTGACATATCCGACAGTGTGGTGAGATGATCCTGCTCTGCGACGGGAACAACCTTTCCCCGAGACCTGCCGTGCGATGACCGGCCCGGGGATCGGGCCTGAAGCTGTGGTGGTGAGCCGCAGGGACGGGAGCCTGCAGTATGTACCGGTATGTTACCTGAAATACGATATGGAGGATATGGATGAGTTACCTGGAAGTGAAGGGACTGACGAAGATCTACGGGAGTGAGGAGACGAAGGTCATCGCTCTGGATCATGTGAGTTTCTCTCTGGAAAAGGGTGAGTTTGTGGCAGTGGTGGGGACCAGCGGTTCCGGAAAGTCCACCCTGCTCTCCCTTCTGGGAGGCGTGGATGAAGCGACCTTTGGGACTGTGATCCTGGACGGGGAGGATGTGCATGCCCTGAAGGGAGGAAAGCGGGCGGAATTCCGCCGGAAGAAGATCGGCTTCATCTTTCAGGAATACAATCTGATCCCGGTGCTGAACGTGGAGGAGAACATCGAGATCCCCCTGCGGCTGGACGGCATACGCATGAAGCCGGAGAATATGACGAAGCTCTTAAACCTGCTGGGGCTGGAGGAGAGGCGTTATCACATGCCGGAACAGCTCTCCGGC